>JAZTWC010000066.1:0-2583 GCA_045635665.1 Acutalibacteraceae bacterium
CCTGACGGATATCAGTAACTACACCAATCATAGGCACAAGTGTGTCTAAGGTATAGTCCTTATGACAATTACAATCGCACATTATTTTCCTGCCTCCTCATTCATAAAAGCTTTGATAACCTTTACAATATTTGTGGATGCGGGGCACTTGTCAACACATCTGCCGCAACCTACGCAGGAATACATACCGTCATTATTCTTGGGGAAGTAAACCAGCTTGTGCATAAATCTCTGGCGGTAACGCTGAAGCTGAGTTGTTCTGTTGTTACCGTGAGCCATCATTGTAAAGTCTGAATACATACAGGAGTCCCAACAACGGTACTTCTGAATGCCATTACTTGTCTTATAATCCTTGATGTCATAGCACTGACATGTGGGGCACACGAAAGTACATGTACCGCAAGCAAGACAAGGCTTGTAAAGTGTATCCCAGATTTCGGAACTGAACTTTTCGTCTGTAACTTCGCCATTCCAACCCTCGAGTGAAAGGTTCATATAGGGAAGCTTTTCTACGATATTTCTGATATCGCTCTTGAGAGTATCAACTGCTGTTTCATCAGCGTCAGCAAAAACTGAAGCGCACTTTTCAGTGAGAGCCTCACCCTTAGCTGTGAGAGCTTTCCAGAAGATTTCGCCGTCCTTTACCCAACAAGCAACGTCTGCATTGGGCTCAGCACAATCAATACCGAACACCTTACAGAAGCAGCTCTCTTCGGGTTCGCTGCAAGCGAATGATACGATAACACCGTGATCTCTTCTTGCTTTGTAGAAAGTATCAACGGGATCTGTAAGGAATACTCTGTCAAGAACTTCGATGCCCTTGACATCACAGGGTCTTACGCCGAAGAGAACGAACTCTTCACTCTGAAGCTCCTGCTGAGTAATCTTGTACTTTTTATCCTCTGTTACAACAGTATAGAGAGTTTCGCTCTGAGGGAAGAAAACTTCCTTAGCGCTCTTTACTGTTTTGAGAGTATCAATGTCAACCTCTGCACCGGCAGTGTATCTAGCGTAGTTTGTTTCACCATTAGCCTTAACGGGAAGATAAACCTGCTGATTTTCAGCCATAAGTGCAACAAGGTCAAGAAGGTTGCCTTTGCTTAACTTTTTCATAGCTTATCTCCTTTCGCCGGGTTCAAGATCGTCAAATGTGAAGTTTGTAAGAGGTGAACGCTCATCAACTTCTGCACCTGCCTGATATTCACCATAGAATTCGTTGATATCCTTGATGAACTTTCTGTTGAACAGGTGAAGAGGAATGCCCTGAGGACATACACGGCTGCATTCGCCACAGTCAGTACATCTGCCTGCTACGTGGAATGCACGGATGATGTGGAACATACTCTCTTCAAATGGGTCAACGTTTGCCTTACGGTCAGCATCAAATTTTGTGCTGTCAAATACGCACTTACGGCATGAGCAAGCGGGGCATACGTTTCTGCAAGCGTTACATCTGATACACTTGCTGAGCTCTTTCTTGAAGAATTCGAACTTCTCTTCAGGTGAAAGGCTCTCGATATAATCTACGCCTGCAAATCTGTCGCCATCATCTGTTTCTGCACTTTCAAAGAAGATTTCATCTGAAATCTTGTGTTCCTTGCCTTTGCAGACGTGACATCTTTCAAGCATAGCATCTTTATAAGCAACAGTTTTGTTGCCGTAAACGGTTTCTATATTAATGGTATCGCAATCGTCAGTGATTTCTACACCTGAGATAGCAGTGATACCCTTGATACCCATAGCCTTGATCTTTTCGATATCAAGCTTACCCTTACAGCCAACACCGATAACATAAATCTTATCCTTTGAGATTCTATGCTCTTTGACGAGCTGGTTGAAGCTGTAAGTATCGCAGGGCTTGAGGAGTACAAGTGTCTTGCCTTCAAGTTCGCAAGCCTTAATCATATATTTTGAAAGGTTTGCACCACAGAAACCGTCATATACGAAATCTTTGAGTGCTTCTGCTGTTTCAAAGTATGCGGGTTCAGGATTGTAACCAAGGTCGCCCTTTTTCCAACCAACAACGCGCTGTACTTCTCCGCTTTCGAGAAGCTCTGTCATACGTTTAATCAGTTCTTGCATCTTAAATCCCCCAATCTTACGTTAGGACCCATCTTACGGATAGTGTCAACGAAGTCATTCATAGTTGTGGAGAACTTAACGCCCTCAGCAGCACTTACCCATTCAACACGTGTTCTGCCTCTTTCGATACCCATATAATCGAGCATTGAGAAGAGAAGAGTCATACGACGTCTTGCATAGTAGTTACCTGTGCTGTAGTGACAGTCACCGGGATGGCAACCGCAGATGATAACACCGTCTGCACCTCTTTCAAAAGCTCTGAGAATAAACATGGGGTTTACTCGGCATGAGCAGGGTACACGGATGATTTTTACGTCAGCGGGGTATGCCAGACGGCTGCTGCCTGCAAGGTCAGCACCGGCATATGAGCACCAGTTGCAGCAGAATGCAACTATTTTGGGTTTGAATTCTGTGTTCATCGACATATAGCATCCACCTCCGCAATAATCTGTCTGTTTGAGAAGCCCTGAAGGTCCATAGCACCTGAAGGACAGGTAACTG
>JAZTWC010000067.1:0-2040 GCA_045635665.1 Acutalibacteraceae bacterium
GAGCTTTGAAAACATAACTTGTCTTATCTGTAGTAAGGTGGAAGACATTATCTTTATTGATATAAATCATTGGTTTCTCTCCTTTGACATAAAAATGCTATTATACAAATACCATTTTATACTATATTAGGAAAAGTGTCAACTATTTAGCAAAAATTAACAAAACATCAAAAAAAGAAGGTATCCGAAGATACCTTCAACAGTGTGTCTATAATTATTTGAAATACATATAAAGCTGACACTTGATCATACCGTTATAGAGCTTACGGCGTTTATCGGCTTTTCTGCCAAAGAAGACCTCGAAATCTTCTGACGGGCAGATAATATTGTACGCCCAGCCACGCTCTTGCTTAAAGCGTTTTCCGAGAGTTTTATAAAGCTCTTCAGCTTCTTTAAGGTCGAGGAGTCTCTCACCGTAAGGCGGGTTACAGATAACTGTGCCCTTTTCACTCTTGGGTGCAAAATCGCGTACATCTTTCTTTTCAAATGTGATGTACTTGTCCACCCCTGCCCTCTTGGCATTAGCCATAGCGAGTTCGAGACATCTTGAGTCAATATCAGAGCCGTAGCATACAAACTGAGAGTCTGTGAGTGCGAGGCTTCTTGCTCTGTCTCTCTCTTCGTTCCAGATGCTTTCAGGGATATTCTGCCATCTTTCAGCGGTAAAGTGTCTGTTGACACCGGGAGCTATATTGTTAACCATCATAGCACCCTCTATAAGGATTGTACCTGAACCGCACATAGGATCGTAAAGTGTATGGTAAGGTCTGAGTCTTGAAAGGTTGCAAAGTGAAGCTGCGAGAGTCTCTTTGATAGGAGCTCCACCTGCCTCAAGACGGTAACCTCTCTTGTGAAGACCGTAACCTGATGTATCTATAAGTAAGCTTACCTGATTTTTCATAATTGAGAACTGAATCTGATAGAGCGGACCTGTCTCTTCAAACCAGGAAATATTATACTTACTCTTAAGTCTTTCAACAACAGCCTTTTTAATAATCGACTGACAGTCACTGACACTGAAAAGTGCAGAGTTGAGGGAATAGCCCTTTACGGGGAAAGCATCGTATGCACCGATCCACTGCTCCCAAGGAAGTGCCTTGGTACCCTGGAAGAGCTCTTCAAAGGTCATAGCTTTGAATGTACCCACGAGAATCTGAATTCTTTCAGCATAACGTGAGCAGATGTTAGCTCTTGCAAGGAGGTTTTCGTCACCGCTGAAGAGTACTCTGCCGTTTTCTGAAACTACGTTCTCTGCACCAAGCTCTTTCATTTCGTCAGCTATAAGCTTTTCGAGACCTAAAAGGCAAGGGATTACAAAATTTATTTTCATTGTTTGTATCTCCGTTCAAATAATCTGTGAGCTATTATATACGAATTGCTCTTTGATTGCAACAACATAATGTTAAATATTGATGTAATAGACATCATTTCCCCTAGACTTTATAAACTTAAGCAAATCACTGAACTTAAGCCATACAAAAGCAGTGTTATCATTAGGGTGGAAACCTACAGGAATATCAAGATTTCTAAGCTCGCTGTCAAAAACAAGGATTACATCAGCATCATCGTCATTGAGTATTCCGAAAGGTGAAACCGCACCTGGCATAAGGCCGAGATGCTTCATAAGTCTTTCATCTGAGCCGAAGCTGAGTCTTGAACAACCAAGCTGACTTCTTATATCATTCTGAATATCAGGATGCTTGTCTTTCATCATTGATACAACATAATGCGTCTTGCCGTTGGCATTGCGAAGAAAGAGATTTTTGCACAGCTCACCGTCGGTAAAGATGCCGAGCGCATCCATTTCTTCAATTGTGTGAACTTCCTGATGGTGTATAACTTTATATTCAATTCCAAGGTCATCGAGAGCCTTATATACTTTTTCCTGCTGTGTCATTATAATTCCTCACTGTTTGATATAGGTTGAAAGATTATTATCCTTGATGTTTCTCATCTTAAGGCTGTTACCGCTGATTTCATAGGTATAGCTGCCTTTAATTTCTTTGCCGTAGATATAATATGTCAGGCTGAGTACACCGT
>JAZTWC010000068.1:0-61815 GCA_045635665.1 Acutalibacteraceae bacterium
TAAAATTAAAAAGTTTATAAAATATTAGTGGTTAGTGGTAAATATGCCTTAAGCCCTTATAAAACCTAGGTTTTTTCGTCCACTAGCCGACCACTAGCTTTGATATTGGTAGCATTTTACTTGGCGGTCAGTTGCTCACCACCTCGTAACTACTTCGTCGCGTACTTTTATTATGTCGCTCGCCGCGGGGCGTTACTTTTTCCTGACGCGGAAAAAGTAACCAAAAACGCGTTGTTACTTACAAGCCTGAACGCTCTGTCGACAATACACCCTTAACCTTCTTAAGTCTTTCGCATACACTCTTGAGGTGCTCTGCTCCGTTGACCGTGATAGTCATATATACAGTGCATCTGCCGTCTGAACCGTCTTTGGTAAAGATTGAATGTATCATAACGTGCATATTTGCGATAACTGCCGACGTGTCAGCCAACATACCTACTCTGTTCATGCAAGTAATAGCAAGTGTAACACGGTAGCTGTTTTGTACCTTATTATCCCAATAGGCGTTAATCCATCTCTCAGGCTCTGCCGCCTGTGTCACATCTCTCGGCACATTGGAGCACTTTCTGGTATGTATAGATACACCGTGACCTCTTGTGATAAAGCCGATAATTTCGTCACCGGGTAAGGGGTCGCAACAACGTGAAAACTTAATAAGACAGTTGTCGATGCCCTCAACGATAATGCCGTCAGCACTCTTGACTCTCTTAACCGGAGGCTTGCCTTGCTCGACTTCAACTATCTCAGGCTGAGTCTCTTTGACTATCTTCAGATAATCATCCTTTATACGCGGAATAATCTTTGTAAGACTTATACCGCCGTAACCTATAGCCGCGAAAAGCTCATCAACACTGCTGCAGTGCTGTCTCTCGGCTATCTTAACTAAAAATTCCATCATCTGCTTTTCAGGTAAGTTGATACGGTTTCTGCTGAACTCTCTTTCGATTTCAGCCTTACCCTCAGCGATGTTCTCTTCGCGTTTTTCTTTCTTGAACCAGCTCTTTATCTTGCTTCTCGCCTGAGTTGTCTTGGCAATTTTTATCCAGTCTCGGCTGGGTCCCTTGCCGTTTTTGGTGAGAATTTCGATAATTTCGCCATTGTTTATCTTGTGGTCAAGGGTAGTTATTCTGCCGTCAACCTTGGCACCTATCATCTTGTTGCCGACAGCTGAGTGAATAGCATAGGCAAAGTCGATGATACAAGAACCCATAGGCAGTGAGATAACATCACCCTTAGGAGTAAATGCAAATACCTCGTCGGGTACAAAATCAGTTTTGATAGTCTTTACGATATCTTCAACATCGTCTGAGTCCTGCTGATTTTCAAGAAGCTGTCTTATCCATGACAGTCTCTCTTCAAACTTGACCTTGCCGCTCATACCAAGCTTATACTTCCAGTGAGCCGCGATACCGTACTCAGCAGTATGATGCATCTCCCAAGTTCTTATCTGCACTTCGAAGGGTATACCTGCTTTGCCGATAACTGTGGTATGAAGTGACTGATACATATTTGGCTTGGGAGTGGAGATATAGTCTTTGAATCGACCCGGTAAGGGATTGAACATATCATGGATGACACCAAGACAGCAATAGCACTCATAAACTGAGTCAACTATGAGTCTGACTGCATATATATCATAGATCTCATCGATTGTTCTGTTTTGCATATATGTCTTACGATAGATACCGTGTACACTCTTGATTCGGCCTGCTAAGTGTACATTAGGCACTTCCTGCTTGACTCGGTTATAGATTTCCTCTTTTATGTTGTCCAGGAATGATTGTCTTGACTCAACCTGCTCTGAAAGAGTCTTGCCGATTTCTTCATAAGCTACAGGGTCAAGGAAGCTGATTGCCAGATCCTCGAGTTCTTCTTTAAAGGCTCTGATACCAAGTCTGTGAGCCAAGGGAGCATAAATCTCAAGGGTCTCTCTTGCCTTGTACCGTTGTTTTTCCTCAGGCATAAATCTGAGGGTACGCATATTGTGAACTCTGTCGGCGAGTTTGATGATGATAACTCTTATGTCTCTTGACATAGCAAGGAACATCTTTCTGATGTTTTCGCTCTGTTCTTCTTCCTTACTGGCCGCAAAGGGAATCTGACCGAGCTTGGTTACACCCTCAACAAGAAGCTCAACATCTTCACCGAAAACATCTCTTATTTCTTTGGCTGTGGTGGGTGTATCCTCAACTACATCGTGTAAGAGTGCAGCACATATGGAGTCTGTATCCATACCCATATCCGCTAATATTACTGCTACTGCAAGAGGGTGTATTATATAAGGCTCGCCACTGCGGCGCTTCTGCTCTTTGTGAGCTTCGTCAGCAATACTGAAAGCTTTTTCGATTTTTTCGATATCTTCTTTTGTGAATGTCTCGCTGAGCTTTTCCTTAAGTTTTATAAATTGTTCCTGATAGTCATTCATTACCCTCTCCCCTTTCGCTCATTGAGTTGACATAAGTCATCAGAGCTGAATTTTCGAGATTGACCTTAAGTCCCGTATCGTTGCAGCTGATACCGTCTCTCTCTTTTATGAATATACCCAGTTCAGTGAGTATATCTATGGCTGTGAGTATCTTACAAGCCCCTGCTCCGTCGTCGCCTAAGCGATAACATAAAAGGTCAGTGTCCCCGTACCAGCCACCGCATTTTTTGATAAATTTATATACCTCGGCAATTTCCTGCCTTGTTATATGAAGGTATTCCCACTGCTTTTTGGTGAGAATTTCTCTGCGTTTCATTTTTTCATAAAGGCGTACACTCTTGAGATATCTCAGGTCATCTGTACCCGAAAGTCTGATATCTTTGACATAGATGCCGACTTTTACCTGAGACATAAACTCGTTTCTTTCAAGTCTGACAGCAAGGTCAACAACATCACCGGGTTTATAGAGGAATCTGTCGGGCGTTACACCAAAGTACACAGCCGTAAGGGTAGACTCGCCCTTTCTTACGGTGACTCTCATATGCTTACCGCCGCCTATGGACTGCACATTGACTATATTCATACCGTAAAGTCCGAATACAGGCTGAGGATTACCTGCCCCGAATGGCTCAAGCGAGTCAATGAGGGGAAGTATATCTGCATCGACTGCAGATGCTCTGAGACGGCAATCTATTATATTCTGAGCGAAAGGCATCTCTGTGTTCTTAGCATAATCGAGAATAGCCCTTCTGAAATTTTCTGTGTTTTCGCTTTTCATTCCGAAGCCTGCCGCCAACACATGACCGCCCCAATGCTCAAGATATTCCGAAGCTGATGAGACTGCGTCATAAAGTGAAAAGCCCTCTATACTTCTCGCTGAGCCTTTGGCATTTTCACCGTCATCAGTAATGACGAAACAAGGCTTACCATATTTATTTACAAGTCTTGCAGCAACGATACCTATTACACCGCCGTGCCAGTTTTTACCGCTGAAAACGAGTACTCTCTCGTTTAAGATTTCAGGCTCTGCGTCTATCTGTCGCTGCACCTCAGCTAAGATTTCGCGTTCTTTCTCCTGTCTTTCAGAGTTTGCGTAATCTATTTCCTTTGCCCTTTGCTGAGCTGTTTCACTGTCAGCGCTTATAAGTACACCGAGTGCCTTCTGAGCATGAGACATTCGGCCTATAGCATTGATACGCGGCACAATAGAGAAAGCTACCCCTGTGCTGCTGAGAGATTTATCTTTCATTCCGCCGATTTCCCTGAGAGCTCTTATGCCGGGGTTACTGCCCTGATTTATAAGTTCAAGACCCATCTTGACTATTCTGCGGTTTTCACCGATCAAGGGCATAACGTCACCAATGGTACCGAGAGTGATAATATCACCGTATCTTCTGAGTATGGTTTCACCGTCTTCTTCACTAAGGGCGCTTATAAGCTTGAAAGCTACACCAACTCCGCAGTACTCTTTATAGGTACTCGGGCAATCTAATCTGTGAGGATTGACTACGGCTACCGCTTCAGGCAACACCGCTGTGGCTTTATGATGGTCAGTTATGACTAAATCCATACCAAGCTCTCTGATGTACTCGGCCTCTTTGTGAGCTGAAATACCGTTGTCAACGGTGATGATGAGCTGTACGCCCATTTCGCATAAGGATCTTACAGCATTCATATTAAGACCATAACCCTCTGAGTTTCTGTCAGGAATATAAGTTACAACCTCTTTTCCCAGAGACTTGAAATAAAGATACAGCAAAGCAGTGGCGGTTACACCGTCAGCATCATAGTCACCGTAAATTGCAATTTTTTCATCTTTTGCGAGAGCTTCATTTATACGCTTTACGGCCTTGTCCATATCTTTGAGCTCATATGGGTCGAGAAGCTCACCGCTATCAAAACAGAAATCTTCAAGCTCGCTGTCATCGATGATACCTCTTGATACAAGAAGATGCGCAAGGAAAGGTTCAATATCATATTGTTCTGTAATATCTTCGGCCATATCTCTGTCCGAGGGCAGAACATACCACTGTTTACGGCTCATAAAATCAATCCTTTCCTTAAAAATTTGATAATGTTTAATTATATCACTATACAGATCTTTTTACAATAAAAATTACTGTTTATTAATGTGATGAAGAAAAAGTTTTCCGTATTTTTCGGCCTTTTTCTGTCCGACACCGGGTATAAGCAACAACTCTTTTTCGTCCTTTGGTTTGAGCCTTGCCATAGTTTCCAGGGTCTTGTCTGTGAAGATAACAAATGCAGGCATACCGCTTTTTGTTGCAAGATTTTTTCTGATTATCTTCAGCTCGCTGAGAAGTCTGAGATCAAGACCTGACGGCTGAGTTTCTTTGTTTTTCTTGCCCTCAATAAGCTTGCGGATTCTCTTGCCCTTGAAGAGCACCTCTTTACCGCTGTGCTGAAGGCTGAGGTTACCGTCATCATCACGGCTGATAAGCTGTCTTTTGATGAAATACTCTATATAAAGCTCTATCTGCGACTCGGCACTGTCATTCATTATGCCGAAAACACTCAGCTCATTGTAGGCTTTTTCTGTTATGTACGATGTATCCTTACCCTTGAGTATATCGATAATAACCTGAGAGGGCTCACTTTCTTTGACTCGTCTGATGCAAGAGAATATCTTCTGAGCCTGAATTGTTACATCACTGCTTGAAGTATTACCTGTACAGAATGAGCAACTTCCGCATCTCTGAGTGGGGTTTTCACCAAAGTATCTGAGTATGTGATTTCTCAGGCAGACATCTGCCTTGCAGTAATCCACCATCTGCTGCAGCTTTTCCATGCGGAGCTTTTTGAGCTCTTTGTGCTGTTTTTCACTCAGAAGAGGATTTTCCTCTGCATTATTGATAAACCACTTTTGCAAAATTATATCCGATGATGAGAAGAGAAGTACACAGTTGGCATCACTACCGTCTCTGCCTGCTCTGCCCGCTTCCTGATAATAGCTCTCTATATCACCGGGCATATTGTAGTGTATTACAAATGAAACGTTAGATTTATCGATACCCATACCGAAAGCATTGGTGGCAACGATTATCTGTTTCTCGTCACATATGAACGCATTCTGATTGTTGATTCTCTCATTCTTTGACAGCCCTGCATGATATCTTGTGACAGAAAGATTATCACTGTCAAGCTCTCTGTAAAGCTCGTCTACACTCTTTCTTGTGCTGCAATAAACTATACCGCTTGTGCCTGAGTAAAGGTCAAGATATCGTTTGAGAGCAGTGAGTTTGTCCTTGGTTTTAACCACCTCAAAATAGAGGTTTTCTCTGTCAAAGCCCGTAGCAATTTCTTCGGGGCTTATGAGTCCCAACAGATTGCATATATCCTGCTTGACTATGCTCGTTGCCGTAGCCGTGAAAGCCGCCACTACGGGGCGCTTTTTAAATGAGGCGATAAACTCTTTTATATCGAGATATCCGGGTCGGAAGTCCTGTCCCCACTGAGAAACACAGTGTGCCTCGTCTATAGCTATGAAAGACACTTCCACTTTGTTGCAAAGGTTCATAAAACTTCTTGTCAGCAATCTTTCGGGAGCTACGTATATTATTTTATATTTGCCTTCGGCGGCCTCATCAATAACTTTGGCGATGACTCTCTCATCAAGAGAGGTGTTGAGATATGCTGCATTGATACCGCATTGACTCAAGGCTCTTACCTGATCATTCATCAGTGAAATCAGAGGGGAAATAACAATTGTTATACCCTTGAACATCATAGCCGGCACCTGAAAGCATATGCTTTTACCGCCACCCGTAGGCATTATGGCCATGGTGTCTGTTCCTGAAAGGATAGAGTCGATTGCTTTAAGCTGACCCTGCCGGAAGTCATCATAGCCGAAGTATTCTTTTAGTATCTGATATTTATCCAAGCCTTGTTCCTCATGCGTAAAGTTTCTTTGAAAGCCATTTTCTCATACTCTCACTCTTATAGCAGTAAGCAAGGAAGCCGACAACTGCCACGATACAAGCAAAAACTATAAGTCCGATTTCGAAAGCATATTTGACTGACGCACTCACAGACAGAACTATACCACCAAAAAGAAATGTGAGAGCCACCTCAGCGCATATAGCAAGAGCTTTAAGTATGCCCGAGCGTTTATTTTTGCGTACCCATATGATGTAAAACAGCACCATAGCCGAAACGAGTAAGATTAACGGCAAAGCACATGTAGGGTACCACTGAAGAATATTTAAAGCGTTCATCAGCAAAAATGTGTATCCACCAACTGCAACCGTGTCAAACGCCCACATAAAGTAAGTCTTTCTGCCCTTTTTAAAAAGAGGCAAAACAAATATTACCCATATAAGCAGACTTGTAGAAATAATATGTGCCGACCAGAAGTTTCCGGGTACCAGCAAAAGATTGACAAGCAGGCACGCCATATTAGGCACCAGCATTATAAGAGATATAAGACTCGCAACAAATCTCGCTTTTACGGTCTTTGGTATATATACATTCTCTGAAAAGGGAGTTGTTACTGTTTCCTCTTTGACATCGGCCTTGGCAGGGTTTATAACCTGAGTGCCGCAAAGAACACATTTTTTTGCGCTGTCGTCAAGCTCGACTCCGCAATTAACACAATATGACATAAGTTTCCTCCTTAGTCTCTGTTGCTTTCAATTTTGACGTGTACACCCATCTTTACAAGGCGGGTATAGAATTCTCTTTCAATATCACTTTCTTTATAACAGTTCGAGAAAGTAAAGACCAGCTTATCGCCCATACTTGCCACACCGCATCTTGCTGCGTTGACTAAACCTGCGCCTGTGAAAAGATAGAGTTTTTCGATATGCTTTTCGACGCTTTCAGGAAGTTTGATAGGTCCTAAATTCGAAATAAGAGTTGAAGTTGTCTGCTCTGCTGTAATCATAAAGCCTACAGCTACACCTAAATCTTTGATTACAAGTGGCAGATGCTTTGTAACAGGGTTTCTCTCAAGCTTCATATTCTGAGTCATAAGGGAGTTGATGAGCTTGGGGTCATTGGCAAGTTTCAGCTGTAAAGATACACTTCTGACAATTTCTTCAAAGGTGTACTCGCCTAAGTTGGGATCCATCTTGACTCTCAGACAAAGCACGAAGTTTCGAAGAGTCTCACTAGGAAAAGCTTTTCTGAGGTTTACGGGTATCTGTACGCAGATTTCACGCTGTTTTTTGTTTTCCCTGAGCTGTTTTCTGTAATGAATATCCATAAGCAGGGCTGCAAGAAATTCCGTAACTGTTACTCCGTAACCTTTGGCTATAGCATGAAGTTCTTTAAAAGACATAACACCTAAAGTAAAGTTAGTCATATGCATAGGCATCTTAGTGCCTCTTGCGTGGTAAACCCACTTATCTTTTCTGTCGTAGGGCACTTTTGAGTCTGCATAACGGCTGTAGGAGTCTTCGAGCTCACTTGCTTTTGGTGCTTCTGTTACATCGAGAGCAAACTTGTTGTAATCGACTTTCTCACCTTTGAGTCTCAGGTACTCAGTAACAAGAGTTGAAAGGAATACCGCTGCACCGTAGCCGTCACATAAGGCGTGATAAACATCAACATTTATTCTGTCTTTCGTATAAAAGACACGGAATAAAAAGCCATTGTTTTCTTTGAACTTTATGCGATAACAGGGATTTTTTATATCGGGTAAAACCTGAGGTTCATTTGGATTTTGCTCAAAATAATACCAGAAAAGACCTCGTCTTATTCTCACGTTGAAACTTGGTATTCTAACGAGAGTATTTTTCAGAGCCACCGTAAGCACCTGCGGATCTATATCACTTTTAAGCTGTGCACCGATACGGAAAATATTTGACCAGGTGCGTGAATTCTGACCCGGAAATATCTTAGCCGCATTATCAAGTTTCAGCCAATCATATGATGCGTTTTTCATAGGGGCTCCTTTCATCAAAAACAAATAAATAATTAACTTATATTATACTATATTTCTGTGCGTCTTTCAATGGATTTGAGCAAAAAAATAAGGCTGCAAACGCAGCCTCAGATTTTATTTTAGGGGTCTATACCAAGGAATACATCACCGAAGATGTATTTGAATAAAGCAACAATCTCACTCCAGAACATTAAAAACAGTTCGATGAATGATGATGCGCCCTGAGTGGTCTGTTCAACATTTGTATTTTCGTTCATATTATATTACCTCCTGAATAATTTCCTTATATTAACATTCTAAACGATTACTGACAATAAGTCAATAATTATTTGCAATTTTATGTGCGTAGCCCTTATAATCTGACCTTTACAGTCTTAACAGGACTTGCAGCACTCTCAAAAAACTCATCACCTACAGTTTTGAAAGCTTTGCAACGATAGTAGTAACGTCTGAGAGCTTTCGGAGCCTTGTCAATAAAACTCAGCTCAAAACCGTCTTTGGTTTTGCCCACCTGAACATATTCACCGTCTTTGCTTTCGCTTCTTTCGATGATATATCCGTCAGCACCTGCAACAAGTCTGAGGGAAAGAGTAACCTTTCTGCCGAGAGATGTTTTTGCTTCGAGTACCCTGCCGCTGTCTAAGTGTATACAGTTAAACTCACGGCTGAAGTTACCGTGAAGCTCTCTCTCCTGACCTTTTTTAAAGCACTGCAGTGAGTAGTGGTACACCTGACCGCTGACTATACCTTCATCGGTGAAACTTTCGCCCGTAACCTTGGCAACAGGGATAATCTGTGAAAAGAAGTCATTTCTTCTGCCGATGATGCATCCGTCTGTACCATCGGCATTTTTCCACTTAAGTTCTACAGCAACCTTTTTACCTGCAGATCTGACAGAAATTCCGCTGGGAGCTTGTATATCCGAGATAACAACCGCCTTGACACCGCTCGTTTTGGTAGAAGTCTTTTTGCCCTCAAGCTTTTTCCAGGCTGTTATCTTATACCAATAGGTGGTGTTTTCTTCGGCTGTCTCGTCGGTAAACTCGCACTTTTTCACCCATACAAGATGCTCAAATTCGCCATCGGCCTGAGTAGCTCTCTTGACCGCATACTTTTCAGCAAGAGGTACCTTTGACCATTTGAGGGTAATGTGCTTATCTTCGTTTACTACGGCACTTTTTATCTTGGGGCTGACTTTAAGCTTTTCAGCTACGCCTAAACTCATTTTTTCTCACCTAAAAGTGATGCAGCCGCCTTATCAAGGAAGATAGTTACGTCAGCGTGCATCTGAAGTATTGTTGCAGGACATGAGGTTGAAACTTCGCCCTCTACAAGTTCTTTGACAGCCTTGGCCTTGCTTTCGCCTGTAGCAATAAGGATAATCTTTCTGCTGCGCATAATGTCACCGATACCCATAGTAAGAGCATACTCTGGCATTGTATCACCCACAGCTTCAAAGTATTTTTTGTTTGAGTCGATGGTGCTTTGAGTAAGCTTTACAGCAAAGGGAATATCTGCAAATTTATCACCGGGCTCGTTAAAACCGATATGACCGTTTGTACCGATACCGAGAAGCTGGATATCGATACCACCACACTCTTTTATACGGTTGTAGTATCTCTTGCACTCTGCTTCAAGGTCTTCAGCTTCACCTGAAAGGAAGTTGATTCTGTTTTTATCAACATCAGTCTTGCCGAAAAGGTTATCCTGCATAAAGTAGTAATAGCTGTTTACGTTATCCTGAGACAGACCTACATACTCGTCAAGATTGAAGGTTGTGATATATTTGAGGCTTACCTCGCCTGCTTCATATTTTTCGATAATTCTCTTGTATGTTTCAACGGGTGATGCACCTGTAGCAAAACCAAGCACACTGCCGTGATCTTTGTTAATCTGCTTTACAATAAGCTCTGCAGCCTCGTGTGAAATTTCGATGGGGTTGTCTTTTATAATTACTCTCATTTTCTTTTCTCCTTGTCTTTAATGAGTTATTATTTTATATTCTTATTAATGATAACACACTTTACCACATTTTTCAATATCTTTGTTTCATATAAATTTTTTACTTTTAGCGTTTTGGTCTATTAAATTTCAGAATTTTGTGTTAGAATATATTCATCGTTTTATCTCAAGGAGTAAACTTATGTTAAAAGTAAATGCAGTTTCAAAAAAATACGGCAAAGTACTGGCCAACGATAACATCAGCTTTGATATCAACTCAGGTGAAATTGCTGTTCTTATCGGCCCTAACGGTGCTGGTAAGTCAACTATCATCAAGTGCATTACGGGGCTTTTGCGCTTTGAGGGCGAAATCACTGTTGACGGTCTTAAGAACAAATCAAAGGAAGCGAAAAAACTTCTGGGTTATATTCCCGAAATGCCGGCAGTTTATGATATGCTGACTATAGGTGAACATCTGCAGTTTATGCTCAGAGCTTATAATATGCCTCTCGATGAGACTTACGGTGATGAGCTTCTCAGACGGTTTGAACTGTATGATAAAAAAGACAAGCTCGGCAAAGAGCTTTCCAAGGGTATGCAGCAGAAGCTTTCCATTTGCTGTGCCCTTGTACACAAGCCTAAAGTTATAATCTTTGACGAGCCTATGATGGGTCTTGACCCTCACGCCATAAAACAGCTTAAGGATATGTTTGTGGAGCTTAAAAATCAGGGTTGCAGTGTCCTCATCAGTACCCATATGCTCGACAGCGTCGAAAACTACTGGGACAGAGCTTACATTATGGTGGGCGGAAAACTAAAGGCTACCAAGAGCATAAATGACTCAGCTGAAAGCCTTGAAGAGCTGTTTTTCAATATAACCGAAAGCGGTGATAAGAATTGAAGGCTCTGATTTATCTTACACTCAAAAAAATAAAAAACGGTATACTCGAGTATATCCGCACCCCCTCTAAACTTATACCTGCCATCCTCCTTATAGCTGTAATGGCAGGCTCGGCTTTCACAGCAAGTTCACATACGGGCACCCACTACACCCGTGATATCACCGAGCTTTATGCCATGGTCTTCGGTCTTTACAGTCTGATTTTTGTGCTCATAAGCAAAAACGGCTTCCATAACGGCGCTTCCATGTTCACTATGCAGGACGTAAACCTGATATTTACCTCTCCTCTCAAGCAAAACACTGTTTTATCTTTCGGTCTTGTGCAGCAGCTTGGTCGTTCACTTATGCTGGGGTTTTTCATACTCTTCCAGTCAGGCACTGTCTGTGCAACTTACGGTGTAGGCTTCGAGACTCTGATTTATATCCTCATCGGCTATGGCGTTACGGTTTTCCTGTCGCAGATGTCGGCCATGGTAATTTACTCCTTTACCTCTGCCGATGAAAAAAAACACAAAGCTGTCAAGTCCGCCTATACTGCTGTAATCGTTGCATTTGTATCTTACGCCTTATATCTTGCCTATAATGCCGGCGGCCTCAATCTTGAAAATATCATAGCTGTGACTCAGACTACATTGGCAAAATCTTTCCCTGTCAGTGGTATCATTTCCCTTGCAGTATGCGGTGCAATTAACGGCAGTGTACAACACATTTTGTTTGGTATAGGCTACTGCGTAGCCTTCTGGGTAATTTATAGGCTGGCAATTAAATTTATCAATAGTGACTATTATGAAGACGTCCTTAAAAGTACAGAGGTCTCATTTTCAGCTATTGCATCGAGAAAAGAGGGTAAAGCCTCTGAAACCGCCCCCAAAAATATCAAGACCGGCAAAATCGGTCTGAATAAAGGCAAGGGTGCTTCAGCTATTGCAGAAAAGCATAAAATCGAAAACAGACGAAGCCGTAACTTTATACTCTCGACAACATCTCTTGTGGTGGTAGCTTTCACAGTGGCATCTGCCTTTGTTTTCAGAAGTCAGCCGATTGCGATTTTTGGTATGAGCATATATATGATGACAATGACCATTGTTACAGGTCGATGGGCCAAAGAGCTTGCATACCCTTACATCTATATGATTCCTGAGTCATCTTATAAAAAGCTCCTCTATATGGTTAAGGGCGAGATTCCCACAACTATCCTCGAAAGTATACTTTGCTGTGTACCCCTTTATTTTATCTGTAACCTCAGCATAGACGAAACAGCAGGTATGGTTATCGGCAGAATAAGTTTTGCCTTGTTGCTTATAGCTGTCAATCTTCTGCTTCAAAGACTTTTCAGAGAATCCGACAAAAAGAAACTCGCAGTTTTATTTTACTTTATACTCGTGATGATTTTCTCAATGCCGGGTATAATCACAGCCGCTGCAATAATGGTATTTTTACCTTTCTATCTCGGTCTTGCCCTTGTAGCCATGGCAATCGTCAACACAATAGTCGCTCTGATACTGGCCTTCTATTGCCGTAAAATTTTAGAGCGTGTATAAAAAATCAATGCAGAGTACCATAAAGGTAACTCTGCATTTTGATTTATTCTTTATCTTCTTTGATTTCCTTTATAATGCCTGAAAGTCTTGTAACTCTGCCTATACCATGCATCATCAGATTGTGTATAACTCTTGCAACGTCTGAAGCAGGGCGTCTGCTTTCTTTGTTAAGCCAGGTCCACACTGTGCTTGTGAAACCTGCAGCAATAAAGCCCATAACATAATTTACAAGCTCACTTGTGTTATTATGATCCATAAATCTGCCGGTGAAAAGCACGAAGGCCTCACCGAGACTCACTTTACCGTTATCACTGAGAATAACAAGGAAGGTCTCTCTTTTGCTTTCGATGTATTCGAGCACCTTTGTAAGAAACTCTACAGTAGCGAAATCGTCTTTATAAATTACACCAATGTCTTTAGCTATATCATCTATAATCTCATCATAAAGGTCATATTGTGTGTTGTAGTGGCGATAAAATGTACTTCTGTTTACATCAGCTTCTTCGCATATTTCTTTGATGCTGATAAAATGTATTGATTTTGTTTTCATTATTTCAATAAGCGCATTTTTCAGAAGCATTTTAGTCATTCTGACTCTTCTGCCGTCGGGTTTATTTTCCATAGTGTACCTCCTCATTAAGTCTCACACGATGCATTATACACTATTGCGCCACAAAATGCAACACTATGTGCAGAAAAAGTCACTTATATTCATTGTTAGCATTTCCTGAAATTTTGTAATATAATCCATATAAAAAACAATTGCTTAAAAGGTCATTTTGTGATATGATTGTCTATATTTACCCGGAGGTGAATAATTTATGACTACTAAACGTGATTCATTTGCCAGTCGTTGGGGCTTTATTATGGCTTGTATCGGTTCGGCTGTAGGTATGGGTAACATCTGGCTTTTCCCCACTAGAGTTTCACTTTTCGGCGGCGGAGCTTTTCTCATCCCTTACTTTATTTTTGTAATTCTCATCGGTTCGACAGGTGTTGTCGGTGAAATGAGCTTCGGCAGAGCTACCCGTTCGGGCCCTATAGATGCTTTTGGCTATGCTATGGAAACCAAAGGTAAAAAGAAACTCGGTCAGGCCATAGGTGTAATTCCTGCTCTCGGCTCCCTTGCCCTTGCTATAGGCTACACTGTTGTTATGGGCTGGATACTTAAATTTATGCTCGGAACTTTCACCGGTACCACCCTGGCACCAAATGATGTTGATGGTTTTGCAAGTGCTTTCGGCACTATGGCATCATCTTTCGGCAATAACATATGGCAGATAGCTGCCTTGGTTATCGCTTTTGCTATACTCATTTTCGGTGTAGGCTCAGGCATTGAAAAAGCCAACAAGATTATGATGCCTTTGTTTTTCTTCCTATTTCTCGGACTCGGCATCTATATTGCTTTTCAGCCAGGCGCAAAAGATGGCTATAAATACATCTTTAGCGTTGATATGTCGGCGCTTCTTGACATCAAAACCTGGATTTATGCCCTCGGTCAGGCATTCTTTTCTCTGTCAATCGCCGGCAACGGCACTCTCATTTACGGCTCATATCTTTCAGATAAAGAAGACATCCCCCGTTCAGCAAGAAACGTGGCTTTCTTTGACACATTAGCAGCTGTACTCGCAGGTTTGGTAATCATTCCTGCTATGGCTACAACGGGTGCTCAGCTGGATCAGGGTGGCCCGGGACTTATGTTTATTTTCCTGCCCCATCTTTTCAATGGTATGCCCGGCGGCTCAGTTTTCGCAATTGTATTCTTTGTGGCTGTTTTCTTCGCAGGACTTACATCTCTCATTAACCTTTATGAGACTCCTATCGCAACCTTGCAGGAACGTTTAAAACTCGGCAGGGTACCCGCATGCCTTATAGTCGGCGTTGTAGGCCTTGGCGTTTCACTGCTCATTCAGGGTATAGTCTCTGACTGGATGGACATAGTTTCAATATACATCTGCCCCCTCGGAGCAGGTCTTGCAGGCATTATGTTCTTCTGGGTACTCGGCAAAAAATTCACCGAAAAAGAGGTTAACAAATCAAGAACAAAGCCTATAGGTAGTTGGTTTTATCCTCTTTGTAAATATATTTTCTGCGGTCTGTGTATTCTTGTTTTCGTTGCAGGCGCAGCTATGGGAGGTATTGGATAATGAAATATAATTATCATACACATACAAGCAGGTGCTTTCACGCCAAAGGCACTGATGAAGAATATGTCCTCGCTGCAATTGAGGCGGGCTTTGATGAGATAGGCTTCGCTGACCACACAGCTTGGAAATTCGACTCAGACTTTGTTTCTAATATGCGTATGCCCGAAAGTGAACTCAAAGGTTATTGCGACAGTATCAAGGCTCTCAGAGAGAAGTACAAAGACAAAATCAGCATAAAGCTCGGACTCGAGTGTGAATATTTCAGCAAGTATATGCCTTGGCTTAAAAGCATCATAGAAGAGCACGAAATCGACTACATCATATTGGGCCACCACTTTGCCGATGACGAACCGGGCGGTGTATACAACGGATTTCTCGATTCACCTGAAGACATATACAAATATCGTGACGATGTTGTTGCAGCTATGGAGACAGGACTTCTGGCTTATGTTGCTCACCCCGACCTTTTTATGAGAGGCTACAACGGCTTTGATGAGCACTGCAAAAAAGTTTCGGAAGATATTATTAACACCGCTATAAGAACAGGTACACCCCTTGAATATAATCTTCTGGGCATCAAGCACGGCATAGCCGACGGCAAACCGGGTTATCCTGACCCTGACTTCTGGCAGATTGCATCTGAGCTCAAGCCTAAAACTATTGTTGGCATTGACGCCCACGCTCCCTCAGATTACCTTGAGGAAGACCATATAAGACGCGGTTACGAGACTCTCGACAGTTTAGGACTTCCGCCTGTGGATACCATAAAATTTTTGAGATAAGCTCTGAGACAGTTCCTCTTGCAGGGGCTGTCTTTTTTTGCTAAACTAAATTTCATTAAAAAAATCCAAAGCAGTTGATTTTTAAAAAAACCAGTGATATAATTATATAGATTAGTTTAATCAAAGGAGATGGAATAAGAACATGGCAGGAAGCAATATCATTTGCCACAGAGGCGCCAACAAATATGCCCCTCAGAATACAATGCCCGCTTTCAGAAAAGCTACTGAACTCGGCGCTGATGGTTTCGAAACCGACGTACACATCACTAAAGACGGTACTATCGTACTTTGTCATAACTACACCATAGACGAGACTTCAAGCGGTAACGGTAAAATCTCAGATATGGTACTCTCACAGCTTAAAAGCTACGATTTCGGCTCATATTTCAGCAAGAATTTCCAAGGTACACAGATACCTACACTCGACGAATTCCTTGACTATGTTGCTGAAACTGACATCAAGGTGCTCAATATTGAAATCAAGTCACCTAAAACAAGAACAGCTATCGTAAGAAAGACTATCAGAGCCGTAAAGGAACACGATCTTTTCGACAGATTGCTCATCTCATCATTCGACCCCAAGCTCCTTGTTGAAGCGAAAGATATCGACAAAAACTGCAAGACAGGTTTCCTCTATGCTCCAAACAGATTTATCACAGCAACTATGGCCTGGAGACCTATCGATTTCGCCATGAGTATCGGCTGCGATGCTCTTCATCCTCAGTTCCTTTTTGTCAATGAAAACTACATCAAAAAGGCTCACGCTGCAGGTCTTGAGGTTAACCCCTGGACAGTTGACAGCCCCATCCTCATTGACAATATGCTTCGTTGGGGCGCTGATGGTATCATCACTAACCTCCCGGATGTTACTTATGGTATGAGAAAGAGATACGAAGACTGATATACAAAATGAAGTCCACCTTATCGGGTGGACTTTTTTGTTGTACAAATAACCCCGATTCTCAATTATGAGAATCGGGGTTAAGTTAATTTTTACTTTTTAAACCAGCTTGCAATCTTAGCGAAGAAGTCTCTGATTGCCTGAATAATCTGCTGGAACCAGTTGAGTGCTTCATATCCGTCGGGAGGAATAACAGGGGTGCCGAGAGCACCAACGAGCACGAAACCGTCAAGAGTTACTCTTACATAGCCGTTTTCATCAGGCTGAACAGCCTTACCGTTAATATAGAAGGTGAAAGGATCACCCTTTATATCATTAGCCTTGATGATAACCTCTGAACCGCGTTTAACCACATGGTTTGAGTTACCGAATACAGTTCGCCAGGTTTCGCCACCATCAAATGATACGGTATACCAACCGATTTTCTCGGTCTTACCGAATACCATATAGTGTTCGCCCTCAGTTTCAGGTTCATCAACTACTGTTACAAGAACAACCGCATAAATATCAGAGTTTGCATCAGCTGTAACGTAAATCTTAGCTGTACCTGTACCATTGGCAGTAATGTTACCCTCAGCATCAACCTTAGCAACTGACTCGTTGTCTGAGCGATAGTGGAGCTTCTGGTTTACTGCACCAACAGTTACATGTGCGCCGATATTGGTTTCCATACCAACAACTATCTCAATTTTTTCAGGAGCTATAACTTCATCAACAAATATATGCCATTCGCCAACAAACTCAACATTGCTATTAATTACAAACTTGCTGTTTTCTTCAGCCGGCACACCGCCATTTCTCCAACCTAAGAATATTGCTTTACCGGGAGTTGATGCGGGATAAGCTGCAACAGTAACCTCTGTACCAGCCTCATATGTTTTGGTTTCGGGCACTGCGGGTACACCCTGGGGAACTTCGCCCTTATATTTATAAGTTACGGTATAGTATACAACGGGAATCTTCTCCCAGTTACCTACGATTACTACATCGTTTTTGATATTGAAGTTGCCACTTGTGATGTCAGCATCGTTTGATGACCAACCTGAGAAAATGTAGCCTTCAACATAAGGTGTTGTTTCAACAACTACATTTGTACCCTCTTCGTATGTCTTTGTGTCATACTTGGGTGCTGTTGCGGGAACGTCGCCTGTATATTTATAAGTTACACCATAATAGTTGATCTTTGTCCATGAACCTTTAATAACTACATCTTTTGCGGGCATTGTAAAGCCGTTATTTTCAACTTCCGCATCTTCTGTTGTCCAGCCTGAGAAGGTGTAACCCTCAAATGTAGGAGCGGCCTTTACGTCAACACCAACACCAGATTTGTAGCTTTCTTTGTCAGGTACTGCAGGAGCATTTTCGGGAATATCTCCCTCGTATTTATATGTAACATTGTAGAGCTTTGTCCATTTACCTACGATTACTACATCGTTTTTGATATTGAAGTTGCCACTTGTGATGTCGGCATCTTCTGATGACCAACCTTCGAAGATATAGCCTTCTACATAAGGAGCCTCTTCAACAACTACATTTGTACCCTCTTCGTAAGTCTTTGTGTCATACTCGGGTGCATTTGCAGGAATATCACCTGTGTATTTATAAGTTACGCCATAATAGTTGATCTTTGTCCAGTTACCTACGATTACTACATCGTTTTTGATATTGAAGTTGCCACTTATGATGTCAGCATCGTTTGATGTCCAACCTGAGAAAATGTAGCCTTCAACATAAGGTGTTGTTTCAACAACTACATTTGTACCCTCTTCGTATGTCTTTGTGTCATACTTGGGTGCATTTACAGGAATATCACCTGTGTATTTATAAGTTACGCCATAATAGTTGATCTTTGTCCAGCGACCTACAAAATCTACGTCGTTTGCAGGCATTGTGAACTCGCCGTTTACAACTGTTGCATCACTTGTTTCCCAACCCGAGAATTTATAACCAGCAACAACAGGAGTGTCTTTGACTTCAATTTTTTCTTCGCCAGCCTCGTGTGAAGATCCATACTGTTCGGGGTCGGGAGCACCTGCAGGAACATAACCATCATATTTATAAGTTACCTTATATTTTTTAATTACTGTAACAGTAATTATCTTTTTGATCGTAGGGTCATCCTTTGAGGTAATTGTAACTGTAGTTGTACCTTCACCTACTGCGATAACATTGCCTTCACTATCAACTTTTGCAACGCCTGAATTTTCAACCTCGTAAGCGAGCTCTTTATTTGTTGCATCTTCATTAACTGTAGCTCCGATAGGCTTTTCTTCACCAACGATAAGTTTCATATCTTCGGCATTGATTTCAGTTACGGGATTTTTAACGGTTACTGTCACAACAACCTTTTTGTCTGGGTTATCTACCGATGTAACTGTGATTGTTGTTGTACCGGGACCAACGGGAGTGATATTACCATATTCATCAACTTTTACAATTGTTTCATCCTGAGATTCGAATACTACTTCTTTATTAGTTGCATCTTCGTTTACTGTAACAGTTATCTTGCTACTTCCGTCTTCTCTCATAATAATTTCTTCGGGAGTAACTGTAATTTCTGTTACAGGCTTCTTAACTGTTACTTCGATGGTGTCTTTCTTATCAGGGTCATCAGCTGAACTTACAGTAATTGTTGCTGTACCCTCACCTACTGCAATGATATTATTGTATTTATCAATCTTTACAACAGATTCATCACTTGAATGATAAACTACCTCTTTTATGGTTGCATCTTCAGGTTTAACAAATACATTAACTCTTGTTGAGTCATCAACATTTAAGATAATATCCTGGGTATCAAGAATTTCAATGCTCTCTACAGGAATTTTGAAATAGCCGTAAATTATAACATCATTTGCAGGCATTGTGAAGATCGGTGAAATATCAGCATCTTCAGTATACCAACCGATAAAGATATGACGATCAACATAGGGTATACCCAATAAATCTACTTCGTCACCTGCTTTATAATATACATCCGCAGGAAGTTCTGGCGCACCCTCGGGAGTTTTAAATCTGTCATCTCTATCATCGTATTTATATTCAACTTTATAGAGCTTGGTCCATGTACCGGTGATTACTACATCGTTGTTAAGAGTAAATGAACCACTTGTGATATCAGCATCTGTTGAAGTCCAACCTGAGAAAATGTAACCATCTACATAAGGTGTTAATTCAACAGTAACATTCGTACCCTCTACATACACTCCATCAGTAGGAGGTGTTACGTTTTCAGGTATATTTTCACCTGTAAATGTATATGTAACAGTATATTCTTTTGCTTTTGGTTTTTCAGATTCAGGTTTTACAAATTCAGTAGCAAAACTAATATTGGTTTTGCCGTTATCATATTTATCTATACCGCCCATAAGAGCATAACAACAGTTGAACGCACTGCTACCATTAGTTACGTTGCTAATATCCCAACCATCGCCTACATAAATTTTAGAAATTACGTGTGCATTATAAAACATATAATTCATATTAGTAACTTTCTTTGTGTTAAAGCTACTCAGATCAACTTCTAAAAGAGCTTGACAATTGTAGAACATATATGACATATCAGTAACATTACTGGTATCCCAACCTAATACATCCAGATAGTTGAGTTTTTTACAATCGGTAAACATATATTTGAATGATGTTGCTGATGAAGTATCAAGCGCACCTAAGTCAAGAGACTCAAGTGAAGAGCATAATCCAAACCAATATGTAAAACTCTTGACCTTACTTGTATCCAAATTTTCTAAGCCATTAACTTCTTTAAGACTTGAGAAAACATAAAACATATGTGTTGTATTTTCATGAACCTGAACACCACCATCACCGCCTATGAAAACATCATATCTGTTAGCACCGGCAGTAGCAGTAGCATCGGCATTTAATTTAGCCCATGACATTACGCTGCCATCTCCATTAGCAGAGATATCCCATGATGCAACTGTATCTGCTTCAGCGATTGCAGCATTATCAATATAATCCAAAAAGGTTACAGAGTAAACATTTTTGTAATACGCTGCCGCATGAAAGTCGCCTCCTGATGAAGCATTAAACACTTTCATAACCGGCAAGTCTTCACTTGCACCAAGCGTAAAGATTGTTGTGGGCATCATTGTAAAAATCATAATAATCGCTAATAACAATGATAACCCTTTTTTTATACTACTCATAAATAAATCTCCTTTGCGTTTTGATTACGCCATTTTACGCGTATAATATAGCATATCAATTTGACAAAATCAACAAAAATTACCAAAAAACACATTTATTTTGCCAACTTTTAACAATTCATTAAAAAGAATTTGAAATAGTTTACTCAAAAGTAAAACTGCCATTAATTTTCCCATACCGAAGTTTAACGCCTTACCACGATAACACGGCAGGGTACTGAAACGCCCTCATATTATCAACCGCCCTTCTTTTTTTATTGCTTTTATACTTTCCAAATATCTTGATTGCATTATATACTCCCTCCTCAGCGATTGCAACAGCATTTGTAATAAGCGGTCGATATTTCTTATGAACGGCAAACATAAGATTTCAAACATAAAAAATGCACCTCACTAAGAGGTACATTTTTATATAAGGCTTATGCGGCTACAATGTTAAACTTGAGCTGTTTTGTGCCACTATAATCACCCTTAAAGGTTACTGTAACATAATATGTGCCTACTTCTTTTCTGCCGGCAGAGTACTTGACTGTGTAGTTATAGCCTTCGAAGAGAAGATATCCGTCACTGTCTTCAACAACAACTTCAGGTTTCTTTACCTTTCCGTTGTATTTGGTGTTTGTGTATGAAAGTCTGACCGTATCAATTTTTGCAATGGTCTTCTTATCAAACTTTTTTCCGCAAGATTCGCAGATATCGTATTTTACACCATCATTTTTTAAGGTAGCTGCCTTTTCAAGATACTGTTTTTCTGAATAAATATGACTTTCTAATACACTGCCTTTTTTGGTGTAACTATATCCGCAAGGACAAGTATATTTCAATGTCACATTTGTATAGCATTTCAGTGGCGGAACCAGAGAGATATAATATTCATGTGTATGTTTGCCATCATTTTTGAAGTTATAATGAATGTTGACATAATCAATATAATAGTGTACATCCTCACATAATTCTATTTTTTCCCAATCTTCCTTTGACCCCTCATAATAAACATCCGTAGGTAAATTCCCTATATATTTTACACTCTTGGGCACATACATCGCATCCACGCAGGTATCTGTGTATTCGTTTATAGATACTGATTCCGTGCCGTCTTTAATTATAATCATACCACTGTAATCTAAGTCCGCCATATATTCAATAGCGTTTTTACCGTAGTATACAACACCGTTTTTCATATCATCATAAGTATATTCCAACATATCAACATACATCTTTGTACCCATAAACATTGTAATGTTTATTTTGTTTACCTTTGAGCCCAAGACTATATTTTCAAGCTTTTTTCCTGAGCAGAATGCATATAAGTCAACATTTCTTACTGTTTTCGGAACTTTATATTCCTTCGCGCTCTTTGAAGTAAACTTTATAAGACGTGTTTTATCCTTATTAAATAAAGCCGAATTTTCCATAAGGAAGTGCTTGTTGTTTTTGTCAACTGTAATCTTATTAAGCTCATATGTAAGCTCGAAAGCGTTTTCGCCGATATATTTTAAACTTTCGGGTATAGTAACAGTTTTAACCTCACTATATGCAAATGCCTGATCAGCGATGGCTGTAGTGCCCTCTTTTATTTTTATGGTTTCCGGAAAACCTACAACACCACAAAGCACATTGCCAATATAGTAAGCTTGAGACTGTTTTTTATTTTCCATATCATCTACATACTTTGTATTATCAAAAGCACCCCTGCCAATCTTATAGATTTCACCTGAGAGAGAAATACTGCTCAACTGTCCATTATAAGAGAATGCACATTCACCTATAACCGCTGTTGAACCCTCGGCTACCGTAAGTTTCTTAAGACTGTCGCAGCTCTGAAATGCATCTGTGCCAATAGTACTGATGTTTTTTGAAAGTGATACGCTTTTGATTTTATCGCAGTCGTAAAAAGCTTCTTTTCCGATTGTTTTGAGATTTTCAGGGAAATTTACTTTTACAAGATAATCATTGTCTCTGAAAGCATAGTCTGATATTTTAGTAACAGTTTCGGGAATTGTATATGTATCAGTATTATTGGTTTTGTTGTATCTTATAAGGGTGGTTTTATCTTTGTTAAAAATCACACCATCTTCACTGAGATACTTTTTATTATTTTTATCGATTGTTATTTTACTTATGTCGTTGAGCGCTCCGGTACCGATTTTTATTACACCTGCAGGCACATTAATTGTTTTCAGTTTTTTACAATATTCGAAAGCACCCTCGCCTATTGTTTCAAGCTTGTTGCCAAAAACTACTTCCTTTATCTTGCTATAGGCGAAAGCATAATCGCCAATCTTTTTTACGCTTGGAGCTTTAACTACTTCAAGTTTTTCTACAGAATAAAAAGCGAAGTCATCAATAGTTGTTACTGTTTTGGGGATAGTATATGATTTAAGATTAATATTGTTGGGGTATAAGATCAATTTTGTCTTTTTCTTATTGAAAAAAACACCATTTTTATCTGATGAGTAATACTTGTTGTCCTTATGAACGAATATAGGACCGCACATATTTCCGCAATTCATAACATCGAAATTGAATTTCCTGACGCTTTTACCCAGAGTAATCTGCTTGAGTTTTTCACTACCATCAAATACACAATTAACTTCTTTTACACCATCACCTATAACAAGTTCTTCAAGAGAACCACAATAACCAAAAGCATTCATCTCTAAAACTGTAACACTGTCGGGTACAATAACCTTTTTGAGATTTTTGCAATTAAAGAATGCATTTTTTTCAATTTTTTTAAGTTTCTTAGGTAATGTGATTTCTTTTATTTTTGAATCAGCAAATGCTCCCTCTCCTACAGATGTAACACTGTCTGCAATTTTCACTGTCTCAATATCTGACTCTTCATAAACGTAAGAAAAAGCCCAGCTGCCGATTCTTGTGATACCATCTGAAATAACAACGTGCTTAATGAGATATTTTTCTCTGTCATAATAGGGTGGAGTCGCACCGTTATAAGGATCGTAATCGTCCATAGCACCCTTGCCGTAAATGGTGATAGTTTTAGTGCTTGCGTCATACTTCCACTTTGCATTTTTGCCACAGGTACCGCTGTCGCTTGTTGCAGCACTTGCAGTAAAAACACCTACATAATCTATACCCGCTCCCAAAAGGCCCTGCAAAGGTATGCTGGTAATGCAAGTGATTATAACGAGTAATGTGCATAAAAATTTATCTAAATTTTTCATAGGTAATGCCTCCCTTTGTTTATTACACTGTCATTATATGTCATAGATTCATCCTCACTGTAATCCTTGTTTTACCAACCATAATTGTGACTTGACACCACGACAGGATATCATAACCCTATCTTTAAGCAGCTGAAATTTATTATATAAAGATTAAACAAAAAATATGTCAGATTTTTATATTTAAGGCAAAAACATACCACCTGCCAATCAGGTGGTATGTTCTCAGTTTTTCTTAAAAATCAGCCTTATAGCTGTTGACATTTATGCCGATTAATTTATTGTAGTCGAGTACGTGTAGAATTGCGCCCTCATCACCTTTTGTAAATGTCATACCTTCAGCTTCATAATCTTCGGTGACAATATCTCTTTCAGCAACAACTGAAACTTCACCTGTTTCAAAGTCAACTTTGAGAATATCTCTGATTGAGCCTTTGTTGCGGGTATCCTGTGACATGTAGAGAGTGCCATCTAAAAATTCCGCTCCCTGAATATGACTGATGGGAGTTTTGAGGTTGATATCACCGATGTGCTTCATTGAATCGTTAGTGTCATAAATATGTATCACCTTTGTACTCTTCCAGACAGATGCGTAAAGGTAACCGGTCTCGGGGTCAACTGCACACCAGGGTACACCGCTGGGATAGAGATTGTTCGGCAGGTCATAAACTTCCCCCGTGGCCTCGAGAGTTTCAGCATCAAACACAACTATACACGCGTACACCTCGTCACCGCCCTCAACGGGAGCGTAAATCTTACCGTTGTAGTAACTGATGCCACCTATATGGTTATTGTCTCTGTCTGTGCAGACTTTTGGCAGAGGATTGAAGTTTGAATCAACAAAGTCCATAGAGCCAACACGGAACTTAGCTATAGCTGTTGAGTTGATACCTGTTACAGTACCGCTTGTATAAAAATACTCACCGTCGCTGGTTATACCCTGCCCCATAATAAGAGCCTGATCAAAAACAAAGGTTTCACTTGAGACAAGCTGTGCTGTTTCTGTACTTACAGGCTTGGGAGTAGAGAGAAGCGTAATAACTAAAAGCGGCCAGATGAAAATAATACGTAATTTGTATAAAAAGCTCATAGTTATTCTCCTTTACTTCACTTCGCTGATAAGAGACATAAAACTCTCACTAAGAGCTGAACCTGCTTTTGTGGAAGCAACATTGATTTCTTCGTTTTCTGTCAGCATAGCACGAATGTCATTGTCAGGAAGAATATAGCCAGCCTGATCGTTGCAAAGACCAAAGCAAATAAGCTTATCTGCCTTTGAGATGTTTTCCCAAGTATCATAATCCCAGCTTTCATTTATCCAGCTGTTTTCCTTTGTAGTTGCACCGCCCCATAAAATTTCAGGAGCGATTTCACCCGGAGCCATTACCACACCGATTTTGTTGCCTAATTCCATATAGCCAAGCTCGGTTATAAGCACAAACTCTGAACCATCTTTCACAGCAACGGAATCGACAAGGCCCATTCTTACAGCAAGAATAAGAATCTGATTATCAGCTTCAATTGCAACCTCTTTTACTTTTACATTGAGCACAGGATCGAGAGCTGTTTCGTTATCGATTGCCATTGTTCTCTTAGCAAGTTCGATACCGTAGGCCTTGACCTTGGAGTTTTTAGATGTGTTTTCATAATGTATGCCATCACGCTCAGTTGTAATAGCAACCTCTGCGCCCTGAACATAAACCACATCTGCGCCTGTAGTCTCTTTTACATATTCCTTAAAATAGTATGGGAAGTCTGATGAGATTTCTGTTGCGGAACCGCTGAAGCCCGTACAGTGTATACCTGCCTCGCAAATCCAGATTTCATCTGATGCTTCATCTGCAGGATCAAAACGGAATCTGTGGATTTCACCGTCGAAAACTATAGGTTTACGTTTATCATACATAAGGTCACTGACATCAGCGCTACCATAGTAAAGAGTTCCCTCTTGCATATCTTCCACGGCAGTAACAACAGTTTCGGTCACAACTTCATAGAGGTTTTCCATAAACTTCTGATTTTTACCGCCGACAAAGCTGTCTCTGCCCACACCCAGAGCACTCATACCAGGGTTTACAATAATAGCAGGAACTATAGGTGCACCCATACCGAGAGTATCAATAAGCGAGTGCTGATGAAGAACAGAAATATTAATACTGATGATATTGTTTTCTTTTGCGAAATCAGCAAGACGCTGTCTGATTTTAAGCACATCACCTCTTGCAAAGCCGAAGCCGTCGATTACCGCTTGAACAACTGTACCGCTGACACCGTCAGATATTGCGTAAACGCTGACGCCCTGATCGTCGAGTATTTCTGTAGGAGACTGACCCTTTATAGTCTGAAGTGAGCCCGCCATAAGATATTCCTTATTCAGAACATCGAGTCCCTCGAGTAATGAGCCATAGGCATAGCCGGCACTCCATACTGCATCAGAAGAAACTTCAGTCTCAAAGGCAGTTTCTCCGGGATAGAAAGTATCCGGGGCCGTGTAATCACTGTATTTGCCAAAAGATAATCCCGGCATAAAAGTATTGATTGCTTTGCCCAAGGCATATATGAGTTTGTCTACAAACTGATAAAATACAGCCTCAAGCTTTTGCATCGGGCCCTCTGACGGGTCAACTTTAGATGCTGCCGCTACAGGTACCGCCATAGATAAAACAACAATGGCAACAGTCAATAGCAGAGCAATTGTTCTCTTGAATGTTTTCATAAATAAATCCTCCTGTAAAAATTATGGTAATTCTATTTTATCTGATTTATCTGTACTTTTCAAGTTTTTATGAAAAATATAGCTAACATATTTGTAGATATTACTATGATTTTTGTAGTATACAGACTTGTCGCTTTGTAATCAGAGGTTATCGAAGCACAAAAACTCCTGTTCCTACATCGGAACAGGAGCTTTGTCACTAAAAATTATTCACTTATAACTTCGATTTCTCTGACACCGTAATAATCCAGCAACTCTTTTTCTTTTTCTCCGATTCTCTCACCGGCAATAACTATCGGTACAGCAGGAGGGCAGCTGACATTTACAGCACCACATATTCTGCCTACAGCATTTTCAGTGCTGATTTTTTCTGTTGGCATATAAATGCATTCACCCAAGGCTATGACTCTTTCGGGAGATGTTATCGCGGGAGGGCTTGCTGTGATTTTTTCTCTCTTTTGCAAAGATGAAAGTGCATCTTCCAGCTGTCTCAGCTCATCTTCAGTATTTGAGGGGGTAAACATAATTACTGTATAATCCTCATCCGAAAACTCGCAGACTATATTTTTGTTCAGAAGATACTCCGCAAGCTCTGTACCCTTATAGCCATATTTTTTACTTTCAAAAGTCAGCTTCAGCGGCTCATCGCCCACAAAAGAGTAACCTTTATCTCTGAGACTCTCTTTAAGATTCTGCACTCTGCATATAAAAGAGTCAAGATCTTCTGCATAGCTTGTAGCGAGCAAAGCATTTGCCATATCAAGCGAGCGCATAATAAGATATGACGGACTCGTAGATGCAAAAAGCGAAAGTGCATATTCAGCTTTTTCTCTGAATAGTGCAGGAGCGTTTTCACTTATATGCAGATATCCGCCCCCCGTGAGTACAGGCAAAGTCTTATGTGCCGAGTCACAGCATATATCCGCCCCAAGGTGTATGGGGTGCATATTTTCCTTCAGAAAGTTTAGATATGCTCCGTGGGCATTGTCAACTGCGAGGATTATGCCCTTTTCACGGCAAAGCTCACTGAGAGCCTTGATATCAGCCATATTGCCGAGATAATCAGGAGAAGTCACATACAAAGCAGTTGGAAGTGTATCCCTTTTATCCAGATAGTCTCTGACATCATCAACAGAGATATCACAGCTGGTTATGCCCTTATTGCCTTTGCCGTAAAGCCAGGCTATCTCTGTGTTTGTAACGGCACAAGCTGTGATGAAAGTCTTATGTGCATTACGAAAAGCTAATATCTCAGGCTTTTTGCCTTTGCTGACAGCAAAGAGTTTTATAAGATAGACCATCGCTCTGATTGACAGCGACGACCCCTCAGTACTGTAGAGAGTTTTAACTGTACCAAACAGAGTCGACGCATTATCCATACTCTCTTTTATGACTCCGTCTGCACTATAAAGCACATCTGCCCCATCAACTTCCGTAAGATCAAACTTTTCACTACCGGTAAGGTTTTTGCCTTTATGTCCCGGCATATGAAAGCGCACCTTGTTTTCTTTGGAATATTTTTCGAGAAAATCACTGAGTGGAGTGTTCATTTTATTCACCTAATGTTTTGGCAACTTCCAACATAATTGCACATTCCATTCTCTTCTTAAAGAGTTCACAACCTGTTGCATAGATGCCTTTTACACTGCCTGTTGCGTGGTACGCGTTTGCTGCGCAACCGCCCGAGCAGTAAAGTCTTGCCCAACATTTACGGCATTCTTCTCTTGTGTAAACGTTACACTGAGCAAATTCATCCTGAATTTCTGTATTTGTAACACCGTTCCATACGTCACCGAGCTTGTATTTTTCTTCACCGACAAACTGATGACAAGGATAAAGATCGCCCCAGGGAGTAACAGCCATATACTCTGTACCTGAACCGCAGCCTGAAATACGCTTATATATACAAGGACCACCCTTAAGGTCAATCATATAATGATAGAAAGTAAAGCCGTCGCCCTCTTTATGCTTCTTGAGCATAAGCTCTGCAAGATCCTCATACTGCTTCATAACCACAGCTATATCTTCATCTGTAAGAGCGGATGGATCATCGGCCGCGCATACAACAGGCTCCATACTAAGCTCCTTAAATCCGAGAGAAAGCATCTCTTTTATATCCTCAAGGAAGTCAGGGTTGTGGTGGGTAAATGTACCTCTCATATAATAGTTTTTGCCCTCACGTGCATCAACAAGCTTCTGGAATTTTGGCACAATCTTTTCCCAGCTACCCTTACCGTTATAGTCAACACGGAAGCGGTCGTGCACCTCTTTTCTGCCGTCAAGACTAAGCACAACATTGCTCATCTCTTTATTCGCAAAGTCGATAACATCATCGTCGATGAGTACTCCGTTTGTTGTAAGTGTAAAACGGAAATTTTTGCCGTGATCCTTTTCGATGCTTCTTGCATAAGCTACAAGCTCTTTTACTACCTCGAAATTCATCAGAGGTTCACCGCCAAAGAAGTCAACTTCAAGGTTTCTTCTTGTACCTGAATTGGCAATAAGGAAATCAAAAGCCTGCTTACCAACCTCAAAGCTCATCATTGCTCTGTCACCGTGATACTTGCCCTGACTTGCAAAGCAATAGGAGCAGTTGAGGTTACAGGTGTGAGCAATATGCATACACAGAGCCTTTATAATACCTGCACTCTTTTTCTTAAGGTCACCTGCCATAGGCTCGAAGGTGTCTTCTGAAAAAAGCTTGCCCTGCACTTTAAGCTCTTCAATATCTTCAAAGCAAAGCTCGAGCTCTTCTTTGGTTACATCGTCTCTGTCAGCATATTTGCTGAGCATCTGAGCGATTATATTTTCTTTGGTTTCGTTTTCGTAAAGGCCGATTATATCATAGGCAACTTCGTCCACAACGTGCACTGAGCCTGAGCAAATATCGAGAACGATATTCAGGCCACCGAGTTTATAGGAATGTATCATTTTTAGTCTACCTTTCATTACGGAAAAATGCCACCGAGTTTTGGTCGGCGGCACATCTCAAAAATCAATAATTATTTCTTGTTGCTTTCGCACTGCTGATTAGCGATACCGCAGCTTGTCTTGCATGCTGACTGGCATGATGTCTGGCATTCACCGCAACCGCCGTTCTTAGCTGAAGTGCAAAGATTTTTTGTTTCCATTGTCTTAATACGTTTCATGGTATATACCTCCTATGAGTTTCTTTCGGCTTATTATAACACGGTTTTTATTGCAAGTCAATAATTTTATTTATAATTAGTGGTTATTGTAAAACAAAAAAGCACAACTTATATCAATAAATCGTGCTTTCATATTTAAGACTATTTTTTCAGATAACTGCATCTTACAACTATTCTCTTGGCACCACCGTAAGTGCAGGTATAAAGCACAAGATCGTCACCGCTGTCTTTGACTTTGTCAACATCTGTAGGCATAAGCTGCTCCACAAGATCCACCTTATATTTGTGTACAACAGCATCCATATCTGTAAACGTAACCTTATCCCCTGGCTTAAGGCGATTGAGATATTTGAAATGAACAATATAGTTGTGGGCAGCAATAACAAGATTATCAGTCTTTGTGCTACCGTAATATCTGCAAGGAGCTATCTTCAGTCTGCCATAGTCCCATTCGGACATAACCGGCAAATCAACATTGAGAGCAGGTATAGAAATATAACCTATATAATTATAGCCACCAATTTCTTTTGTGGTCATCTCTTCATCGAACGGATCAATTATCTGCTCTTTCTGCTCATTTTCAGCAATATTCAACCGGATGGACTCCATCAGAGCATCAGAACTTTCCTGAGCTTTTTTATTTTCATAATTGTTGTAACACAGCAATCCCACAGCAAAACAAATGAAAATAATTCCTACCGACATAAGAGTAATAGCTACTTTCCGCTTCATACTATTTCCTCTTCTTTTTTACCTAAATTCAGCATTGCCCAACCTGTACTGAAAAGCAGCAACCCCACTATTGTAAAAATCGGCACCGGCCAGTTAAGCTGACCTGTTTTTATCAGTTCTTCGGGTTTTGTTGTGCTTTCTGTTGTACCCGTAGGCTTTGTGGTAGCAACAGGCTTTGTTGTGTCATCGGTATGCGTTGTACCAACTGTAGTCGTTATATCCTCAGGAATGGTTGTTGCATCATCAGGAAAAGTTGTACTGACAGTTGTCGTCGTGTCATCAGAGCCAGTGGTACCGTCAGTAACTGTTGTGCTGTCATCTTTAGTTGTGGTTTCACCGGGCTTCGTGGTTGTTTCCTCTTCATAGTCCTCGTCTTTATTGGTGATAACAACCGTCATCTGCGATGTGACATAAGACACCGTATAGCCATCAGGTACATCGGCTTCAACTACACTCCAGGAATGATTTTTATCGAGATTTTCCCATCTATGGTACCAGTTATTCACCGCACTCAGAACAACAGTGTCGTAAATCACGCCATCTTTTATAAGTGAAACGGTTATACTGTCGGGGGTCTTTTCTGTGCTGAGCCATTGTTTTTTTACACTCATATATGTCTTCTCGTGAGAGTCTTCTTTATCAGCCTCAACTTTAGGGCTTGCATCGATATCATATATAAGTTTACCCTGAGATTCATCTACCGTAGGAACAGTAACCACAAAAGGTGCGGGATTAAGATATCCGTCAGTTACACCGACAGGTACCACAAGATATCCACCGCAAGACAGATTGTCAAACACTACCCTACCCTTGCTGTCTGTGATTTTTTCAGTGTAAGAGAGAGCTTTCGACTCGGCATAAGCTCTCAGGTGCACAGGCAAATAAGCATCTTTAAAGTCACCCATATCCATACCGTTGTCTTTAAACTCGTCTGTGTACATAAAGAAAACACTGTCATCATCTTCATAAGCAGAAGCGATTAAATAAACTCTGAAAACCGCACCGCTTATTGGCGCTTTGGTTTCTTTATCCAGTACTGTGAGTGTAATACTACCCTTGGTGTCAAGTGAGATTGCAGAAGCTCCGAAAGAAAACAGAGTGATGCACATAACCGCCATAATTATCACACTTATCACTTTTTTGGATATTTTGTTTTTCACGTGCATTCACTCCTTTTATCGATTATTTATCAGTTTTTTTCTTTGATTTTCTGTTATTTGATTTTCTGCTCTTGACAATAAGCAAAATAAGCAACAAGCCGAGCATCGGTGCCGCAACCGCAGGTGTTACCAGCAATGGGTCAATCTGATACGCCTCAGTTATAACATTTATAACTCTGTCAGGTTCTATATTTTCTATTCTGGTTCCTCTGACCAACATTCTGTGAGTATTTATACCATACGGTGTGCAGGTAACAAGAGTACAATAGTCCTCGCCCGATACAATATTAAGATTTTCAGTTTCGTGAGGAAGTACAATAAGAATCTGATCTACCTGATAAGTAACTGTTCTGTCAAGAATTCTTATGGTGAAAACATCACCGATTTCAAGTTTATCCAAATTTGTAAAGAGCTTCGCTGAAGGCAGACCTCTATGAGCAGACAAAACAGCATGTGTACTTTTGCCACCGATAGGTAAGCTGGAGCCCTCAACATGACCTACAGCGGAGTTGAGAACCTTATCACTTGTGCCGTGGTACACTGGCAGCTGAACCTTGATTTTTTCGATGGTTATATAGCCCATCATACCGTCATCGTTTACATCAAGAGTGCTATAATACTCGTCTTCAATATTCTTATAATTCAGAAAAGGAAACTGCATATTTCTGATCTTTTTATTGTAATTGTCAGCTTTATCAAAAATAGCAGAGTAATCCTCAGGGGCAAGATCAACAATAAGCTCATCATAGTTGATAATAGCCTGAGACTGTCTCTTTTCATTCCAGAAATCACTTATTGTCGGGTAAAGCAACACGCTTAACCCCACAAAGAATATAGCAACAAGTGCAATAGTTGAGATATTTCCGCTACTTTTGTTCTTAGTACTTTTCTTTTCGTTCATATCCATTCCCGCTTGTTTAAAATTCTCAACGTCATCACTGATTTTTTCAGAAACAACGTTCAGAATTTTATAGGTATCACCCTGCTGACATTAAGTCAGCAGGGATTTATGTTACCGTCTGTTAGCTTTCGCTATCTGAATCTTCTGATTCTTTATCCCTTCAAGCGAAGTTAGCCATTCTCTTCTTTGATACAAGAAGAACGAAAGCTGCAGCCATAAGAAGACCACCAACTACATAGAAGATAGTTGTACCGATACCACCTGTTTCAGGAAGAAGTGTGCCTGTCTTGTTTTCTACAGTGCCTGTAAATTCACTGCCATCTGTATCAATCTTGTCGCTACTTGTTGACCATACTGCTTTATCTGATGCTGATTTTACTTCAGTAGGTTCTGCACATTCAATTGTGAATGTGATATCAGCAGCCTTGTTGTAACCTGAGGGAACAGTTGTTTCCACAAGTGTGTATGTACCTTCTTCAAGACCTGTCCATACGAATGTTGTGATATCTTCACCCTTAATTTCAGTACCGATCTTGTTTGCTTCTATTGCTTCACCTTTGTAAAGAGTAAAGCCTGCACCTTCAAGAGCATTGCCTTCTGCATCAACCTTATCAATTGTAAGTTTGGTTGTGTAAGTGATAACAGTATCCTTTGTTGTTTCCTGAGCGTTACCGTATTTAAGGATAATTTCGTTGGGGTTACCTGTTGAACCGATAACTGCATTTTCATTAAGAGTTGCTGAGTATGTTACAACGATTATTTCACCTTCTGAGAGTTTATCCTCTTCATAAGCAGGAGCTAAATCAATTTCAAATGTGCAACCGCAAGTGCCGGGTACTTTAAGTTCATAATCTGTACCTTCTACAAGAGTATAGTTATCTGTAGTATTCTTTACAACGATCTTGCCAGTGCCTGTAACTAAATCAAGACCACTTGAAAGTGTATCGTGGATAACATAATTTACAGTACCCTTACCTGCAGTAACAGTAGCCTGATAGTTAACTGTGTCGCCGATAGCAACGTTGTTTGCATCAACAAGAGTCTTGCCTTCGCCTTCGCCCTCAACAATTTTCTTTTCGATTGTAGGCTTACCATTCTTGTCTGCTACAGTTGCGTCAGGCTTAGTTGTAGTGATTGCACAAAGAGTACCGAGTGATGTATCAACAAGATAGTAACCAAGAGGCAGATTGCTGATGGTTGCAGTGTTGCTGTTTGCAATAGCTGTACCATCTCTACCGATTGAATTCTTCTTAGCGAAATCAAAAGCGAGTTCAACGAATGCTTTGATATCATCTGAATCGTCTTCTTCTGCTGCTTTCCACTCAACATAACCAAGGTCATTGATTACAAAATAGTTCTCAATGCCAGCTTCTTGGTCAAAGCCAGCCCATTTTGCGCTGAGCTTGTAGGAGTAGCTGTTGGTGCTTGCATCGTAGCTTTCAAGGTCAAAAATACGATATGCATCATAAGTTTCACCGTTTACAGCATTGTTGATCTGGATTGAGCCGTCACCAGCTGCGAGTGCGATTGTTCCCATTGAGAGAACGAGTGTGAGTGCTAATAAAACTGCAAATAATTTCTTCATAAAAATTTACTTCCTTTCTTTTTTAGAATTTGCAATTTTTACCGGGTTTGTGCATTCTCCGTCTTTTAGTTTCGGGAGATTATCTCAACCTCCTTTCGCGTTTTCGACGAATCGTGCTATACAATATCGGGAATGCCATTAAGGCAAAACCGACAATTGCCAAAGGTAATGTTCCTATACCGCCCGTTTCGGGAAGCAAGTAGCCGTAGGTGTAGTTTTCTACCGCTATAAGTGTGGTTACGGTCTGTATTATACCGTTTGGATCGGCATTATAATAATAGAAATAAACCGGCTTTTCAAGTTTGTTGTAACCTTCAGGCGGTGCAACTTCAACAAGTGCATATGGGCCTCCGTTGGTCAGGTACTGAGTTTCAATTTCGACCGTACCATCAGCGCCCGTAGTGTAGGAGCCAATATAACGAAGAGTTTTGTTGCTATCGGTTATAATGCTGCTTTGTACCCCCGCAGGCTTAACCGCATCAGGGTCACCAACAGGCCCGTAAAACAGGAAGGTTACATCAGGCAAGGCAACGTCTGTGTCGCCGTCTTGCTTAATAAGTGTGATGCTGTGCATTGAACCCGAAGCACCACCACTGTGCTGTTCAACCTTGAAAACAGCATCAATAATATCTGTAACCTGGGCTTTAGCATCGATTTTAACTGCGTTGTTTACAGAGACAAGACCACTTTGCGTTATAAGTGTCGTATAATCTATTCTGATATGCAAACTGTCAGGCACAACAAAAGTCAGTTTGTTTGAGTGTTGATCATAAGTTACCTTATACTCCTTTTGACTTTCAGCACTGTCAAAATCTATCCAATTGCCATTTTTGTCTTCATAAAGTAGCTTTATGGAGTCCCAATAAACTGAAAGATTTTCAGTCATTGTATCTTCGATTGTCAGATTATCTGCACCGGGTAAAATATCAAGAGCGTTACGGTTGATATGAATATCGAAATCCAGCTTGTTATTTTCCTGTACAACGTGCTTGTCCATAAGTCCGGTTTTATACTCTACTGTTTCAGTAACAGGGCCTGTTGAACCATCATTATCCCATTTTACTTCTGCGGTGTTATCGAGCACAAACTTGTTTTCCTCTGTTGTGTAAAGATATTTATCCTTGAGTTTGAGCGTATAGGTGAAAACAAATCTGCCGCCTCCACTGCCCCAACTGCTCATCTGTTTGTAATAGGTTTCAAGATTGCCGAAATTATTCAGTCCGCCCCAATTGACAGTTGCTGCTTCAGGGTTTGTTTCTGAATAGGTAAACTGATTCATTGACAAATTGATGTTGTTACCCTGAATACTTCCGTCGTAGGTGTATTTGTTGAGCCACAGCCAGTCTCTCCAGGGGTCATAACAGGTAACTTCCATAGACCCCTCAACATACTCAAGTTTTTCATCAAAGGTATCGGTGAAGTACGCTGAAGCCGTGTTCTGATCAAGATATCCCACACCGCTTGAACCGGGTATAGTATTATAAAATATTACCGTATAGTCAATGGTTCCATCGTCATTTATAGCGGAATTTTTTGTGATTTTCGGCGAGTACTTATATGTGGTTGAACCTGTGGTTGTAATTATATCTGTATAGTTAAGATATACCTCGTTTGCCAAAGCAAAACCTTCAAGCAGTACATCTCCGACTGTTTTGTCTCCGCTTAGTTCACCACTCCACTCAGTACCGGTCTTGGTATCGAATGGAATTTTATAATTAACTATAAGGGTTGCATCTTCATTTAAAATCCACTTTGAAGATGCGTTGTTTGCATCTGAGGTGTTAAAATAAATTTTAAAGCTATGATGCAAATCACCCTCAGCCGGAGCAACGAGAATATATGTATTTTCTGTAGGTCCTCCTGCAACATACGGCGTAAACTCAATAGTATTACCGCTCTTGGTTACAGCTGTGATTGTCATATCTTCGGGTACATTATCAACATAAAGGTATCCTGCATTATTATTGTATCCCCAGAAAGCACTCATATCTGTGAGGAAGAAATGTCCCCAGTCTTTGATTACTGCAGGCACGTCGGCTTCAATAGTGAAATAGACATACTCACCGTCATTACCTCTTGCGCTTTTTCCGACATGAGGTACAAATGCGACAACGTCAGCTTCACCGGCAGTTGTTTCCTGCTTTCCGTTTATTTCAGCTGAAACACTGTTTGTGTAATTCTTTGACTTTCCGTCCTCGGGTATTTTATAAGTTGTATAATAGAAAATATCAAACATATACCCTTCAGGAAGAGGGAAGCTCATTGAATTTCCGTTAATGTTGACATTGTTCCAACTTAAATGCGTGTCTGTCAGAGGATTTCCCCACTCATCATAATGCTTGATAAGTATATCTTTGCCTGTGTAATATTCCAGACCTTCGCCAAGAGTATCGATGACTACTGTGCCTTGCAGATCGCTGTTGTTTTTCTTGATTGCAACTTCCCATTCAATTACGGGCACATCGTTTCCGTTTGCATCTTTAAGGGTGGTCTGCTTGCCCTCTTTTGTCATTTTTTCAAGCTCTACATAGGCATCATCTTTTGCCCATACATATATGTTTTTACCATCAGAGTCTTTACCGTTTGTATCAAGACCGTTCCATAAGTTTACACTGTCTTTGGTGATCTGGTCATCATAGAGCTTGGTTTTATATTTTATAAGGAAACCGTTTCCTGCAGAAAAATCCGGAAAGTCTGAAAGCCTGAAACCTTCTTCTGCACCTGTGTTGTGAGACGGATGATTGCTGATGGTAGGCTGAGGATCAAGAACGTTACCATCAAGGTCAGTCACCACAATTGTATCTCTGAGAGTATAGTGTGTTTCCCATATCTGATCATCGATAACAAGGTCTTTGACTACACCGTGAGTTGCTTCAACTTTAATTGTGTAGTCCATAGTGTGGTTATCTGCATCATAACTGCCATGGGTTTTCTCGACAGTCATACCGGCACCACCATCTATATTGATGTTAACCTTGATTTCTTCTTTAAAAATAACCTCGGTCGAGCCACCCGACTGAGTTGTACCGACAGTGGCATTGAATTCAATTACGAAGTCAACATTTGAATATCTGTGACCGAAACATACACCGTTTTCATCGTCATAGAATGTAACGAGAAGATGGCCCTCTTCATTGATGAAATATTTACCTACATCCTCGATTGTTCCATTTTCAGTCTTTGCTGTAATCGAGTGCCATTCCGTAAATGGCTCGCAATGGAAATTCGAGGGTATATCATAGGTAAGATAGTGTTCATCATTATGACCGAACTGATACCATTCATAGCCTTCGTTGTCTTCTTTAAATTCCATTGTAATTACATAAGTCTGACCGATGTATACAGTTGAATCATTGGTTATTTCAACATTGTCCTGAGTTCTGATATCAACATCAACAATAAATCTTGTAAGATCTGTTTCGTAATATACCTTATGATCTGTATCATCAATCAGTTCAGGTGTTTCTGACACCATAAGATCCGGAAGTTCAGCCTTTGTTACTTCTTCAACGGAAACAGTAGGCTGTGTTGACTCCTCGTATTCCGTATCCTTTGCGAAGTGAAGCTCACTTGTAATGCCATAGCCGATAATATCGTCCGAAATACTCAGACTATTGGTTTCGACTTTATTATTACTGTCACCCATAATAACCTGCAGACTTTCTTCGCCTGCATACAAAATTATACCGACGGTATCAGCTTTTTTATCCTTGTCAGAGTCGATAAAAACTATATCTCCCCTCTTGGCAATATATTCACCTGCAGATGCATAAGCCTGTCTGTTCTGCCATGCAAGTCTCATTGCCTCGGCGCCTGCGCTCTTTAGTTCAGAGCTGTTATTTATGTTTGAATAATGAAGACAGAATGATACAAACATTGCATTCCACTTGCCGTAAGGGTTACCGTACCACTCACCATAGCGGGTATATCCGTTTTTGTTGCCGTCTTTGTCATACTCAAAATTATTGAGACTTTCTTCATATCCCATCTGCGACATAGCAATACCGATGAGATTTTCGGAAGCATTATTTGTTATTTCAACATTATCTATAGTCGCAAGCCAATCACTGACAGTTTCCACATCAGCAGTTTTATCAGGGAAGCACTCCGCTGTATGGGTATGCTCTGACTCGGTACACACAAGAATTTTTTCATAGCAATCTTCTGTATGAGTATGTATCTCCTGAGTGGTTGTCTCTTCAATGGTATCGGTTGCGCTTTCAACCTCTGTATTTTCCTGAGCATCATCTGATTCTTGCGTTATATTTTCGTACAGCTCAGACTCATCATCAGACTTTACTTCTTCGGTTGTAACCTCAGATTGCGGCAGGGTACTCTGAAAATTATCATCTGAAGTGCAAATGACTTCACTTACATAGCATTCTGAGCCGTGTACATGCTCATTGATACCGCAAAAAGCTTCTCCGGTAACGGTGATTCCGACAAGTTTGAGGCACCAGAAAACTACCATTGCAACCAGGAATGCTATCAACAAAAAAGCTGTGGCAAGTTTCTTGCTGTCCATTCTGAACTTTTTATGCTTACCGAGATAAATATTATTTAAGCTGTCCAACCTGCCACCTCCTTTTTAACATTTATGAAACTCAGGCCACAATGCCGACCCTGTCGAATGGCCACACCCTGAAAAATATTTTGCCTATAATGTAATCTTCACTTACAAGACCGATTACACTGCTGCGGCTGTCGATTGACGTGGAGCGGTGATCACCCAAAACAAAATAGTGGTTATCCGTCACATAGCAAGGAAAAGTTATATCGCATTCACCTAAAGACTTATCTGTAACATAAGGTTCAGATAAAAGTTCATCATTTACATAAACATTTCCGTTTGCATCGATATTAACTTTATCTCCCGGTGAACCTATAACTCTCTTTATAAGAAACTTGTTCTGATAAGAAAAGCAACACAACTCACCTTTTTTGAGATTTGTAGTTTTTAAAAGTACAACGATTTCCTCATCGTTAAGTGTAGGCTCCATACTGCTTCCTGAAATCTGCAACACAGGTAATGCAAGAGTTGCAATAAGCACCGCAATAGCGGCAACAACTATCAGAGAATACATTGTGCTTTTGAGCACTTGCTTATACTTACGGTTATATTTTTCTCTGAGGATTTCAGCCTCAATTTGTTCCTGCGTGGGAATCGATCTTATTTTCGGGGATTTTTTTCTTACCATCTGCGGTAACGCTCCTGTATATGGGTATCAATTTGATTTTTTTCTTTCTCGTATGCTTCTGAGTCTGGCTCTTACATCGTTTTTTATATCCTCAGGAAATACACTGAGTTTATCGTCATTATTCGCAAAAAAGAGAAGCATACGTTTATATATTTCTACGTCTGATAAAGGCTGCATCTTAGTCTCGGATCTGCTTACGGTATTATTGTCTTTACCGCTATCATCCGATAAAGCTGTCGCATTTGAAGAAGGTCTCAGTGTATCAGTAATATTATTGGCATATCTGAGAGCAGTTTCCATCTGACCGGTTATAACAGAGAGGTTTTCTATGTTCCGAGTCGTTTTATTTTCAAGCTGAAGTCTCTTAATCTGTTCTTTAAGTTTTTTGTTTTCTTTGCTGGCTTCAAGAAGCAACTCCAACAGCTCCAGACGATTAAGTTTTCTGAGTTCTTTATCTGTCATCAAAGGCGCACCTCTTTTTTATATTAGCACAAACAACTACATGTGCTACTGAACACTATATCACATTACAATATATCATATTTTTCCTCATTTTTCAATAGATTTCTACACAAATAACAAACGATATGCCTATGATTTTACTGTTTTTTACCATAAAATTCTATATTTTATTTTTAAAAATAAAAACATCATTTCTCACAGCAAACTGCCCCTATTTATGCTGTTTACACAAATAGGAGCAGTTTCGTTTCTTTAATTCTCTCGTGAGAAATCTTAATCATTGCTGATTTCTTCAAAAAGACTTGACCCTCACTTGATGTTTCTTGCAAAAAAACATTGGACCCATCATAACGAAAACCCGTCAATGATGTGTCCAATTGTTTATCAATGATTAAATTTTACTTGAGTGCCAAAAGCCTCTTATTACAATCTTTGCGAGTAACAAGGTTCTCCGAAACACAGAAATCTTTGATTTCGTTTTGTTTCGTGAGGACCTTATTTGCTAGCTTCTTCAACTGCAACAGCACATTTGGCAGTAGCACCAACCATGGGGTTGTTACCCAATTTAAAGACATGTATTTTAGTGTGTTTTTCCGTGTAAATACGTACAAAAACGGCTGTTTTTGTAACTTATTTTCCATATAGTGTTTTGGTTTTGTAAAGTTTTGTAAAGTTTCGGTAAGTTTTTGTAAAGTTTGAGGTATAAAAATGCACCTCCGAAGAGGTGCATTAAATCTTAGTAGTGATTTACTCCGCAAGAGCAAACTTTATTTCTTGAGAAGTTTATTCAAGATAATAATAAATTTCCAGATGTTACTTGCAATTATTAATATCTGAGTTCTGAAAAATCATCTGCACTGTAATGTGTCAATACAGCCCCACTAGAATATCCTGCAATTGAGGTTTCTTCGCTTATTTTATTATCCTCAAATTTGATTACAGTTATTTCTTCATCGTCAGAACCATCAATATTTATATGATAAAATAATTCATTAGTGTCGCTAGATATAAGCAACCACAAATCATCTGCCTTGTTGACAAAGCTACCAACCTCTACAGCTTTATCATCAATGATGCTGTAAACTACGTGCTTTGTATAATTTTTATAATCATGAACTATCATTTCCTGGATTCCATCATCATTTAAGTCAAACATTGCGTACGACATATCTTCACTATTATGATAGGTTTCATTAAGGATTTCCTGATATTTCAAAGCCCCTTCAGATGGATTAAACTTAACGCTTACGATTGACCAGTAATTCTTACTATCTTCATGCTTTAATTCTCCCACAACTTTATACCTTACATAGCAGATTTCATCCATATCATCAAGCCCGAGACTTTCATAAGATTCATAATAAGTTGTGCATACATAGAACGTATACAAACCAGTCAAATCATCTTTTTCATATTTCTCTACAACAGACTCACAAATAGTATCTTCACGACCATCTAGGCCCTCATAATAACCACCATCAAAGAAGTAACCACTGAAGCCATCATTGATTCTATCGACATTCTGCCTGTACACATTTTTTAAGATCCATTCCACCTTATCTGCCGGAAATTTGAAATAAGCTTCACTTAACGTAAACTCCCTCAAAGGATCCGCCGCTATATAAAAGTATGGGTCTTCATCACTTTGTTCCTGAGCAAATCTAACGGGTTCTTTATTCCACCCAAAATAATTATTGTAATATTCATATACACTTAATTTAGAATCGAGAATATAATCAACCGAATCAGCATAAGCATCCAGGCTTTCTGAATCATACTCCTTCATATCATAGTAGTAAGACATTGCATCAACTATCTTTGCCAACTCATCAATATCCTCGTCTGTAGGATTTAGTGCTTTAAGATGCTCAGACTTCACATACGCTATTTCATCATTATAAATAACCTTACTCCAGCCGTTGCTTCCTATTGCAATTTTTTTGATATTGGTATATTTATAAAGCGTCTCCAAGCTATCACAGTCCTCATATGGACCAATTTTAACTTCTGTTTCCTTTCCAACGATCATATATTCTTCTTGTTGGGTGTATTCAACTTTTTCAAAAAAACCATCTTCGAAGAAATCATATATTTTCACCGTTTCCCCATAATCGCTAAAAGCAATAACTTTCCCTGCAATAAATTCACACTCAGCATTTTTTACAAACAAATCACCACCAATTTGCATAAAACTACCATCTGGAAGTATCTCATACAACCTATAACAATAACTGACTTTTTCTATCAACAACAACTTATCGGAAATTTCTTTATTACATACAACCCAACTATTTTCCGGCAATTGAATCTTTTCACAGGTTTTATCTTGATATGACCATATACTCAAATTTTCATAAGCATCATCATTAACAATTGCATATTTATCATTAAACCAGCGTGTACCACCTACCTCAGCAGTAAAATCAAGACCTGTTTCAGTCAGATCACTTACAACCTCTTTTTTATGTGTAGTTATATTATATTTTGAGATCTGTATATTTGAATTTTCATATCTATATAGTGGGTCAACATCTTCTGTTATAAAGGTTTCTCTGAAATATATTTCATCACCATCAAAATACATTTCATCCATTGTTAAAGCCTCATCTGATATTTTATAAGTCTTCTTAGTCTCTGTATTATAAATATGTAACGGTGAAAGAACATACCAACCACTAACATCAGTAGTGTATATTATATTACCCTTGTACACCAAAGTACATGTAGTACCCTCCGCAATTTTCTCCAATAAATTATCTTTATAATTATATCGTTTCAAAGATGAAGGACCAATATACTCCGTTTCTGCATTTTCGATTTCTTCAAAATACAAGTATTCATCATCAACATAAACCAATCGATGAAAAACAGTTTCATAACTTCTAAATATCACCGTTTTTTCTCCGCTGATTAAATCACACTTACATATGCCATACCCTATTTCCTCCCCATAGTCATTATAACTTGAAAAATAGTCCGAAGTTGTCACATAATACAGTGAATTTCTGTCAACCATACAAATATAATCTTCAGTGTCTATATTATATTTTTCATAAAGATTTACAACTGCTTGATTGTTATAATCTACGAGACAATTTTCATATTCCTCATAGCCATACATAAACGACATTAAATATCTCCCATAAGAATCACGATACTCAAATAATTCGTCATAAGGAGTCGCCACCTGATTATATGGTGTTTCTGGAAGAATAATTTTTTGCTGTACCTGTCCATTTGTTTTATTAGCATTTATATAATTTTGAATAGTTTCGTTTACAGAAAAAAACGCAAAAAAAGAACATATCAAAATAAATATGGATGCTATTTTCTTTGCTTTAATTTTTCTTTTAATTTTTTTACCGTTGGAGATCTTTTTTAATTGCACATTAAACTCATCAATATTTTTTTGTCTGTCGGTATTTTTGAAAGCACAAGCCTTAAGAATAACATCATTAAGTTCTTTGCTTACACCTCTAATATCCGGCAAAGTCTCACCTTTAATTCTCTTTTCAAAAGCGATCTGTCTTTCATTGTAACGAATCAGCTGCTTATCCGGGTCAAGAAATGGCAGCCTGTCATTGTTAAGAAGCTTATACATAACAAGAGCAAGAGAGTACATATCAGCTCTTCCATCACTCTTTTTACCATTAAACACTTCGGGTGACATATAATTATATGTTCCTTTTATCGACATTGAGCTCTGAGTTTTTTCCATCTGCTTTGCGACGCCAAAGTCTCCAAGTTTAAAATTACCCTCAGAATCTACAAAGATATTATCAGGTTTTATATCTCTATGAATAATTTTAGACTTATGACAAACAGACAGAGCATCGCTGATATCAAGGCCGAATTTTATTACCTCTGCTTCGCTAAACTTTTTAGCACTTGAATATGTATTGAAATCGGTTAACAGTTCCATTCTAATTAGAATATACCAACCAATACCATCCTCTTTTTCTACAACTTCGGCATCGTAAATTCCGACTATATTTTTAGTCCCTTTTAAAGTTTTAAGGATTTCTATTTCTTTTACCAAGTCGTCAGCAATATCTTTATAATACGATTTTGACTGCTCATGGTTCATTTTTTCTGAAACAATTTCACTCATTTCATACTCACTTTGCGGGATCGAAATTACCTTTACTGCAGAATACTCCATAAAGCCATTTTCTTCTTTAGAGCATTTATAAACTGTTCCATATGAACCTCTGCCGATTTCTTTTTCAACTTTCCATTCAGGCCATACTTTGCTGATAGTTTCCATTATCTTCCCTCCAACATTATATTCCTATACTTATATATTACCACACGAATATTTAAAACTGTAATTTTCTTTTTATGCCGTTGATTTACCAAATAATTACTTACTAGTTGAAATTATATCACTTAATTTATATAAAATCAATTTGCAATATACTAAAATTATAATAAAAGCTTTGCATATATAATAAAACCTTACACTGTAAAATCATTACTTAACTCTTATATAGGGCATAGAAAAACTCACCCCGACAAACGAGGTGAGTTAAATCTTTTAATAGTGTTTTACTCCGCAAGAACAAACTTTGTTACTGCCGAAAATTCTGTTGAATACCAACTTAAACTTCCATATTATTCTTGCAATTAAGCCTGTCTTATGACATCTGCAATAGCATGTTTTTGTAGAGCTACTTGTATTTTCTTTATTGCTTTCCTTGTCAGTTTTTTCATCTTCTTTACCAACGCTTGTAATATCTTTTAATAATAAAGCAGGACGTATACCAACGCTATTGCGGTAAACATTGTAAAAGCTTTCACCAGATGAGCCATTATAACTAACTCTGCAGAAATTATAGGAATTACTGCCCGCTGTACGAAGCATCCAATGTGAATTGCCCTTATAATCGCTTTCAGAACTATTGTTAACATAAAGCCCCTGACTCTTGGCGTAATCGCTTCCTTGTGTCTGTCTTGCTGCATCACAATCAGAAACGTTTGAACTAAAGCCATATTTGCTATTTTTTATATTGCTATAACTTAGAAGAAAAACTTTATCTTTGGTTTGATTGCTGTCTAACTTTTCATAACCTGCGGTTCCTATTTGGGTATAATAACTTATTGTCTTTAAAGTTGTTGTACCAATTTTAGTTTTTTCACTTTCTGTAAACGCGGTATTATAGAAATCGTCATTAAGCCACTTTCTTATAGAGCTTGTTTCATAGTCGCTGGCATAATCAGTGTATGAAGAACTATTAAAATAACCATAAGTTCCGCTAGCCTTTTTATAAATAGTATTACTGTACGCTTGAGCATCTATAATATTTTCAGTTACAACATAACCCTTGTCAGCATCGAGCACGATCCAATTTATAGGTTCAAACTTAAACCAGTACACCGTATTAGGATTATAACCATTTGCATCCTGGTAACTGTTCTCGGCAGAAGATTCGTTGTAAGTAAGGTAAGGTCTGTACTGTATGAACTTTACACCTCTGTATTTTACACCATTATATGTTACATCGGTGTACTTCATCCAATCGCCCTGCTTCATAGTACCCGTTGAGCCTGTACCTGTATAATAACCATAACTTTTCCATTTACTCCAAGTGGGAGCTTTTGAATTGAGGGCAGATATAGTTTTGCTATCTGTTACCTTACTCTGAGGATAAGAGCCAAATTGGATAGTTTCTTTCTTCTTTTGTTCGATAGTCTCTTTTTCATAATCCAGTTCATAGTGGACATCTTTTTTTATCGTAACATCATCAAAAAATAAGTTAGACACATTTTTACCATCAGAATAGCTATTATATGTAACATCCATTGTACCATTGTCTGTGGCTACAATTTCAACTCTATAATCATCAATTTTATCACAAGCTAAAGCCTTTTCATCTCCGATACATATGATAGAGACTTCGTTGCTGTAAGATTTTGAAACATTATTTATTACTGTTGCAACCAGTTTATTATCTGACTTTCTGTAAACATATATATCAGTAGGACAAGCAACAACAACCGTTGCTACTTTTAAAGTTTCAACAGTATCATAATGGCACATTATTTTGTTCCATTCTCTAATTCGTCCTACCGTTTCTTCAAGCTCATTTTTAAATTTCGCTTTATAAAAATTAAGCAATTTAGTAGAACTACTTTCACAATAAGTTTTATATGTTTCTAAAGAATAAAGTTGAATGTTTTTATATATTATGAAAGCATTGTCAAAAAATTGAGCTGCCACATAATCTTCCGAGCTTTTCAACGTACTTTCATAATCTTTCATTACATTAAAAGCTGCTATATCGAACATATAGTTAGCTCTCATAAGCCTGCGGCAATTAACAGCTGTGTCGTTACCTGTAAGAGCATTCGATAACCCGAAGCCTACATCGGCAGCCCAAAGTGCTGCATTAATTTTACCAGCAACCGTACTACCTACACCAAAAGCTTTCATAATAATTGTATAGGTTGCACTTGAAAGTACATCACATGTCAAATCCTGTATAAGACTAAAACCTTTATCAACACCTTTTTCAACAACCGAATTCATAATACTTTCATAATTTACACATGAATCGTAGGATTTAAATGCTTCATAAAATTTTTGTGCATAATGGCTGTTTACACTATACATTTCATAAGCTATTGATCTTAGTACACTTTTGTAGATTTCAGATGAATTATAATAAGCCTCAATTGCAACAATATATCTGAGCATTTCAACAAAGAAATCAACAAGACTCAAATAATCACCAAGGTTATCTAACACTTTACCAAAACATTCAAAACCTTGGAAAACAGCGTTTAACTCACTTTTTCCTTTACCTTTCAACAGCTTATCTAACGCTTTATAAAGTTTATTATCTTTATAATCTGAACAATTTAAAAGCCCATCAAGTTCATCTTTTATATCAAATCCTTCCGCCCATGAAGCATCACTGTCTAACATTTTTATAAGATCATTAATTATCTGAATTGCCACTGAAACAGCATCGTCTTTTACATTATTATTATAAAAATCCTGTGTTATATCTGAAGCGAGGAAATCAAGTAACAATGCATCATATGGATTTTCTATACTTTTGAGTCCGTCAAAGCCTTGAAGCGTTAACACTTCAAGAGTTCCTTCTATTATATCATGAACAAACTCACCTGCGATCTGAATAACACTATCCATGTTCTCCCACAAAGTATGTGCAAACCTGAAATCATCAGTTGCTAAACTATAAAAGTTATTTTCTGTACCTTTGATAAAATCAAGATGCTTTTCAATAAATTCATTTTCTTTCAGCTCATCATAATTAATATCTCCAGATATAGAACTTAAGCACAAAGCTGGGCGAACGCCTTCAATACTGGGAACAGCGTAGTGATTGCCACACCAACCATTAGATGCAACCCAACAACCACCTTTAGAGTGGTTACCAGGAGAACGAAGGTGCCACACTGAACTACCAGTGTCATATACCTCTAAACCATGACACTGTGCATAGTCGCTACCATATGCTTGGCGAGCTATATCATGAGTTGAACTATTTGAATCAAATCCGTAACTACTGTTTCTTGCTTCGTTATATGAGAGGAGAAAAATTTTATCGTTGGTTAAATTGCCGTCAAAAACTTCATATCCTGTGGTACCAACTGAAGTGTAATAACCATCGTTATTGAGAGTAGTAGTATGGATTTCTTTCTTTTGGTAGTCTGTGAAAGCTGTGTTATAGAAATCGTTGTTGAGCCATTTTCTTATTGAGCTCGTCTCATAATCGCTTGCATAGTTTGTGTATGAGGAGTCATTGAAATATCCGTAAGTTCCACCGTCGTTACTGTAAATCGTGTTGCTGTATGGCTGTGAGTCAATAATTGTTTCACACATTACAAGACCTATACTTGGATCAAGTATACGCCAATTAATACTCTCAAACTTGAACCAGTATACTGTGTTGGTACTGTAACCATTTTCTTCTTGGTATCTAAGTAAATGAGATGAATTATAGTAAGTACGATAAGGTCTGTATTGTGTAAACTTCACGCCACGATATTTATTGCCGTTATATGTTACGTCGGTGTATCTCATCCAATCACCTTGCACCATAGTACCATAGTCTCCTGTACCTGAATAATAACCATAGCTTGTCCAATTACTCCAGGCAGGTGCTTTTGAGTTAAGTGCAGATATGGTTGCACTGTCGGTTACCTTGCTCTGAGGATATGAGCCGAACTGTATAATTTTATCTCCTCTTTGCTGTATTGCATTATAGTCATCCGAAGCCTTACATATTAATTTGTTATATTTGTCATAAACATCAACATTACTAGCGAAAATTCTTGTAGCACTATCAGATAATATAGGATAGTTTCTATCGTATACCCATTCTGATTCTTCATAATGAAATTGATTTGAAGAACTAATGCTACCTGAATCACAAACAGCCTTTAAGGAATTCGACCATACAATACGAATATTTTCAACTGAACCCGTCACATTGAATGTAGACATTTCCAATCTGTTACTTCTTAGTCCTTCATTGAATATAATCCAATATGTTTGACCTTTTGCAGGATATTCAGGCATTTGTTCAGGTAGGGATTCCTCATTAAAAAGAGCTGCATTTGAACTAAAACTAAATCCAAAACTTTCTAAAATATTTAATGGTACACTTGTAAAGCACATAACTACCACTAAAATTGCACATAAGATCTTTTTATATGTTTTCATTAACAAAAACCTCCTTGTTTATGTTATCGATATTGTAACTCAATTTAATAGTTTTGCTGTAGTTCCAATTTTACATTAACAAAACCAAATCCTTAATAAATATTATAAGACCCAAAATATAAATTATCAATCAGCAATAAGCAGACCTCAAATAACCCCACATTCCTAAAAAAATACCCCCGGAGAACAAAGCTCATTAAAAAGCTGTTCTCGGGAGAGTTTTCATTCATATTTTATTGGCAATTGTAGCTCTTTGCCTGCGAACAAGGTTTTTTCCAGACACTCCCTAAAATGCAATCGGACTAAGCGATACCTATGATTGAACAAAGCATATGTTTGGAGAAAGTCATATATATAGGAGCCCTTCGTATGAAAGGCTCCTTTGGTTTTATTGTTTGTAATCATAAATAATGCTTTTTTCCATATTCCATTCCCTATGACCAAAATCGAAATCTAAATATGTCCATGATGGTTCTTCGTAATTATCATGTAAATAAGCATATAAATAATTACCATCAATATTATCAATAAGAATATATTCATCTTTCGCTAAGACAATTTCGTCAAGAGGACATTTCTTTTTTAACACCTCGCCATTTTTGTAAACAATTTCATATGATAGTGCCTCTAAAACACCATCCTCACTATAACTTTCATCAACAATAGAAAAACTTTCATATTGATTTATATGTTCTCTTTCTCCTAGAATAATAGTTTCATCCAAAAACTTTACAACAACTCTACTATAATAATATCTCTCACCCGTATCGTTAACGAGAACATCTTCATCATACCAAAACATTACATCAGCAGAATCGAGAAGGCCTAATCCGCTATGTGTCCTATATATGCGGTCAATTATTTTAGTGCCGTTACCATATGTAATTTCAAAATATTTACCATCGAAAAGTTTATCTTCATACATAAAACGAGAAATATTTTCCGGCAAATCATCTATGAGTCTGAGTTCTGAAACAATCTCTTTTACAATCTTATTTTCAACAGTAAATGTTTTTCCCCCATAACGTGGAGTATATATTTCCACAGGCACCATTGTAGCCCCTTCTTTAAAAGTCCTAATACACTCATCAACATTAATACTTACATCTAAATCAAGCACAATCTCAACTATTATGCCTAATGTTAACCACTCACCAACATAACTACTAATTTTATTACCATCAGAAAAACAAAATGTAAAGCCATCCATATAATCAAGAATGCTAATCCTTGTTTCTGTTTCAAGCACCTCTTCATAGCCCCGAGGGGTTTCTTTATATTCTAAAAGTTCTTTATATGAAATAGGCCTTACTTCTCCATAAAATTCTATACATTCAAGTTCAACACAATTAAAATATACTATCGGTATTGTAATCATCGACACAATAAAGATTAGAATTGTTGAACAAGCCTTTTTAAATTTTGACTTTACAGATTTATTCTTTATCTTCTTGCCTTTGAGAATTTTTTCAAGTTGTTTTTTGAACTCATTTATATTTCTCTGCCTGTCAGTGCTTTTAAAAGCACAAGCTTTAAGAATAATATCATTTAAATCTTTACTCACACCCTTAATATCAGGTATCTGCTCACCTTTAATCCTCTTTTCAAAAGCTGCTTGTCTTTCATTGTAACGTATTAACTGCTTATCCGGATCAAGATATGGTAATCTGTCATTATTAAGTAACTTGTACATAACAAGAGCAAGAGAATACATATCTGCTCTACCATCACTCTTTTTGCCACTAAACACCTCAGGTGACATATAGTTGTATGTTCCCTTTACTGACATGGAACCTTGTGTTTTTTCCATCTGCTTGGCTACACCAAAATCTCCGAGTTTGAAATTACCGTCAGCATCAACAAAGATGTTTTCAGGTTTTATATCTCTGTGTATTATCTTAGCCTTATGACAAACTGACAAAGCACTGCTGATATCTAATCCTAATTTGATTACTTCGGATTCAGTAAACTTTTTATCACTTGAATATGTATTGAAATCTGTCAGCAACTCCATTCGTATAAGGATATACCAACCTATTCCGTCCTCTTTTTCTACAACCTCAGCATCATAAATTTCTACGATATTCTTGGTACCTTTTAATGTTTTGAGAATCTCTATCTCTTTAACCAAGACATCAGCAATATCTTTATAATACTTTTTCGACTGCTCGTTAGTCATTTTTTCAGAAGCGATTTCAATCATTTCGTATTCACTTTGCGGAACAGCAATTACCTTTATGGCAGAATACTCCTTAACACCGTTTATTTCTTTGGAACACTTGTACACAGAACCATATGAACCTCTACCGATTTCTTTCTCAATATTCCATTCAGGCCATACTTCACTGATAGTTTTCATAAACTTCCCTCCTACATTATATTCCTAATGCTTATTATATAATACGAATGCATAAAACTGTAATTTTCTTTTTATAATAAAAATACAGCTCATCAAAATTGTCTTTTTTTTAAATATTATACTCTTTTAACAAATTAAAAATCAATTAGCAATAGTGCTGAATAGTCTCTACAGCATTTGTTGAAATTAGCAATTTAAAACCTTCAAATTCATAAAAATCATAAGTTTTACCACAACCCCACGGGCTGTGGTAAAACTTATATGTCCGAAAAAGAAAATATCACCTGTTCCGCATTTGGAACAGGTGATTTGCAAAAGGCTTAAAACCCTTTATTTATCTATTATTTGCTAGCTTCTTCAACAGCAACAGCACAAGCAACAGTAGCACCAACCATGGGGTTGTTACCCATACCGATAAGACCCATCATTTCAACATACAAGCTACGCTTGTTAACTCGCCTCTGCTTCGCAGTGGCTCGTGAGAAGCGGGAACTGAAGCATTCTTTAAAACCTTGATAAAACCATTAGACACATCATTATGTATTGATGATACGCCCATCAGCTATTTGTCAACTTCATTATAGAATCGAATCATCCAGAAGTCAAGAAAGATTCAAATTTTAATCAAGTTAATATCATAATTACTCAAAATATAATCAACTTTATACCAACAATTAACACTCCCCTTCTAGTTGAAAGGGAGTGTTGTCTGGGTCTTTATCAACAAGAACAATTAAACAAATTATACATTACCTCTGTATAATTCACTAAGCTGATTAATCTATCATCATGTAAAGAACATAGAATCAAATCTTTTAAGAACTCTTTTATGTAGTCCTCATCTGTATACTGCTTATAAGTTGTTTCGTCCGTACAGAATTGAACATAGTCCTTAATAGCCTCTAATACTTCTTCGTAATCGCAAGAACTACATTCTCTGATAGTTCGAAAAAACGATCCTAAATTCAGCATTTTGTACCATTCTTCATCAATAATTTCAATTACTCTTTCGTATTTCATAGTTAAAAACCTTTCTTTTATTTTTATTTTTTATTACATATATATTATAATATATTTTTTTAATAAAATCAAAAAAAGAGCACTCCGTTTAGCCTCATCAAAATATCATCTAACAGTTTTTGACAAGTAAAAGCCTGACTGCCCTCATGTGCGCAGTCAGGCTTTTTGTTTTATTAAAACAATCCAAACTAAATTAGTAAACACCCAATTATACACTTCGAGAAAACAACGGTTGTTGTATAATATGTTTGTAAGGTGAAAGAGAGAAATACAACTCAACACCACAGATCACTTGATTTAAGAGATATACACTACCAAGTTTGTTTTAAGGGGTATGGATGTAATCACAACAAATCAAGAAATCTGAAAAGATAAAATCTGGAGGTTCAAAAATACACCACCAGAAAAAATCAAAAATGATAAAATATAATCACAAGGTTGAGAGATACACATCAACCAGAAGAAAAGAAAGGAACTAACAAAATGAAACCAGAACAAACCATCATTGCGAATCCTCGCACAAACACAATTTATTTATCAGAAACATCAGCTCGTGATGTTAAAAACCAAAAAAATCCAGGAGCAAGAGCATTGTTTTTACACTTCTTAATACTTCTCCCTAATGCTGAAGTAGTATGTTTAAGCGACAAAGAATTTGTTGACATGTTTCAGGAAGCCAATGAACAATCATTGAAAAACATTAAAGCTAAAAATGTTTTATCAATAAACAATCCTGAAAGACCAACAATACACCCTCAGAAAACCGCATAACTGATATAATTAAATCACAAGGTCAGGAAGGGCAAACGCCCTCATCAAAAAGTAAAATTTAGTGGCGACTATAAACGCAAATAAAAAATATTTAATTTTTGGAGGAAAAAAATTATGTTTATCAATGAAGTAAAGAATGAAATCATCGTATCAAAGGCAGAGTACACAAAAGCAATGAAGGTTGGCACAACAGAGTTTGAAGATCTTTTCAGAGCAAAGCAGTTATACCCCAGAGCAAAGGTTGTTATCAGAAAGTCAGACAGCAAACAGCATTATAAGAATCTCTCAAAGAAATTCATGCTTAACTATGTTGAGATAAATGATAAAGAATATTTTGACACATTTGAAAAGTTATTCGATAACATTGGCGACACCTACTACGACGAAAATGCTTCTGAATACAAAGAAATTACATTTTTCTATGTTCGTCGTCAGTTCTTAGAAAAGTTCCCCAAGTTTATGACTCCCTCAGACCGTGAAAAATATGAGAAAGCAAAAAAAGAAACAACATCAGTTAAGATTGAAACATCAGAAGAAAACGAAGAAAAGGCTGTATAATTGAAAGGAGCAAATAATAATGAACGGTATTAAAGTTGATATTTTCAAGAATAAGGTAATCATAAACAAATCATTCGCAAAAAAGATGGCAAACACATCTTCACCCGAATACGCTGAATACGAGAGGGTTATTACAAAAAATCCTACTTTCACCGTTGAGATAAAAGTTCAGAAAACTTATGACCATAGCAAATATAAAGGTCTTAATTACAAATTCATTGAGGCATATATTTACTGCCACGAAATTGATGAAGCATCCAGAATAGCAGTATTTTCTGAGTACATAGAGGAACGATGGAAAGCTGCCGCTCATACTTGCGGCATTCATGAAGTTATCGCATGGTTCATCCAGAAATACCCTGATTTTGACAATCTTTATTTCAAAAGTCATGCTGAGCCAACCAAAAGCCAGATCGAAAAGCTTATAGAATATACTACATGTATCAAAAATGGCGTGATTGCTTTTCCAGAAGAAAAAAAATTACTGCCCCAATAATAAACGAGGATAATATAATGGCTAACGCAACCTTTTACTTTGAATGGCTCGGAGTTGATAAGAATCATTTCCGCATTCTATCGCTCCTTGCTCCAACAGGTGAATATACAGGAAACCTCAGCGACATGTGTCGAAGCCTGAACCTAACCGCACAGACAACAAATCGAAATAGGCTCAAAACAAGCATTGAAGAGCTTTCTAAATGCGGCTATATAACAAGTAGCCTTAATGGCAGAACCTACACTCTGAAAGCAAATGTGAAGGAAACAATTATAGAAATACCTGCCGATTGGCTCGAACAAATCATGAACCACAGTTACACCTCAGAAAAGGTTTCTTGGCAAGCGGTTCTGAAAGTTTTGCTTTGGTTATGTATAAATAAAGAGCCAATAGTAACAAGAGATTTAATTGCGGCAGACCTTAACTGTGGCGTTGATACAATCACTTCTGCTCTCAATGTTTTAGACAGAGATTACAATGCCATCATAAGGGAAGTTGTAACCAAACAAACATTAAACGGTGAATACAGGCGTATCGGTCTTGACCTGACACCTGTTGCGTGGTGGGAATAGAAAAAAGAATTACTTTTTCCTTTTTATAATAACTCTTTTACTTATATGAGGGAAAAAGTAATTCTTTTCTTTATATCAAATTTGGTTAATCATTTCATCTCTTTCTTTAATTTATACTGAAGGAACTTATTCATTCGTTACAAAGCCGCGTTGCGGCTTTTGTACGAATGAATAGTTCCTAAGATTAAGAAAAAGGAGAAAATAAAAATGTTGTACAACCCTGATTTACCAGATTATTCACACGATATGTATTTAAAAGGATATCAGCCCTATGAAATTTTAGAAGCTCTCAGAAGAACCAACAGAAAGAAGAAAAAGAAAAAAGATCAAGAATCTATATTCGAGAAAGAAATGATGAGCTTCATTCAGGCGATGGTAACCGCCACAGTAAAATAGGCACTTAATGAAATATTTGAGCCTTTAAAATAAGAACAACGGCAGACCAAGAGAGAAATCTCAAGGTCTGCCGTATTTTTTCGTTTATGTTCCTTTTGGTTCGTCTGACGGTCAAAGTGTTATTCTATCCTTTGCGGTCAAGTAAACCGTCATTCAGATTAAAAACACCATTCAGACGGAGAGCGAGCCACACAAAATCACAACTCAGGTGAAGAAAATTTTTTCTCCCATAATATAGCCCCCACTTGTTCACAAAATCCTATCTTGAATTATCTGAACAAAAACAGGGTATTTTCAGGCGGTTTTATGCCTTTTGGTAGTGGTGGTTATCTGTTCATGAAAACAAGTGTTTTCCTATACGCCCTCATTCTGCGGATTTCACATATTCCATAAGGTCGCCAGGTTGACAGTCGAATATCTCGCAAAGTTGCATTATTGTATCAACCGTCACACTTTTGTTCTTTGTCAGACTATCAACAGTCTTTGGATTAAGTTTATAAACATTACGAAGATCGATTTTCTTTACTCCTCTTTCTTCCATGAGAGCAAAAAGTTTATTATACGATACTGGCATATAGATTCCTCCTTTGTACCATTAAGTATACACTATGTAAATAGAATTGTCAAGGATGTTTGTACCAAAAAGTATACAAATATTTTGTACTATCTTTGGTATATTTGCCAATAGACAGAGCGTACCTTTTATGGTACAATATAGACAGTTCAAAGGACAAAGCAAGTCAAGGTGGACGGAAGTAACGAAAGCGAAAACAAGAGTATCAGATAAGAGTAGGAACGGATAAGAGAGAGTGAGATTTACAGAATGGTAATAGATACCTTAAAGCCACCTACCACTTGCTAAACAAAACAAAACCGAAAGGAAGTAACAATCATGTCAACAAAAGAAATCATCAACAAAATCGAAGCCCTCACAGAATGGGAAGCAATCATCGAAGAAGCTAAGACAGAAGCCGAAGCCCTCAGAGACAGCATCAAAGCTGAGATGTTAGAGAAGAACACAGAAGAGCTTGAAGCAGGAGCTTATATAGTTCGTTGGACTTCGGTTCTCTCTCAGAGATTCGACACTACCGCTTTTAAGAAGTCTCACGGTGAGATGTATAAGGAATACACAAAACAGGTAAGCAGCCGCCGCTTCACAATCTGCTGAAAGAGTTACAAACGCCCTGCCGCAAATGGCAGGGCGAAGAAAGGACAAAGAGCTATGTCAGACTTTATTGAATCTTTTTATTATGGCAACATCGAACCTCAGGCTTTATCAACTGAGTTGACACCGAAGCTCAGAAAGAAGCTCAGCGAACTTGTAAAGAAGGAAGAAGAATTATCTGCAAAACTTCCTGATGACGAAAGAGAACTGTTCTCTAAATATACAAATGCTTATACTGAGTTTTCAAGCATCAGCATTTGCGACAGTTTTATATCAGGGTTCAGGCTTGGTGCAAAGTTTGCTTATAATACTTTTGTTGATTGAAAGGATGATTGTTTATGAAATATGGATACGGGCGTTGCTCGACCAACGAGAGCAAACAGGATATACAGAGACAAATTCGAGAGCTGAAAGCCGCAGGAGCAGAAGAAATCTTCTTCGAATACGAACACGGCGATAGTGCCGTAAAACAAGAATTGTCTTCTCTTTTGGAACAAGCTTCTGAGGGCGACACCATTTTTACTCTTGAAGTTTCACGACTTGCCCGAAGCACAAAACAGCTTTGTGGGATTATTGAAACGGTTAAAGAAAAGAAGCTCAGACTTGTAATTGTAGGCAGTATTACAGTTGATTGTTCTAACGGTCAGATTGACCCCATGACAAATGCTTTCATTCAGATGTCGGGGGTATTTGCAGAACTCGAACTCAGAATTATCAGAGAGAGAGTTCGCTCAGGAGTTCTGAATGCGAAAGCCAAAGGCGTGAAGCTCGGTCGCCCTCAGACAACGGCAGAGCAGATTCCGCAGATATTTTACAGACATTATCCGTCTTATAAATCAGGAAATCTGAACCTTTCAGAGTTTGCAAGGGTGTGCGGTCTGAGTAGAACTACGATTTATAAGTATGTGGGGCTTTTGGAACACAAACAATAACCCCAGAAATCTTAATCATTTTGAATAAGAGAATTAACTTGTTATGTTATTTTTCTCTTCTTAATATTTAAGTATTGCAAAGATTTATAATTGTTGTTATAATATTAAAGTCAACATTTAATTCGGAGGTAATTCATGATTACTGTTGAAAAATCGTTAAAAGGTGTTAAAGCAATCGACTTATTTGCAGGTATTGGTGGATTTCATTTAGCATTATCCAGCTTTGGAGCAAGTATAGTCTTTGCCTCCGAATGGGATAAAGAAGCCGCCAATGTTTATACAAATAACTTCGGCTTAAAACCACAAGGTGATATAACCAAAATCGATGAAAAAACTATTCCTGACCATGACATTCTGTGTGCAGGATTCCCTTGTCAAGCGTTTAGTATAAGCGGAAATCAAAAAGGTTTTTTCGACGACAGAGGAACTTTGTTCTTTGATGTCGCAAGAATAGCCAAAGAAAAAAAGCCTAAAATCCTTTTTTTAGAAAATGTAAAAAATCTGGTTGCTCATGATAACGGAAAAACTTTTAAAGTTATAACAGATGTTTTGGATTCAATTGGATATGATGTCTATTCAAAAGTTTTAGATTCTGCTGAATATGGTTCTGCACAAAGCAGAAAAAGAATATATATTGTGTGTTTTAGAAAAGATATGGGAATTAACAATTTTGAATTTCCTGAGCCCTCAGAATCACACAAGTATGTTAAAGATATTATTTGCAAAGATGCTTCCGAAAAATATTTAATAAAACGAAATGACATTGTGTTAACCAAAAGTGATTCCGAGTTGAATTATGATACAAAACCAATTCGACTTGGAATAGTGAACAAAGGCGGTCAAGGTGAAAGAATATATAGCACAAAAGGTAAAGCGATTACCTTATCTGCTTATGGCGGCGGTGTCGGTTCGAAAACAGGTCTTTACATGATAAATGGAAAAATCAGAAAGTTATCTCCGCGCGAATGTGCAAGATTGCAAGGATTCCCTGACGAGTTCATAATTGCTGATAAAGATACAGTAGCTTACAAGCAGTTTGGAAACTCTGTTGTTGTAGATGTCCTTCAACAAATTATACAACAAATCACTAAAAATGAGGGTGTAATGAAATGGCTATGACAGGTTCACAAATTGCAAAAGGCGGTTTTCAAAACGAACAAAGCGTTGCAGATAAGTTTAACAATTGGGAAAATGATGCAGACGCCCAAGAATGGCTTAAAATAATGATGTATAATCTGGACGAGATAGAATACGTCCATGCCGAAAAAATAGGTCAAAAAGGTTACAAATCCGATATTAATGTTCAAATAAGAATTCATATCAAGAAAAAGCACTTAGAATCTGTTGAAAACATACAAGTTAAATTGGTATCATCAAAAGATAGAGGTTTTAATCAAGTAGAGAAACGAAAAGTTGAACAATATATTGACAAATGGCATATATCCCCTGAGGTTGAAACTCTGCTAAAATTATATGACGGCGAGCTTCCGCCACGACCCAACAGCCGCAATCCTAAAAGAATGTTTATTAATGAATTCACACTTGAAGAACAAAACTTACTCCATGATTTTTTTCAAAAGAACCTTATAATGATTATTAGTGATGTAATACGAGGAAGAGGTAGATTTGCCGCCGAATGGTCTTTGATTATCCAACGTTATGAAGATACTTATAATTGGAAATTACTTGCAGTAAATGAAGCCATATCTATATATGCAGGTGATTGCAAAGCAGTTTTTACACCACAAGGAAATGTCAAATTAGGAAAAATTACTCTACAAAGAAAGGGCGGCGACAATGGAGCGGATTCCGCAAACATGTTGCAATTCAAAGCCAACCCCTTAGATTTGTTCGGTGAATAAAATGTTTTGTTTTTATATGAATTACCATAACCAACAGTTTAAAATTCAAGATAATAAAAACGTAAGGCTTTTCTCAGCCTTACGTTTTTTGTATTATTTAATCTGATAATTAAACTTATTTATACCTCTCTACTTAAAACGAAACTTGTTTTCTTTTGGAAAATATATTATAATACCATCAACAGACACAGGAAGGTGATACCATGGATATTCTTGATGAAGAAGAACAGCGCAAAAGAGGCAGACAAGACAACCAGAAGATGAAGGCATATCTTGTTATGCGCCTGCTCCAAAAGAACACAGATTTTAACAATTTGATGACTTCCTCAAAAATTGCTGAGCTTCTGGATGGCTACGGCGTTTCCGCACAAGAAAAGTCAATACAAAGAGATATTAAAGCAATCAACGCCGCACTCGAAGTTGAAGATGCAATTCTAAACGGTGACGATTACTCCATAAAAAAGGCGGCAGAATACGTTGAAGAAGACAAAGAAATCAGAAGCATTGTATACCGAAGTGCAAGCACAACAAACCGAGGATATTATTTTCAAAGAGAAGATGGATATTTTGAATTTATCCGCTTGCTTCTGGAAAGTGTTTACGCATCCAAGTTCATCAATAAAAAAGATTCTGACTATCTCAAAAAATACATCCTGAAAGATGTAAATAAGTTTGATATTAAGAGATTAGACCACATTTCGCCCATTGTCAACAAGAGTAAAACTAAAAATTCTCAGGTATTCGATAACGTAAAAGTGCTGAGTGATGCCATCACCGCAAAATGCAAAGTTGAGTTTAACTATAATTATTATTACATTCCTGAGGGCGCAAACAAGCCAAAATTAAAATACGGACGAAAAGACGAAAAGTACATTGTCAGCCCCTATCATTTATTAATCAATGAGGGCAATTACTATCTGATTTGTTTTGACGAACAACACCAGAAGAAATGGACGTACCGCGTTGATAGAATGGAAAATGTGAGCCTGCGTGCAGACGAAAAAAGAGCAGGTGCAGAGCATTTCTATGACTTCAACGCAAACGAATACGCAAAAACAAACTTTTCAATGTTTGAAGGCAAAAACGGTTTTATCACTATCAAGTTTGTAAACACTTGTATGAATGCTGTTGTTGAGAAAATCGGCACAGATAACATCACATACAAGAAATATGACAGCGGTCATTTCACCGTAACAATGGGAACAGGCATCAACGAACAGTTCTACGGATGGCTTTGTACTTTTGGAAACATGGCTAAGGTTATAGAGCCAGAAACTCAGGTTGCCGCTTTCAAAGATTACATAAAAAAGATAACAACATTGTACGAATACGAATAAAAGAAGCCTGCTTCAATGCAGGCTTCTTTTACTGTCTACGCATATTCATTTTGTAGGTTCTTGTTTCGGTGAACTTGTCGAGAAGGTTTATTGTGTTTACCTCTTCCGCAGTTTCGCTCACCAACATGTTTATGTAATTCTGTGTTATCGCAAGATTACTGTGTCCCAATATCTTTTGGAGTGCAACAACGTTACCGCCGTTCAGAATCCATTGTTTCGCAAAGGTGTGTCTGTATCGGTGAATACCTGTTGTTTCAATTCCTCTGGCTTTGTTATAGGTGTAAAGCTGATGATAGCTTGTGCTTCTGGTTAACTGACTACCATACACATTACAGAACAGATAATCTTCTCCTGATGTGTGTTGTCTGTAAGTCAGATATTCTTTCAGAATGTTCGCCATTGTCTGACTTATCGGAACAACAAGAGCCTTTCTGTTTTTTGTTACATTGACATTTACAATGTTGTTGAATAAATCAATGTCTTTTACCTTGATGTGTGTCAGACTGCGTTGTCTGATGCCTGTTGAAAACAAAAGATTTGTCTGCACCCAACATTGATATTCTGTAAATCTGCACTTCTTCAAATCTGGCTTTTGGAGAAGTGTTTTCAGTTCATCATTTGAATATGTTTCTATTGGATGTTTGTCAACTTTAATCGCCCTCATTTTGAAATACGGTATGTAGCCCTCATTCATCCAGAAGTGAAAAGTTGTAATCAAATCACGCAGATATGAGTTTACACTCACATCGTTTTCAATAGTGTCGCAAAGATAAACAACATAGTCTTTGTATGTCTGTTCAGTGATTTCACTCAGCAACATGTTACGGTCAAAGTATTTGTAAAACTGAGTATAACTTTGTTTGTAATGGTTGATTGTTCCTTGCCTCAGATTTCTTTGCTTGCAGTTAAGGATGTACTTCTCGCATCCTTGCTCAAAGGTGATAGAAACTTGACTAATCATTGATAATTTCTTCATAAAAACTTGACCCCTACTTGATATTTTATTGCAAAAAACATTAGACACATCATAACGTAAAATCGTCAAATGATGTGTCTAACTTTTTTATCAATGATTAAATTTGAATTTTACAAGCAAAGTGCCGAAAAGCCCTTATTTGCTAGCTTCTTCAACAGCAACAGCACAAGCAACTGTAGCACCAACCATGGGGTTGTTACCCATACCGATGAGACCCATCATTTCAACGTGAGCGGGAACTGATGATGAACCTGCGAACTGAGCGTCTGAGTGCATACGACCCATTGTGTCAGTCATACCGTATGAAGCGGGGCCAGCTGCCATGTTGTCAGGGTGAAGTGTACGACCTGTCCCGCCACCTGAAGCAACTGAGAAGTAACCAACGCCGTTTTCGTTACACCACTTCTTGTATGTGCCTGCAACGGGATGCTGGAAACGTGTGGGGTTAGTTGAGTTACCTGTGATTGATACACCAACGTTTTCGAGCTTCATGATAGCAACGCCTTCGGGTACATTGTCTGCACCGTAGCACTTAACCTTAGCTCTGTCACCGTCTGAGTATGCTGTTTCCTTGATAACCTTAACTGTTTCTGAGTAAGGATCAAATTCAGTCTGAACATATGTGAAGCCGTTGATTCTTGAGATGATCATAGCAGCGTCCTTGCCGAGACCGTTGAGGATAACGCGAAGAGGCTGAACTCTTACTTTGTTTGCGTTGAGAGCGATTTTGATAGCGCCTTCAGCAGCTGCGAAGCTTTCGTGACCTGCAAGGAAGCAGAAGCACTCTGTTTCTTCTGAAAGGAGCATCTTGCCGAGGTTACCGTGGCCAAGACCAACCTGACGGTTGTCAGCAACTGAACCGGGGATACAGAA
>JAZTWC010000069.1:0-101150 GCA_045635665.1 Acutalibacteraceae bacterium
TTTTAATTTTATTTTTATAGTATACATTATAGAAAACTTGGTGGTCTTGGTGGTTAGTAGTCAGGTTTAAAGCTAGTTTAATGTTAGTTTAAGAGAAAACCTAGATTTTATAAGGGTTTCAGGAGTTTTTAAACTAATAAACTAATATTTTATAAACTTTTATAATTTATATTACATACTATATATTATGGAAATCTTAGTTTAGTAGTTTAATGGTTTGGTAGTCATACCAGGTGTTACAGCCACTACTCAGTCGATATGCTGTCTGTGACAGCTCGATATATTGCCTGACGGCAATTCGATATGTTGCTTTGCAACTCGATATGCACCTTGCGGTGCGAGAATGAAAGGATATAACCAATATGAAAGCAGTTATACAGCGTGTGACTCACGCTTCTGTTACAGTTGATGATAAAATTATCGGTGAGATAGGTCAGGGCTTCCTTGTGCTTTTAGGAGTAGTCGAGGGTGATACTGAAGCTGAGATGAAGCTTCTTGCCAAAAAGACAGCGGGCATCCGTATCTTTACCGATGAAAACGATAAGATGAACCTCTCACTCGATCAGGTTGAGGGCGAAGTTCTCGTAGTGTCTCAGTTTACCCTTTGTGCCGATACATCTCATGGCAGAAGACCCAGCTTTATTTCATCTGCTAAGCCCCAGGTGGCAGAAGACCTGTACTTAAAATATTGTCAGGAGCTAAGTCGCCTTGGTGTTAAAAAGGTTTGTACGGGTGAGTTTGGTGCCGATATGAAAGTTGAGCTTTTAAATGACGGCCCCGTTACAATAATAATGGATACCAACGATTGGAAGAAGTGATATTATGGCTCTTAAGGTTACAAATATATCTTTCCCCGGTTTTACAGCTAACTGTTATCTTGTGACAGATATAGCATCGGGCGAGAGCTTTCTCGTTGACCCGGGTGCTTACGGAGAAAGACAGAGAGACTACATTAAATCTCAGGGTATAGATTCAATTAAGTATATACTCCTCACTCACGGTCATTTTGACCATATGCTCGGTGCTGAAAAATTCCGTCAGGAGTTCTCTGCTAAGGTTGTTATACACTCCCTTGATGAAGACAAGCTCTCGAGTGCGGAAAAAAGTCTTTACAGTCGTTTTGACAGAGAGAACCCATTTGTTCCAACATCGGCTGATATTGTAGTCAAAGACGGTGATACTTTAGACCTCGGCAATGAGACTATAGAGGTTATCCATACTCCCGGTCATACTAAGGGCGGTGTCTGCTATAAGGTGCGTGACTTGCTTTTTACAGGTGACACTCTGTTTAAGACTACTATCGGAAGAACCGACTTTCCTGACAGCGATGAGATGGAAATGCTCGAGTCACTTATCAGACTTGACAAGTTAGATATGGACTATAAGATTTATCCCGGTCATGAGGGTGTAACAACTCTCGATTTTGAAAAGAAAACCAACCGTTATATGAAACTCGCTCATAGGAGAGGAATATAAATTAAAAATGTATCTTATAAATATAAATAACTCATATCATTATGAGATGGAAAACCTCATAAGAGTTTTTCTGCCTGATATAAAAATAATCAGAGCTGAAGAGCCTGTAGAAGATGAAGACTACTGTCTTCTTACTCTCGATGTCAATAAAATCACTATAGCTCTTTCTCTTCAGGGCAAAATCTATAAAAGTCAGGGAAAATTCTGTCTTGGTTGCAGACCAAAGGGTGAAAGTATTGAGAGTTATCTTGAGAGAAAGATGGCTGTTATGCTCTATGATATGCTCCGTGAAATTACGGGTTATACACCGCCTTGGGGCATTCTTACGGGTGTACGCCCTGCCAAGCTGATGACTAAGCTTATCTCTTCTCAGGGTGAAGACAAGGCTGTAGACTACTTTATGAATGAACTTAAGGTCAGCGAAGATAAGACTAACCTTGCCCTTATGGTGTCGAAGAATGAGACACCTATAATTGAGGGCTCAAAGCCTGACTCATACTCGCTGTATCTCTCGGTACCCTTCTGTCCGACAAGATGCTCATATTGCTCTTTCATTTCTCACTCCAACGAGAGTGCCAAAAAGCTTATTCCCGAGTATGTGGAAAAGCTCTGTGATGAAATTAAAGAGACAGCCAAGATAGCAAAAGACTTGAATCTCAGACTTGAGAGTGTCTATATCGGTGGCGGTACTCCCACTGTGCTGACAGCACTTCAGCTTAAAAAGGTAACAGATACCCTCAGCGAAAACTTTGACCTGAGCGGTATATCGGAATATACCATTGAAGCAGGCCGACCTGACAGCATTGACAGTGATAAATTAGATGTTATCAAAAATTGTGGCTGTACGAGAATAAGCATCAACCCTCAGACTTTCTCTGACAGTGTGCTGAAAGAAATCGGCAGAAACCATACTAGTTCCGAGACTCTTGAAGCTTTCCGTATGGCCCGTGAAAAAAACTTCGATAATATCAATATGGACCTGATTGCAGGTCTTCCCACTGATACCTTAAAGAGTTTTGAAAAGACTCTCGATACTGCAATAGGCCTTGAGCCTGAAAATATAACGGTACATACTCTCGCCCTCAAGCGCTCGAGTACTATTGTAACTGAGGGAAAGGCGACTAATTCGCCGACTCTGACAAGTGATATGTTAAAGCTCGTTCAGGAAAAGCTGACAAATGCAGGCTACGAGCCATATTATATGTACCGTCAGAGCAAGAGCCTCGGTAACCTTGAAAATGTAGGTTGGGCCAAAAAAGGCTATGAGGGACTCTATAACATCTATATGATGGAAGAGTGCCATACGATTTTATCTGTCGGTGCCGGTGCTGTTATCAAGCTCAAGGCTCCTCGCGGCAGTGAAATCGAAAGAATTTACAATTACAAATACCCTTATGAATATATAGGTAATTTTCAGGAAATATTAAATCGAAAACAGTACATAGGCGAGTTTTACTCGAAATACAGTATTAAGTTAGGATGATATTATGCCTGATATAACCTTATTTACAATCAACTCTCAGATTAAAGACAATAAAGATGAGTTTATTTCCGAGTGTGAAAGAGACTATAAAAGTCAGCTCAGAGCTGTCAGTGAAAAGATATGCGTTCTCGGTGGCAGGGTACTCGTGATGCTTGCGGGTCCCAGCTCATCTGGTAAGACTACTACAGCGACTATCCTTAAAAGAGATTGCGAAAAGTCAGGCAGACACGCCATTGTGGTATCACTTGATGACTTTTACCGTGACCAGGATGAAAGCTTTTATTTTGAAGACGGTACCATTGACTATGAGACGGTGAAAGCTCTCGATACAGACTATATCGTAAAGTGTATGGAAGACCTGCTTCATAAGGGCAAGGCTATGATACCTCACTTTTCTTTTCAGACCAAGGTCAGAGAGGGTTATAATGAGGTCAGTGTTCACGATGACGAAATCATCATAGTTGAGGGTCTTCACGCTCTGAACCCCGTCATTACAGATTGTCTTGAAAATGAAAATATGATAAAGCTCTATGTCAGTGTCTCGTCGAGACTATATAAAGACGGCAGTGTACTTATGAGCAAAAGAGATATGCGTTTTATCCGCCGTATGATAAGAGACTATCATTTCAGAAACAGCTCAGTGGAAAACACTTTCTATCTCTGGAAAGGTGTCAGAATGGGTGAGGACAGATATCTTTTCCCTTACAGTGGCAGAGCTGACATCAGAATAGACTCTATTCACCCCTATGAATTATGCGTTTTTAAAGATATTGCTATAAAACTACTTGACCATATAGGCAGTGATAGTATATACTATCATTCGGCTAAGGGGCTTAAAGATAAGCTCTCTGAGTTTATATCGCTGAAAGAAGGCGATGTACCCGAAGACTCACTGCTTAAAGAATTTATCGGATAACAGGATAAGGAGATAACAATATGGCTGAAAGAAAAAAACAGACTCTACTCACCGGTGCAGGTGTTCTTGCCATTGCAACGGTAATTGTTAAGCTTATAGGTGCTGTGTATAAGATTCCTATGATGAATCTGCTCAGTCCCGAGGGTTATGCCTATTTTAAGGGCGCTTATGCAATCTATAACCCTCTCTATGCCATTTCTATGGCGGGTCTGCCTATTGCAGTTTCAAAGCTTGTATCTCAGAATATTGAGCTTGGCAGAATAAAGGATGCTCAGCGTATCTTCCACGTTTCTCAGAAGGTATTCTTCTTTGTGGGTGCTGTTGGTACAATTCTTCTTATGGCTCTTGCTTTACCCTTTTCTCATATGGTTGGTGAGCCTAAGAATTACATAAGTATTCTTGTTGTTGCTCCCTGTATACTTTTCTGCTGTATGATGTCCTCATTCCGAGGTTATTATGAGGGCCTTAAGAATATGACTCCCACCGGTGTGTCTCAGGTTATCGAGGCTGCCGTTAAGCTTGGTTTAGGCCTTAGTGCAACCTATGTTGCTATGAAAATGTGGCTTAAGAGCTACAATGCCGATATTCTCGATGACGGTATCGCTACTGTCTTTGGTGTCGAGGTAACAAATGAGTCTCAGGCACTTGCTGCAATGTACCCCTATGCTGCGGCTGTTGCTATTTCAGGTGTAACTTTCGGCTCAATACTCGGTCTTATCTATCTTTTCATTATGTATAAGCGTAAAGGCTTCGGCTTTACAAGAGAAGAGCTTGTGAATTCACCTGCCGCTGAAAGCGATAAGTCAATTATGAAGCAGATTATCCGTACAGCTGCGCCTATTGCTTTCTCGTCAGTTGTACTCAACCTCTCAAACCTTATTGACGACACCACTATCAGAACAAGACTTAAGTTTGCCCTTGAAACAGGTTATGATGTAATCAAAGAGATGTACAGTGAAGCACTGACTCTCTCGGGTACTCTTGACGAGGGTATCTCAAACTATCTTTACGGTACTCACGGCTCTGTAGTTGATATCAAAAACCTTGTGCCTACCATCACTCTTACTCTCGGTATCAGTGCTATTCCTGCTTTGGCTACTGCATGGGCTAATAAGAATAAGCAGGACATCAAGGTTACAGTTGAGTCAACACTTCGTGTTACAATGATGATTGCAATGCCTGCAGGCTTCGGTATCGCTGCTCTGGCAAGACCTATACTCAACCTGCTTTACAGTTCAGAGTCAGCTATGTTCTCAATCGCTGAGCCTTTGCTTGTGGTTTACGGTCTTGGTCTGTTCCTCTTTGCGGCTACATCGCCTATGACCAATATGCTTCAGGCTGTGGGTAGAATGGATATCCCCATCAAGTCGATTTTCGTGGGCTCTTGTGCTAAGATACTGCTTAACTTTATTCTCATCGGTAACCCTGCTATCAACATCAAGGGTGCCCCCGTAAGTACCACTGTATGCTATATTATCATCTTTGTTATGAATCTGACATCACTTCTAAAGGTGACAAAAGTCAAGATTGATTTCGTATCGGTTTACCTTAAACCTCTTGTGTGCGGTCTGCTCTGCGGTGCTGTTGCCTTTGCTACTAACTGGGTAATCGCAGAGAAACTCATGATTGAAAGTCGCCTTGTATGTATAGTTGCCGTAGGTTTTGGTGGTCTTACCTATGCAATTTCTATGTTATTATTTAAAGGAATTGTTAAAGATGATGTTTTGATGCTTCCAAAGGGAGAAAAAATTGCAAAAGTCCTTGCAAAATTTGGTTTCTTAGGGTAAAATATATCCATTGAGGTTTTAATATGAAAGATTTTGAATACAAGGAAAAATATGATATCGAAGATCTGCTTAAGATAATGGAAATTCTCCGTAGTCCCGGTGGTTGTCCTTGGGATGCTGAGCAGACTCACGAGAGCATAAAGAAAAGCTTTATCGAAGAAACCTACGAGGTTATCGAAGCTATTAATAAAAAAGACAAAGACCTTTTACAGGAAGAGCTTGGCGATGTACTTTTACAGGTTGTCTTTCATGCTCAGATGGAAAAGGAAATCGGTTCTTTCGATTTCAGCGACGTTACTGACGGAGTTTGTAAAAAGCTCGTTGAGAGACACCCTCATGTTTTCGGTGAGGTAAAGGTCAGCGGTACCGACGAAGTCCTCAGCAACTGGGACGATATCAAGCGTAAGTCAAAGGGTCAGAATACTCAGGGCTCATCAATGCTGAAAGTGCCCAGAGAGCTCCCCGCTCTTATGAGAGCCCAGAAGATACAGTCAAAAGCTAAAAAAGCTGGCTTTGACTGGGACGATATGTCAGGTGCTTTAGATGCTCTCGAAAGTGAAATCAAAGAGCTCAAGTCGGCTATCAATACTGAAAATGCCGATGCTATAGAAGATGAGTTCGGCGATGTGCTTTTCTCTTGTGTCAATATTGCGAGATTCATCGATGTTGATTCGGAAGAAGCTCTTACCCGTGCCAATGATAAATTTATGTCCCGTTATCTGGTGGTTGAAAAACTTGCCGAAGAACGTGGCATCGATATGAAAAATACCCCCATCGAAGAGCTTGATAAACTCTGGGATGAGGCGAAAAAAATCTTAGTATCCAATCGAGATTAATCTCGTGGAAAATATAAAAAATAAATTTATTTGGAGGAAAAAACAAATGAATAAAACTGAATTAATCAATGCAGTTGCAGCTAAGGCTGAAATCTCAAAGAAAGACGCAGAAAAGGCTCTTGCAGCAGTTCTCGGTTCAATCGAAGACGCTCTCAAGGCTGGTGACAAAGTTCAGCTTATCGGCTTCGGTACATTCGAAGTTAAGGAAAGAGCTGCTAGAACAGGTCACAACCCCAAGACTGGCGAAGCTATCGAAATCGCTGCAGCTAAGATCCCCTCATTCAAGGCAGGCGCTGCACTCAAGACAGCAATCAAATAATTAATGCTGATAAAAAGAGTCGTCTTAGGGCGACTCTTTTAAATTCGGAATGCGGAATTCGAGATTCGGAATCGCGGGGAAAAAGTATAAAAAATAAGCATAACCCCGCCCGGCGAGCAAAGTTTTTTTGATTACTTTTTTTACAAAAAAAGTAATGCCTGCCCGGCGAGGGCGATACTGTAATAAACTCAGGAGATCAGCTATGAGACTCGACAAATACTTAAAAGTTTCACGTCTTATCAAAAGACGTACTGTTGCCAATGAGGTCTGCGATGCGAAGCATGTTACTGTCAACGGTAAAATTGCAAGAGCCTCTTACGACGTTAAAGTAGGCGATATCATCGAAATTCAGATGGGAGAAAATCTCCTTAAGGCTGAAGTGCTCATCGTGACAGAGCATGCCACTAAAAATGATGCAGGCCTTATGTATAAAATTATCTGATTGCACCTTTGTGTCAGTTTTCACCTTTTCAGATATAATGAATATAGGGTGAAATACGGAGGTGATACAATTGAATATTGACGTTTTGTCAGGTATTATGATTCCCTTTTTTGGCACGACTCTAGGTGCGAGTCTTGTGCTGTTTATGAAAAGGGAATTTAATTTTTTTATTGAGGATTTTCTTACGGCTATGTCGGGAGGCATTATGACAGCTGCGAGTGTCTGGAGTCTGATTATTCCTGCTGTAGAAAAAAGTGAGTATATGGGCAGACTTGCCTTTTTACCCTGCTGTGTCGGTATGGCTCTCGGATGTGTCTTTATGATGGCTCTGAGTGGGGGTACCCGCCGACTTTTTGCTATAAGGCAAAGCGAGACGCCTGAATATAAAAATCTCAGCTCTGTTATGGCTGTGACTATTCATAATATCCCTGAGGGTATGGCTGTTGGGTGTGTGTATGCGGCAGCTATAGGCGGCGAGGGTGATCATTTGTACGCGGCGGCCTTTGTGCTATCTTTGGGTATAGCTGTGCAGAATATACCTGAGGGAGCCGTTATATCAATGCCTTTATATGCTCAGGGCCTAGGTAAGACAAAAGCCCTCATAACAGGGGTGCTATCGGGCATTGTGGAGCCTTTCGGAGCTTTGACGGCACTTCTTATGTCAAAGGCTATCGGGGCTATGTTGCCATATTTTCTGAGTTTTGCGGCGGGTACTATGCTCTTTGTTGTCTCTCAGGAAATGCTGGCTGAAATCAGATATAAGGGTAAACTGCCTCTCAGGGGGATTGCGTTCACTTTAGGTTTTATGGTGATGATGAGTCTGGATGTGGCGTTGTCATAAAGCATCATCGTCTTTTTGACGTAGTAGAAAGTTGAAGTGTTATATGGAAGTTGGTTCAGGAGGGTAGGCCGGCGGCTCCATAGGCGAAGCCGTTGGCTTCGCCTCAAAGGAGAGCCCGTGGGGCTCTCCTTTGCAAAATCGCTTTGCGATTTTAATGGAGCCGCCGCAACCCACCTTCACCGCCAACCGTAAAATACAGCACTTTCTTAAGATTTCCTTACGAAAAACTTACAAAGCACTTAAAGTGATTGTTTTCGCCTTTTCTTTCGGTTATTATTGACTCGTAAAGGAAAGGTGAACTATATGATAAAAAATCTTAAAAGGCTGTTAGCTATGGCTATACTCATAGTCGTGATTGCAGTGGGTATTTTTATAAAAGAAAACAATTTCGGCAGGGTACAAGAGGCTTCCCTTGATTTGGGTTGGGAGCTGATACTTGTCAATAGTGACATGAGAATTCCAGATGGTTATGTACCTGACCTGCTGACCCTATCAAACGGTCAGCAGGTTGACAAACGAATTTATCCCCATTTGCAGCAGATGTTTGATGATATGAGAGCTTTGGGTCATAGGCCCATAGTTGTATCGGGTTACAGAAGTCAAGCAGAGCAGGAGGAAATACTTCAGGATAAGTACCGTGCTTATTTGAATGAGGGGCATAATCAGATCGTAGCAAAACAATTGGCTCTGCAGTGGGTAGCTGAGCCTGGTACAAGTGAGCATCAGCTTGGTATAGCCGTCGATATAAATCCAGATTACAGTGTATCGAAAGGCCAAGGTTTTTATGAGTGGCTCAAAGATAATGCTCATAAATACGGTTTCATTAAACGATATCCCGAGGATAAGGTTGAAATCACAGGTATATCAAATGAGCGTTGGCACTACAGATATGTGGGCAAAGAGGTCGCAAAAATAATGTATGAAGAAAATCTTTGCCTTGAGGAATATATTGAAAATATTACGGAATTGTTAATTAATTCATAAATTGTTGAAAAAATTATCTTTTAGTGGTATTATAAAAAAGAAATATCCATTAAAGGTAGGTTTTAATATGAAGAAAATTATATCAATACTTCTTGCGATTATTATGATTTTCAGCTGTGTTGTGCCTGCACTGGCTACAGCTGATGAAAAAGAGGAATACCCTATAATTTATCTTTCAGGTTTCGGAAGTGCGCTTTTCAGTGACAACTTGCCAACTCCTGAGACTCAGATATATCCCCTCAAACTCGATATAATGGGTGTAATCCAAGAAAAACTCCCCGGTATTCTTAAGGAGTTACCTGCCGGTTTTGCAACAGGTAACTGGGATGTTTACTGCGACAGAATTTTTGACGCATTTGCTCCTATATTTGAAGACATAAAGCTCGACAATAACGGTGAAGCATCTAACGGTAGCGGTAATGCAGGTTATATGCTGATTAAACCTTTCCCTGAAAAGACAAGCGATTACGGTCTTTGGGATTATCAGTATAACTATGACTGGCGTCTTTCACCGATGCTTGTTGTTGATGAGCTTAAAGAATTTATTGAGAGAGTCAAGACTCTTACCGGCAAAGACAAAGTCAATCTTGTGGGTCGTTGCCTCGGTGGTAACGTTATTACAGCTTACCTGACAAAGCATCAGAGTCATGCTGAGGAAAATATCAACTCGGTTATGCTCTTTACTCCGAGTACACTCGGTCTTGATTTCTTCGGTGAGCTTTTCTCAGGCAAGGCAGTTTTCAACCCCAATGATGTAGATAACTTTGTCGGCTATGCTCTCGAACAGTGGGAAGTATTCAATGACCCGACTTCACGAGCTTTGGTTCAGGCGATAGTCAGCATCAGCAATGAGCTCAAAACTCTCGATATAAGTCTTGACTTATTCCAGAAAGCATTTGATAACATTAAGGATAATATTCTTCCAAGATGCATCAGAGCAAGCTTTGGTACATTCTCATCATTCTGGTCGATGGTACCTGCTTACTGTTACGAAGATGCAAAGGCTTATGTTTTTGGTGGTCTCGAGAGCGAGTACAGCGGACTTATTGAAAAGATGGATGACTATTACTACAACTGCCAGCTTAAGATTACTGATGTACTCAAAGAGCTTGAGGCAGCAGGTGTGGGTATCGGTTTTATAGGTAAATATAATACTCCAAACTTACCCGTATACGAATCTGCAGGTCAGCAGGGCGACCTTATGGCTGACACTAATAAAGGTACTTTCGGTGCAATTTGTGCAGATTACGGTCAGGTTCTTTCAGAGGAATATATTGCTTCAATTGCTGATAAGAGATTCCTTTCACCTGATAAGGTTATAAATGCATCAACTTGCCTTTTCCCTGAAAAGACATGGTTTATCAAAGATCTTTGGCATAACTATTTCCCTGAAACTGTGGATCCGCTTATTCTTAAGTTTGTTCGCAGCGGCGGTGAAATGACAGTCTTTGATGACCCTGAGTGGCCTCAGTATATGAGCTGTGACAGAAAGACTTATGCGATCACTCCTGAGGTAACTTACGAGGAACCCGATTATGAATTCGGTACATTCAAGAGACTTATTCAGGTGTTGAAAGAGTTTTTCATTATAGTACCCCAGTATCTGAAAGCGCTCTTTGCCAATATGGCTGCAAAAGCTTAAGTGAAAATATTAAGACTGTGACTAATTTTAGCCACAGTCTTTTTTATAGTTTGTATTCTCTGAGAAACTCGGTCAAGGCTTCTTGCGCACCGGTTGTAATGCTACCTTGTACTATCTCGGGTTTGCCACCGCCACGGCCTGAAAATGACGCATTCAAGGTTTTGCAAAGAGGTTGGAGGTTTACTCTGTTACTGACGATAGAGTATCGGTATGAGCCATTTTCACCACAGAAACAAGCAACAAAGTCTCCGGCCTTATCCATTATAGATATTGCGAAGTCCTGGAGGAGTTTGCCCTGAAGCTTATCGTCAAAAATGATGATTCTATCCTGAGATACAATACTCTGACTTTTGAGACTAAGCAGTTCTCTTGTGAGACCGATAATATCATATTTAAGTTTTTCGTTTTCGTTTTTTAATCGCTCGACAGCCGCCGCTGTTTCGTCTTGCTTTGCTGAGGTAAGATTGGAAACAAGGCGGTTTTGTTTTAATTTATGTCTCAGGTCAAAGAGAGCTCTCTCTCCGCAGAGTATGCTGACTCTTGTGCCACCTTTGTATCGCTCAAAGTTTACAACTCTCACAATGCCAATTTCACCCGTAAATTTAACATGAGGGGCACAGCAAGCACATATATCCACTCCGGGAATCTCGACGAGTCTTACCTGACCGTCGATTTCTATTTTAGAACGGTATTTTATCTCTTTGAGCTCCTCATCAGAGGGGAATGTGACCTTGATTTCAAGGTTGCGCCATATAACCTCGTTGACAAGGCTTTCAACTTTACAGATATCGTCTTCATTGAGCTCACCGTCAAAGTCGAGAGTGACAACTTCACTGCCGAGATGGAAGCCAACATTGTTGTAACCGTAAAGTGAATTGACGATACCTGAGAAAATATGCTCGCCTGAGTGCTGTTGCATATCGGAAAAACGCTTTTTTTCATCGATTTTTCCACTCAAAATGCTTCCTAACAGGAACTTTTCAGCATTTTCATCAGAGTTTTTAACAAAATGCACTATCTTACCGTTGATAATTTGTACGTTTTCCACATTGACTCCGTCGAGTGTACCTTTATCACAAGTCTGCCCGCCGCCCTCAGGAAAGAAGGCAGTGCGGTCAGTTTCAATGTAAATATAATCCGTATCACTGTAAAGTGATATTACTTTACACTTAAATTCGTAAAGGTAGCTGTCGGTGTCGTATAACTTCTCTGTCATAAGTCTGCGCTCCTAAAAAATCAGCTGAGCTTATGGATGAAAAGTCCGCTTAAAAGCTTGGGCTCAAACCATGTTGATTTGGGAGGCATAACCTGACCTGCATCAGCAATAGCCATAAGGTCTTCGAGAGATGTGGGGTACATAGAGAAAGCGATAACCATATCTGTGTGGCATCTTCTTTCAAGTTCACCGAGACCGCGGATACCGCCGACAAAATCTATGCGTTTGTCAGTACGGGGATCGCTGATACCGAAAATGGGCGTGATGCAGTTATTCTGAAGAATTGACACGTCGAGTCTGTCAACGGGGTCGTTTTCGTCAAAGGTACCATCTTTAGCAGAGAGCTTATACCACTTATCTTCAAGATACATACCGAATGTGTGCTTAGCTTCGGGTTTGTACGCACCCTCGCCCTTGTAGATTTCAACTGTAAATTTCTCGCTGAGCTTTGCGATAAACTCGTCAGCAGAGTTGCCTGCGATATCTTTCATTACTCGGTTGTAGTCCATGATTTCAAGCTCATTTTCGGGGAAAGCCACAGCAAGGAAGTAGTTGAATTCTTCGGCACCTGTATAGTCGGGATTTGCTTCGCGTCTCATCTGGCCGACTCTTACTGCACTTGCACAACGGTGATGACCATCTGCGATATAGAGATAGTCGATACCTTCAAAAGCGTTCTGAAGTTCAGAATTAATTTTGTCACAGTCAACAACCCAAACTGTGTTGGATATGCCGTCATCTGTTGTGAAATCATAGCAGGGCTCGTGAGTATCTTTCCAATTGTTGACAATCTCACTGATGGCATCATTTTTGCGGTAAGTAAGGAAGATAGGTCCGGTGTTTGCATCACAATAGTCAACGTGGCGGATACGGTCAGCCTCTTTATCAGCGCGGGTAAACTCGTGCTTTTTGATGATATTATTCATATAGTCATCGATTGATGCGCAACCTACGAGACCTGTCTGACTTCTGCCGTTCATTATCTGACGGTAAATATAGAAGCAAGGCTTTTCATCCTGCTTGCAGATACCGTCGCTTTCGAGCTTGTCAAGATTTTCTCTGGCCTTGAGATAAACCTTTTCATCATATATATCAATGCTTTCATCAAGGTCAACTTCAGCTTTATCGACGTGTAAAAATGAGTAGGGTTTACCCTTTACCATCTCTCTTGCTTCCTGAGAGTTCATAACGTCATAGGGCAAAGCAGCAACTTTATCTGCGTTTTCGTTTGTGGGGCGTACAGCCATAAAAGATTTAAAAACAGCCATAAATTTTCTCCTTAAATTTAATACTATACTATTGTATATGTTTTGGTTTTCATTGTCAACATTTATGTATATTTAATTGTACATGGTAAAGGATATATACGAGATTAATATTAACGAGGGAAAAACTATGTCTATATCAAATGAAGAATACGGCTCTATGGCAAAAAGGTTATCGCCAAATTCACCTGTACTGACGGACTGCGTAAAAGCCTTTTTCTCAGGTGGGGCGATATGTGCTTTTGCCGAGGGTTTGAATATCGCTTTTTCTTACACGGATATGTCCACTGAAGAGAGCAAGGCTCTGACTACGACAATTCTAATCGCCATTACGGCAATTCTGACAGCCTTGGGCATCTTCGATAAAATTGCCAAACACGCCGGTGCAGGTACTGCTGTACCCATTACGGGCTTTGCCAATTCTATAGTATCAGCTGCCCTCGAGTTTCAGACAGAGGGCAGAATACTCGGCACTGCGGCTCAGATGTTTTCAATTGCGGGTCCCGTAATAGTTTTCGGGTGCTCCTCTGCGGCAGTGTACGGTGTAATCATATATATTTTTGGCTTATACTAAAGGAGGCTTAATATGGCGACGAGACGTGGTAAAACTATAATCACCGAGATAAAACCTAAGGTCATAGCCTATGCCTCGGCTGTGGGTAAAAAAGAGAGTGAAGGTCCTCTCGCTAAAGAGTTTGACGAGATTTACCAGGATACCACAATGGGCGAGGACTCTTGGGAAAAGGCGGAGAGTCTTTATCTTAAGTCGGCTATCAATAAGGCTATATCCAAGTCCAATCTAAAAAAGAGTGACATTGATATTATTTGCTCGGGCGATCTGCTTAATCAGTGCATCGGCTCCAGCTTTGGTATCAGAGATTTCGGGTTACCTTTTTGCGGGGTATACGGAGCCTGCTCGACTATGGCACTAAGTCTTTGTATGACAACTATTATGATTGAGACGGGAGCTTTCAGCCACGGTATAGCGGCAACCAGCTCACATTTCTGCTCGGCTGAAAAGCAATTCCGTAAGCCTTTGGAGTATGGAGGTCAGAGACCTCCCTCAGCTCAGTGGACAGTGACGGGTTCGGGGGCGGTTGTACTCGGCAAAGACGGCGGTAAGGGTGTATACATCGACAAGATACATCTCGGTACAATTCAGGACCTCGGTATAACCGACAGCAACAATATGGGTGCGGCAATGGCTCCCGCCGCCAAGAAAACCATAGCTGACTTCCTTAGTGATACGGGAACTAAGCCGAAAGATTACGATGCTATATTTACGGGCGACCTTGGCTCTGTAGGCAGTGACCTTTTATACGAGCTTATGCTTAAAGAAGAGAGTGTAGACCTCAACAGTGTACACAAAGACTGCGGACTTATGATATATGACCGTGAAACTCAGGACGTGCACTCGGGTGGCTCGGGATGCGGTTGCAGTGGCAGTGTGCTGTGCTCGCATATTATGAAAGGTCTTCATTCGGGGAAATATAAAAATATACTCTTTGTGGCTACGGGAGCTCTGATGTCTACTGTGTCATCACTTCAGGGACAGAGTATACCCGGTATTGCCCATCTTGTTAATTTCAAAAGGGAGGTATGAACGATGAATTTTCTCAAAACTGTAAAGTGTCTTTGCTGTCTGGTCAAGTGCTCAAAGTATGTCTATTACATCAAAAAGACTCTGTGTATTGTAACAGTTGCTCTTACTGTGTGGACTCTTCTCGGCAATATGGGCAAGTGCAAGACTTTGATTTCAAAGCTCAGGGAGATGTAATATGGATATAGCTATTGATTTGCTGAAGGCTTTTGCCGTGGGTGGCGGTATTTGTGTAATAGGTCAGTTGCTTATAGATTTCACCAAAATGACCCCCGGCAAGGTCTTGGTACTTTTTGTGGTACTTGGGTTAGTCCTCGGTGCAGTGGGACTTTATGAGCCATTGGTAGATTTTGCCGGGGCAGGAGCCACCACTCCGCTGACAGGTTTTGGTTATGCTCTTTATAAGGGTACAAGGCAGGCTGTCATAGAGAAAGGTTTACTCGGTGCAATCAGCGGGCCTTTTTCTGCGGCGAGTGTAGGCATTATGGCGGCAGTACTCTGCGGTCTGATAGTGAGTTTGTTTGCCAAGCCGAAGGATAAATGAAACCAAAATACCCCTTTTAAAGCGTCTGGCCTTAAAAGGGGTGTTACTTTTAATATGATGATTTACTGATAGTTCTTGTCAACTGTTTCGCCGATTGCTCTGAGAAGTGAGTCTTCGTGAGTTGAGGGAAGGTCGCAGTTATAATGCCATATCATAACGCCACCGAAGCCGTTTCTGATGCAGTAGTCGGTCTTTGCTGCAACAACATCAGTTGTGTTAAACCAGAAATCTTTATTGATGTCGTCACAATGGTACCAACCGTCATCTGTCATTTTTTCATAGCAACCGTTGTACCCGTACCAATAAGCTGACAGGTCAGTGGGTCTTGAATAGAAGGGGATACCCACGTTGACCTTTTCTATGGGCATACCTCTGAGACCTAACTGCTGAAGCTGTTTGACAGTGTTTTCATATGTTGAGTGTCTTCCCTCGTCATCTAAATCGTCATAGGACATAAGCTCAAAGGTGTCGATAGCTTCAATTGCAGCGTTGGTGAATTTGATGTTCCAGGCATTGCCTGCAACACCGAGAGTATATTCGTCGCCAAGCTTTTTATCAAGAGACACGAGGAATTTGTTGTAGTAGCGCCAAGCTTTGGCAGAGAGGGGGTACTCATAGTCGAAGTGTACACCGTCGAAGTCATATTTGTCGAGTACAGCAATGATGTTATCTTCAAGTACACCGCTTTGGAAAGCCTTGTTGTGTTCGTCGCTCTGAGCTTCCATCTGATCTTCCCATACATCCGAGTTTGTTGTACCGCCGGGTCCGATGAGATTGAGAGTCAGGTGTATATCTCTGTCACCGATGGCTGTGCGTACCTTTGAGAGGACAGTTTCCATTTTTTCTACATCATATTCCACTTCGCCTTTGTTGTTGAAGGTTGCACACTCAAAAATTATGACATCTGTAACTATGTCGAAATCTTCTTCGTACACTTCGCCGCCCCAGTACATAATGGCGTCGCCTCGTATGTAGGTGGTAACCTTGAAATTATCAACCTTGCCGGTGTTAAGGCCGTCGCTGATGCCTAAAAATGCGGAAATAACTGTTATGAGTGCTGTGAAAAATCCGATTGCTCTTTTGATAAATGTAATCATAATGAATTCTCCTTTCTTTTGTGGTTTTATTATACAGCATTTTTATGTTAAATGCAATATGCTGATTTTATGTCGGAACACAAAAAAAGAAGCTATGATTTAAACCATAGCTTCTTGATTTCTTTTGATTTGATTATGCAACAGTTTCTGAAATGAAGTCAGCATCAAAGCTTGCGCATGAAACGAAGTTTTCTCTTTCGTCAGCATTCTTCATCTTTTTCTTTTCGATAATCTTTGTAACTGCATAGTAAACAGCTGCAATAGCTGCAACAACTGCAAGGATAATAGCAACAATTTTAGCGATCTTCTTAAAGGTTTCCATCTTTACTGTTCCTCCATAAATTTAAGTATAGCTAATTATACCATTTATAATTAGCGTTGTCAATGATTTTACCGGCTAATTTTAGTATTTTTGTCAGTATGTAATTAAGTATTCGCCGTAGAAATCACCGCCACCTTCGACGGTCATAGTAAAGCCTAACATTGAGCCTGAACCTCGCATCTGATGAACTTCCATATAGTTTTTAGCATAGGTTATTCTGCCCTGAGAGTCGAAGTTAGCTGTGACATAAACGCCTGTGTAATAAATCTCGACATAGTGAGTGGTTGCCTGAGCGGGTATGAGAGCTGTTGTGTCAACAACTTCAACTATATTGGCAAGGTTAGCTGCTTCGTTGGGGTAAATATGAGCTTCATCCTTCAGCAGAAGTGTCATTGTGTATCCGCCGTCTTCTGTGGGTGTGCAGGTTGCACTGGTAACATAGTCTTCATTGATTATACACTGCTTGTTTGGCGGGGGGAGAATTGACATTGGAGTAGCGCCTGAAGCCGCGTCCACGCCACCGACGAAGGTATATGTGGTGGGGGGGATCTGATTTTGCTCAATAACCATATTAGCTGCTTGCTCTACAATAGTGCCACCGGTGATTTTGTCGATGTTAACGTTGAGCTTACTGACTCTCAGACAAGTGAAATTGGGTGTTGCTTTAAGAGTGTTCATACCATTGACATAGGCTGCTATAGCTTCCTCTTTTGTTGAGGGTACCTTGATACCGTTTGAAGGTGGTGCCTGAGTGGGAGTCTCTGTAGGTGACTCGGTAGGCTGTTCACCTTGCTGTGTAGGTTGTTCGGGCTGAGCGGGTGTCTGAGTGGGTACAGTAGCATCTGCGTTGACTGTAGGCTGATCAGGCAGGGTAGGCGTATCGCTTTGTATCGGGGTATTTGTAACAATAGGCGGCAAGGTAGTTGTGTCGTTCCGGATTCTCTTTTCAACCACCTGATAGGATATCAGGAAAGAGAGGCTGAAAAGCCAGACAGCAACCGCCGCTATTGATAATATTTTAACGAGTTTTTTTAATTCCATACTGACCTCTTTTTCAAACATTCCAAGGGATACTTCGTGTACCCCTTGGAAAAAGTCTGTTTTTATCTTGTGAATTTATAAGCTGAAGAAAGAGTACCGATTATTTTCATGCCGAAGCTATTGATAGCAGGGATTACGTTAACGGGTGATTTCATCTTCATTGAGAAGGGTGAAGATACCTGATATGAGTCGAGGGTACCCTCTGCATTGACTACAGCTGTGATAGTTGTATCGCCGACTGTTGTAAGCTGATTTTCTGTGTCGCCTGTTGCAAACTGACCAAGTGAAGCAACTGTAGTTGCAAAACCGTTATGATAGGAAGCTTGCTGTACGTTTGTTTCTGAGCCGTATGACTCTTCATAGAGAGTAACAACAAACTTGTATCCGCCGTTTGTTGTAGGAGAAACCATAACAGACTTGATGCCGTCTTTCCAGGCTGTGGGGTTGTCGCTTTCGTGAAGATATGCATACTCTTCATCTGAGGGGTCAACGTATCTTGCGAGATTGATTGATTTACCCTGACTGTTTCTGGCGATGCAGTTATCGAAGGTGAGAGTTTCCTGAGTTTTTTCTGTACCGCCGAGTGAGATGCCTTTAAGGTCGTCTTTGTCTTTGTTGAGGTCGGGTACAAGTGAGTTTACTGTGTTGAGTACAGTTTCGATATCGTCACCATCAATAGCAAGCTTGTTTATGTAGATTTTGTCAGTGTCATATGATACAACTGAAGCACTGTCTACTGTAACAGTATTTGTCTCATGTTTTGTTTTGTTGATAGCTTCAATAAGATAGAGAAGCTGAGCGTTTACACTGTAATTATATCTTGAGTCGCTTGAAGCGAGAATCTTGAAGCTTTCTGTTTTGATGATGAGGTTTTCAACTGCACAACCTGCAAAGTCGCCGTTGGTAGCATAGCCGTAAATTGAAAGGCTTTCTATTGCATCGGGGGTGAGACATACAGTAGCTGTTGTAGCACTGATATCTTTAGCAAGGTATCTGTTTTCCAAACCTCTGTCTGCTCCTCTTTGCTTAGCGATTACTCTGTATTTTGATGCACCCTCAACTGCGGGCCAGCTGATTGTCTGTGTAACACCATCCTGAGTTACTTTAATGCCGTTTGTTGAAGCAATAATCTCTTCTGAAACTGCACTCTTTGAGTCAACGCCTCTTGCGTATACTCTGTAAAGACCGCCCATTGCATCATCGCTTCTGTCTGTGTATCTTGTTTCGCTTGTAATTTTGAGAGCTGACCAACTGTCAGTGTCAAAATCATATTTTTCAAGTACATATTCATCGGCTTCGGCAACAGCATCCCAGGCGAGAGTGATTGATGTGTCTGTGCTGCTGTCAACAAAAATTTCAGGTGTGGCAACAGCTTTGAGAACAAGAGCCTTTTCTCTGAAGGGACCTTCTGAAACTATACCGTCGTTATTTGTGAAAGCCTTGATGTTGAATGAGAAACTGGGGAGAGAGCTTACATCAGTGATTGTGACTGTGTTGGTATCTGTTGTTGCTACCTTTTCAAAAGCCTTTGTATTAAATGCATAGATTGCATAGCCGTGTACATTTGACATAGGAGTCCAGGTGAATCTGAATGAGCCGTCAGCAAGTACTTCGCCTTCGAAGTTCTTTACAGATGCTGTGGGAGGTGTCAGAATCTCAAAAGCTTCTGAGAATGTACCCTTTGCGGTTTCACCTGATTTTGTAGCCTTGGTGTATGCTCTGACTTTGATTTTGTATACGCCACCGTCGGAGATGTCAATGTAAGCCTTGTTTGTGCTGACTGTGGGAAGTTTGACGGCTGAACCTGAAGCATAGTCATAAACCTGATAGCCCTGAGCACCGCTGATTTTATCCCAAGTGATAACAGCTGTTGTGTTTGTGATAGAGGTAAGCTCTATACCTACAACTGCCTTGAGAGTGGGGCGTACGCTCTTTGCTGAAGAGAAGTCACCGTAGTATGTCTTTGAGTCTGTTTTGTAGTAACCTCTGATTTTATATGAGTACTTTGTGCCGAGCTCAAGACCTGTGTTTGAAAGTGATGTTGTTGACTTTGAAGAGATGGTCTTATATTTTTTCCATGAGCCTGATTCAGTCTTTTTATAAACCTGATAGCCGGTTACACTTGCTGAGCTCCAAGTGAGCTTGACTGAAGTTGTGCCTGATGAAGTAACTTTGAAGTTGGAGATTTTGGGAACCTGAGCTGTGCCCTTGACTGTTGATGACACTGAGCCGTAGATTTTTTCGCTGCCGTTTTTAACATAAGCTCTGACTCTGAATGATGTTGTTGAGCCGGTTTTGAGACCTGTTACTGTATAGGTTGTGGAGGTTGTGCTCTTTACACTCTTCCAAGCACCGCTAACGTATTTCTGAACGAGATAGCCGTCTGCGCCTGCAACTGAATTCCAGGTGAGCTTGACCTTTGAGGGGGTTGTTGTAGCTACCTTGAGACCTGTTACCTTGCCGAGAGTGTTGGTGACGCTGACCTCGACGCTAGGAGTTGAGAAGTCCTTGCTGAAACCACCGAGGAAAGGAATCTTTACTTCATCATAAGCGGTTACGCGGAAGATATATGTGTAACCCATTTTGAGATTGCCGATTTTATAGGTTGTTGCCTGAAGAGTTTCTGTAAGAGTTGACCAGGCACCGTACTTTGTGCCGTTGCCGTAACGGTACTCGACTCTGTAGCCGTCAGCGTCAGCGATAGAATTCCATGTGAGTGTAACAATGTTGTTGTTTGGTTGTGTAGCCTTAAGGCCTGTTACTCTGCCAACGTCAGCGGCTGAAGCAGATGCCGAAAGCATAATGCTCATCACAAGGCAGATGATTAAAGCTAAGATTGATTTATTGAGTTTTTTCATATTGTATCCTCCTTATCATTAAACCGTTACAAATGCCACGGTAGTAACAATAGTCTGATTGAATGTGTAGGTGTTGATTGAACCTGTTTTGAATGTGACCTGCACAGGCATTGAAATTTCCATATGGCTTATCATACCATTCTGGATTTTTGCTGTTACCTTAGTGCCTTCATACAAGCAAGATGTAAGAGAGAATCCGCTTGCCATATCTTCTATCCTATCCCAGTCAATGGCTGTGGTGATTTTTGAGTTTTTAGCTGCATCTGCATATTCAGCACCGACTGTAAAGGTTACCTCATAGCCTGAGCCGTTGCCCTTATAGGTCATAGTCTCTGACTTGATATCGGTGAAATCGAGAGTACAGTTTTTATTTTCGGGGCCTACAAAAGCTGTTGCGCCTTTGCCGTCTGCGGTTTTACCATCGGCAAATACATAGGTGTCTGAACCTGCCTGAGCCATGCTTTCAATGATGGTATCATTTCTGTCACCGGTGAAATCCTTGAAAGCAACATCTTTATAAAGCACTGCGTTGCCGCTGTAGCTTTTGGTGTTGTTGAGAGCTTCCACAAAGCCGTCAAAAGCAGCCTGCTTTGTTGCGGGAAGTGCGATTGTCTTGGCTGAGACAGTTGATGAGTAATAGCTGTATGTTGTCTCGGCAGGTCTTGTTGTATAAGCTCTGATTTTGAATGTGTACTTTGTGCCGGGGTTGAGACCTGATACTGAGTAAGCTGTCTCGCCTGCGGGTACCTTTCTGGTCTGCTCTGTCTTGTCGGATGTGTTGAGAACGTGAATTTCATATCCTGTAACTCCGTCTACAGCTTTCCAGCTAAGGGTAATCTTGTCGAAGTAAACAGCGCTGTCATCATAGCTCAGACCGCTGACACTTGCGGGTCTTGTTGCAAATGTAACTTCTTTCTGGCTGTCACTGTAGCTTACATCGCCTGATGAAGCTTTGTAATAAGCCTGAACTGCGAATTTATATTCTGTGTTAGGAGAGAGACCTGTTATTTTAGCATTGAGTGATGTTGTTGAGGTCTTGCGCTCAAATTTGTTTGTCTTTGTATTGAAAAGATATACTCTGTAGCCGTTTGCGTTTTCAGCCTTTGTCCATGTGAGCTTAACGTAATTTTCAGCAGCTGAGGCTGTAAACTTAGACACGGCACCGGGTTTTGACATACCCACTGTCAGAGTAGGTGAGTACTCACCGTAATAAGTTTTGGATGAAACTTTGGCGTAAGCTCTGACTCTGTATTTAGCTGAGTCACCCATTGCAACTTTTTTGTCGGTATAGGTGGTCTTCGATGAGTTTGTGAGCTTTTCCCATTTTTTAGAGGTTTCGTTGTACTTGTAAATCTGATAGCCTGTAGCCTTGGTTATGGTGCTCCATTTAAGAGCGACACCATCGGCTGTAACAGATGTTGTTTTGAGAGTCTTGACTTTCTGAGGGTTAACAGTTACCGTGCATTTTGCATTGAGCTTACTGCCGTCTGCCGTTGTAACGGTTATTGTCGCTGTGCCGATTCCTACAGCTTTGATCTTACCGCTAGATGACACAGTAGCAACCTTTTCATCAGAAGATTTATAGGTTACCTTTGAGTTGTAAAGCACCTCAGGTGAAAGTGTAACCTTGAGGTCTCTTTCTGCTGTGAGTCCCACAGCGAGAGTTGTGTAGTTGAGCTTGATGGATGTTGCATATCTGTAACCGAGCTTGACATAGTCGAGAGTCTTTATGTATCCTTCGCCTTTTGAACCGGGGATTGTGTAAACTGTAAGGCTATTACAACCCTTGAAAACGTTTTTGCCGATTTCTGTAACAGAGGCGGGGATGATTGCAGTCTTGAGTGCTGTGCAATACCAGAAAACTGAATCATCAAGCTTTGTTACTGAAGAGGGGATGACAATCTTTTTAAGAGAGATACACTCGTTAAAAGCCGCGTACCCGATAGTCTTTACTGTTGAGGGTATGGCAACTGAGGTAATTGTCTTATTCTGCCAGAAAGCCTCGCCACCTATTTCAGTAACGGGCTTGCCTGATACCTTCGAGGGGATCTCAACAGAAGCCGCTGTGCCGTTATATTTTATCAGCACTGCCCCCGAAGAAGAAGTTTCAAATGTAAAGTCGCCTGATGTTACGGTTTTAGCCGAAGCGGACATACTGAAAACCACTGCAAGGGTAAGCATTACCGCCAGTAGCATCAGGACTCTTGAAGTTTGTTTTTTCATAATTCTGCGTCCTCCAAAACGATACTGAGTAAATATTATCACGAAACGTGTGAAATTTCAATTGTTTTTTTATTAATATATTAGTTTTTATATAACAATATAAGATAATACTATGCTCGGATATATTATTACAGTGTTGTGTGACAGAAATATGTTATGAATATAAATTTAAAATAAAAAGAAAAAGAGATGGGATAACCCATCTCGAATCTTAACTTTGCTGATTATTTTGAAGCGTTGAGCTTTGTGATGATAGCTGACTTCTTTCTAGCAGCATTGTTCTTGTGAAGGAGACCCTTAGCTACTGCCTGGTCGATCTTCTTAACTGCGAGCTTTACAGCTGCTTCCTTATCTGCATCGTTAGCTTCGATAGCAGCGTTAGCCTTCTTAAGAGCTGTCTTAAGAGCTGAGTTTGCTGACTTGTTACGAGCCTGCTTTGTTGCGCTTACGAGAACACGCTTTTTAGCTGATTTAATGTTTGGCATAGTTTACACCTCCTCTTAATACCGTCATGCAAAAGACATCATATCACTTTTTTTAGAAAATTGCAAGATATTTTTGCAAATTTGGATAGACTTTTTTCATACGGCGATAATAATACTACATATTTTCAAAGATTGCAATAGTTTGAGGTGAAAAAATTTGAATTTTCGCACAGATCTTGCCATTGAAAGGCAGGAATATCGTGAAAAAGATAAACTCGACGGGGTTTTGTCACACTATAAAACCGTCGACGGAGTGAAAATAACCACTATAGAAATAATAAATGACCAAGGCGAAAAAATCATCGGCAAGCCGATGGGCAGATATATCACCATAGAAAATGATAAACTTTCAAAAAGCAGTGAGGTTTTTTCAGCGGTATGCGACGTGCTTTGCGATGAACTCAGAGAATTGCTCCCGCAGAATGGGACAGTGCTTGTGGTGGGACTTGGCAACGAAGATATAACACCCGATGCTCTCGGACCTAAGTGTATGGACCTGCTGCTTGCTACGAGGCATATAAGCAGTGAGTTTGCCGAAAGTCTCGGACTCGGCTCCCTTCGCAGTGTGGCGGGAATAGTGCCGGGAGTACTCGGAAAAACAGGTATAGAAACTGTAGAAATTATCAGTGGTGTGGTGAAAAAGATAGAGCCTTGCTGTGTGATAGTCATAGATGCCTTGGCGTCACGAAGTGTGGCAAGACTCGGCACAACTGTACAGATTGCTGATACGGGAGTGTCTCCGGGGTCGGGTGTCGGAAACAGAAGAAAAGCTATTAACTGCGAGACCTTAGGTGTACCCGTTATAGCGATCGGTGTGCCTACAGTGGTGGATGCTCTGACTATGGCGGCTGAAGTTTTTGAAAAAGCAGATATTAAAATGCCTGTGGCTGATTTCAGCGAGCACAGACAGATGATGGTTACTCCGAAAGAGATAGACACTCTGATTGATAAGGCGGCCCATCTGATTGCTATGGGGATTAATCTTGCGTTACAGACTGAGCTCAGTGCCGCAGATATAACCGAAATTGTCGGTTGATTTCAGTGAGTAATTTTCACACTGTAAGAATGTTGAGGCCACAGGACGAATAATCATATATATAGCAATCAAAAACGGAGGAATCCATATGAATAACAGAAAAGATAAAATTTTAAGGAAGATAATTACAGCGCTGGCAGTGTCGGTAACGGTTGCTGTCATAGTGATATTCAACGAGTTTTTCATATACATTCTTTCACAGACGGCACTCTTTGCGGCTAAGACTTATCTGCCATCTGAGGGCTTGACATTGCCCGTGTTTGTCAGTACAACAGCCGAAGAGGTGACCGAGACAATAACCGCTAAAGAAACTACCGAAAATGAAGAAACTGAAAACACGTCACTGCAGTTGAGCTTCACCGATACACCCGAGGATATAAAGCAAGTTATCGCTCAAAGAGAAAAGTCTGCATCAAAAGACAAGAAAGACGGCACCATATATGAAAAGCAATATAAAAACGAGGGAGTTACCGACAGTTTCGGTGCGGTCAAAGTTAAAAACGTGAATAAAACAGACATTGATATAGAAAACATACTGAAAGAAAAAATTGATCTTTCTGTCAGTAAAGACAAACCCTCAGTGCTGATTTTTCACACCCATACCACTGAGACATATCAGATACTTGATCGCGGCTTTTACGAGACAAACTTCAAGACGAGAACTAAAGATTCGGGTCAGAATATGCTAAGAGTCGGAAAGGCTATTTGCGAAGAAATCGAAAAGCTTGGCTACAAGGTTATCCACGACACAGAGATACACGACCTTAGCTATAACGGTGCATATGCTCACTCACGCAAAAAAGTAGAGGAGTACCTGAAAAAATATCCGACTATACAGATTGTGCTTGATATTCACCGGGATGCCATACAACAAAACGACGGCACAAAAATCAAGCCTACTGCTACCATACAAGGCAAAAAGGCGGCGCAGATTATGATAATCAGCGGCTGTCAGGAAAAAGGCAATCCTATCGAAAACTTCCCCGATTGGCGATATAATCTGACTTTTGCGGTGCATCTGCAAAATAAGCTTGAGACTTTGTTTCAGGGTATAACGAGACCGCTGTATTTTTGTCCGAGAAAATATAATATGAACCTCAGTCACTGTTCACTTTTAGTTGAGGTGGGCTCAGATGCCAACACTCTTGAAGAGGCTGTCTATACGGGCAAGTGCTTAGGTGTGGCTGTGGGAGAAATAATGAAAGAATACGAGGAGAAAATATGAATAACGAAATGAAAAAGATGCTATCAAAGTATGTTTTCCGCTGTGTGATTATCACTTGTTGTCTCTGTTTTTGTGCAGGTATAGTCACCGCTAAACAGCGAAGCGAATACAACACATACTTTACGCCATATGCTGTGATGACACTGAAAAACACAGCCGATACCATTGATCTGACAGTTGACGATAAGCATTACAGTCTGGATACGAGCAAAATAAAAAGCCTTGCAAAGTATCGTGACTATCTGTATTTCACACCGATTTCCGGCCCGATTTTCTTTTTTGATAGTATTTTGTCGCTTTTCAGCACTTTTAAGGGTTAAAATTGCAATTTCCTATTGACATATTGTTAAAATAGTGATAAACTTCTCTAAACCGAATAGTTCAATTAAAGATAGAGGCGCGGTTAATCATCAGTAACTTCACACTTGAAGGGGTCCTCGCAAGACCAGCTGAAGCGAAAGGGATTGCTGCCGAAGGTATCAGGCGAAAGATAACCTGGGCGGATGAAATAAGATTTGTCCGACTGTCGCATTTGCGGAGTGCTATTATAATTCAGATAGGTTGTGAAGTTTATATTTCATATCTTATCGTCGGAAACTATTGTTTTCTGAGCTGTATTACACTCGATGCAAATATCGGGTGTTTTTTGTTGGGTATTCCCCACAATATATTTAATCTATGTTAATTTGAAATTCGGAAAAGAATCTTTATTATAAGGAGCTAACTATTATGGAAAGAAAGCCTATTTTTACCGGTGCTGCATCAGCACTTATCACACCTATGACTGCAAGTGGTGTAGACTACGAAAACTTCAGAAAGCTCATCAACTGGCAGATTGAAGAGGGCATCGATGCTCTCGTTATTGCAGGTACTTCAGGTGAAGCTTCAACTCTTACAGACGAAGAACACAGAGAAGTTCTCAAGTTTGCTGTTGAGGTTGTTGACGGCAGAGTGCCCGTAATCGCAGGCACAGGTTCAAACGATACTGACTATGCTATCGACCTTACAAAATATGCTTGTGAAATCGGATGTGACGCTATGCTTGTTGTTACACCTTACTACAACAAGGCTACACAGAAGGGCCTTATCAAGATGTTCACAGCTATTGCTGACGCATCAACAAAGCCTGTTATTCTTTACAATGTACCTTCAAGAACAGGCGTAAACATCGAGCCCGCTACATACGCAGCACTTGCTGATCATCCTATGATTCAGGGTATCAAGGAAGCTAACGGCCAGATCGATAAAATCACAGAGACTATGGCTCTTTGCGGCGATAAGCTCGATCTTTACTCAGGTAACGACGATCAGATTGTACCTCTTATGTCAGTTGGCGGTAAGGGTGTAATCTCAGTTCTTTCAAACGTACTTCCTAAGGAAACATCAGAGATGGTTCACAAATTCCTCAACGGTGATGTAAAGGGTGCAGCTCAGATGCAGTTCAAGTACTTCCCCCTTGTTAAGGCTCTCTTCAGCGAAGTTAACCCCATCCCCGCAAAGGCAGCTATGGCAGCTATGGGATTCTGTGAGGATTATGTAAGACTTCCCCTTACATGTATGGAAGACGCAACAAAGGCAGTGCTTCTTGACAGAATGCGTGAAGCAGGTTTAGATGTATAAGAAGGTAAACATATGAAAATTATAATCAACGGTGCCGGCGGCAGAATGGGCAAGGCTCTTTCAGCTATCATCGAAAGCAGTGAAAAGCATACAGTTGCAGCTTATTGCAGTATGGAGTTTGCCACCGACAAAGCACAGAATATCTATAACAACATAAACGAGTTTGATGGTGAAGCTGATTGTATCATAGACTTCTCAAACCATCTTGCAACAGCTGATGTTATCGGCTATGCAGTTAAGAGAAATCTTCCAATTGTTGTGGCTACAACAGGTCAGAGCGATGAAGAGCTCGCTATCATCAAGGGTGCTGCAGATAGTATCCCCGTATTCTATTCGCAGAATATGTCACTTGGTGTTGCTCTTCTTTCATGTCTTGCGAAGATTGCCGCTAAGGCTTTCCCTGATGCTGATGTTGAAATCGTAGAAAAACACCACAACCAGAAGCTTGACGTACCAAGCGGAACAGCTATTTTGCTTGCAGATGCTATTAAAACTGTCAAGACCGATGCAGAGTACGTTGTCGGCAGAAGCGGTTACGGCAAGAGAGAGAAGAAAGAGATTGGCATCCACTCACTTCGTATGGGCAGTGAGGTCGGTACCCATGAAATCATATTTGCTATGGGCTCTCAGGTTATCACCTTAAAGCACGAAGCTGAAAACAGAAGCCTTTTCGCTGACGGTGCAGTATCAGCGGCAGAATTCCTCGTAAAGCAGGAAAAAGGGTTCTACAATATGGATAATATCCTTGAATAAAACACTAAGGCAGAGGAATTAAAAAACCTCTGTCTTTTTTACATTTTATATAAAATTTTTTAAAACAATTCCACTATATTTGTTGACCTTTGAAGTTAAATCTGTTAAAATATTAAGGAATATATTTAAAGGAGGAAATATCCCAATGAGTAACTCTTCAGGTGGGTCACTTATGGGCAAGGTAAAAGGCCTTGCAACTGAGATAAAGACCCATTGGCACACCCCTGCTGAAGGCAAATATGTTCCTTATAAAGAGTATAAGGATATCTTCGTTGCTGTCGGCAGTAACTATGCAGGCTCAAAGATTCTCGAATACATCGGTTTCTGGGCAAGCTGCTATCTTATCATGCACCACTATAAGCTGCCTTACCTTACCTTCTCGGTAATCGGTATCATCAATATGCCTCTGGGCTATATTACAGCTCTTATCTGGTGGTTTGTTTGTGACAACCTTGGCTTCCTGCCAAAGAAAACTGAGCGGAAAATATATGCCGTCTATATAGCCATGGCGCTGTTTGGCATATCGACAATAGTTTTCGACTACGCTTCACTTTTCAATCCCACAAGTCCCTTTATTACATATCTCAACGGTCTTGAAGGTATGAATGCTACGGCTTGTTTCAAGACTTTCGGCACACACTTCCTTTACTCAGGTTGGGTAGGCGCACGTAACATTTTCTGGCGTAAAAAGCTCATCCCGAAATTCGGACGTTATAAGTATTCACTTTACAGTGACGTTATTCCCAAGTGTATAATGGTTGTTCTTATCGGTTGGCTTCCCGTTTACAACATACCCGATGTTGCAACAAGAGTCTGGGTTGCAAACCTTCTCTTTGCTACATATAACGTATTCGGTTTCGGTAATGTCCTTGAAACCTGCACAAAGAGTATCAGCCCCAACCTTCAGGAAAGAATTTTCGTAAGAAGCTATCCTATTAAGATGTCACATTTCGCACACTCAATTATTGCTATTATCCTGCCTGTATTTGTAGGTATGCTCAGATATGAATGGGCTGACATCAATCTTTACAGATATATTATTCCCATCACATTTATCGCATTTGCAGTATTCACAATGCTCTTTGCAGGCAGAATCAAGGAAAGAATTCCTCAGCCTCCCATTGAAAAGAAGGTTGAGATTAAATTCTGGGACGGTCTCTTCGGGGTTCTGAGAAACAAATATCTGCTTATCAATACCGTCGTAGGTCTTATCGACTCACTGGGTAACGGTATGCTTCCCTTTGTAACAATTCTTTATCTCTACACATTCCGTCTGTCAGGTCTTCCCTACAGCCTTATTGTTGCACTTGTTTCATTCGCAGGTACACCACCCGATTTCCTGTCACCCTATTTCCTTAAGAGATTCTCATACAAGCAGATTATGATATTCTATCAGCTGTCACGTGCTATCGGTAACGCTGCAATTGCTGCTGCTATCTGGTTCTGCGGCGACAACCTCTCACTTTGCGGTACGATCTGTATTGTAGTTCTCTTCTTCATGGAAATGACAAAGACAGTTCCCACAACTGCAGGCCACGATATGAACGTTCGTATCGGTGACTATCAGATGTATCTTTCAGGCGAAAGACTCGAAAGCTTTGCAGGTATTTTCGGCTGGTTCACAGGCCCCATTACCTCTTTCGTAGGTCTTATTATTCCTATCTTCCTTCTGAAGTTTGGCTTTAACAGTAACTGGGAAGTTCTGTTTGTTGACGCTTCAAGAAGAAGTATCATTGCTATTCCCATCATCGTTGACGTAATCGGTTTCGCTCTTATGACTATTCCCTATCTCTTCTGGGACTACGATAGCAAGAAGCAGAATATGGTTATGGAAGTTCTTAAGCGCCGTGCAGAAGTTACGGAAAGAAAAGCTCAGGAAGAGGGCATTTCAACCGATGGCGTATATACAGGTTAAGGAGGCGAGAATATGAGTAAGAAAAAGATTGATAATACAGAAGAACTCGATCAGGTTATTAATATTCCCGAAGACGAAATCTGGACATATCAGGTAGAAGGTCTTGCAGCTCCTCATATCGGCAAGCCTTATAAAAATGCAGGTGCAAAGAAAGCGTTACTTGCAGTTATCATTCTTATCGCTGTTTCGCTTTCATGCTATTTCAGTGTAAGAACTGTACAGAGTGATACATTTGAATACACACCTCACTGGGATGAGGATTATGAATTCTCAAAATTCAGCAACACAGGTTATATTAAAGAAATCACCATTGACTATGTTACAGAAATCGAATACGATCAGGAAAATCCTGATGTAACCTCGAACTTCACATTCGTCAAAGACGAGACAAAGGCAATCACTTCAATTCGTGAATATGCACTCAACTGTGACGGTGTTGTTGAAGTTATCAACATCGGCCCCGGCGTACTCAGCATCGACGGCAAGTCATTCTATTCATGTTGGGCACTTCAGAGAATCGAAGTAGATGAAAACAACCCCAACTACTGTGATGTAGACGGTGTACTTTACACCAAGGATATGAAGACAGTTATCTGCTATCCTCCCAACCATGATCAGTACTTAAGAACAAAGTTCGGTTATGAGGCAGAGCCCTACAGAGCTGATGCAACAGAAGAGTATATCAGAGATATTCAGACTTATGTTGTACCCTCAACTGTTGAAACTATCGGCGAGCTTGCATTCGCATACTCAAACCTCAGAAATGTATATCTCCCCGAAGGTCTCAAATCAGTAGAAACTCTCGGTCTCTTCAAGCTTCACGAGCCCAAAGACCAGTGGAGTAACACACCTTCACTTGACAACATCTATTCATACAAGACTGATGCTGAAATTCTTGATTCAGCTTTCACTTCCGAGGAAGCTTTAGGCGAAATTTATCTTTCACTTCCCGAGGGTCTTGAATATATCGGTTCAGACGCATTCAGCTATAATCAGGAATTACCCTATGTATATATTCCTGCAAGTGTAACCTACATCGGTCACCATGCTTTCTGGGATACTCTCTATGAAGAAAACGGTGAGCTTAAGGGTGTTACTGTAATGAATGTTGCTGCTGACGAAGATACATTCAAAGATGTTAAGTGCGGTGACAGCTGGAGACCTCAGTACGACTATATGCTCTTTAAAAAGTCTGTAGATATCAACTATGCTGCTGAAAGAGCAACCCTTGATTGATAAGAGGTAACATTATGATGAAAAACTGGATCAGATTCCGTGAAAAGTATGTTTACTTTTTTGTTATACTCATCTATGTGATGGTAAACATTGCTGGTTTCTTTGGTATCTCTGCTGATAAAACCAGAATCAAACTCGATAAAGTTTCACTTGAGCAGGAAATCACCGGTTGGGGTACCTCAGGCTGTTGGTGGGCTCAGAAACTCGGTGAATGCGAAAGTGCAGAAGAAGTTACAAAGCTCCTTTTCACAAAAGAGGGTCTCGGACTCAACATCTACCGTTACAATATCGGTGGTGGATCAAAGGATGACCCCACAGGCCGTCTTGATAAAAACTCATCAAGAGCTACAGAAAGCTTCCTTGTTTGGAGCGAAGAGGAGCAGGATTGGGTTTATGACTGGAGCAAAGATGCTGCAGCTCAGAAGATACTTGATATGGTTCTTGATTATGGCTGTGTTGACACAGTTGTAATGTTTGCTAACTCACCTCATTACTCAATGTGTGTATCGGGCAATGCTTCAGGCGGTCTTGAGCCTGCACAGTCAAACCTCAGGAAAGATTGCTATGACGATTATGTAGACTATTTCCTTGATATAACTCAGCATTTTATTGACGAGGGTGTACCCGTAAAGTACATAAGCCCCATCAATGAGCCTCAGTGGGACTGGGGCGGTGGCTGGGTAGGTCAGGAAGGCTGTCACTACGAAATCGACGAAGCTGTTGAGCTTATCCGTATGTTTGCTCTCGAAATCAAAGAGAGAAATATGGATGTAAAGCTTTCAGTTCTTGAAAGCGGTCAGGTAGGCGACCATGCTATTGAGTGCCTCGAAAAGCTCTATGCTGACGAAGATATCAGAGATGTTCTCGGTACCTATGCTTACCACAGCTATTGGACAGACGGAAACTTTATTCTCAAGGATGCTTTCGGCTATTATATTGACAAAAAGTTCCCGAATGTTGAACTCGAAATGAGCGAATGGTGTGAGCTTCCCTGTGAACATAAAATCGACGACATTGAAGCTGGTCTCATTATGGCGCGTACAATTGGTGAAGATATGGCTCAGACCGGTGCAAACTCCTGGTCAAGCTGGGTAGCAGTCAACGAGGGTGGCAAGGATGCCGACTCAATGATTGCTGTTGGTAATAGTTATGAAAACTATCAGATATCCAAGAGATATTATGCTATGGGTCACTACACCAAGTTTATTCCCGTAGGCAGCCGTGCTGTTGATACTAATGTCAGTGTCGGTGATATGACTGTTGAAAAAGAAAACAGATGGCCCTATTGGATAAACGACAAACCCTATCAGGCATATAATGTCACTAATTATCTTACAGTTTCAGCTTATAAGACCCCTGAGGGCAAGTACGTTGCTGTTATAGTCAACGAGGGAGAGGACAAAGAAGTCTCCTTCAATATGCTCGGTTGGGATGCGAAAGTTTACACCACCGATGCTGACAGCGACCTTGAACTCACATCTGAGACAAAGGGTCACAAAAAAATCACAATCGGTGAAAAGAGTATAACTACAGTTGTATTCGAAAGATAATAAATATTGCAGAGGACGGCGAAAGTCTCCTCTGCATTTTTTGTTTGAAATTTCATTTGACATAGCCGAAGCAATTATATATAATTAAAATGGATGAAATCATAAAGAAAGGGGCGATGAGGTTGAAAAGAATTTTACGCGGTGTAAGAATCGCTGTGCTCAGCGTTGTTTTTGTTGTGCTTTGCGGCTTTCTCTTTGTTTATGTCACTGAAGATGAACCTCAGACACCTGTGGCTGATTTCTTGCCTACTGACTTTATAATAAACTATCCTGATAAATATAATGTCAGACCTGTCGGCCGTACCTTCTATGAGGGCGGTGTGAGATATTTTTCTCACTCGGGCAGCGGTCTGGAATTTGCCTGCAGAGGTGAGTACGCCACAATAAAACTTATCGATGACTCTCAGGGTAGATATTTTCAGAATCATCAACCCCGTTATGCTATATATAAAAATGGCTTTCTTGTTGAAGAGGGAGTGCTTACCGAGGCTGAAAAAATCAGCTATATCACTCTTGACGGATATTATGTTGATACTGTGATAAAGGTTGTCAAGCTTTCCGAGGCTCAGTATTCTTCTATGGGTGTTGGAGAAATAACTCTTTATGGTAAAAATAAAATCAAGCCGACTAAAGAAAAAGAGCTTAAAATCGAGTTTATCGGTGACTCAATTACCTGCGGTTATGGTATTGATGAGATGAATGAAAACGCTCCTTTTTCCACTGCGACGGAAAACTTTACTAAAACTTATGCTTATCTTACAGCGGAGCAACTCAATGCCGATTACAGTGCTGTATGTTTTTCCGGTTATGGTGTGTACTCGGGTTACACATCAAACGGTATACTCAATGCAGAAGACACAGTGCCTTTATACTATGATAAGTCCAGCTTCCTTTATGGTGGCAGAGAAACTCAGTGGGATTTCAGTGAGTTTCAGAGTGATATAGTTGTCATAAATCTTGGAACAAATGATGCCTCGTACTGCGCTAAAAGTCTTAGCGGAAGGCAGGAATTTACCCGCAAATATACTGACTTCATCCGTCAGGTGCGGTACCATAACCCATATGCATATATTATCTGCATACTCGGCGATATGAACAACGCCCTTTATTCCTGCATAGAGCAGGCCGTCAGCAACTATATCAATTCGGTTTTTGATAACAGAGTAACAGCAATGACCATCGGATACAAAATGGGAGAAAACGATATAGTTATCAATGGTCACCCTGGTTATATGTCAAATGTTTATGCAGCAAATGAGCTGAGCTCAAAAATAGCAGAATTGCTTAATGCAGCAAACTTTTAAATTACGGTGAAATATATGTTCGAAGTTTTCTCTTTTTCTTTCAATGCGGTGGCACCTATACTGCTTCTAACCGTTGCGGGATATATAATAAAACTCAGTGGTCTTTTTGATGATGGCTTTTTCAAAAAGTGCAATACTCTGGTTTTCAGAGTGTTTCTGCCCATATTGCTTTTTAAAAATGTCTATGACATAAAGTCAATCAGCGATATAAATTTCTCAGCTATTTTGTATTGTGTTGTGGCAATACTTTTGCTTTGTTTCATAGGCAATATGTCAGCTAAGATTTTTGCTGACAACCGACAGCAAAAAGGTGTAATAAATCAGTGCACTTTCAGGTCAAATTATGCTATTATCGGCATACCTCTTGCGGAGTCTCTGGGCTCTGCTGAGGCACTGGCTTTTGCAGGGGTTTTATCCGCAGTATCAATTCCGCTTTTCAATGTTCTTGCAGTAATTTTGTTGTCTCACTACTCTCAGAAAGACAGCGATACAAATATAAAATCAACTCTTAAAAGTGCAGCAAAGAACCCTCTTATACGAGGTGTGGGACTTGGCATAATCGTACTTTTAATCAGACAGTTTATTCCAGTAAACGAGACGGGAGAGCTCATCTTTTCGGTAAAAAATGATATGCCATTCCTTTATTCGGCTGTTTCAAATCTTGCGAGGGCTGCATCACCTCTTGCTCTGGTAGTGCTCGGTGCGAGATTTGATTTTTCAGCGGTAAAGAGTCTCATCAAACCTATAACAGCAAGCGTTATCTTAAGACTTGTTGTGGCACCCTTAGTTGGTGTAGGTGGTGCTATGATTCTCAGTCAGACGGGCATTATGCATTTTACCGCCACAGAGTACCCGGCACTCATATCTCTCTTCGGCACTCCTGTAGCCGTTTCAAGTGCGGTTATGGTTGGCGAAATCGGCGGAGATGAACAGCTTGCAGGTCAGCTTGTTGTATGGACAAGTCTGATGTCAGTATTCAGTATATTCATTACGGTTTTTCTTATGAAAAGCCTTGGATTCATATAATAATCAAAAAGGAGAAATATTATGAAAAACAAGAAATTCTGTCCTATCTGTATTGCTAAAAAGATAGTCGGTAAAACCCAAGTTTCTCAGGTGGCTAAAGGTGCATACGGCAACGGTGTAGCTATGACACCGCCTATGGGTTGGTCAAGCTGGAATCTTTTCCGCAACAAAATAAGTGAAGACCTCATCAAGGAAATCGCTGATGCTATGGTTGACAGCGGTCTTGCAGAAGCAGGCTATCAGTATGTCAATATCGATGACTGCTGGCAGGCAAATGAAAGAGATGCAAGTGGCAGACTTCAGTGTGATAAGGTCAATTTCCCAAGCGGTATCAGAGCTCTCACTGATTATGTCAACAGCCGCGGTGTAAAACTCGGCATTTACTCATCAAACGGTACTCTCACTTGTGAGGATTATCCTGCATCACTCAGAAACGAAAGAGTTGATGCGGAAACCTTTGCTGAGTGGGGGGTAGAATATTTCAAATACGACTTCTGCCACAATGTGCCCATTCCCTCAAAAGCCCCCTGGATTATCGGTGTCGGCTTTGCAAAAGAGGGTGCAGGTGAAACTTTCAGATGTTTTGAGCCTGATGATATGAAACTCAGTGGCGATGCATACATATTACCCGACGAAAAAGTTGAACCCAGAAGCATTGTTGCAGGTCTTGACTCTGGGCTCGGCACAATAACTGTTGAAGTTGAAGTGCCTGAAGCCGGTGAGTATATACTTTTCCTGAGTGTAAGAAAAGATGATAGAAAGAAGAAATTCCTCAGAGCTGTTATAAACGGCAAGGATGAGTATCATCTTTACTGTCAGAGTAAGGATGCCAACAATACTGACAGTAAGCTTCAGACTATGATATATCTGGATAAGGGCAATAATACTGTTGTGTTAGACAACCCTGTTAAGTCGAGAATGGATTCTGCCGCAATTCAGTATAAACTTATGGGCAGAGAGCTCAAACGCGCAACAAAGCTTTATGCTGAGAAAAACGGTGTAGAAGAGAAGCCTATTATCTTCTCAATCTGTGAGTGGGGCTTTAATCAGCCTTGGAAGTGGGGCGCCGAAGCAGGTAATCTCTGGAGAACAACAGGCGATATCAGGGAGGTTTGGCCATCAATACTTGCAATTTATGAGTTCACTGTCAATCTTTATAAATACTCAGTACCCGGTGCCTGGAATGACCCCGATATGCTCGAGGTTGGTAATGGTGACCTTACTCAGGAAGAAAACAAGGCACACTTCTCACTGTGGTGTATGATGAATGCGCCTCTTATTCTCGGCAACGATATCAGAAAGTTTATTCTTCCCGACGGCAGTGTTGATAAAGAAAATGCTGTGTATAAGATTCTTACCAATAAGGATATGATTGCTATCAATCAGGATCCCTTGGGTATTCAGTGCAGAAGATTTAAGAAAGGTCTTGTGGATGTGCTTGTCAAGCCTCTCAAGGACAGCTCAGTTGCCATCTGTGTATTTAATAAGACAAATAAACCTAATGGTACCGAAATCAAACTTAAAGACATCGCAAATCTCGGTTTTGTGAGCCTGCCGAAAAAAGAGGGCTACAGTGTCTATGATGTCTGGGAAAACAGATACAGCGAGGGCACAACTATGCTCTCTTCAGCTCCTGAAGCTCACGGCGTAAAGGTGTATATTGTAAAATAAAAAAGCATCATCGCGTTTTTGATTCTTTTTCCGCGACAGGAAAAAGAATGCCCTGCGGCGAGCGAAATAAAAATGAAAGACAGTCTGATATCAGGCTGTCTTTTTGTTGGTACGCGCTTTGGCAGAGGAGATATAGCAGTTTTTTCACGCCATGATAGATTGATTATAAATTTTAGTTGACAAATAAAACTGATGTGTCTATAATTAGATGAGTAGATTTATCTGTAAAGCAGACTTCACAGAAAATATGAAAATGACAACATAGCAGGAGGGGACAACTATGTTAAAAAAATTTGCTAAAAATACAGCACTGTCACTTGTGTGTCTGATATTTATGAGCCTGGCTTTTACTTTTTTAGGATTTCTTATTTTTGATTTACTTGGGAAGTTGTCAATTATCGGCTTGTTAGTTTTATTTGCTATTGTGCTTTGTGTCAGCTATTTTATAGGCCGTGAATTGTATTACACCAAAGGCATTGCTTTTGTTTCAATTGTTGCAGTGCCTATGCTTATTATTGTGGCTGTAGTTACTTTGCTTATGGTGGCAATCCCTGTTGTTGCAACAATACTTCAATATCCTGGCGCTGTGTGGCTTGAAGCTCTCAATATCAAAAGTGACAGCCTCGGTTTTGCATTTTATGTTGTGGTATTTGTGCATTATCTTGTAGTTGCTATGTCAATGCTTTTCGGTGCGTATAAGAGAAAGAGACCTTAATTCCCTTTAACTTAAATCTAAATATTTAATAGCTCGGTTGCAATGTGCTTCCGAGCTGTTTTCATATTTATCTTAACTTTTTAAATTAGTTTTCACATTACTATGATAATATGACAACAGAGACTCTTTGTTATTGTCACATTTTTCCTCGATAACGGCCTTTAAAAGCTCGTCGAGGGCAGTGCCGATGTCTTTGCCACCCAGTCCGAGACTCATCATATCTCTGCCGTTTACAGCTAAATCTTTAAGAGAAAAGCATTGGTTTTCTTTTATAATCTGCCTTGCAATTTCTTCGAGCTTATTATAAGTTTCCTGCCGATATAGATAGTCGGGTGCAAGACCTTTGTTGTCTGCTCTTTGCAGTTTTATCAGGTCAAAGAATATCTCTTCGCCGTATTTCTGCAGTTTCTTTTTGATAGTCTTTGAGTCGGGTTCGATGGGTGTATCGTGGATTTTAACCAGATTTACAACCTTTTCTCTTGTGGCATTGTCACAGCGAAGTCTCGTAAGAGCTTCGTCTGCCTTGCGGGCGGATATTGATGCGTGAGAGTAAAAGTGGCCGACGCCATTTTCATCAAGGCTGAAACAGTCAGGCTTACCACAATCGTGAAAAAGAGCCGCAAGCCTTAAATCTACGGCAGGGTACACAGAATCGATAACCTTTGCAGTGTGATTTAAAACATCATATATGTGGTGGAAATTGTGTTGCTCGAAGCCTTTCATCTCTTTGATTTCGGGCAGTGCAACAGATAATATATCTGAGTAAAGACTCAGGATTTTTCCGGCACTCTGACCGCAGAGAAGCTTTGAAATCTCAGTGTAAATCCTCTCGGGTGAGACGATGCTTATAAGCTCACGGCAGGTGTACATAGCATTTTCTGTGGCTTTGTCTATAGTAAATCCGAGTACTGATGCAAATCTGAGGCCGCGCAATATGCGAAGAGAGTCCTCCTGAAATCTTTCAGTTGGATTTCCCACACAGCGCAGAGTTTTACTTTTTATATCATCCTGTCCGCCAAAGGGGTCTATTATGCCCGCTTTTGGGTTATATGCGATGGCATTGACGGTGAAGTCGCGTCTTGAAAGGTCATCGGTTATGTTTCTCGTAAAAGACACGCAGTCGGGGTGTCTTCCGTCTGAGTATGCACTTTCTTTTCTGTAGGTGGTGATTTCTATAGGATCGCCATCGAGTATTACGGTAACAGTGCCATGCTTGATGCCGATGTCAAGTGTATGGGAGTCGGCAAAAACCGATTTAGTCTCTTCGGGGGTGGCGTTTGTTGTAATGTCAATATCATGGGGCTCTTTGCCCATAAGCATATCGCGTACACAGCCACCTACAAGATAGCACTCGTACCCCGCACTTTCGAGCTGTGTGAAGATTTTTTCGGCCTTTGACGGGAGTCGCATATAATCACCTCATTTCCCGCTTATTATACACCGAAGTGTTAAATTTTTCAATAAGGTTGCAAAATGTGCCGTTTTTTGATAAAATACTATAATGTACTTTTCTAAGAGAAGGAATGAAACTATGTTAAAAAACAAGAGAAAAACATTTTTATATATTATGTCACTTGTGGTTGCAATGGCACTCACAGCTTGTCTCGGTGCGGTTTCTCCTGCTAAGGCAGATAGCTTTGAAGATGAAATCGCTGCCTTCCCCGAAAGTTACAGACCTTATCTTCGTGAGCTTCACGAGAAGTATCCTCTTTGGACTTTTGTACCGTTTGAGACAGGTCTTGACTGGACTACAGTAATCGACAACGAGTTCGGCACAAAAAATCTCATTGACAACAATGCTTCAAGTGATAACCTCAAAAGCCGTGAGTCAGGACATTATAATTTTTCAACGGGTAAGTATATTCAGAAAGACAGCGGTTTTGTAGTAGCCAGCCGTCTTGCAGTTGAATACTATATGGACCCGAGAAACTTCCTTAATGAAGAGGGTATCTTCCAGTTTGAACAGCTGACTTTCAGTGATACCATTACTGTAGAGGACGTGGAAAGTGTACTTAAAGGCACGTTTATGTCTGACAAGAAAATCACCTATTACACATCAGCAGGCGAAAAGAAAACAACCTCCAAAACCTATGCTCAGGTTATCTTTGAAGCGGGTCAGGAGTATAATGTAAATCCCTGCTATCTTGCATCTAAAATCAGAAATGAAGTAGGTGCAGATGGTAGTGCAAGTGTTTCCGGTACTCACTCGGTATATCCCGGTATCTATAATTTCTACAATATCGGTGCTACTGACGGTGCAGGTGCTATAACCAGAGGTCTTCAGTGGGCAAGCAGTGGCAGTACTTATCAGAGACCCTGGAATACACCTGTTAAATCCATCAAGGGTGGTGCCGCTTACATAGCAGAAAAGTATGTGGATAAAGGTCAGTTTACAGGTTATCTTCAGAAGTTTAACGTAAACAAAGCCACCGGCTCGTTATATCTTCATCAGTATATGTCAAATCTTACGGGTGCCTGCTCTCAGGGATATACAAACTATACAGCCTATGCCAAGACAGGCAATCTTTATCAGGCTTACGTTTTCTCGATTCCCGTATATAACAATATGCCCTCGGAGGATAAAGACTATCAGTCAGCTATAAATGCAGACAGTCTTGTGCAGTATGCTAAGATAAATGCTTCAACCTCGCGAGTACGCACAGGTCCTTCAACAGGCAATGCTCAGCTTACAGATAAAAACGGCAGTGGTATTGTTTTGTCAAAGGGTCACGAGGTCAGAATAATTTCAAAGGTCTTTACAGACTCAAAATATTATATCAATCAGCTCAAATATCCCCATTGGGTAAAGGTTAAATTTGACTATGAGTCAAAGAGCTACACAGGTTATGTGCCTGAAGATTTTATCACCCTTTCCTCATATACTTCCGTTGGTAAAGGGTCTCATACCGTAGGTAACTTAGGCGGTAATCAGACAGGTCTGAGACTGATTTCTTCCAACTACAGCATAGCTAAGGTTACCGCAGCGAATACTGTCAATTTCCTGGGGACAGGAACAGTGTACCTGACATCATATGACTCAACAGGCAGATATGACATAGTCAAGTATGTCGTCTCTGATTCCGCTGTGGCTAAACCAACAAAGCTTACAGTCACAGCTACGGATAACAGTATCAAGGTCACAACCAATGCTGTCAGTGGTGCTACAAAATATGCATTCGGTATCAGCGATGAAAACGGCAATATAGTCGAAAATAAATCCTCTACGGGGCGAAGTGTGACTTTCTCGTCACTTAAAAAGGGCATGGAGTATACTGTCAGTGCAAGAGCATTGCTTGATAAGACAACCGTCAGCATATACAGCGCGAGTCTTACAAAAAAGGTCAGCACAAGCGGCACTGCCGGTACACCCGACAAAGTGCAGAATTTCAGAGCTGAGAATGTAGGTAGCGATGTTGAGTTCAGCTGGACAGAAGTACCCGGTTGCACAGGTTATATAATTTACGGCTATGAGGCCGCAACCGGAAGCTATACTGAAATTGCCGATTCTATTTACGGCTTCAGCAGTATGTATATTGATGTTTATTCTCTCGTTTATGACGAGTACTATATTGCAGCTTACACCGATATAGACGGTGAGGTTGTTTATGGTGATTACTCGGATCCTGTAACTGTAACACTTGTTCCTGCCGTACCTCAGAATCTTGCGGCAACGAGTATCAAGACAACATCTTTCAAGCTCACATGGGATGCTGCTGAGTATGCAACATCATATAATGTTTACGAGATTTCAAAGGGCAGTCCCGTGCTGATTGCCAATACAGAGAAAACGTCTTACACAGTTAAAAATCTTGCTCCCGGCACAGATTCGGCTTATGCTGTTGCAGGTGCAGGTGATGGTGTTGTTTCAGATGTATCGGCACCCATTTATGTTATGACACTTCCCGATAAGGTTTCAGGTCTCAAGAGCAGTAATGTTACGGAAAATGCAGTGACTCTTAAGTGGAGTGATGCCAAAGGTGCCTTCAGTTATAAAGTTTATATGCTCACTGGCGGTGAGTATGTGCAGATAGCTGAGTGCGATGATGTAAAATACACAGCCCAAAACCTCAGTGAAATAACCGATTATACTTTCAGAGTTTCCGCGGTGGCTCAGAGCGAGCGCACGACTCAGGAAGGTTCGATGAGTGATACGCTTCAGGTTTCAACGGCTCTGAGCAAGGTTCTTGATGTTTCCGTTGACAATGTTCAGGGTAACAATGTTACTCTTTCCTGGCAGGAGCATCCGTATGCTCAGAAGTATGCGGTCTATGTTTATTCCGACTCGAAGAAAGCCTATGTTGAAAAGGCGGTGACAGAAGACGCATATGCAACTGTGACAGGCCTAAAATACAATAAAGAATACACCTTTGCAGTCAAGGCTATCGCCGTTAAAAACGAGCTGGAGATTTACTCAGATTACAGTGACACTGCAGGTGCGGCAACGGCTTATCCCGTACCTGAAAATATCAAGGTCAGCGATGTCAAATCCGCTTCATACAAGCTTTCCTGGAATGCTATTCCTGAGGCTGACAGCTATAGGGTTTACCGACTTAAAAACGACAGCTACGAGCTCCTTTCCGGTGTATCCACAAACTATTACACTGTGGGCAGTCTCTCATTTGGTCAGATAGATACCTATAAGATTACGGCAGTGTACAAGGAAGGCTCGAAAAAATACGAGAGTAACTACTCCGAGGAGATTATAGCGGCAACAACACCGGCTACGGTCAAAAATTTCACTGCCAAGGCTTATATGAGAACAGTTAAGCTCAGCTGGAACGCAGTAGAAAATGCTGATTGCTATAACATCTATCTTCTCGAGGGTGAAAAACACGTGCTGCTTGATACGGTAACAGGTACATCCTGCAAAATTCAGGAGCTTGTTCCCGGTGGTGAATACACATTCTATATCAGAGCATATATCAGACTTACCAACTCAACGGTCAAGGGCTCAATGACCAGTGTCAGTGCTGTAACAAAGCCCGAGAAAGTCGAGAAGCTGACTATCAGCGGTGTGGGTGCAACATATCACACTCTTAACTGGGAAGAGGCTGAGGGTGCAAACTATTATCACATTTATCAGTACTCATCAAAAGAGAAAGCTTATGTGGTAGTTGCCAAGACTAAAAAACTCAGTTATAAATTTGAGGGACTCACATCAGGCAAAACTTATGGCTATAAGGTCAGAAGTGTCTATACAAAAGCAGGAAAAGATGATGTCCTCGGTGATGTATCGGCTGTGTTCAAGTTTACTACTAAACCTGCTAAGACAACAGAGCTCAAGTCATCATCAATAACTGCAAATTCATTCAAGCTCAGTTGGAAGAAAGTCAGCGGTGCTACTTATTATCAGGTGGCTGTCTATGACAAAGAGAAAGGCGCATATGTAACCTACGGTACAAGCGATACAAATTCAATCACTTTCAAAAATCTGAGCAAAGCAACAACTTATAAGGTTAAAGTCAGAACTGTAAAAGAGTATGAGGGTAAGAAATACTACGGCAGTTATTCCTCTGTGCTTTCGGTCAAAACCAAATAAGTTTGCGCTTACAGGGTGAATAAAGGTGCAATTTAAAATTTTTGCAGTAATTTTGCAGTTTTTTATTGACAAATCGAAGATAGATATATATAATGTTATTCGTTAATATGAGGTGAGTTATGTTTATTGAACTTGAAAACTTGTTTAATGGCGGTATAACTGAGGTACCACTCAACTTTGAATTTGACTTTTCCGGTGAGGAGATTGACGGTGTGTTTCCATTCACGACACCTGTTAAGCTTCAGGGTAAGGTTGAAAATGTTGCCGAGATAGTATCAGTTAAAGCCACAGCTACTTTCAGTATGGATGTGGATTGTTGCAGATGTGCTGAAGAGCTCACACTTGATATGGAAGTTCCCGTTGAACATATCCTCGTAACTGAGCTTCAGAATGAAGAAACTGATGAGTTCATCATCGTTGAAGATATGAAGCTTGATATTGAGAGACTCACTTTAGAAGACATTTACTTTGCTCTGCCGAGTAAGGTTCTCTGCGACGATGATTGCAAGGGTCTTTGCTCAAAGTGCGGTGCGAATTTAAATGAAGGTCCATGCGGTTGCAAGAAAGACATCGATCCTCGTTTCGAGGCACTCCTTGGTCTTCTGGACGAATAAGTAAGTTTAACTTTAATATTATAAAAGGAGGTGCTGAAAGATGGCAGTACCAAAGAGAAGAGTATCAAAGGCAAGAAGAGATAAGAGACGTTCAAATGTATGGAAGCTTGACGCTCCCACACTTGTAAGATGCAAGCAGTGTGGTGCATACACTGTACCCCACAAGGTTTGCGGTGAATGCGGCTATTACAAAGGTAAGCAGGTTGTTGTTAAGGACGAAGACTAAGCCTTTGGAACTTTGAGAGGTGGAGAAGTTAACTTCTTCACCTTTATTTTTTAATTAACGGAAAGGAGTTATTTTATGTCAGTTTTAATTAAGGATGTTATAAAAAATTCACCCGCTTATAAAAAAGGCATAATGGCTGGGGATAGCCTCATAAAAATATCAGGTCATGAAATAACAGACTTTCTTGACTATCAGTTTTATACCAAAGATAACAAAATCAGTGTTGTATATGAAAGAGACGGCAAAACCAAGGCGGTCTGGATAAAAAAGAGCGAAGAAGAAGATCTTGGTCTCGAGTTTGAAACTTATCTTATGGACAAGGAAAGACGCTGTAAGAATAAGTGCATTTTCTGTTTTATCGATCAGAATCCTAAGGGTATGAGAGAGTCAATTTATTTTAAAGATGATGACTCAAGATTGTCATTCCTTTTTGGTAACTATATCACTCTGACAAATCTCAGCGAGCGTGATGTAGAGAAGATTATAGAGATGCATATAAGTCCCGTCAATGTCAGTGTGCACACTATGAATAAAGAACTGCGTGTGCATATGATGAAAAATAAAAATGCGGGTGAAAGCCTTGGCATACTTCATCGCCTTGCTGAAAAGGGCATAGCTATCAATACACAGCTTGTACTGTGCCCCGGCATAAATGACGGTGAGGAGCTTCGCTACTCCTTGGATGAGCTTGAAAAGCTTTGTCCGAGTCTTCAGAGCATTGCCTGTGTACCCGTGGGTGTAACTAAGCACCGCGATGGTCTTTTTGATATGCCTGAATACAGCAAAGAAACTGCAAGCGAAGTTATTGATATAGTAAATGAATACGGCGAGAAATTCAAAGAGAGATACGGAACAAGACTCGTATATGCTGCCGATGAGTTTTATCTCAAATCGGGCAGAACTCTCCCCGACGGAGAGTACTACGAAACCTACTGTCAGATTGAAAACGGTGTAGGTATGTGGACTTCGATGAAAGAGGAGTTTCTCTTTGAAATAGAAAACTGCGAGGAAAGTGACCCTGAAAGTCATGTCAGTGTGGCTACAGGTGTTGCTGCTTATCCTCTGATAAAAGAGCTTGCAGAAATTTTCCAAAAGAAGTATAATAAAAGCAAAATAGATGTTTATGAAATAAAAAATGACTTTTTCGGTCACAGTATAACTGTTGCAGGTCTTATTGTCGGTAACGACCTTATCGGTCAGCTCAAGGGTAAACCTCTTGCTGAAACTCTGGCGATACCCTCAGTTATGCTCAGAAGTGAGGGTGATCTTTTCCTCGACGGTGTAAGCACTGAAGATGTGGAAAGAGAGCTCGGTGTGACTCTTAAAGTCGATGACTGCACAGGCGGCAGTCTCTTCGGCTCATTTATGGGCCAATAATAAAAAAGGAAGGTGAATGAAATGGCAAGACCAATCGTTGCAATTGTAGGCAGACCTAATGTAGGTAAGTCTACCCTTTTTAACAAGCTTATCGGTCAGCGACTGTCTATTGTTGATGACACACCAGGTGTTACACGAGACAGAATTTACGGTGACTGTGAGTGGCTCAACCGTCATTTTCTTCTTATTGATACGGGCGGTATTGAACCCCACTCAGATGATATAATTTTAAAGCAGATGCGTCGTCAGGCTCAGCTTGCTATCGACTCAGCTGATGTTATTGTACTTGTTACAGATTTACATTCAGGTGTTGTTGCCACCGACGAAGATGTTGCGGCTATGCTTCTTAAGAGTAATAAGCCCATTGTGCTTTGCGTAAACAAGTGCGACAAAGTCGGTGAGCCACCTCTTGAATTCTATGAGTTCTATAACTTAGGTCTCGGTGATCCTATTGCTGTGTCTTCAGTTCACGGTCACGGTACCGGCGACCTTCTCGACGAAGTTATGAAATATCTCCCCGCAGACGAGGAAGAAGAAATCGACGACAGTACAATCAAGGTTGCGGTTATCGGTAAGCCAAACGTTGGTAAATCTTCACTCATCAATGCGATTTCAGGTGAAGAGAGAGCTATCGTTTCAAATATTGCAGGTACTACCAGAGACGCTACCGACACTTTCATCACTAATGAGTTCGGCGAGTTTATGTTTATTGACACGGCGGGTCTCAGACGTAAAAGTAAGGTTGAAGATCAGATTGAAAAATACAGCGTTATCAGAGCTAAAATGGCTGTTGAAAGAGCAACTGTATGTGTTATTATGATAGATGCACTCGAAGGTTTCACCGAGCAGGACAGCAAGGTTGCAGGTATTGCTCACGAAATGGGTAAGGCTTGTATAATCGCTGTAAATAAATGGGATGCCCTCGAAAAAGACGGCAAGACTATGGATAGTTACAGAAAGAAACTTATGAATGACTTCTCATTTATGTCCTATGCACCTATTATCTTTATCTCAGCTAAAACAGGTCAGCGTCTCGACAGACTCTTTGAGCTTATCAAGTTTGTTGATGAGCAGAATTCAATGCGTATTTCAACAGGTAAGCTCAATGACGTACTCGCTGCCGCGACAGCAAGAGTACAGCCACCTACAGATAAGGGTAAGAGACTTAAGATTTATTATATGACTCAGGCGTCTACAAGACCGCCCACGTTTGTTTGCTTTGTCAATGATAAAGAGCTGTTCCATTACAGTTATCAGCGTTATCTTGACAACCAGATTCGTGAAATTTTCGGCCTTGAAGGTACACCGACTAAGTTTGTTGTCCGTGAACGCGATGGCAAATAATTAAACTTAAAGGATTGATATGCTATGTCAGTAAAGCTCAGCCTTATAGTGCCCTGCTATAATGAGGAGGGTAATGTTGAAAATTTCCTCAAAGAGACAAGAGAGGTAATGAAATCTTACACCGACTCATATGAGATTATTTTTGTCAATGACGGAAGTAAAGACTCTACCCCAAAAAAGCTCAGAGAAATTTTCAATGAAAACAAAGATATGAATATCAAGGTGATTAACTTTTCGCGTAACTTTGGTAAGGAAGCTGCTATGTATGCAGGCTTTACTCAGGCTGTGGGCGAGTACATCACCATAATCGATGCTGATTTGCAACAAGACCCCAAGTACGCAGTGGAAATGGCTAAGATACTCGATAGTAACCCCGACTGCGATATGGTTGCTGCCTATCAGGCTCATCGCAAAGAGGGTAAGGCTCTCTCAAAAGGCAAGCACTTGTTTTATAAGACTATCAGCAAGATGACCGGCATAGATTTTATCAGTGATGCAAGTGATTTCCGCACTCTTCGCAAGTGCGTAGCCGATACAATAGTGGCTCTGCCTGAATATCATCGCTTTTCCAAAGGTATATTCTCATGGGTAGGTTACAATACTGTTTCTATTCCATATGAGGTCAGAGAGCGTGAAAGCGGAGAAACCAAGTGGAATCTTAAAAAGCTCATTGCTTATGCTTTCGAAGGCATTATGGCTTATACCGATAAGCCGCTGAAATTGCCTCTGTATCTTGGATTGGCTATGCTTATTATGGCTGTTATCCTTGGTGTAATCGGCTTTATTGTGCCTTATTACGGCATTATTTCTGCTGTACTGTTTGTGGGTTCACTTGTGCTCATTTGTCAGGGTATAAGCGGTGCTTATCTCGGCAAAGTGCACACTCAGGTCAAAGACAGACCAATATTTATTGCAAAAGAGATTTTAACTTATGAACACTCTCAAAAATCTGATAATTAAATATAAAGAGCTGATTATCTACGGCGTTTTCGGTGTTTGTACAACTCTGGTGAACTTCCTGACTTATAAGCTTTTTAATGTGCTTTTAGGTGTGGAATATTATCTTGTGTCAAATATCATAGCCTGGTTTGTCAGCGTGATATTTGCCTATGTGACCAACAAGATATTTGTATTTGAAAGCAAAAGCTGGAATGTCAGGGTTGTTGCCAAAGAGGTACCGTCTTTCTTTGCGGCGAGAGTTTTCTCTTTCCTTGTGGAAGAGGCAGGACTTTTCCTGCTTGTAGATGTTCTCGGTATGAAGGATTTCGGAGTGGATATACTCGGCTTCACTATCAGCGGAAATATGATTTCCAAGGTGATTCTTGCCGTGGTGGTAGTAGTGCTCAATTATTTCTTTTCCAAGTTTGTGGTGTTCAGGAAGAAAAAATAAAACTTTGAGGTAGGACAGATGTCCTGCCTTTTTTAGTTTCTGCATCAGGGGAGAGGGGGGCTCAGGAAAATTCCTGCGGAATTTTTGTGGGACTGCGTCTCTCAGTTGCGGCGAAGCCGCAACCCTGAGCCCCCGCCCCGCCTTTACATCCCATTTTAAGGGATATATTTCGCAAAATTCTCCTTTTTGCTATTGCTCAAAGCTTTAATTTATGCTATAATATGATGATTATTATAGTGAGGTAGTATGCCATGATTATCTTAGGTATCGACCCGGGTTATGCTATAGTCGGCTTTGGAGTAATTGAATATAAAAACAATCACTTCACAGTTATCGATTACGGTGCCATTTTAACCGATGCGGGCACGCCTTTTAATATAAGACTCGAAAAAATTTACGACGGACTGACTGCAATAATTGAGCGTCACAAACCTGAGGCAATGTCTATAGAAAAGCTCTTTTACAACAACAACGCAAAGACTGTTATTGACGTAAGCCAGGCCCGCGGTGTAATTATGCTTGCGGCTCAAAAAAATGGAGTGCCTGCCTTCGAATACACACCCTTGCAGGTCAAACAGAGTGTTGTTGGTTACGGCAGAGCAGAGAAAAAACAGGTGCAGGAAATGACCCGCAGAATCCTTGCTCTTGAAAAAGTACCAAAGCCCGACGATACAGCCGACGCACTGGCTATGGCTATATGCCATGCTCACGCAAGCGGTTCACTTATGACAAACAACTTAAGAATCAGAAAGGGGATATAAGCTGTGTTTTATTCACTCACAGGAAAAGTAATAAATAAGGGTATAAACTTCGCTGTTATCAGTTGCGGCGGTGTAGGCTTTATGTGCTACACATCACGTTTCACCCTTTACGATTTACCCGACGATAAATCTGAGGCAACAGTTTATACCCACCTCAATGTCCGCGAGGACGCCCTTGACCTTTTCGGTTTTTCAACTGAGTATGAGCTCGAGTGGTTCAAGATGCTTATTACCGTCAACGGTGTGGGACCCAAGGCGGCTCTTGCGATACTTTCCGAGCTGACAGTTGATGAGATTGCCCTTGCGATTTCAACCAAAGATGCTAAGTCAATCACACGCGCCAGCGGTATCGGCCCCAAGATTGCACAGCGAATCATACTCGACCTTAAAGATAAAGTTAAAAATATTGTACCCGACGGTGAGCTTTTTGAAAGTGCAGACAGAATCAGCGCTGCCACAGAGATGCCCAACACATCAGAAGCTATTGCAGCTCTGTCAATGCTCGGTTACTCTCAGTCTGAGGCGGCAACAGCCGTCAGCAAAGTTGACCCGTCACTTCCCGTGCAGGCTATTATCAAACAGGCTCTCAAGCTTTTGAGCAGTATGTGATTACAGGTGAAATAATATGGATTTTGAAGAAAGAATTGTAGCTCCCGACTATACGGGTTTAGACTCAGATATAGAAGTTTCCCTTCGCCCGAAAGTTCTCACTGACTACATCGGTCAGGAAAAAGCAAAGGAAAATCTCGAGGTATACATTAAAGCTGCCAAGGCAAGAGGTGAGAGTCTCGACCACGTGCTTTTGTACGGCCCTCCGGGACTCGGCAAGACAACACTTGCGGGCATTATCGCCAATGAGATGAATGTTAATTTCCGAGTGACATCAGGTCCTGCCATTGAAAAACAAGGTGATCTTGCAGCACTTCTTACCAACCTCAACGAAGGCGATGTGCTTTTCATCGACGAGATTCACCGTCTCAACAGAAGCGTTGAAGAAGTTCTCTATCCAGCTATGGAAGACAACGCCCTTGATATTATCATCGGTAAAGGTCCCTCGGCAAGATCAATCAGACTCGACCTTCCCAAGTTCACTCTGGTTGGTGCCACAACACGTGCAGGTCAGCTTTCAGCACCCCTTCGTGACAGATTTGGTGTTATCCTCAGACTCGAGCTTTACACCCCCGAAGAGTTGGCTCTTATTGTAACAAGAAGTGCAGGTATCCTCGGCATTGATATTGAAAAATACGGTGCACTTGAGATTGCTTCTCGTTCAAGAGGTACTCCCCGAATTGCCAACAGACTTTTAAAGAGAGCAAGAGACTTCGCTCAGGTTATGGGCAACGGCATTATCGACGAAGAAAGTGCTGACCACGCTCTCGAAAAGATGGAAATCGACAACATTGGTCTTGACTCCATAGACAGACTTCTGCTTTCAACTATGATTAAATCTTACGGTGGCGGACCCGTTGGTCTTGAGACTATTGCAGCGGCTATCGGCGAAGAAGCTGTCACTATCGAAGATGTTTACGAGCCTTATCTTATGCAGATAGGCTTCCTCGGCAGAACACCGAGAGGCAGAGTTGCAACTCCTGCCGCATATGAACATCTCGGTATCCCTGTACCGGGACAACAGCAATTATTCTAAAGGAATAAGGTAAATTACTATGAGATATACAAAAGATTGGAAAGATTACGAGCTTATCGACTGCTCTGACGGTGAAAAGTTAGAGCGTTGGGGCAATATCGTTTTGGTACGCCCCGACCCTCAGGTTATATGGAAGACTCCTAAGAAAAATCCACTTTGGCGCAAGGCTGACGCTTATTATCACCGTTCAAAGTCAGGTGGCGGAGAATGGGAAGTAAGAAGCAAGATGCCTCCCTTCTGGAGCATCAACTACAAAGATATGACCTTTAATATAAAGACAATGGGCTTCAAGCACACAGGCCTTTTCCCTGAGCAGGCTGTCAACTGGGACTATACAAGAGAAGTCATCAGAAAAGCAGGCAGACCCGTAAAGGTCCTTAACCTCTTTGCATATACAGGCGGTGCTACAGTGGCTCCTCTTATGGAAAATGCTCACGTGGTACACGTTGACGCATCAAAGGGTATGACAGCATGGGCAAAAGAAAATGCCATCTCCTCAGGTGTAAGTGACGGCAGTGTACGCTGGATCGTTGACGACTGTATCAAGTTTGTTCAGAGAGAAATCCGTCGCGGTAACAAGTACGATATCATCATTATGGACCCGCCCTCATACGGCAGAGGTCCCGGCGGTGAAGTATGGAAGCTCGAAGACGAGGTATACGGTTTTGTTGAGCTTTGCAGTGAGCTTTTATATGAAGACTCACTTATGATGCTTATCAACTCATACACAACAGGACTTTCATCATCTGTTATGGAATATATTTTAGGTGCTGTCATCAAAAAGAAGTTCGGCGGTAAGGTTTCTTCTTCTGAGATAGGCCTGCCCGTTACCGACAGCGGTATGGTTCTTCCCTGTGGCGCATCAGCTATATGGGAAAAGGAGTAAAGTTTATGGATAACTTTATTGAATTTCAGAACGTTACTTTCTCTTATGATGAAGACGAAGAGAGTAACACTTTAGGCGAAACCATAGTTGAAAACTTTTCTTTGCAGATAAAAAAAGGCGATTTTGTGGCTGTGCTCGGTCATAACGGCTGTGGCAAAAGCACTATCGCTAAGCTCTGCAACGGCATCAATATTCCACAGTCAGGCAAAGTGCTCGTTGACGGCATAGATACAGCCGATGAAGAGAAAATCAATGACATCAGACAGAAAGTCGGTATGGTTTTCCAAAACCCCGACAATCAGATAGTTGCAACTATTGTTGAAGATGATGTGGCTTTCGGCCCTGAAAACTTAGGTGTTGAGCCGCAGGAAATCAGACGCAGAGTTGATGAAGCCTTAAAGAGAGTCGGTATGTACGACTTCAGACTTTCCGAGCCTCATAAGCTCTCAGGCGGTCAGAAGCAGAGAGTTGCTATTGCAGGTATTATCGCTATGCAGCCTCAGTGCATTGTACTCGACGAGCCCACATCTATGCTTGACCCAAGAGGCAGAAAAGAAGTAATGGATACTGTTAAAATGCTGAATGGTGAGTATGGCATTACAGTTATCTTCATAACTCACTATATGGATGAGGCTGCCAAAGCTAACCGTGTTATCGTTATGGAAAAAGGTGAGGTTATTCTTGACGGCGAGCCAAGAGAGGTTTTCAGCCATATCGATACACTTAAAAAAGTGGGTCTTGATGTACCCGAATCTACTTTCCTTGCCCGTGAACTTAAAAATGAGGGCATAGATATAAAGGGCGACATTCTCACAGTAGATGAGCTTTTAGGTGAAATTTTACGAATCAAAAAGGTGTGACAAAATGAGCGCAGTTGTTCTCGAAACAAAAAACTTAAGTCATATTTATTCTGAGGGTACCACCTCACGTGTGGATGCTATCAGAGATATCTGCCTTAAAATAGACAAAGGTGAGCTTGTGGGCGTTATCGGTCATACAGGCTCAGGCAAAAGCACCCTCATTCAGCATTTCAACGGCCTTTTAAAGGGTAGCAGCGGTGTAGTTTTACTCGAGGGCAAAGACATATGGCAGGATAAAAAGAACATCAGACAAGTGCGTTTCAAGGTGGGTATCTGCTTCCAGTACCCCGAGTATCAGCTTTTTGAAGAGACAGTATATAAAGATATAGCTTACGGCCCCACAAATATGAAACTCTCAGCCGAAGAAATCGACAAGAGAGTCAGAAGCACAATTAAATTTGTGGGTCTCGATGAAAGCTATTTTGATAAATCTCCCTTTGAGCTCTCAGGCGGCGAAAAGAGAAGAGTTGCTATAGCAGGTGTTATGGCTATGGAGCCTGAAATTTTAATTCTCGATGAGCCTTGCGCGGGTCTTGACCCCAAGGGCAGAGACACTATACTCGGTCTGATAAGAGAGTATCAGAAAAATACAGACTCAACGGTGCTTGTTGTGTCTCACTCAATGGAGGATATCTCCAAAATTGCGACGAAAGTACTTGTTATGAATAAGGGTACTCTTGCCTATTATGACAGCGTAGACAATGTTTTCTCCAATGCCGACGAACTTCGTGAGATGGGCCTTAATATTCCTGAAATCACACAGATTTTCCTTGGCCTCAGAGAAGCAGGCTATGATGTGGATGTAAATATTTACACTCACGAAAAGGCTAAGGCAGAGCTTTTAAAGCTTCTGAAAGGAGGCGAAAGATAATGTCTATGATAAGTGATATCACCATCGGTCAGTATTATAAAGGCGACTCTTTCGTCCATAAGCTTGATCCGAGAGCAAAGATTATTCTCACAGTGCTTTTTGTGGCAATGATTTTTATGTGTAAGAGCTTCATAAGTCTTGCGCTTGTGCTTGGTGTGATACTTCTTTCGGTAGCAGTATCAAAGGTGCCTTTCAAGATGTTTGCAAAGTCACTCAAGCCTATAGTACCAATTGTACTTTTCACGGCAATAATCAATATATTTTATATCACGGGCGGTAAAGAGCTTCTTTCCTTAGGTTTTATCAAAATCACAGAAAAAGGCCTTTACACGGCAATATTTATGGCAATAAGAATTATCTTTCTTATCATCAGCTCCTCACTTCTTACCTATACGACGGTACCCACTCAGTTGACAGATGCCATTGAAAGATTGCTCTCACCCCTTAAGATTTTCCATATACCCGTTCATACACTCGCTATGATGATGACTCTTGCACTTCGCTTTATTCCCACTCTGATTGAAGAGGTTGAGCGAATTACCAATGCACAGAAAGCAAGAGGTGCAGATTTTGAGTCAGGCTCATTTATGGATAAAATCAAAGCGCTCATTCCTATTCTTATACCTCTTTTCATCTCGGCATTCAGACGCGCTTACGAGCTGTCTTTTGCAATGAGCTGTCGCTGCTATACAGGCGGAGAGGGCAGAACAAGAATGAAGCAGATGAAACTCAGATTCAGCGACATAGCTTCAATGATATTTTTCATAGTATGTGTTGTGGCCGTTGTACTGATAAACAAATATGCGGGAGCCAATGTAATATGAATAACTACAGACTTATTCTCGCTTACGACGGTACACCCTATCACGGTTGGCAGATGCAGGACAATGCCATAACAATTCAGCAGTGTCTCAGCGAAGCTATCGAGAGAATTTTCGGAGAAAAGTGTACAATTTACGGCTCAAGCCGAACTGACAAAGGCGTTCACGCTGAGGGCTTCTGCTGTAACTTCAGAACCGAAAAAGACCGTGACTGCGAAAAAATCGCATACGGACTCAATGCTGTTTTACCCGAAAGTATATGTGTATTAGAGTGCAGTAAGGCAGATGAAAACTTCAATGCACGATTCGATGCCAAGGGTAAGCAGTATACATATAAAATCTGGAACAGCAGACGCCGCAACCCATTTATGATTGACAAGGCTCTGCACCATCCTATACATATTGACGAAAAGCTCCTTAATGAGCAGGCGAAAGATTATATCGGTACCCACGACTTTTCTGCTTTTTGTGCGGCAGGAGGAACAACACTCAGTAATGTCAGAACTATTTTTGATTGCAGTGTTGAGCGTGAGGGGGACATGGTCATTTTTAAGGTAAAGGGTGACGGGTTCCTTTACAATATGGTGCGCATAATGGTTGGCACATTGCTTGATATAAACTCAGGCAAAATAGAAAAGGGGAGTATCCCCGAAATAATTGAGAGCAAGTCAAGGCTTTCTGCGGGAATAACTGCAAAGGCTCACGGACTCTATCTCACAGAAGTTTATTATTAAAATATAAGACAAGGCGAGGTGAAAAAAATGGCAGACAACATCAGATATGTAGGAAATGCTGTGCGAAAAGAAAAAAATAAACGCAATTTTAAGCGTTCTTTAAACTTGACTTTAGTTTTAGCGCTGATAATTATATCAATTCTTGCAGGTCTTAAAATTGCTCAGAAGACAGCTCCGGGAGTCAATGACATTGCAGAAGTCGAAAGTGACGGCTATCCCGTGTCTTTTTCAGGCAACGATATTAGAGAAGCAGATGTGATGGATAAAAATATCATCGTGCTGACTAAAAAGTTTGTTACAGCACTTGATAATAGAGGCAACACAGTATGGCAGCATGCAGTCTCATATGGTGACCCTGCTGTTTTTATCGGTGAAAAATACTCTCTCGCTTTTGACAGATATTCCAATAAGTATGCTGTCATTTCATCTGACGGCAAGATAGATGAAAGAAAAGCTGAGCGAACCACTCAGATTTTCTCGGGCAGAGTTACAGATAAGGGTGAGGTGCTGATGTCACTCAAGAGTACTTCCTCGGCCTGCCTTGTAAGCGTTACGGATAAAAAAGGTAACGAAAAGTTTGTATGGTCCTGCAACGAGGAATATATTGTTGATATGGGACTTTCTTCTGACGGCAAGACTCTTTATTGCGCCGGTATCGGTGCCTCGGGCGGAGATATGTACACTAAGGTCTATGCAATCAATATGAAAGATGGAGAAGAGAAAAGCTATACCATACTTTCGTCGGCCTGCGTAAGCGTAAACACAATCTCCGGTGATAAGTTCAATGTTATCACAACAAACGGCATATATGTCTTTGACTGCGGTAAGGATGAGATGCTTACATATAATGTTAATTTTATTTCGAAACTTTTATTCTGTTCTGTTTCTGATAATGGATGTGTTGCGGTTGTCAACGACAGTGCACTCAACCTTTCAGAAAGCGTCCTGACGGTGTATTCAGGCGATGCCAAGGAAAAATACTCTATGGCAATACAGAACGGCGTTGAAGATATATTCAGCTACAAGGATGAGCCCTGTGTGCTTTACAGCGACAGTGTTATCTCCGTTCGTAAGGGCGAAGTTGATAAAAGGCTCTTCTTTGATAATAAAGCTATGGGCGTTGTAAGAACCGGTTCAAAGGTTTACTGCTATAGCTTAGGGGGTGTTGAAAAAGCGGCGGTTAAGTAATACTTGTAATATTTCTAAAAGTGTGGTATAATACACGACACATTTTTCAGGAGGATTTAAATGGAATATATTGTTGATATAATTATTGCCTTAATCTTTGGTGCCTTAGTAATATCGTCAATAAGAAAAGGTTTTTTCAAGAGTCTTTTTGAACTGGCAGGCACCCTTATCTCACTTGCAATTTCAAGGGTTCTTTCAGAAAGCTTTGCTCGAGTAGCCTTTGACTCTTTCATAAGAAAAGGCGCAGAAACTTATCTGGAAAAAGCACTCGGTTCTGTGGGTACAAAAGATTATGCTCTTCAGGCTCAGGAAACGATCAACTCCATACCGGAAGCTTTAAATGGTATAATGGGTCTTATGGGGATTGATAAAGAGCTCATACTCGAAAAAATCCAGGGTGCTGACCTTGGCGGAAACAACATGGTTGAAAGTCTTATGTCAGGTGTTGTTGAACCCGTAGGTACTGCAATAGTTCAGTTCATTTTATTTATCATTCTCACAGTTGTGGTAGGTTTTGTGCTTAAGTTTGTTGTCAGACTTCTTGACGGCATAATCAAAAAGCTTCCTGCCTTAAAACAGCTTAACGCAACTCTCGGTGCTGTCTTCGGAGTGCTCAGAGGCGTTATTGTAGTTGCAATTATTTCAATGCTTGTGGGAATTCTCGCATCATTCATAGGCAACGAAAAATTTATTGAAATCGTAAATAATTCCATTATCGTTGATACATTCCAGAAGGTTATCGGATCAATCAGCGGTACTGTCTTATAAAAGAAAGGAACATAACAATGAAAGACTTATTCAAAGGTTGTTGGACTATACCCAACTTATTATCAGTAATCAGAATTTTACTTATCGCCGTATTTGCATATCTTTTCTATAATGATGAAAAGATAATGGCTGTAGTTGTTCTCGCACTCTCAGGTCTCAGCGATACATTTGACGGTCAGATCGCAAGAAAGTTCAATCAGATCAGTGCTCTCGGCAAGGTCCTTGACCCCGTTGCTGACAAACTCACACAGATCACAATTGCAGTAATGCTCTTCATCGATTTCAAGACAGCTGCAAACCCTGTAATCAATGCTCTCGGTTGGGTTTTCCTCGTATTCCTCATTAAAGAGGCTGTTATGATTGTCGGCGGCCTTATTATGCTGTTACTTAACATCCGTCCCGGTGCTGCTGAATTCTGGGGCAAGGCTGCAACAGTTGTGTTCTATGTCGGTATGGTTATTATTATCGCTGTAGGCCCCGAAGTAGGTGCTCTCAACAGTATCCTCGGCTTTGAGCTTCCTAACATCATCACAGGTATAATCGTAGTCCTTTGTGCAGTTATGACTATTGCAGCATTTGCAAGCTATATGCCTGAAACCTTCAGACAGTTCAAAGAATACTTTGATAACAGAAAAGCTGTTAAGAACAGCAAGTAATTTTAAGATTATCCCAAGGAGTAAACAATGAAAAAAGTAACTTGCAGCAGGTGTAAAAAACGCCCTGCGGTGATATTCATTTCAAAAATTATCGACGGTAAAACCGTACCGGAAGGTCTTTGCCTTAACTGTGCTATGGAAATGAACATCGGTCCCATCAAGCAGATGATGGACAGTATGGGTATTACTGAAGAAGATGTGGATGCAATCAGCGAGCAGTTCACTCAGATGTTCCCGGACAATGACGAAGATGGCTCATTTGAAAGCGGTGGTTCACCGACTATGCCTTTCTTACAGGGTCTTTTCGGTGATTTACAGAATAGTCTCACAGTAAAAAATGAAAATAATGATGAAGTTAAGGCTACATCTTCAAAAGCTACTTCAGGTCCCGCAAATAAAAAAGACAAGAAGCAGAAAGATAAGAAACGTAAGTTCCTTTCACTTTACTGCACAGACCTTACAGCCAAGGCTCGTGAGGGTAAGATTGACAACATCATCGGCAGAGATAAAGAGCTTTCCAGAGTGGTACAGATTCTTTGCAGACGCTCAAAAAACAACCCCTGTCTTATCGGTGAGCCTGGTGTAGGTAAGACTGCTATTGCCGAGGGTCTCGCTCTTAAGATTGTCAGAAATGAAGTGCCCGCAAAGCTCGCTGACAAAGAAATACATCTTCTCGATCTTACAGCGCTTGTTGCCGGTACCCAGTTCAGAGGTCAGTTCGAGTCACGTATCAAGAGTCTCGTTGACGAAGTAAAAGAAAACGGTAATATAATCCTTTTCATCGACGAGGTACACAATCTCGTTGGTACAGGTGATGCAGAAGGCTCAATGAATGCAGCTAATATCTTAAAGCCTGCACTTTCACGCGGTGAGATTCAGGTTGTAGGTGCGACTACATTCACCGAATACAGAAAGCACATCGAAAAGGATGCTGCTCTCGAGAGACGTTTCCAGCCTGTTAAGGTTGAGGAGCCCTCAATTGAAGATGCTACTGAGATTTTGCTTGGCATCAAAGGATATTATGAGACTTTCCACAGAGTAAGAATTACTGATGCTCTTGTTAAAAAGGCAGTTGTTCTCTCAGAAAGATATATCACAGACAGATTTTTACCCGATAAGGCCATTGACCTTTTAGATGAAGCCTGTACCCATGCTAATCTTCGTAACAAGGCTATCAGCGACCTTGAAATCAGCGAGAAAAAGCTTACAGAGCTTAAGGCTGACGAAGAAGAGCTTATGAACAATACAGAAGAAATGGACTACGAGGCTATCGCTAAGCTCAAGAGCGACATAGTCAAGGTAGAAACCGATATAGAAACATTCACACCTCTCGCTCAGGATAACGCTGTAACAGAGAGTGACCTGGCTCACGTTATTGAGCTTTGGACAGGTATACCTTCTAGCAAGATTATCGAAAGCGACCTTAAGAAGCTTGCAGGTATGGAAGACTCACTTAAGAAAAAGGTTATAGGTCAGGATGAAGCTATCCACGCAATTGCAGGTGCTATCAAACGCAGTCGTGTACAGGTTAGTCCTCGCAGAAGACCTGCATCTTTCATCTTTGTAGGTCCTACAGGTGTTGGTAAGACAGAACTTGTTAAACAGCTCTCAACCGAGCTTTTCTCCACTCCTGAGACTCTTATCAGACTTGATATGAGTGAGTTCATGGAAAAGCATAGTGTATCACGCATTATCGGCTCACCTCCGGGTTATGTAGGTTACGACGAGGCTGGTCAGCTCACCGAAAAGGTAAGAAGAAAGCCTTACAGTGTAATCCTCTTTGATGAGATTGAAAAGGCTCATCCCGATGTTATGAACATTCTCCTTCAGATTCTTGATGAGGGCAGAATTACAGATGCTCAAGGCAGAACAGTCAACTTTGAAAATACTGTTATTGTTATGACATCAAATGCAGGTAGTGAGCGTAAGGGTGGTGTGCTCGGCTTTGGTAAAGAGCAGGGCGATGCAACACGCGAAAAGGTTATGAAAGCTCTCAGCGAATTCCTCAGACCTGAATTCCTCGGCAGAGTTGACGAGATTGCAGTGTTTAACAGCCTGACTGTCGAAGACTACGAAAAGATTTCGGCTCTTCTTCTCGATGAGCTTGTGGACTCACTGAAAGAAAAAGACATCACTTTCAAGTACACTGACGAAGTACCCGCGTACCTTGCAAAGAAAGGACATGGTGGCTCAAGGGGAGCGAGAGACCTTAGAAATCTTATCCGCAAGGAAATTGAGGACGAGATTGCTAACATCATAATCGATAACGCAGACACAGGTGTAGCTGCCATAGCTGCAGAAATAAAGGAAGAGAAGATTTCTTTTTCACATCTTTAAAATTAATAAAATAAATTGTAAAAAACACTTGACATTGTGACGCTGATTGTGTATAATAATCAGCGTTGCAGTGAAGATGCGGGTGTAGTTCAATGGTAGAATCCCAGCCTTCCAAGCTGGTCGTGTGGGTTCGATTCCCATCACCCGCTCCAGCATTTTTCAAGTTAATATGCGCTTTTAGCTCAGCTGGATAGAGCAACTGCCTTCTAAGCAGTAGGTCGGGGGTTCGAGTCCCTCAAAGCGCGCCATTATGTGGTGGATATAGCTCAGTTGGTTAGAGTGCCAGGTTGTGGCCCTGGAGGTCGTCGGTTCGAATCCGATTATCCACCCCATTTTTTTATACCCAAAATTGGTGGATTAAGCAAAAATTAATATAGGGGTGTCGTCAAGCGGTAAGACACAACACTTTGACTGTTGCATTCGTAGGTTCGAATCCTGCCACCCCTGCCAGGAAAAATAAAACGGTACCCTTGTGGTGCCGTTTATTTTTTCTCGATGAGTTTATAGGTTAATGGGTCAGGATTCGAAGTAGGAGCGGTAGTGAATCGATGTCCGCTGGACATCGAGAGCCGCGAATGACTGAGCCACGTGGCGTGGCGAGAATCGAATCCTGCCACCCCTGCCAGAAAAATAACGGTACCCTTGTGGTGCCGTTTCTTTTTTTCTCGATAAGTTCATAGGTTAATGGGGCAGCAGTCGAAGTACTAAACATTTGGGACATTAAAATGACAGATCTCTAATAACTGAAATTTGAAAACGTTGTATTATTTTACTAAATCTCTTGAAAACAATAAGAAAAAGTGTTAAAATTAAACAAAATAAATTCTTGGAGATGATATGATGTCTAAAAACAAAAAAACTTCTTCTTCGGAAATTCCGAAGAATGCTTTAACAGGAAATGATGGCAAGTACATATCGAAATTTGAGTATGTGTGCGTTATGCTTTCACGAATCGGCGGTATGTTTGGTACAACACTTACCGGTACACTTGCTGCTGCATTCCTTCACGAGCTTTATTTCGGACCTGTAGGAGTCAGCTCTGACGAAATTGCAGATATTTCTGCTTTGCAGACAACTCTCACATGGATTCTCGGTCTTATCGCACCCTCATTAGCAGGTATAATTGTTCAGAAATGGAAAACCCGTTGGGGCAGATACCGTCAGTGGTATATTATTTGCCTTGTTCCCATATTTATTCTTACCGCTTTATACTTCTATGTTCCTACTGGCTGGACAATTCAGCAGATGACCTTGTTCCGTTATATAATAGCCTGTAGCCAGACATTTTTAAATGCCTTTAACAATTGCGGTACGTATATTACCCAGGTTATTTCTCCCAATCCCAAGGAAAAGAAATTTGTTGCAACACTCTGGCAACTTTCCTATTATATCGGCTACGGCGGAGCATATATTGCAACCTTCGTTTACGGCCTGTTCAGCGATGACAAGAATAAGATGTATATGACCCTTGCTCTTGTAGCTGCTATCGTTACAGCTTTCGGTAACCTGATGTGCGCTCTTTTCTGTAAAGAAAGAATTGAGCTTCCGAGGAAGGAAAAGGTTAAGGTTTCAAAGGCTCTTTTCTCTCTTTTCAAATACAAAAATTACCGTGCTTTCCAGTATATGCAGTGGGTAAATGCTTTTGCAATGCTTGGTAAAATGTCTACCTATCTTGCAGCTATTACAGTCGGTTCATCAAAAAATCTTCTTCTCACGCTTCCTACCGCTGTAGGTACTGTTGTGGGTAACCTTATCTGTACAAAGCTTTCAAAGAAGTATGAGCCTACTAAGCTTCTTAAGTTCTGCGGTATCTACACACCCGTTGCAGCAGGTATACTTTTCAGTATCTGTTTTGCTGAAGCAAAAATGGGTATCAGATTCTTCGAGGGATGGAACAGCATATTCTTCTATGCATTCTATTTCATTTTCGGTATCGGCATCGGTATTCAGGAGCTTTCAAAATCTCACTTTGACGTTGAGTTCTATGACTATCTTGAATGGCAGTGCGGCGAAAGAATGGAAGCTATTCAGGGTATAGTACCCGGTTGGATCAACTCGGTATGCAATTTCATAAAGGATATTTCAATTCCCTATATGATTGCATGGGCAGGCTATCTGTCTTCAGTTGAAGGTGATCTTGTCAAAACTATGCAGGCTCAGCCTACATATCTTGACACCTGCCTTAAAATTCTCGCATTCCTCCTCTTTGGCTACACCATTGCAAATGTTCTCAAGGCTCTTATTCTTAAATTCTTCTACGACGTTGAAGGTGAGAAGAAAGAGCAGATGTACCGTGAGCTTGAAACAATAAGAGCTGAACGCCATAAGGAAAACGAAACTCTAAGTCAGGTAAAAGAAGCTTTGGGCGAATAATTGCAAGGAATAATAAAATGAAAAAATAAAAAGAAAACCATAATTACGGTTATATCAGTTATTCTTGTTTTAGCGCTTATGGGTACAGGTATATACTTTTATCTTATGAGATACAACAAGGATAAAAATGATACTGAGGCATTATACAGACAAAATGTCGCTTCTGTAGGATATGAAAACACTATTGAAACAGCATATCCTCAGACTGATCTTTATGAAATTATTGACGAACATTTCCGTTCAGCGCTGCCTGAAGGTAAGACCGAAAAGAAGGTTGCCATTATCGGTTATGACGGTTGCCGTGCGGATATCCTTGCAGAAATGAAGAACGAAAACAGTGCTATAGGATATCTTCTCCAAAATGGAGGCTCAAATAATCTCACTTACTCCGGAGGAGTAAATTATCCTGAAATCAATACTCAGGCTACTTCAACAGCTCCCGGTTGGTGTTCAATTCTTACAGGTGTATGGGCTGACAAACACGGTATTGAGTATAACGGAGTAACAAAATCTCTTGAATACAAAATGCTTATGACAACTCTCATCGAAGAGAATGTTATTGATAATGCCGCATTCATTACAAAATGGAAAGGTCATTTCACAGACAGTGACTCTACTTACATAGACGAAAAGGCATACTGTGAAGAGAACAATATTGATATTGATTTTAATCTTCGCAAAAACAAAACAGACATTCACACGGGCGCGATGGAAGAGGTTAGCAGCGAAGACTGTGCAGATTTTGTGTTTATCATTTATGAAAATACCGATTCCGCAGGCCACGATTTTGGTTTCTCCTTCAACAATCCCATATATAAAAATGCTTTCAACAAAAAGGATGCATATGGCTATGAAGTAATCAAAGCTATTGAAAGCAGAGAAACCTACGCTACAGAGGATTGGCTTATTATTGTTACCTCAGACCATGGCGGCTTTGGTACAGGTCACGGCGGCGAAAGCATTCAGGAAAGAATGACATTTGTAGCTATGAACAAGGAATGGAACTAAAAGAAAATAGCCCCCCCGGCTTAGCCTGGGGGGTTCAGCTTTGCAGAAAGAGAAAAATAAAAATGAAAAAACATTATGAATCCGAGCTTTGTATAAGGAGAAATAATTTGTGAATAAGGCAAAATTCAACTATGATTATTCCAAAACTCTGTGGATGAAAATGTTTCTCGCACGTCCCGATTTTAAAAAGCAAACTTACGAGGTGCTTATTAATTTTGAGCTGCACAATCAAAGCTACTTTTGTTGACTTTTCTGCTTAATAGTAATATAATTTTTATGTGTGAAAGACTTTTTTGTGGTGTAATATGACTGCGGATAGTTTTTAGACGGATACTTTACGAACGTTATGAAAAACTAACTTCTTCACTGTCGGTAACAGTTGTATACAGCACAGAAAGTAACACAGTTTAAGGAGGAATAATTATGAATAACAAGATGAACAATTTTCTCAAAGAGCTCGTGATTATATTCACAATCATTGCAACCAGCATTTCTGCTCTTTTCGGAATGAATAGTGATGCGGTTACTCCACCTGACGATAAGTATCCTTTAGGTGAAGCTTTGCAGGTTGCAGAGAAAAATCTAAACTGGCCCGAGGATCAGATTTTTCCGTATTTTGCAGAGCCTGAAGAGGAGCTTATAGCTTTCCCTGATAATATTCTCAGCCATAAAGAAATGGTGGCTCTTGCAAGTTTGCAGGGCTTTGTTAATGCCAAGCAAACCCGTGTTGCAATATTGGCAGGTGATGTTGCAAAGTGGCTCGGTGATTACGGATACAGCTATAAAACTGTTGCAACAGAAGAAGTGTACAGCTGTATCAAAGATCTTTGCAAAGATTCAGTGGCAGGTGTTGTGCTTTATTCCGATGAGCTTAGTGCAGAATATATAAACCTTGCAGCGTCTATCGGTAATACAATGAATGCCTTGCCTCTGACAGCCGAGGACTATGACAAGTGGTGCAGTGAGGGTATCGAGCTTCCTGTTTTAGCAGATATCAGAGGTCTTAAGTACGACAACCCCACTGAGATTTATAAATATTTCTTTGATAATTATTGGGATGACTGCAATAAGAGAATTCTTGTGGTGCAGCGTACCGGTATGGCATTCGAAATGCGTGATCTTGCTGCGGCAGTCGGTGGGGCGGTGGTTTATCTTTCTTGTTCAGGCGGTACTGAAACATGGCTTTTCAAACAGTACTTGAAGGATATGACTCCGGGTAAATCGATTCTTACAGGTTGGTATGCGGATCAGGAAAGAGAACTTATGACAGTTGCGGCTAACTGCGGTCTCTCCTGTGTACCTGCAGACTTTTTCAGCAATGCTACTGTTTTTGCTCAGAAGCAAGATATAGAGGTTCCCGAAGTGCCCGATATGCCTGAGCTTGAAAATAAGATTTACATAGCGTATTTCCTCAGTGATGGTGATAACATTCAATATGATATGCACGCTATGAGAGAATACTGGGATGGCAACAGCTCGCAAAAAGGTAAGGTGCCTGTAAACTGGACTATAAGTCCTGCTCTTGTTGATATAGCTCCGGGCATGATGAATTATTATTATGGGGGAGCTACAGATACTGAATGCTTTGTCTGCGGACCCTCAGGTATGGGTTACACAATGCCAAAAAACACCTTTGGTGCAAATAAAGGTAATCAGTTCCTCAGTAATAAAAAATTCACTGCTTATGTGGATATGACAAACAATTATTTGCAGAGGTCAGGTCTTCGTGCTGTAACAATATGGGATAATCTTTCGCTTTCACAGAGAAATATCTACAGCAAAAACGGAACATATCTTTATGGTATTACTGTGCAGCATTTTACCGACAGCTCACTTAAAAAGAGGTTTACCGGTGTTACCAATAATATGCTTATTATGCAGATGACACCCGGATACTTTGCACAGAATGCCGAGGGCAACTATGCTCTTACAAATATAGCTGATATTATAAATGATGCTGTCAAATATCTTAAGTATGACGGCACTGAACCCGTATTTGTTGCAACTCAGGTAAGTGTATGGGGTTATCACAATATAGGTGACGTTGATCAGCTCGAAAAGTATATTTCAGAATACTATGAGAAAATTTACGGTAAAGATGTCGTTGAATTTGTGAGAGCCGATCATTTCTATAATCTTTACTATGAAGCAAATGAGCTTCCTCAGGATATAACTCTCAAGTCAGAACTCACAGCAACTGCAACAAGCAGTAGTGATACAGCAATGCTTACAACAGATGGTACCTGTTACGGTGACAGTATATGGACAGCCGCTGATAACGGTACACAGAGTGTGACGTATTCACTGGGAAAAACCTATAAAGTCAACGAGGTTGCTGTTTATCATGCGGAAACAAACGGTCTTGATGCATCTCTTAATACAAAGAGCTTCACAGTTGAAGTCAGTAGCGACAATGTAAGCTGGAAGAAAGTGGCTGAGGTTTCGGATAACACAGATTCCTGGACTGATCTTCAGTTCAAGGCTACAAAGGCTTCATATGTACGTATAACCATCAATGATGCCGGCAGTGATAACTTTGCACGAATTGCTGATGTTGATATTTATGGTGTGCTTGTATGAAAAAGCTATTGCTGATATTATCATTTGCTTTTAATGCTCTGGCGATTGTAGGAGCTGTCTATGTTCTGATGTCTGACGGAACAGCAAATGCCGGATATGCGGTCATTCCTATGGTAATTGGGTTGACTTGTTTGGCAGGACACAGAACACATAAAAAATAAAAGCAGTAAGCTGATTACGATTTTTCTGAAATTTTACTTTTAACAAAAAATTAGCACACATATTCATCTGCTGATGAGTATGTGTGCTTTTAAATTTTATTTTGCCGAGTTATCAGTTAAGCTCAAACACATAATTGTCATAACCCTCTAACCACTGACCTGTCAGATAGTTGCGGAAGCGAAGAACAACACTGTCTTCATAAACTTCCATCTGTACACCGATGCCGTCTTTTCCGCAGTCATCATTTGCGGGATAGTAGTTGCCGGGATTACCTGTAGCGGGAAGATTGATGTATGTAACATTGTTTGTTGTCTGCACGGAGTCATCACTTACACCGTAATGGGAATGACCGCAGAAATAGAAAGTTCTTACGCCGCTGTTTTCGAGTATGTCAGTCAGACGGTCATTCTGAACCGCAACATTGAAGCCTGCATATGAGCGGCCACCGTTACGGCCGTAAATAAGATAGTGGTTGAGTACAAAGCAGGGTTTGTCGCTTTCTTTAGCTTCTGCAAGTTCGCTTTCAAGCCAGTTGAGCTGTTCGTCAGAAAGAATCTGCTTGCCGTCTTCCTCTGTGCGACCCTCACCACCGAGTACGATAAACTTGTAACCTTTTTCTTCACGGCTGTAATATACTTTGTCACCGCTGTCACCGAAAAAGCCGTTACGCATAGTAACAAAACGTTTTTGTAGTGTGTCAAAGGTACCGTTAGTGTTGTCGCTGGTATCCATATCGTGGTTGCCGGGAGCTGACAGAACACTTTCGTCTTTGAAGAAACGGCTTACAAGTCCATAGGCAAGAAGAGTCTCTATAACCTGACCATTCATTGTGTTGTCACCGAGAAGTGCAAGAACGTCATTATCTGCTTTTTCGGCAGCATACAAAACACCGCCAACGCGTTTATGACGCTGGGAGTTGTTACCTTCCATATGAAGGTCTGACAAAATTGTTGCCGAAAGCAGGCAGTTTTCCGCATCGGTTTTGTCAATAGCTTCGGGAGCTGTGCCGAAAGGCATAAAAATAAATAAAGACATAACCAATGCAAGTGTTTTCATAAAAAATCCTGTAATCATATTTATCACCTCAACTACATTCTATATGATAATATAGCGAAAGTCAACAGTTATTCCTGACTTAATGCAATAACTTGTAGCTTAAGTTTGTTGTAAGATGAATAGCACAAGGCAAATGAAGAGATAAAACCCTCTTTATTTTGTATTTCATATATGATATAATTATCAAAGTGATAAGGAAAGAGGTGTGATAATGAAATATGTATTGATTATTTCAGTTATGATAGTTGTCGCTGTTGTTTGTATTATTAAAGCCAGGTCTTCAAAATTTACCGGCAGCGACTATAAAATACCCAAGCTTGATCTGAGTGTGATGCCAAAGGAGCTTGAGGGTAGTGAATACGAATATCTTTACAAGCTTTCTGTGGTGGATGACACAAACGATTATATGGCTCATCCCGACAGTGTACTGCTGAAAAATGCGGATATTTTAACTGTGTACCCCAAAGGTCATGGCAAAGGTCCTGTGCTCAACAAGGTAAGCAAAGACAATGGAGTAAGCTGGGATAGCTCTGTTGAAAATACACCTGTAAGCTGGGAAAAATCCCTTGAAACACCGACGGTGTACAGACTCGAGTTTTCAGACGGTACACCTGACAAACTGATACTCATTTCCGCCAACTCAAAATGGCCTAATATGAAAACTCCCGGGGGATTTGAGTGCTCTATTTCTGTTGATGAAGGACAGACTTGGTCTGAGTTTAAAAGATTTTTCAGTTATGAAGATGAGTTTTCGGTAACTCCCATAGTTGCAATGGCGAGTCTGACAAGGCTTAAAGAAAATGGCAAGTTTGCAGATAAATGGATGGGATTTTTCCACGACTCTAAATTTTACAATTACAAGAGTATCCTCACTTTTGATAAAGACGGAAATGCACAATGGAGTACGCCCGAAAAATATCTTGCACCTCACCGCGAGATTGAGAAAAAAGCGCAGATGTGTGAAATAGAAGTAATACGTTCTGACAAGGGCCAAGGTGACGAGCTGTGTCTTATTGCCAGAAGTCAATCGAAAAAAATCAATTCAATGATTGCCTTCTCCAATGATGAGGGTAAAACATGGAGTGAACCCAAAGAAGTACCTGCAGCATTGAATGGTGAAAGACACAAGGCGGAGTATGCTTCCGACGGCAGATTGCTTATTACCTTCAGATCTATTGAAAGAGGCAAGAAGGCTGAAGCTCACGCAAAGAAAAAAGACAAACGCAAGGGTTGGATAAGTGAGGGCTTGGTTGCCTGGGTTGGTAGCTATGAAGATCTTAAAAATTCAGGTGAAGGACAGTATAGAATAAAGCTCGCTCACATATACGATGATGATCAGACAAAGCCTGAGTATTATGCCTGTGCAGATACGGGTTATTGCGGTAATGTGGTATTGTCTGATGATACTTTTGTTATCTGCGGTTACGGTAAATTCAGTGCGATAGAAAGAACGTCTGACGGCAAAAAGATTAAAACGTATATAGCATCAAAGCGTATAAATCTCAAAGACGTTGATGCTTTGGTGGAGAAATTACTCAATAAATAAAAATATACCATTCAGGTTTGTTACGGCCTGAATGGTATTGTTGTTTTAAGATGATAGCCTTCGTTTTTGTATCGGGAAGGTCAGCTGAGAAATTCAGCCTTGGCATTATCTATCATTTCTTTGACTTTTGCGGCGAGAGGCTTGCTTTCTTCTTTGAGCTTTATAAGGGGCTCACGGGCATCACCGATATCGATACCCTGAAGACGGAGAATCTCTTTAGCCGCTGCATACATATTACATTTGCAGTCGCACATAGCATAGATGATTTCGTTGATAGCATACTGTATTTTTTGTGCTTGGGCAAAATCACCTGCTTTGATAAGTCTGTCGCACTCTATAAAAAGCTCGGGCATTACACCATAGGTACCACCGATACCGCCCTGGGCACCGATTGCTCTGCCGGCAACAAACTGCTCATCAGGACCATTGAAGATAATTACATCATCGCCGCCCTCTGCTTTGAACATCTGTATATCCTGAGTAGGCATTGATGAGTTTTTGACACCTATTACCTTAGGGTTTTTAAGCATTTCTTTGTAAAGTGACATTGTAAGAGAAACACCTGCAAGTTGAGGAATATTATAAATGATGAAGTCGGTGTCCGGTGCTGCAGAAGATATGTCATTCCAATATTTTGCGATAGCTTCTTCGGGCAGACGGAAATATATTGGCGGGATCGCAGCAATAGCATCAACACCTAAAGATTGTGCGTGCTTTGCAAGTTCCATTGAGTCTGCAGTATTATTGCAGGCAACGTGTGCGATAACTGTCAGCTTATCGCCTACGGCTTCCATTACGCTTTCAAGAATAAGCTTTCTTTCTGCTACGCTCTGATATATACATTCGCCAGATGAACCGCAGACATAGAGACCCTTTACGCCTTTTTCATAAAGATATATAGCAAAGGCTTTTGTTCTTTCTGCTGAAACTGAACCATCATCCTCATAGCAGGCATAGAATGCAGGGATTATACCCTGATATTTTTTCAAGTCTTTCATTGTGACACTCCTCCGTTCTGAAATACATTTTAACAGATTTATTTATCTAAGTCAAATATGTAAATGTAATTTTTATAAAGAGCTTGAATTGAAAAACCGACGCAGGCATTTATATGAATCACCGATATTAAAACACAGCTGTTGAATTTTTAATCTGATTATGATAAAATAAATCCAGCATATGGTTATAAAAAAACTACAGTTCTATAACCATAGATAACATGGGAGGATATTATGAATATTTTGCAGACGATTATTTCTTATCTTGCCATAGCGGCAGCTTTTATTTCTTCAATTTTTTCATGGGGTGATTCAGAAATGATTCCTTTTCAAAATGATTACAAGATTCCTGACAGCATTCCCGAGTACAGTGTAATTTCTACGGTCGAGAAAACCGATTGGAAGGCAAAATGGATTTGGGATAAGGAAAACCTTACTGAGAAGAATGTTTGGATGTGTTTGAGTAAAAAGGTCAGTCTTGATAAGGTGCCCGAAGAACTCATTGCAAACATTTCAGCTGACTCGAAGTATTGGCTTTACATAAACGGAGAGACTGTCGTTTTTGAGGGCGGTGTAAAAAGAGGTCCCGGTAAAAACAGCGGATATTATGACAGTATAGATATCGCACCTTATCTCAGAAAGGGTGACAATGCAATTTGTGCTCTGGTGTGGTATTGGGATAATGATACAAGCTATTCCTATAGCAGTAGCGGTCAGGGCGGTTTCATTTTTGAAGCCATAGGCGAAGATGTTACCATAATTTCCGACAAAAGCTGGAAGGTAAAAAGAAACAGTGCTTACATTGACAGCGCTCTTTATCCACCTAACTACAGACTTCCCGAATACAGTATTTATTTCGATGCAAGGGAAGATATGGTCGATTGGACAAATGAAGCTTATGATGTTTCCGCTTGGGAGAATGCAACCGAATATGCTGATGGTGGCGAGGGTGCTTACGGCAAGCTTTATCCCAGAGGTATACCTTTCTTAAAAGATTACGGCCTTAAAGATTATGTGAATTCAAAGGATTATGAAAATTATACCGTAAAAGATCTTTTCGGGGAAAAAATAACCGTAGATATTCCTTATAACGCTCAGCTTACCCCGTACCTGAAAGTCATAGCACCTGCAGGAAAGAAGATTCGTATAACAACGGAGAATACTTTAATCGGTGCAGTTTCAACTACATATATAACCAAAGAGGGTGAGCAGGAGTTTGAGGCTTTAGGCTGGTTTAACGGAGAACATATTACTTATAAAATACCCAGAGGTGTTACAGTTGTTTCTCTGATGTACCGTGAATCGGGATATGATAGCGAATTCAGCGGCGATTACAAGAGCGATGACGAATTCATGGACTCTCTCTGGCAGAAGTCTCTTCGTACCCTCTATGTTACTATGCGTGACAATTTTATGGATTGTCCCGACAGAGAAAGAGCTCAGTGGTGGGGCGACGTCACAAGCGAAATGATTATGACAATGTACTCTATGGACAGCAATTCCTACTTGCTCTACCAAAAGGGCGTAGAGGCTATGCTTTCACATATTGACGACACAAAAGTGCTTCAGACGGTTGTACCCATAAGCGGTGACTATTTTGAGCTTCCCGTTCAGCAGCTTGCAGGAATCGTAGGCTTCCTCACTTACTATGAATATACCGGCGACAAGGCTTTTGTCAAAAAGGTTTATGATGCATCTCTTGATTATCTCAAACTTTGGGAAATCGGTGAAAACAATCTCGTGGTACATCGCAGCGGCTCATGGGATTGGCCCGATTGGGGTAATAAGGCAGATATGACAGCTATAGAAAATGCCTGGGTTTACTATGCCCTTAGTGCTGTAGAGGAAATGGCTGATATTTTAGGCGAAGATGCGGATAACTCATTTATCACCGAAAGAAAAGCTGCTATCGCGAAGGGGTATCAGACCCTCTGGACAGAAGACGGATATAAGAGTGACGACGCGAAAAAGCCTGATGATAGAGCCAATGCGCTTGCAGTTTTGTCGGGACTTGCAACAAAAGAGCAGTATGATATCATTTTAAATGTACTAACAACAACCCAGAACTCGAGCCCCTATATGGAATACTATGTTCTTGAAGCTCTTTGTACAATGGGCGAATACGAAGCAGCAAGAGACAGAATCAAGGACAGATATGAGGATATGGTGAACGAGGATTACTCCACATTGTGGGAATTCTGGAACTCATGGCAGGGTACAATGAATCACGCCTGGAGCGGTGGGCCTCTCGTTATAATGAGCAAGCATTTTGCGGGTATCACTCCTCTTGAAGCAGGCTATGAAAAGGTTAAAATCAACCCGCAGTATACTCTCTCAGATAACCTGACCTGCACTGTGCCGAGCGTAAAAGGCCTGATCACACTCAGATATGAAAAGACTTCTGAGGGTTATGTTGTTGATCTTACTATACCTGAAAATATGAAAGCTGAGCTATATGTGATGGCTGAGGCTACTGTAAATGTTAACGCAGAGACTTATTATCACAATGGTGAGTATGCGGATAACACAGCAGGTAATGTGAAAATTATAGAAAAAACTGATTGATATGTTACAAGATGATTTAAACAGGTGATGATATGAATTTGTGTCAATGGTTAAAAATCAGGAGAATTTATAGAGAAAAAACAAAAAAACTTCCTGATAAAGAATTAGAAAAAATTATTGATAGTACTTTAGATCTATATCCTCAGTTTATAGATATATCTGATGGCGAATTGCGAAGCAAAAAAGGTTTTTGGTCTAAAAATTTATCAGATGCCTGGCATAATGCTAGTGATAAAAACAAGCCTTATTCAGAAAAAGTTGATTTAATGATTTGGGCGATTTATTGTGAATTACATACTAAAAGTATAAAAAACTTTAAACTAGGTATCAATAAGGTAGACTTATCTGAGTTAAGTCATCTTGAAATCAGTAAAAGATATATCAGGTCATATTTGGAATCTGATAAGTATTAACATCTAAAATAATAGTTGTTTTATTCTATGGTTACTCCATTGCCTTTTGTCTGCTGATATGATATAATTGCAAAAAAATGTGGAGGATGACACTATGAAACCTTTAATTATCCTGGCTTCTCTTACTGTTGCCGTCAGCACAATAATCAGAATAGATCAAAATGAAAAAGGCAAGATGGTTGCTCATCCTTTCGCTCGCTTGCAGATGTTAGTGCAGAGTATACTGTATAAAATATATGCCTGAAAAATTCTGTGTATAAAATATAGGTGAAAACAGTCCTTCTGGGGGCTGTTTTTATCTTTTCAATTTGCTGTTTTTAGTTGAAAAATCCCGAATACTTTGCTATAATTAAATTTAATAAATCACAAGGAGGAATGTGTATGGAAAATAAAGCAACGATCATTGCTCTTTCAGGTAAAGGCGGTGTGGGTAAGACATCCATTTCTGCCGCTATTGTAAAGCTTCTCGTTGAGGCTTATCCCGATAAAAAAATTCTCGCCATTGATGCGGACCCTGCCGTGGGTCTTTCAACAGCTCTTGGTATTGAAGTGACGACTACAATTGATGATATCCGCAAGGAGATTGTCGCAACAGTGGAAGACGGAAACACAAAGGCTGCTATTGAACTTCTGGGCGATGCAAGATATAAGATTTTCGATGCCCTCGTGGAAACTGACGGCTTTGCATTTATCGCTGTGGGCAGACCTGAAAGTGCAGGCTGTTACTGCAAAATCAATGCATATCTCAAAGAGGTTATAAGCATACTGTCAGCTGATTTTGACTATGTTGTTATAGACGGTGAGGCAGGTGTAGAGCAGATTAATCGCCGCGTTATGGAAAAGGTGACACATCTTCTACTTATTACTGACGCAAGCAAAAAGGGAACTCAGGTTATCTCGACTATCAAGAGTGTTGCTGATGAGCTTGTTATGTATAAGAAACTTGGTGCAATCGTCAATCGTATACCCGATGAGAGTGTTATTGAGCATATAAATACAAACAACATACCGGTTTTGTCGTACATTGCCAATGACTCAAACCTTGCTATATATGATATAGAAGGCAAAGATATTACAAAGCTTCCCGATGACTCAAATGTTGTCGAAGGCGTGAGAAAAGCTCTTAAGGAGCTTGAGATATTATAAGGAGAAAGCTATGAGAGATTTAAAACATCTTTATGAATTTGAAAAGCTTTTGCAGGATGCCAACAATGAGCTTGTGCAAAAAGCTAAAGCAGATGGTGGTATCGCCCTTGGCTATACCTGCTATCATATTCCCGAAGTACTCCTCAACTGTGGAAACTGCTTTTCAGTGAGACTTCGTGCACCGCGTACGGGCTCAATGGATATTGCAACTTATTATATGAGCAACTTCCTTTGCGGTTATTCAAAAGCCATACTCGAGAGAGCTATCGAGGGCGGTTATAACTTCCTTAATGCTCTGCTTGCTTCAGAGACTTGCTCAGAAATGAACAGAACAGCTGAACATTTCGAGCTTCTGAATCTTGTGCCTGAGGATAAGTTCTTTGTGACTTTTCTTGATATGCCCTTTAAAATTGAGCCCCACACAGTGAAACACTATGTCAATCAGACAAGAGTTAAAATTCTTGATATGATGACTTCCGTATACGGAGTTGATACTTCCGACGAGTCACTTCTCAAAGCTGTTGAAGAGCACAACGAGGTCTGCCGTCTTATGACAGAAATCGGCAACTATCGCAAGGAAGATAATCCACGCATCACAGGTTATGAATATCATATACTTAATCTTATTACATATTGTTGTCCCAAGTCGCTGATATTGCCTGCGCTTCGCGAGACAGCAGAAGAGCTCAGAACAAGAGAGCCTGACGAAAAGAGAAACTACAGAGCTAAGATTGTGGTTGTAGGCTCAGAAATGGATGACCCTGAGTTTACATCACTTATCGAAGACAGCGGTGCTTTGGTTGTAGCAGACAGATACTGTTTCGGCGCTCTGCCCGGCAGACAGGAAATCATCATCAAAGAGGGCGAAGATGTCCTCACTCAGATTTGTATGCACTATCTTAAAACCAGTCAGTGTCCGCGCTTTATGAGCCACGAAAAAGTTCAGGAAAGACGCGATTACGTCAAACAGCTCGTTGAAGAGTACCATGCAGACGGCGTTATGTACGAGCAGCTGAAATTCTGCGAGTACTGGGGATATGAGAGAGCTCTGGCATCTTATGTTATGACTAACGATTACGGTGTACCCACAGCCGCAGTTGACCGTCAGTATACGGCATCGGCTTCAGGACAGCTGCGTACGAGAGTTCAGGCTTTTGTAGAAAGCCTTGAAATTAAGAAAATTCAGAAAGAAAGGTCGGTGAAAGAGAATGGATAATTACGGCAAGCTCTATAAAGAGCATACCGCCATACTCAAACACAGAGAATGGCGTGGCTTCAAAGACACAATGTATGACTATTATCGCTGGCTTATTAACTGGAAAGATATGATTAAAATGGTGCTCAAGGCTCCCGTGTCAACAGTTAAAGGTCTTTGGAGATACCGTTGGATGGCATCTTATCTTTCAACCCCCTCTTTCATTGACCGACACGTTGCAGGACTGAGAGGATCGCATCTGCGTATAGCACATCTGCACTATAATATGATTGTCAAGCACACCACAAAGCTTATCAACATCTCTTTCCGTGCTGATGAAAAAATCAACCCGGGCAATAAGCTTTCAAAGAAAATCGTGCTTATGGATGAGATTGTGCCCAACGAAGTGTTCACAGGCTTTCCGAATCTTATTCCTATTCCATTGCAGACACTTCCCATCTTCCTTTCGTCAATGGTTGACCAGCAGATTACACCGCCTTATCTTGAGGTTACAGAGAGCTTCGGCGTACCCGCTGACGTATGCCCGCTTCCCAGTGCTGAGGCAGGTGTTGCAATTGAGGACGATTACCCCAAAATGGGCTGTTGTATGATAGGCACAAATATGCCTTGCGACGGTTCGATTATGAACTCCTCATTCCTTGACAGACGTCTTAATCTTCCTACTCACTGCTTCGGTATCCCGCTTCGCTATGACGGTGAAGATGTTCAGGAATACGCTGTTGATGAAATCAAGTCTCTTATTAAATTTATCGAAGACCAGACCGGCGAAAAGTTCGATTGGGATGCATATTTCAAGAGAATGAAAGATTATAACAAACAGCTCGAGTACGAAAGACAGAAATGGGATATCAACAAGACTCCCTATCCTCAGATGACAGGTGCAGCTTTCTGGCTTTACAGAATTTTCTACTTCAATCTCTCAGGCGGTTCAAACGAAAAGTTCCTGAAGGTTGACGAAAAAGTAAACAAGATAATGATGAAAGCCTATGAGAAAAAGACTCCCGTGGCTAAGCATATGCGCCACAGAGCGGTTGTATGGTCTTGTCCTGCAAACTACTATACTTCATTTGCAAACTGGCTTGAAAACTGCTGGGGTATAAATGTTGTAATGGATATGGAAACTATGATTTCATATCTTGAAATTGACACCGAGGACAAAGAACAGTCACTCAAAGACCTTGCAAAAACCTATCAGCGCTCAATTATGCGTAAGCATACCAAGGGCGGTTATCGCAATGTAGTTGACGAGCTGTGGCGCATAGTTGAAGAGTACAATGCTGACACAGTTATTATGTACGATCAGATTTCCTGCAAGGGTATGGACGGTCTTACAGGAATATTTGACGATCAGGCAAGAGAAAGAGGTATCAACTTCATCTGGGTGCGTCAGGACCTTATGGATCCCCGTACTATCTCAAGACGCGAGATGCGTGATCAGGTCAACAAATACATGCAGACAGTACTGCAGGAAGAACCTGTAGATGCTTCACTTCTAGACTTTGAAGACGATTTAGCTTGGTAAAGGAGAATAAATAATATGAAATATTTTGGCGGATGTGATGTAGGTTCAACCTACACAAAATGCGTAATTTTAGATGAAAACGGCAAGATTGCTGCAAATGTTACAAATAGAAGTAAAATCAATCCTGTGCAGAGCGCAGAGATAGCACTAGGTGATGCTGTGGCTCAGATTGACGGTCTTAACTCAGCAGAAGAGCTTACATACCTCATCGGTACCGGTTACGGCAGAAACAAGGTGCCTTTTGCTGACGAGAACATCTCGGAAATCAGCTGTCACGCTATGGGCGTACACGTTACCAACCCTGAGGTAAAGGCTATCATTGATATCGGTGGCCAGGACGTAAAGGGTATCGCTATTGATACTGACGGTACAGTTAAAAACTTCGCTATGAACGATAAGTGTGCTGCAGGTACAGGACGATTCTACGAGGCTATGGCAAATGCTTTTGAAATGTCACTTCCTGAGTTTTCAAAGCTTTCACTTCAGGCTAAGAACACAATCCCCATCACAGCTCAGTGTACTGTTTTCGCAGAGAGTGAGGTTATCTCACTTGTAGGTGAGGGTAAGCCTATGGATGAAATCGCTGCAGGTATCCAGCTTGCAGTTGCGAAGAGATGCTTTGTTATGGCTAAAAAAGCAGGTGCAACAGACAGTATCACCCTTACAGGTGGTTGTGCTAAAAATGACGGCCTCAAGGCTGCTATTGAAAAGGTGCTTAAAATCAAGGTTGTTGAGCTTAAAACTGACCCTCAGCTTATGGGTGCTCTGGGTGCTGCAGAGTACGCAAGACAGAAAGGCCTCGCGCAGGTGAAGTAAGATGGATATAATTTTAATTATACTCGGTGTTATATTCGCACTCTTTGTTGTAACTTTCCTTATTTATTGGTTCAATCTTGATATGAAGCTCATCAGAGCGGTATATGATTGGCTTTGGAAAAACCGTTACGACAAAATGAAGAAGGATAAAAAACTCTGATGGAATTTTTTGATTCACTGATAAATGAAGTCTCAGATCTGATTGCTCCGTTACCTCAGAGCACCTATGCTTACAGCGAAGATAGTGCCTGGAAAGATGAGGGATACAGTCAGGTTATTCTGCAGAGAGATACGGCTTTCGAGTTTGATGGAGTCGGCTTCAATCTTTTCACATCTGCTCCTATTGACGATGGTATAGTTGTAGTGGGCGATGATCTGGTAGCTATAGACAATAGCCGTAAATTTGCCCGGATCTGCCTTGTGCAGCTGGATGATTGCGATGATGAGCAAGAGGCCTATAAGATTATCAAAAAGGTTGATTACGTCAAATATCATCATTTCCCGGCTGGTTATATGATAAGGTCAACTTCCCGTTCTCATAAAGAGTCGGTACGCGTTGCAAAAAGCGCTGTTAAGGCAAAGATAAATTTCGCGGCTGTAGGTAATCTGCTGATAAATAAGTACAAAGAGAATCCGAAAGTCAAAGGTGTTAAGGTGATTTTTATCACGGCTGATAAAGCTGACTACAAGAGCCTTGAGACTATGGCTCAAAAGAGCACAGCTATCACTGAAACTCTCAATCACATAATGAACAGTGTTAAATTTGATTGTGACACATGCAATCTCAAGCCTATCTGTGATGAGGTTGAGGGAATGAAAGAGCTTCACTTTAAAAATGCCGGAATGGGAGGGTGATTATGGATAAAAAACAGATTATTACCTTCTTTGATGCTATGGCTGATGGCTGGGATTCCAATCAGGAGCGCAACGAAAAAGCTATAGATTTTATTCTCACCAAAGGCGGTGTAAGAGATGGTGTCAATGTCCTCGATGTTGCTTGTGGCACAGGTATACTTTTTCACGATTATTTAAATCGCGGTGCCCAGGTGACCGGTGTGGATATTTCATCAGAAATGCTCAGAGTTGCCGGTGAGAAATTCCCTGATATCAAGGTTATCTGCGCTGATGCAGAAGCTTATAAATTCGAGGAAAAGTATGATGTAATAATGATATATAATGCTTTTCCGCATTTCCCTGATCCTGAAAAATTATTCTGTAATTTAAGCGAAGCTCTCAGAAACGGGGGCAGACTTACGGTCGCTCATGGTCTGAGTGAAAAAGAGCTTGCTGAATGCCACGCAACTGTGGCTAAGGATGTGTCTTTACCTTTACCGTCAAAAGAAAAACTCGCCAATATGATGTCGGCAAGTTTAAAGGTAGATGTGATGATATCAGACGAAGAAAAGTATATTGTATCAGGTGTAAAAGAATAAAACTTAAGCCCCCAATCCGCTAGGATGGGGGCTTGCATATTTATTAGTCGATTTCAATTTTGTAGCAGATGGGAAGATCTGAGTCAAATTCAGCATCGCTAGTGATAGTCAGAGCCTCTTCATCGCGAGTGAAGTCAACCTTGCCATAGCCTAAAAGCTCAATGTTGCTGAAAAGTAAATCGCGGATATTTTTTCTTCTGAGAGTTTTGATAACAGCCTTTTGAGCGGGTCTCATCTGGAAAACATATAGGAAACCGTCTTTATATGTAAAACGGAAATCCTTGTTTGTGAAGCCTTTTTCTTCGTTGTCTTTGAATGCACCCTCTTCAGCATTGACTTCACCCTCGCCAAACCACTTCCAACAGGTTGTCCCGTAAATAGCTTCACCGTTGGTTTTGAGCCATTGCCCCATAGTAAGAAGTACATTTGTTTCTTCGTCAGTGATGGTACCGTCGGGCTTGGGTCCTATATTGATGAGCAGATTGCCGTTTTTTGACACGATGTCAACAAGGTCGCAGATAACCTGACGCGCGGGTTTGAACTCGTTGTCTTTGGTGTAACCCCATGAGCGCTTACCGATAGAAGTGTCAGTTTGCCAGGGTCGGGGTGAAATATCTGTAAGAGCGCCTTTTTCTACATCGTATGTAGCAACTGTGTGGGGGAATGCTTCATGCTTGTGGTTGATAGTAACCTCCTTGCCCCATTCTTCAGCTCTGTTGTAGTAGTAAGCAGCGAGCTTTTTAAGGTAAGGCTTGAATGAGTGATTCTGTATCCACCAGTCAAAATAAATGATTGAGGGTTGGAATTTATCTAAGATTTCACAGGTGCGTACAAGCCAGTCTTCCAGCCACTCTTCACTGGCGCCTGTGCCGAATGAGTTTTCTGTAGTGGGGCCCATATTCTCTGAGTTGAACTCTTCGAGATAAACAGCGGGGCCGTAAAAGTCTGCATATTTTTCATCGTTGACATCGCTGTCAAAGGTTCTGCCGAGGTTAAGGAAGAAATAGTGCTCAGCTCTGTGTGATGAAGCGCAGAAGGTGAGGCCTGCCTTTTCGCTTGCGGCTTTGATTTCACTGATTACATCACGGCAAGGACCCATCTCTTTTGCGTTCCAGCGGTTGTATTCGGTTTCATACATAGCGAAACCGTCGTGATGCTCTGCAACGGGCATTACATATCTGATACCGCTGTTTTTGAAAAGCTCTGCCCATTTGTCAGCGTCGAAGTTTTCAGCCTTGAACATAGGTATAAAATCCTTATAGCCGAAGTCTTTATGCTCGCCGTAGGTTTTTCTGTGGTGTTCAAACTCTCTTACTCTCTTGTCATACATTGAGCGTGGGTACCACTCATTGCCGAAACCGGGTACACTGTAAACGCCCCAATGGATAAATACGCCCAGCTTATCTCTCATAAACCAATCTGGTGTCTTGTGGTTTGAAAGAGATTGCCAGTTTGCTTTATATCTGCCATTTTCAATGACAGTATCAATGTGCCTTAAGTATTCCTGTTTTGTCATAATATTCTCCTGAATTTTTATTTGGCTTTATGATATCACAAGGGCAATTTCATTGCAATATATTATTGTAATAATTAGTCATATTTACTTGACAAATAAGTGTGTAAAGTTCATAATTATATTGGTATATTTTGAAAAGGAGTGGCGAGAAAATGAAAACCTACGGTACATATTTTCAAAACGATAAAGACTTGCCTATCAAGTATGGTGAGATTAATCTTATAAATCCCGAAAGACAGCGTTTAAGAGGTGAGATAGCCTGTAAAGGCATAGAAGCATGGCCTGTATTCCAGGGGTTCTGTGGTACTGACTTTGAGCTTATGAAAATGGGCAGAGACAACAAGCTTTCAAAGAAATTCCCTGAGGGTGAAAACAGACTCATCAACGGTCACGAGGGCGTTGTATGGGTACCCTCAGAAAACCGCTTTGCTATAGTTCTTATCCGTGGCGGTGACAGCTATGACCCCACCCGTTACACAGAAGATGAAACCTACTTCGAATACGGCTGTGACGGTGCAGACGGACTTTTCTGTGACAAAAACTACTTCAATCCTGATATGCTGTTGCCTCTTCCTGAAGAGTATAAAGATTTGAAGAAGATTCCTCTTTCAGTTGCAAAGAGACTCTCATTCGCTGACCCCTATGCTTGTGCCATTTTCCAAAGAGAAAGAATGGAAGACCTTGGTGAAGCTCATTGGTTCAGAATTGAAATGGCCAAGCACAAGTGCTCTGAGGCTGAGGCTAGAAAACTCGCTAAAGATAACGTCTTTGAGAGAACAGTAGTTTTTGGTCTTGGTATGACAGGTCTGTTTATTGCTGATCAGATAAGAAGATATCACCCTGCTGCAAAGATACTCTTCATCGGCAGAAGCGACGAAAACTGCAAGAAGGTGGTCTTCTCAAAGGAAATAGCCAAGGCGGATTACCTCTGCACAGCAGGTCTGAGCGAAGAAGAAACAGCAGAAAAAATCATTGAGATGCTCGGTGGCAGAGCCACTATGTTTGTCGGTACAAGCGGTACCAACATAGAACACAGAGTCGCTTTTCAGCATAAAGTTCTCGGTTGCAACGGTGTATATAACAGCTTTTCACTTGGTCCCGTGGTTTCATATGATACAATGCCTTTCGGTTTTGAAAATCACCTGATTTTTGCATCTATCAACTTCCGTCAGTCACATATGGAAGAGGCTATTGATGTCCTTGTTGACAGCAGATATGACGAAGTTGTTGAGCTTATCGATAAAGACGAGTTTACAGCAGATCCTCTTGACGCATATGAAAACAAGATTTTCTGCAAGGGTGCACCTCTTAAGACTGGTGTAATCTGGAACAAAGATTTTATCGAGGAGGATAAATAAAATGAAAGCTATAGTGATTTCAAACCCTAATGAAATAGAAATCAGAGAAGTTCCTATGCCTGAAGTAAAAGAGGGTGAAGCTCTTCTTAAAGTTAAATACGTTGGTATCTGCGGTGCTGACCTTGCTTCATACACAGGCAATCAGCCTTTCACTACATATCCCCGTATCCCCGGTCACGAGTTTTCTGCTGAAATTGTGACGATCCCCGAAAACGACAGAGGTCTCAAGGCAGGCGATATTGTAACTTGCAATCCCTACTTCAACTGTACTGAGTGTTACTCCTGCAAACGCGGCTTTGTAAACTGCTGCACTGATAATCAGACTATGGGCGTACAGAGAGATGGTGCTTTCTGTGAGTATATTGCAATGCCCATTGACCGTATCTATGAAGGCATGGGCCTTTCGGCTCAGGAACTGGCTCTTATTGAACCCTTCTCAATTTCACAGCACGCTGTGTCAAGAGCTCAGATTAAAGAGACTGATAATGTACTTGTAATCGGTGCCGGCCCTATCGGCCTTTTCGCACTTCTTGCGGCAAAGCAGAAGTGTAACAAAATTGTAGTAGCTGACATTCTCGACAACAGACTTGCACTTGCGACAGAGTACGGTGCTGATGCCGTTGTCAACACAAAAGAAAAATCACTCGAAAAATTTACAGCTGAGTTTACGGATGGCAACGGTTTTGATGTTTGCATCGAGGCTTGCGGAGCACCTGAGACTTTCCTTGGCTGTATTGACAATGCAGCTTTTGCCGGTAATATCATTCTTATAGGTAACGGCAAGCGAGAGACAACTTTCAACCACTCGGTTTTACTAAAAAAAGAGCTCAATGTCCATGGTAGCAGAAATGCTCTTAAGGACGACTTCATTAATAATATAGACCTCGTAGCAACCGGCAAGGCAGATGTTATGAAAATGGTAAGCGGCATCTATGATATGGAAAATGCTATTGATGCTTTCGAGGCGCTCAGAAACAATAACGGCACACTTGCAAAACTTCTTATTAAGATAGGTGACTGATATGACAGAAAGAATTATACAGTTCGGCGAAGGCAATTTTCTTCGTGGTTTCGTGGATTATTTCATCCACTGCTTAAATAAAAAAGGTCTCTACGACGGCAAGGTTGTTTTGGTACAGCCTATCGCTGTGGGTATGATTGAGGGTCTCAAGGCTCAGGATTACAAGTATAATCTTTTCCTCAGAGGTATAGTTGACGGTGAAATCGTGCAGGAACACAACCTTATCGAGTCAATCGCAAGAGGTGTTGATCCTTATGCTGACTTTGAAAGCTATATGGCTCTTGCAGATAACCCCGACTTTAAGTTTGTTATTTCAAATACAACTGAGGCAGGCATCGCTTTTGATGAGGCTTGCAAGTTTGATGATAAACCTTGCAAATCATTTCCGGGCAAACTCACACAGCTTCTTTATAAGCGCTATAAAAACGGCATGGACGGTTTTGTGCATCTTGCTTGCGAGCTTATCGACAACAACGGTGACGAGCTTAAAAAGTGTGTGCTCAAGTACGCTGAGCTCTGGAATCTCGAGGCGGATTTCGTGAAATGGATAGAAGAGAAAAATGCATTTGTCAACACTCTCGTTGACAGAATAGTTACAGGCTATCCGGGTGCTGAAGAAGCAAAGAAACTCGCTGAGGGCGATAACTTTGTTGATACAGCGGAAATCTTCCACCTCTGGGTAATTGAGGGCGACTACGAAGCTGAACTTCCTCTCAAAAAGGCAGGCTTCAACGTTGTATGGACAGATGATGCCAAACCCTACAAAAAGACAAAGGTGCGCATACTCAATGGTGCTCATACATCACTTGTTGCAGGGGCTATACTTAACGGTATCGAAACAGTAGGCGATGCCATGAATGATGAGCTTGCATCAGCTTTCCTTATCAAGTGTATGAAGGAAGAAATTCTTCCCACCATCGGTGATAATGATGAAAGAATAGCCTTTGCTAACAGCGTGCTTGACCGCTTCAGAAATCCTTTCATAAAGCATAAGTGGCGTTCAATTGTCCTTAACTGCGTAAGTAAGTTTGCGGTGCGTGACCTGCCCACACTTCTTGAATATAAAGAGAAGAACGGAACATATCCCAAGAGACTCACTATGGCTCTTGCTTATCTTATCTACTTCTACAAAAACGATACACCCGACGATGCCGCTGATGTTATGGCAAAGATGAAAGAGGGCAGTATTGCTGAGATCCTCGCTGACAATAGCCTTTGGCTCACCGACATCAGCGATATGACAGACATCGTAACAGAGTACTATAGCAAAATTGAGACTCTCGGTGCTAAAGGAGCAATGGAATGGATATTGTCAGAATAAACGAAAAAGACAACGTCGGTGTCAACCTCGAAACAGGTCACAAGGTGTCACTGGTTGATATCAGAGAGGGTGAAGACGTAATCAAATACGGATATCCTATCGGCAGGGCAACTTGTTATATAGCAGAGGGTGAACACGTACACTCACACAATATGAAAACCAAGCTGGGTGATATTCTTTCATATGAATATAATCCCAATTTTGAAGAGCTCGCAACTGAAGAGCCCTTTGAGATTGAAGCTTATGTCCGTGACGACGGCAACATCGGTATCAGAAATGATATCTGGATTGTGCCTACTGTGGGATGTGTAAACTATATTGCAAAGGCTCTGAGTGAAAAAACAGGTGCCCTTTGCTTCTCACATCCCTACGGTTGCAGTCAGCTTGGCGGTGACCATAAGACAACTCAGCTTATTCTCAAAGGCCTTATCAAGCACCCTAATGCAGGCGGTGTCTTGGTATTAGGTCTTGGCTGTGAAAACAACAATATCGGCGAAATGAAAGAGATTCTCGGCACTTGGAATAACGAGAGAATCAGATTTCTCAATGCTCAGGATTGCGAAGACGAAATCTCTGAGGGCGTAAAGATTATCGAAGAATTAAAGGCTGTCGCATCAAAAGATAAACGACAGAAAGTAAGTGCATCAAAGCTGAAAGTCGGTCTCAAGTGCGGTGGCTCCGACGGTTACTCGGGTATTACTGCAAATGCGGTTGTTGGTCTGGTAACAGACAGACTCTGTGCTATGGGTGCACGCTGTGTCCTTACAGAAGTTCCCGAAATGTTTGGTGCAGAAACTGTGCTCTTTGACAGATGTGTCAGCAAAGATATTTTTGACAAGGGCGTCGCTCTTATCAATGATTTCAAAGAATATTTCCGTAGTCACGGTGAGCCCGTATCAGAAAACCCCTCACCGGGTAATAAAGAGGGTGGCATCACAACCCTTGAAGAGAAGTCGCTCGGTTGCGTACAAAAGGGCGGTAAAGCTCCCGTTGTTGACGTGCTCGATTATGGTGACACTGTGGAAAAACCCGGTCTTAGCCTTTTAAACGGCCCCGGCAACGATATAGTGTCTATTACTAATCTTTCAGCTGCGGGCTGTCATATGGTGCTTTTTACCACAGGCAGAGGTACTCCTCTCGGCGGTGCAGTGCCCACACTCAAGATAGCTTCAAACAATCACATTGCACTCAAGAAACCTCACTGGATAGATTTTTCAGCTTATGGCTTTGAAAAAGATAAGATTGCCGATGATCTGCTTACTCTTATCAAAGACACAGCAAACGGCAAAGAAACCAACAATGAAAAATGCGGTTCAAGAGAAATCGCAATCTTCAAGGACGGTGTAACATTATGATTATTGATGCACACGCACATTTATGGAAAAAGCAGAACGGCATAGTAGGCGGTAAACCTGTTTACGATGTCGGCGGCGGTAAAAGTAATTTCGGCGGTGAAATCAAGCAGATGATGCCACCTTATATGACAGACGGTGAAAATAACGTTGAGCGCATTATTGCCAATATGGACTATGCAGGGGTATCAGGTGCAGTTATCACTCAGGAATATATCGACGGCAATCAGGATAGCTATCTCCTAGAAGCTAAGGCCAAGTACCCTGACAGAATAAAAGTCTGTGCTCTCTATGAAGAAAAGGAAATGGGAGATATTTCAGATTTTGACGGCATCAAAATCTGTGCAGGAAGACTTGCTGACAAAAATCTCCTGAACCATCTTTATCCTTTTGAACTTGCTGACAAATACGGCAAGTTTATCTCCATTGACCTTGCAGACGGCGACGAGCAATGCTCTATGATGGAAGAGATTATTGCTAAATTCCCGGGTCTCAGAATTGCTATCGGCCACTTTGGTATGGTGACAAGGGAGGGCTGGCTCGAGCAGATAAAACTTGCAAGTCATGAAAATGTTTTCATTGAGAGTGGGGGTATCACCTGGCTGTTTAACTTGGAGTTTTATCCTTATCCTTCAGCTGTTGATGCTATCAACGAGTCAGCTGAGCTTGTAGGCTATAATAAGCTTATGTGGGGCAGTGACTACCCCCGTACCATGACAGCTATCACCTATAAGATGAGCCTTGATTTTATCGAAAAAACTGACAAAATATCAGAGGAAAACAAAAAGCTTTTCCTTGGTGAAAATGCAAGAAAATTCTATGGCTTCAGTGATTTACCCATACCTGAAAAAATTAAAAATATGGTTGAAGATTAATATCAGATTCAGCTTCCTGTGTCTTATAGATGCGGGAAGCTGATATTTTTATTGACAATTATGGATTAAAAGTATATAATGTTAAGGTTAATTTAACTGATAAGGAGGCTATTACATTGACACATGAAAACAATAAATCCAAGCTTCACGGCGCAATGATGAAAGCTTTGCAGATAGTACCTGTAATTTTTACGGCTGTTGTAGTGGTGCTGTGTATCGTGTTTGTAATCAAGAATGATATATCCTTAAAGAATATCGACAACCTTGCTCAGTACTTTACGGGTAGCACGTTGACCATAGCTCTTATGCTTATAGGCTTTCACATTATCAAATCCTTTGCCCTTGTAATATCTCCCGTGATTTTATACACTCTCTCAGGCATTTTGTTCGATAACTTCTGGGTGGCTATGACCGTCAATATTGTTGGTACGGTTCTCAGTCTCTTCCTACCATATTATCTCGGAAAGTTTATGGGTATGGAGGCTGTTGAAAGTCTCAAGAAACGATTTAAGGCTATAGAAAAATTCGACAGCTTCACAGGTGATAATGTTTTTGGTGTGGTTTTTGTAGGTAAGGTTGCCTGCCTTCTTCCCTCTGACCTTAACAGTCTTGTTTTAGGTGCTATGAATCTGCCTTTCGGTCAGTACTTCTTTGCATCAAATGTAGGCTTATTTATAATAAGCATCCTCTGGACACTTTTCGGTGCAACAGGTGATTTCACCAACATATTCTCTTATTTGTATTTGTTGCCTATAGTCTTCATAACTCTCGGCGGTGTGCTTTACCTTTCAAAAAGTGCATCAAAAAAATAACACAGACATCCTTCGGCTTTGAAACAGTCGGAGGATTTAATTTTATTATTGAAAAAAATATAATCTTGTGATATATTAGGTTTATAATACAGACAGGAGGAAAATTTATGAATGTTATTATCAAATCACTGACAACAATCATTATGGCAGCGCTGACTTTTGTGGGACTTATTGCTTCACCTTATGATGAGCCTATCGACAAAATCAACGGTGGTGACCCCTATATAATTGAAGATGAAAGCGGTTGTTACTACACTTTCACAACAGGTGGCGGTGTAGATATCTTTCAGCTTGAAAAGTTTGACAGCATAGACGTTACCCGACAGAAAACAATCTTCTGGGCAGGGGAGCATGGTACAGATGGTGATATATGGGCTCCGGAGATACATAAATTCGGTGACAAGTGGTATATTGTAGCTACTGCTAAATTTAAAAGAGATGCTGTTCCCGCAGGCAAGATGCCCAAGGCTATAGGTAAGAAGAAAGAGCATGACGATGCCTACAGATACAGTTTTATCCTTGAGAGCAAGACAGAAGATATTTTCGGTGAGTATGAGTTCAAGGGTATAATAGCTCCCGACGGCCTTAGCAATATTGACGGTACCTATCTTCAAAAAGACGACAAGCTCTATTTTGTATGCTCGGCATATATGAAAGATATGTATCAGAGCTTATACATCTGCGAAATGGAAAATCCATATACTATTAAAAAAGACAGCAAAGGTAAAGATATAGCTGCGAAGATTTCAGAGCCGACTAAGTCCTGGGAGAAGAAAGGCTGGAAAGTCAACGAAGGCCCGGCGGTACTTTATAATGAAGATAATATATTTATTGTTTATTCTGCCAGCGGTTACAGTTCAGGCGGTTACTGTATGGGTATGCTGACTCTCAGGGATGACGATGTTATGGACAAAAAAAGCTGGGAAAAATCACCTATACCCGTAAGCTATCACAAACCCTGGAAAGACATTTACTCGGCAGGTCACTGTAGCTTTATACACAGAGATAATGGTGAGACCTATATGGTGTATCATGCTAACAAAACTGAAAACTTCTTTGATTCACCCAGGCTTACATATATTCGCAAAATTGATTTTGCGTTGGGGATTCCTCTTTTATGGTGAAAAAACAAATTATCAGCAATAGATTACATATGTCTGTTGTCGATTTTACATTTAGTTCAACAAAACTTATGATATTGTTTACAAAGTCACATTATTGATATTAAAGTCTGAAAATGGTAAAATGTAATTAATAATTATTGCGAGGTGAGGTTATATGAAAAGACTGATTTCTATTCTTTTGTGCGTATTTATGCTTTTCAGTTTTACTGTGCCTTGTTTTGCCGCTGATGACACTGATAATACATCCGGTTATCCTTATGTTTTCATCCCCGGTATGGTGGGATGGGGTACTGATTATCCCGGTTATGATAAATTTCCCTATTGGGGTGGCGGTTTTACCATAGGTCAGTATGATAATCTGATTAATATTCTCAATCTTGCAGGTATAGAAGCTTATGCTGCAAACCCCGGTCCATTTAACAGCGCCTGGGACAGAACCTGTGAGGTTTATGCCGCTCTTACGGGCACTGTAGTGGATTATGGTAAGGCTCATTCCGAAAAACATAATCACGACCGTTACGGCTTTTCTTATGAGGGCAAAGCTCTTATGGGCGAGGCATGGAATCTTAAAGATAAAATCAACTTGCTCGGATATTCTTTCGGCACAGAGGTGGCGAGACTTCTCACTTCCCTTCTTGCTTTCGGTAATGAAGCTGAGATAAAGGCTACGGGTGATGACACAAGCGAGCTTTTCAAAGGTGGTTACAACTCCATAAACGCCTGCATAACTCTGTCTGCACCTCATAACGGTACCCCGTTGGCTAATGCTCTTGTTGATACCAAGGTGCCTATGATGCTTCTTGTCAGCATATTCCATTTCATTGGCTGTACCTTCGGTAACTACATCGGCCCTGTTTCGCTTCAGCTTGGTCACTTCGGTATGACTCCTAAGCAAGGTGAAAAGAGAGTTTCTTTCAATTTGCCAAGAGTTTATAATTTCTATAAGGCTAACGATAATTGTGGATACGATATGACGCTGAGAGGTGCAAAAGAACTTAATGAAATGATAAAAATGTCCCCCGATACATATTATTATTCCTTAGGCACTTACTCAACCGTTACCAACGAAAAAACCGGAAAACAGAATATTGTCGGTAATACAAACTGGCTGTTTAAACCAACTTCACTCGTACTCTACGCTATGGAAGGTCTGGAAATTGACGGAATAAAGCTGGTAGGTGATTGGGCTAAACACGACGGTGTTATTCCCGTTGCCTCATCAAAGTGCCCTGAGACAGACAAAGATTCAGCTGAGAGTTTAGAAGAGGCTTTAACTATGGGAGAAAAGCTGAAAAAAGGTATATGGTATTACACTCAGCCTATCTTTGGTATGGATCACTTTGATTTTTGTGGTATATATGACTTTCCTACAACTATGGAAGATTTCTACTTTAAACTTTTTGATGTTGTAAACAGCTATAATTGACACATATAATCGGCAACTTACAAAAGTTGCCGATTTCTTTTTGTTTATAGATTGATAAAGTCTTTGAAATGTGCTACAATGATTAGGTTAATAATAAATTTGAAAGGAAGACACTTATGAAGAAGATTACTCCCAACAGTACTCTGAAAGAAGTTATGGCAACTCCCGTTGGTAATGACCTTATCAAAATGGTAGCTTACCATACAGGTATACCCGACAAAGTTATTCATAACCCTCTGACAGGTATGATGAAACTTAAGATGATTCCCAAGATTTTAGGCGACAAGATGCCTCTTGAGACTATCGAGCATCTTTGCAATCTGCTTTCCTATACCCCTGAAAAGGTTATCACCAAAGACGAGGTTGACCCCAAGTGGTGGAAAGAATCAGTTATTTATCAGATTTACCCCCGTTCATTTATGGACAGTGACGGTGACGGTATCGGTGACCTTCAGGGTATTATTTCAAAGCTCGACTATCTTAAAGAGTTAGGCGTTGACGTACTCTGGCTCAGCCCCATCTATGATTCACCAAATGATGATATGGGTTATGATATCCGCGACTATAAGGCAATTATGACTGAGTTTGGTACAATGGCTGACTTTGATCAGATGCTTGAAGAGATACATAAGCGCGGTATGAAGCTTGTTATGGACCTTGTTGTTAACCATACCTCAGACGAGCACGAATGGTTCCAGAAGGCTCTTGCAGGTGACGAAAAGTACAAGAACTACTATATGTTCCGCAAGGGTAAGGTTCCCGGTGTGCCTCCCAACAACTGGTCATCAGTATTCTCGGGTTCAGCTTGGAATTATTATCCCGAACTTGATGAGTGGGCACTTCACATTTTCTCAAAGAAGCAGATGGACCTTAACTGGGAAAATCCCGAAATGAGAGCCGAAGTTGCCGAGATGGTATGTTGGTGGCTTGAAAAGGGTGTAGACGGCTTCCGTATGGACGTTATCAACCTTATCTCAAAGGTTGAGGGTCTGCCCGAAGGTAACCCTCTCGTAGGTGAGTTCATCGGTTACGGTGGCGAACACTACTTCTGGGGTCCAAGACTTCACGAGTACCTCCACGAGCTTAACGAAAACTCATTCAAAAAGTACCCTGAGTCATTCTGCGTCGGTGAAACAGGTGGTATCGGTGTTGAGATGGCTAAGTACCTTGTTGACGATTCAAGAGAAGAAATCAGACAGACATTCCTTTTCGATCAGCTTGAAATTCCCGGCAAACAGAGATGGGACGATTACAGATATGACCTCAAATATCTCAGAAATCACTTCATCGACTTCCAGACAGAGCTTAAGGGTTCATCATGGCCTGCACTTGTTATCGAAAACCACGATAACCCCCGTATGGTTTCAAAGGTTAATCCCGATCCTAAATACAGAAATGCTGTATCAAAGGTTATCGGTGCTCTTCTTCTCACCGGTCGTGGTACACCCTACATCTTCCAGGGTGAAGAGCTCGGTATGATGAACTGTGCTTTCAACGATATTTCAGAAATGCGTGACGTTGAGTCTATCAACAAATATGCGGAGCTTCTCGAAAAAGGCAAATCACAGAAAGAAGCCTGGGCAACAATCCTTGCAGGTAGCCGTGACAACTCAAGAACACCTATTCCTTGGAATGACAGCGAAAATGCAGGTTTCACAACCGGCACACCCTGGATAAGACTTAATGGTGACTATAAAGAGTGTAATGCTGCAGCTCAGGAAAAAGACCCTGCAAGTCCATACAGCTTCTATAAGGCACTTATGGCTCTTCGTAAGGAGTATAAGTCAACTCTTGTATACGGCGACTTCCAGCCCCTTAAAACTGACGATAAGACCTATTGTCTTTACAGAGAGAGTGCTGATGGTAAGTTCTATATCGAGATGAATCTGACAGAAAATCAGTTCTCAAGGCCCAGAGCTGCTGAGGGTGAGTGCGTACTTTCAAGCTATGCTGCTCCCACTGCAACGCTCAGACCTTATGAAGTAAACATCTATAAAGTTAAATAAGCTTCACAAAAAAGTTATCCCCCCGAATCCATCGTGGATTCGGGGGGATTGTACATTTAATATTAAAGATTACAGATTGATGTAATCGTAGAGGATTGAAGCACCCTGGCCTCTTGTGATATCTGCAGTAAAGTCGAATTTACCGTCATTGATAAGGAAGGTGAATACATAAATCATTGTCTTGAAACGCTGCATTGTGGTTGTTGCACTGGTGAAGGCTGTATTCCAGACAGCCTTTGCAATATCCATTCTCTTTACATTGCCCTCTGTGCCGGCGATATCATTGACACCTGCAATCTTATTGAGAGCACTGCTGAGGTCAGCCTTTGAAAGAACTGCGTCAGGAGCAAATGTTGTTTCGGTTATACCTGTCATAATCTGCTTCTGATACATTGTCTCGATAACTTTGTAGTCAGGTGACTTAACATTTACATCAGTATAGGGGAATGATGCATCGGGAAGAGAAGCAAGAATAAGGTCTGCAATGTGTCTGTGGCCTGCTCTGCTGGGATGCTGCTTTTCACATTTTGTACCAATGGGATCGATAAAGGTATAGCCGTATTTTTCAGCGTTATCTTTCATAGGTTTGTTAGCGTAGTCAACTATAGCCTGACCAACCTTGATTTTTTCTGTGATAGCCTGAGTGTCAATGCCGAGAGCATTTTCTTTCTTCATTGATTCATCCTGAAGAGCTGTATCAAACATACCGATAACAATAAGTGTTACATCAGGGTTGAGAGCGTAGATATCCTGGATAACGATTTCCCAGTTTGCTACGAAACGCTCAAAACCTTCTTTAAGAGCGTTGGGGAGAATCTCAACAAGCTTAGGAAGTGAACCTGTAAGTGAAGCGATATCGATAAGAGCCTGAACTGTTTCAGCGTCAGTGCCGTTTGTTTCGAGATAAGCCTTAGCCTGATCGAGGAACTCTTTGTTAGCTGCAGCAAACTTATCCATTTCTTCGTAAATGTGCCAACCTACATATGAACCCCAGTCGTTACCGCCAACATTAAGAGTAATAATGCCTGCTTCTGCAACTTCCTTGCGGATTGCGGGGATTTCTCTGTCAACTCTGTCCTGATCGATTGAATAGAACATGAAACGATCGCCTTCGTAATCATCTTCGAACATATAACGCATTTCAAGAGTTCTGAAACCGATACAAGCTCTGGGGTGGAAGTTTTCGGGAGCGATGCCAAGGTCATCGGCAAGGAAAGCACCGTATGAGCCTTCAACACGAGTGAAGCTTGTGTCTCTTTCTTCGATGTCACTCCAACCGCAAGCGATGCTGTCACCAAGGAGTACGTATGAACCATAGTCAAAATACTGTTTTTCTGTTTCGGCAGCCATTACCATTGAGAAACTTGAAACAAGTGTAAGAATGAGTATTACTGCCAATGAACTTTTGAGTAACTTTTTCATTGTATTAACCTCCGTTAATTATATTGTAAATACTATGTAAGTTGTTTACTTGCTGATTTTACCACACAGGAAACATTTAGTCAAGAAAAAATTCATATTTTATTAAAATGTTGTTATAAGCAACAGAATTTGCTGAAATTTATATTGAATTTGCATATTATTCTATAAAAGACAACTTGTACAGCAAGCAAGGTGAAATTTTTTGAGTTTTTTTATTCTATCAGTTGCATTAAAAAAGAAGAAATGTTATAATCAATTATTATTTTTGAAAATATACCCTAATGTTAAGGAGTTGTATATATGAATATCGGTATTTATGGTTATGGTAATCTCGGCAGGGGAGTGGAAGATGCAGTTAAAAGAAACCCTGATATGAAACTTGTTGCTGTTTTTACAAGAAGAAACCCTGACTCACTTAAAATCGAAAGTGAAAATGTACCTGTAGTATCAACCAATGATATTATGGATTGGAAAGACAAGATAGATGTTATGATTATCTGCGGCGGCAGTGCTACAGATCTGCCCGAAATGACACCTGCACTTGCTGAGCATTTCAATGTTATCGACTCATACGATAATCACTCAAGTATTCCTCAGCATTTTGCAAATGTTGATGCCAAGGCTACAGAGGGTAAAAAAACAGCTCTCATTTCCTGTGGTTGGGATCCGGGTATGTTCTCACTTAACAGGCTCTACGCTACTGCGGTGCTTCCCGACGGTAACGACTATACTTTCTGGGGTAAGGGCGTATCTCAAGGGCACAGCGACGCCATACGTCGTATAGAGGGTGTTGTTGACGCAAGACAGTACACTGTACCTGTAGAAGATGCAATGAACCGCATCAGAAACGGCGAGACTCCCGAGCTTACAGCAAGAGAAAAGCACAAGAGAGATTGTTATGTTGTAGTTGAAGACGGCGCTGATAAAGAGCGTATTACCAACGAGATCGTCAATATGCCCGCATACTTTGCTCCCTATGACACAACAGTAACTTTCATTACAATGGAAGAAATGAGAGAAAAACACAGCGCGCTTCCTCACGGTGGCAGTGTTATACGCACAGGTAAGACAGGTAAAGATGATTGCCACAATCAGGTAATTGAGTATAAGCTTACTCTTGACTCAAACCCTGAGTTTACCGGTAGTGTACTCGCAGCTTATGCAAGAGCTGTATATAGACTTGCACAGAGAGGCGACTTTGGATGTAAGAGTGTCTTTGATATAGCACCTGCTGACCTCTCAGCTCAGAACAGAGAAGAACTTTTAGCACATATGCTTTAATAAATGAAAGAGAAGAATGATATTATGGTTTGTGAAAATATTAATGTTCAGGGTACACATCTGACCTTTGCGGGCAGAGATGTAACCGAACTCGCAGAAAAATACGGCACACCTCTTTATCTTATGGATGAGGACAGAATCCGTCACAACTGCCGTGTATACAAAAAGGCTATGGCTGAATATTTCGGCAAAGACAGTCTGCCCGTATATGCAAGTAAGGCGGCTTGCTTTAAGAGAATGTATGAAATTATGAAAGAGGAAGATATGGGCATTGACCTTGTATCCTCAGGTGAAATTGCAACGGCTGTCAAAGCCGGTTTCCCTATGGAAAAGTCTTTCTTCCACGGCAACAACAAAACTGATTTTGATATAAACTTCGCTATGGATAGCGGTGTAGGTCACTTTATGGTTGACAATATGTGCGAGCTGCAGGCAATCAATGCTTTCGCAGGTGAAAGAGGTATCGTACAGAAGGTTATTCTCAGACTTACTCCGGGTATCGACCCCCATACTTATGCTGCAGTTGCAACAGGTAAGGTTGACTCAAAGTTCGGTATAGCTATAGAAACTATGCAGGCTGAGGCTTTTGTAAAGGAAGCTAAAGACTTCGCTAACATTCAGATTGTTGGTTACCACTGTCACGTAGGCTCTCAGGTTTTCAATGAAGAGGGCAACGTTTATTTAGATGCGGCAACTATTATGCTCAAGTTCTTTGCTGATATGTACCATAAGTATGATGTTAAGGCAGAGATACTCAATATGGGCGGTGGCTTTGGTGTAAGATATGTAGAGACCGACCCGTACCTTGACATTGACACTAACATAAAGACTCTCGCTGACCATATCAAAGATATTTCTGAAAAGCTCTGTATTCCTATGCCAAAGATTCTTATGGAGCCCGGCAGAAGTATCGCGGCGGACGCAGGCATGACCCTTTACAGTGTAGGCACAATCAAAGAAATCACCGGCTACAAGAATTATGTTTCCATCGATGGCGGCATGACAGATAACCCCCGTTATGCTCTTTACGGCTCTAAGTACACTGTACTTCTTGCTAATCGTATGGATGAGGAGTGTAACTTCAAGGCTGATGTTGCCGGCAGATGCTGCGAAAGCGGTGATATTATCCAGCCTGATGTTGTTATGCCAAAGCCTGTACGTGGTGATATTATAGCCGTGTGCACAACTGGCGCTTATAACTACTCTATGGCTTCAAACTACAACCGTGTGCCCAGACCTGCAGTTGTGATGCTCAGTGGTGGTACAGATTATGTTGCAGTAAAACGCGAGACCTTCGAAGACCTTATAAGAAATGATGCATAAAATAATGACGCAGAGAATCAATCTCTGCGTCATTTGGTTGTTATGTGTTTTGAAGTCGGATCAGAAAAGAATGTGAAGGATAGCCTTACCGAAGCCTTTTAAAAGAGCAAGGTTGATGATAGTTGAAACGCCTACGAAAAGAATTGTAAACATTATCCATTCCTCCTTTATTTATTTACAGTAAAATTTCTCTGCGACCATATTATACCAAAAATTAAGTGAAAATTGCAATACATAAACATACAAATTTTTTAAAAAATATTTACATAAAACTATTGACAAAAAGGTGCCTATGTGATAATATATCTGCACAACAAAGCAGAGCAGCTATGCGTTCTCACCTTGCGGATAAGGTTCCGGTAAGGTCAATAGACTAAATTCTTAGTGTATTGGTGCGTGAACGTTACTGCGTTCACGCTTTGATTTTTATGGCGAAAAGCCACGCAATATTTTGGAGGTGTATGAACATCGCTATCAAAGAAATGCAAATCAATGAGGAAATTCGCGACAAGGAACTCCGAGTAATCATGGGTGATGGTGAAGTACTTGGTATTATGTCAGCGGATGAAGCTTTAAAGATTGCCGAAGAAAAAGATCTGGATCTCGTAAAGATCGCTCCTCACGCCGTTCCTCCCGTATGCAAAATTATGGACTACGGCAAGTACCGTTTTGAACAGACAAAGCGCGAAAAGGAAGCAAAGAAAAATCAGCATGTTGTTGAAATCAAAGAAATCCGCCTTTCACTCGGTATCGACACTCACGACTTTGAAACAAAGGTTAACCACGCTACACGCTTGCTTACAAGCGGTAACAAAGTTAAGGTTTCAATCAGATTCAGAGGCCGTGAAATGGCTCATACAGAAAATGGTCTTGTTACAATGAAAGACTTCGCCGATGCTTGCGGTGAGTTCTGTGTAGTTGAAAAAGCTGCAAAACTCGAAGGTAAATCAATGATGATGTTCTTGGCTCCAAAGCCTAAAAAGTAATAGGAGGAATTTACAATGCCTAAAATTAAAACACACAGCGGTGCAAAGAAACGTTTTAAGCTCTCAAAGAACGGTAAGCCCATCCGCTACCATGCAAACAAGTCACACATCCTTACTAAGAAAAACACAAAGCGTAAGAGAGGTCTTCGTCAGACAACTGTTGCTGATAAGACAAACGAGAAGCAGATCAAGCGTCTTATCCCTTACAAATAATATCACCATCTAAATCAATTTAATAACAACGGAGGTATTTAATCATGGCTCGTATTAAAGGCGCAATGATGACTCGCAAGAGAAGAAATAAAGTATTAAAGCTCGCTAAAGGCTACTATGGCTCAAAGCACAGCCTCTTCAAGACAGCTAAGCAGGCTGTTATGAAGTCAGGTAACTATGCATATATCGGCAGAAAGCAGAAGAAGAGAGATTTCCGTCGTCTTTGGATCACAAGAATCTCAGCTGCTTGCAAAGCTAACGGCATGAACTACTCAACATTCATGAACGGTCTCAAGAAGGCTGACATCAATCTCAACAGAAAGATGCTCTCAGAAATCGCTATCGCAGACCCCGCAGCATTCACAGCTCTCACAGAGAAGGCAAAGGCTGCTCTTTAATTTAAAATTTACGTCCGAGATTTTTTTCTCGGGCGTATTTGTGTTTTTAAAGAGGTATAAGTCACAGCTTATTTTCAGGTTTTTAAGCTAATATTTAACTTGTGACATATGATTAAATCAAATAAATTTTGTTGAATTTAATGATGTGTTACAGAAAGGAAAGACTATGATTTCGATAGATTCCGTAAGCAACGAAAGAATAAAATCAGCGGTGAAAATCGCTTCTTCAGCAAAGACAAGACGCCAGACCGGCATGTTCTTTTTGGAAGGTCTCAGACTTTGCCGCGATGCTGCAGTTACCGGGTACCAAATAGAGAGCTTTTTTGTAAGTCAGAGAGCTTATGAAAAGTTCAGGGAGGATGCCGATTTTATTGCAGAAAGATCAAACAGCTCATTTGTTATATCTGACCTGGTGGAAAATAAACTTGCTCTCACTCAGACATCTCAGGGCTTTTTCTGCCTTTGCAGAATGAAAGAGGATGCTGATATATCAGAGATTAATTTTAGTGGCAAGTACATAGCTCTCGAAAATATACAGGACCCTGCTAATCTCGGAGCCGTCTGCCGTACTGCCGAGGCTCTCGGTATCAGCGGTGTTATCGCCGAGGGCGGATGTGACATCTATTCTCCCAAGGCTCAGAGAGCTGCAATGGGTTCGCTGCTTCGTCTGCCCGTGTTCAGATGCGAAAACCTTGCTGAAACTCTCAGCTGTTTAGGTGAAAACGGTATGAAGCTTTATGCTACTACTCCTGATGATACAGCGGAAAAAATTACTCTCTGTGATATGAACGGGGGAGTGATATCTGTTATCGGCAACGAGGCGAATGGTGTCAGCGATGAAGTTTTTGAGCTTTGTCAGAAGGTCACAATCCCAATGCTTGGCAGAGCTGAATCGCTCAACGCTTCTATGGCGGCAGCAATAACAATGTGGGAAATGATGCGCTGAGGTATATTATGGACAAAAGACTTTACTGGCTGTGGCTTCAGTATGTTATAAAACCCGCAGGCGATACAAAGGCTCTTCTTGAGGTATACGGCACAGCCGAGAATTTTTACAACTGCGGTGAAGAAGAGTGGGAAATCTATTTTCAGAGTGTACACAAGAAAGGCGCTGGTGCCCGCTGTACACTGAAATCTCCTCAGGATTTTAGCGAGACTGTTGATTTCTGTGACAAACACGCTCTTCACATAATCACACCCGACAGTGACTACTATCCGAAAAGTCTGCTTGATATTGAAAATTATCCTCTTGTACTTTTTGTCAGAGGCGATTACACCTGTCTTAACAATGACAAGTCAATCGCTGTTATCGGTAGCAGAATACCTTGTGTATACGGTGAGAATGCAGCGAAAAATATAGTCGGCACCCTCAGCGAGAATGGTGCTCTTATAGTCAGCGGCGGAGCACTCGGTATCGACAGTATAGCTCACAAGACAGCTATTGGTCACGGCGGTAAGACGGTTCTTGTAATGGGGTGCGGTCACGGCTATGACTATCTGAAAGAAAATGCAGATCTTAGAAAGAGCGTCACAATGCAAGGTGCTTGCATCAGTGAGTATGCACCCTTCAGTGCTGTAACTCTTGCTTCATTTCCGGATAGAAACAGAATCATTTCAGGTATGTCTAAGGCTGTTGTTATCATCGAAGCTGCGGACAGAAGCGGTACCTTTAACACGGCAAATCACGCTAAAACGCAAAATAGAGAGCTGTTTGTACTCCCTGGTGATATAGACAGCGGTAACTTTGCTGGCTCAAACCAACTCATAAACGAAGGCGCAACGCCCATTTTCTCGGGTGAGAATGTGTTGGTCCGCTTAGGCTTTATGGAAAGCAGCAAAGAAATCCCCGCCGAAAAGACCGGTAAGGCTTTTGAGCATATATACGAGAAGTCTCAAGAAGGTAAAAATCAAAAGAAAAAACCAAGAAACATAAAGAAAATAAAACATGAAGAAAACAAGAACGAGGAAAAAATTCAGGAAAAATCTGAAAATGTTATAAAAAATCTTCCTGCAGGTATTTCTAAAAACGCAGAGATAGTGTATAATATAATGTCCGACGGTATAAATGAACTTGATGATATCAAGAGAAAAGCTCAGCTTGAAGTGAGACAGATACTTGGTGCATTGACTGAGCTTGAGATATCAGGCTTTGCTGAGGCTTATGCCCCCGGCTGTTACCGTATCAGATAAGTTTGGAAATTTTATGAAAAGGTGAATATATATGGCAAATTTAGTAATCGTGGAGTCGCCTTCCAAGGCAAAAACCCTTAAGAATTATCTTGGCTCCTCATATGTAATTATGGCATCAAAGGGTCACGTAAGAGACCTTCCTGCTGCAAGGCTCAGCGTTGATGTCAAAAAAGATTTTGAACCCAAATACAGCATTGTCAAAGGCAAGGAATCACTTGTTAAAGAGCTTAAAGAAGCTGTCAAAGACAGCGACAAAGTTTATCTCGCAACTGACCCTGACCGCGAGGGAGAAGCAATATCATGGCACTTAGCAGAAATTTTAGGTCTTGACCTGAATGAAGCAAACAGAGTCACATTCAACGAGATTACAAAGACAGGTGTTAAAAACGGTATGGCAAGTCCGAGAAAGGTTGATATTGATCTTGTAAATGCTCAGCAGGCAAGACGTATCCTCGACAGACTTGTAGGCTATAAGCTCAGCCCCTTTGTATCACAGAAAATCAGAAGAGGTCTCTCAGCGGGCCGTGTACAGTCTGTAGCTGTAAGAATGATTGTTGACAGAGAAAACGAAATCAGAGCCTTCAATCCCGAAGAGTACTGGTCACTTGACGGCAAGTTTACTCTCCCCGGCAGAAAGGTGCTCTCAGCATCATTTTACGGTGACGAGACAGGCAAGATTGAACTTAAAAACGAGGCAGAGACTGATGCTATCATCAAGAGACTCGAGGGTGCCGAGTACTATATCAGCTCACTTAAAAACGGCACAAGAAAGAAGAATCCTGCACCTCCGTTTATCACATCAACACTTCAGCAGGACGCTTCAAGAAAGCTCGGCATACGACCTGAAAGAGCTATGAAAATTGCTCAGGAGCTCTATGAAGGTATCAACATCCCCGGATACGGCATGACCGGTCTTATCACATATATGAGAACTGACTCACTTCGTATCTCAGAAGAAGCAAGACAGGCTACAGATGCATTTATCAGAGCTAACTACGGTGATAAGTACATCCCCGAAAAACCGAGATACTATAAGTCGAGAAGCAACGCTCAGGATGGTCATGAAGCTATCAGACCCTCAGATGTTTCAATCACACCCGAGAGCATCAAGGCAAGTCTCACAGCAGAGCAGTATAAGCTTTACTCTCTCATCTGGAAGAGATTTGTGGCTTCACTTATGGCTTCATGCGTACACAACACAACAAAAATCGAAGTCAAGAGCAAAAACAAAGGCGAAAGCGATGACAGATACTGTCTCTTCACTGCAAGCGGATACACAGTAAAGTTTGACGGCTTCACTGCACTTTACAATATCGAGGAAGACGAAAACTCAAAGCTTCCCGACGGTATCAGCAAAGACGGTGCTCTCAAGTTCAAAGACCTTATCAAGCAGCAGCATTTTACTCAGCCTCCCGCAAGATATACCGAAGAGTCACTTATCAAGACGCTCGAAGAAAACGGTGTAGGCAGACCGAGTACCTATGCGACAATTATTTCAACTATAGTCAAACGCGAATATGTTGAGCGTAAGTCAAAACAGCTTATTCCCACAGAGCTTGGTGAAGCGATAGTAAATCTCCTTAAGGAGAAGTTCAAGAATATCGTTAATGTCAAGTTTACAGCTCAGATGGAAAGCAATCTTGACGCTGTCGGTGAGGGTGAAGAAGATTACATCAAGATGCTTCACACATTCTATGATGACTTTGAAGCTAACCTTCAGAAGGTTAAAGACGATATGCAGGGCGTGAAAATTCAGCTCAAAGAAGATATCACAGATATCCCTTGCGAAAAGTGCGGTAAAATGATGGTGGTAAAAGTGGGTAGATTCGGCAAATTCCTTGCTTGTCCCGCTTACCCCGAGTGTAAGACAACTAAGCCTTTTGTTGTTGAGACAGATGCAACTTGTCCCGTATGTGGCGGCAAGGTTATCTCCAAAAAGTCAAAGAGAGGTTATACATTCTTCGGCTGTGATAAGTGGCCCGAATGTAACTTTATGACATGGGATAAGCCTACAAATGAGAAATGTCCCAAGTGTGGCAAATCTCTCTTTAAGGGCAAGGGCTCAGTGCTCAGCTGTCTTAATGAAAACTGCGGATATAAGGCAGTTGCGACTAAGAAGGGCAAAAAGAGCGAATAAAGCGAATTCGGAATTATGAATTCGGAATTCGGAATCGCGGGATAAAATGCAAAGTTGACAACTTTCTACCCGCCGAGGAAGTCAGATTCGAATTGACAATAATCAGATTT
>JAZTWC010000070.1:0-61015 GCA_045635665.1 Acutalibacteraceae bacterium
CCGCCGCCGATAAGAGCGTCAGGTCTGAATGCATACTTGAAGATCATACCGAATGTTTCGGGGAGATACTTAGCTCTCATTACGAGGATGATAACACCACCGATGAGATAGAGCAAAGCCATAATAGGTACAAGTTTTTCTGTAACCGAAGCTATTCTCTTAACACCGCCGAGGAAGATAAGAGCTGATGCAGCTGCAACAATAACACCTACAACCCAGTTGGGAATGCCGAAAGCTGTGTAGCATGATGCACTGATTGAGTTTGACTGTACCATAGCACCCATAAAGCCGAGAGCAAGGAATGTAGCAATTGAGAAGAATATTGCAATCGCCTTACCGAACTTGCCGGGGAAAGCTTTTTTGATATAGAAGATGGGACCGCCCACTACTGTGCCGTCAGCCTGTACTTCTCTTGTTTCCTGAGCGAGTACTGCCTCGGCGTAAATTGTAGCCATACCGAAGAATGCGATAATCCACATCCAGAAGATAGCACCGGGACCACCAACAAGGATGGCACCACAAGCACCAACGATGTTACCGGTACCGACCTGAGCTGCAATAGCAGTTGCAAGAGCCTGGAATGAGCTGATACCGCTCTGATTCTTGTTCTTGGAGAACATGCCGCCGAATACAAGCTTCATGCCTTCACCGAAACAACGCACCTGTACAAAGCGTGTTCTGATGGTAAAGAAGAGACCTGTACCAACGAGCAAGGCGATGAGAATGTAGTCTGAAAGATAAAAATTGATTTTTTGTACGACTGATAATAACATATCCATATACGTACCCTCCTTAAAATTATTTTGTCGGAAAATCAGATAGCTCGGAGTAAAGTAAAAAAATAAAAGAGTCGCCTATATAGCAACTCTGAAGATAACTATGCAAAATAATTGCAGATTATAACCCCTCACTTAAGGTTATAAATTTATACTCTATCCTTTTGCCTGAGAGATTCGGTTTTACCCTTGCACCTTCGGCACTCACTTAAGAGATTCTCCAGAGTCCCCTTCACTTTCAGTCTCGCTTAGCAATTCTTAAAGTTTCAACGGGATTTATTTAATTTGTGTTGGATTATATCACACCTTGAATAAATATGCAATAGTTTTTTGTAAAAAAATCATTTTTTTGGTAACGCGTTAAAGTGAAGCTATGTAAGATGCTTTTTCTCCCGTAAAAAACACAAGAAGCCACCTGTCGGTGACTCCCCGGATTTTTAATTTAAAAACTGTATGTTATCAGATATTAGTTTTCAATGATATCCTTAACGATTTCATAGAGCTTCTCGAAGAAAGCACAAATAGCAGCCCAGTTTGCCATAATCCACTCCATTATATTATCCTCCTTTAAAAATTAACTTCAGGGATACTTCCCTTTGTTTATCTATATTATATATCTCAATTTATACAATGTCAATAGTTAATTAAAAAAATATTCATTATTACCCAACACACACTATCCGCATATGTAAAAAGCCACCCTCAAAGGGTGGCCTCTTATTTTAAATATTAAGTTCAAAAAACAGAACAACCGAATTATTCAGCTTCTGTACCGAGGATGTAAGCCTTGATTGCAGCATAGATTTTATCTACGAATGCTACGATCTCATCCCAATATTCTTTAAGGAATTCTACCATTATAATGTTCCTCCTTCATAAATTAGCTTGAGGCATTCCCCTAGCTTGTATTAATTATATAACGGTTTTTATTGTTTGTCAATATTCATTTCACAAAAAATTCATTATTTATATAATTTTAGACTCCAAAAATGTAATTCAAAAAATTTTTTTGCAATTTTCAATGCTTTTGTGCACAAAAAACGCACAAAAGATACTTGTCGGCCCTATTAATAGGAGGTGTTCACATTAATTACAAATGAGGAATTATGAATTGACTTGCCGGGCGGGTTGACGTTAAAAGTTAGCCCCTGTGATCCCCGCGTTCATAAATCATAATTTACATTTCAAAAGAAAGGAGACTCGCCATAAAAGAGTTAACATCAAAAGAAAAATTATTCTGCACCTACTACTCTGTCGGCCGTAACGGTAGGGAATCCGCAGTGAAATCCGGATATATGTTCCCGGAAAGATCCGCCCTCAGATTACTCAGAAGAACAGACATTGCTCAGGAAATCGCACGTATTGATAAGCAACGGGAGACCACACAAAATGATATAGCTATCGGGTATCAGCGACTTGCTTTCGGTTGCATCAGCGATGCGGTTAGCCTTCTGTTCAGCGATGAGGTATCACGTGAGGAAATCGAAAAGATGGATCTTTTCAACATATCCGAGATAAAAAGAAAAAAGGGCGGAGACATCGAAATCAAATTTTTCGACAGACTCAAAGCCCTTGAAAAACTGCAGGATACCCACACAATAAGTGCAAAAGCTGAGGAAAGTTCTCTTTACTCGGCTATAGAGCAGGGTGCAAAAGCGCTGAGAGATGACAGCTATGAGTAAAAATAAGTTTGATGTCTTTTCACAGAAACAGCTCACAGCTATGTCCTGGTGGCATCCCTCATCGCCTTACAGTCATTATGACGGCATAATATGCGATGGTGCTGTGCGTAGCGGAAAGACAACCTGTATGTCTATATCATTTGTTGCCTGGGCATTCTACAACTTCGAAGACACTTCCTTTGCTCTTTGCGGTAAAACCATTACATCACTCAAACGAAACATTGCTATCCCTTTAATAAACGCACTGCGGGACTCAGGTTTTGTATGTAATGAGAAGTTGTCCCAGAATCTTATAGAAATCAGCTTCAGTGGCAAAAAGAACAGGTTTTATCTTTTCGGCGGACGTGACGAAGGATCAGCTGCTTTAATTCAGGGTATGACTCTCGGAGGTGTCTTTCTCGACGAAGTGGCACTTATGCCCCGTTCTTTCTGTGAACAGGCTCTGGCGAGATGCTCCTTGCCCGGCTCAAAATTCTGGTTTAACTGCAATCCCGAAAACCCTATGCACTGGTTTTATGAAAACTGGATCAAAAGAGCTGAGGAGAAAAACTGTCTGTATCTTCATTTCCTTATGAAAGATAACCCCTCTCTGTCTCCGGATATTATCAGGAGGTATGAGACCCTTTACAGCGGTGCTTTTTACGAGCGCTTTGTTTTGGGTAAATGGGTGGCAACAGACGGACTTGTCTATCCGGAAGTTTCCAGAGGCAAGTATATAGACACACCTCCGACAGACGAATTCGAGAGCTGTTATGTTTCCTGCGACTATGGTACTGTCAATCCCACCTCCATGGGTCTGTGGGGTCTGCACCGTGGAGTGTGGTACAGGTTCAGGGAATTCTATTACAGCTCCCGCCTTGAGGGTAAACAGCTCACTGATGAAGAGTATTACGAACACCTCCTTAAGTTCACCGAAGACAAAAAGGTTGAAGCTATAATCATCGACCCTTCGGCAGCCTCATTTATTCAGTGTATCCGCCGTCACGGTAAGTTCAGGGTTATACCCGCAAAAAATGATGTGACAGGCGGTATCCGCAAGGTACAAAGTGCTTTCAGGCAAGGCAAAATCATCATATCCCCTGCTTGCAAAGATGCTATAAAAGAGTTTTCCTTGTACCGTTGGGATTCAGGTGCAGGGAAAGATGTACCGAAAAAAGAAAACGATCATGCTATGGATGAGATACGATATTTCGTACAGACGGCATTGGACAAAGCAGACCCCGACGATTTCTTTGCCATATCAGCAGAGAGATAAAAAACAAAGTGAGGAAACGAGAGCGCGTTTTTGATTCTTTTTGCGCGCCAGCAAAAAGAATGCCCTGCGGCGAGCAAAATTGAAGCAGCGATGTATTGTAGTCTCTGCGCAGTCGATGTGTTGCCTGCGGCAACTCGATATGCCTGACGGCTCAATATATGCTTCGCACTTGATATGTTTGCTATCGCAAACTAGATAACCCTCACTAACAAAAAACTTCAGAAAGGAGATTGTTTTGGCAATAGGAAAGAACAAAAAGCAAACAGAGCTTACCCACGCATTATCTGCACCTCAGACCGGCAAAAGCTCTCACCCATTTTCATTGCTCAGCTCATATGTACCCGGCAAAGGTTACGAGTATGCCCTTTATAAGTCACTGCGAGAGGCTGTGCCCATTATCGATGCAGCTATTATGAAAACTGTCAGACTTCTTGGCACTTTCAAAGTAAGATGCAGTGATGAAAAAACCGAAAGAGAACTGCACAACTTCCTTGCATCGGTTAATGTGGGCGGTACGCGTAACGGCATCGATGCCTTTGTATCAACTTTTTTCGAACAGCTTCTGACCTACGGCACAGCTGTAGGCGAAATGCTTACCGACGGCAGTACTATCACCCACCTTTTTAACAGCGACCTTAAGGATATCAATCTTTCTCAGGGTGACAGCGCTGTGGATATCACTATAAGCGCCGATAACGGTAACGGCACTTTTGTGCCTGTAAAGTATCCGTCCCTTATTCTTATGTCAGTGCTCAACCCTGATCCCGGCAATATCTACGGCACATCTATACTCAAAGGGCTCCCCTTTGTCAGTGAGATACTGCTCAAGGTTTATAACACTGTCGGTACCAACTGGGAGCGTCTCGGTAATGTTAGATTTGCCGTAACCTACAAACCTCAGAATGATGCCATTGACAAGGCCTACGCAAAAGAACGTGCTATGCAGGTTGCCACAGAGTGGAGCCGTACCATGCAAAGCTCAGGCACTGTCAGAGACTTTGTTGCTATCGGTGACGTAAACATCAAGGCTATCGGCTCGGACTGTCCCATTCCCGACAGTAACATTCCCGTAAGACAGCTCTTAGAGCAGATTATCGCAAAACTGGGTATACCCCCATTTCTTTTGGGTCTTAGTTGGTCCACAACGGAGCGTATGAGCTATCAGCAGGCTGATATTCTCACCAGCGAAATCGACTTTTACCGCCGTGAAATCACTCCCGTTATACGTAAGATATGCGATATGTGGCTTCGTCTCAACGGCTGTTTATGCGATTTTGACATCATCTGGGATAACGTGACTCTGCAGGATATTTCAGAGATTGCTCAAAGCAACTACTACAACGCACAGACACAGAGAATACTCTCGGAAATAGGAGGAACAGACCCTGATGAACAGTGAAATCTTATCAGCTGAAAAAGAGCTAGAGCTCATCAACAACTACACACGAAAGCCTCTTAAAACAGAGGAAGTCTACACCTTTACGGTTACACTCTGCGACAACGAAATCGACAGAGACTTCGAGTGTTTCAGCAAAGAGAGTATCGAAACTCTCAAAAATCTCTTTGTAGGTAAAACCGGCATATCTGACCACAGTATGCGCGCCAAGGACCAGGCAGCGAGAATCTATCACTGCTATATTGAGTCCGACCCAACAAAGAAAACCTCAAAGGGTGAAGTTTACACTGCCCTGAAAGCCAAAGCTTACACAGTAATAACTGACTCAACAAAGACTCTTATTGATGAAATCGACGGCGGCATCAAAAAAGAGGTAAGCATCGGCTGTGCCGTCAGCAAAATCACCTGCAGTATCTGCGGCAAAAATATGAAGGCTCACGAATGCTCACACATTAAAGGCAGACGCTATAAAGGCGCACTCTGTCACGGCATTTTGCAGGAGCCGACAGATGCCTATGAGTGGTCATTTGTAGCTGTGCCTGCCCAGAGAAATGCAGGTGTCACAAAATCATTCCGTAAAAAGGAGGAAAAACAGGTGAACACCAATGACATCATCAAGTCTATGACAGAGGGCACCGTTTTAAGTGACGAAGATGCAAAGGCTCTCAAGAGCTATATTGTTTCTCTTGAAACAAAGGCCAAGCAGGCTGAAGCTTATAAGGCTCACTTGACTGAGGACATCGCTCGCTATGCCGGTATCATTATGCCTCAGGTAAATATCAAGCACTTCTCAAAGGGCTGTGAAGATATGGATATCGACACCCTTAAACAGCTTCGTGACGGCATGAAAAAGCAGGCAGGAGAAATCTTCCCTGTGACAACACAGATAAAAAACACATCAACATCAAAAGTCGAAAACAACAACGACTTCATTATCTAAGGAGGTAATTTATAATGACATTTGACAACATCAGACTCGACAAAGGCCTTTACGGCACAACAAAAAGCTTCACTCAGGCTCTTGAAGGTATCGACCCCAGTGAAAACTACAAGGGCACAGACCTCGAAGGTCTTGACGCATATCAGCGTCAGCTCAAAAGATTTGACATCAAGGTAAGCGGCAGAAACAGCGACTCAATTGAAAAGTTCTTCAGAACCTCAGATTCAGCTGCACTCTTTCCCGAATACGTATCAAGAGCGGTAGCTCAGGGTATGCAGGAAGCTGACCTTGTATCAAAAATCGTTGCAACAACAACTGTTATCGACTCTCTCGATTACCGTGCACTCAACTGCCCTGAAAGTATCGATGCAACATCTGTAGGCGAAGATGAACAGATTCCTGAAATCAAGTTCACTACTCAGAACAATCTCATCCCCCTCACAAAGCGCGGCAGTGTACTCTCAGCATCATACGAGGCTATCAAGCATCAGCGTCTTGACCTTTTCACAGTTACTCTCAAGCAGATTGGTGCAGCTATTGCAAGAGCTCAGCTCACAGATGCACTTGAAACAATCATTAACGGTGATGGTAACAGCAACCCCGCTGCATCATCAAAGACAGCTGCCAACGGCACAATTACATATGCTGACCTTGTTTCTTTCTGGAACACATTCACTAACTTCAATCTCACAACTATCGTCGCTTCACCTGACGTTGTTGCTGCTATTCTCAAGCTCGCTGAGTTCAGAGACGTATACACAGGTCTCGACTTCCATTCAGCAGGCAAGATCGTTACACCTTTCGGTGCTGAGCTCTATAAGAGTGCATCACTTCCCACAGGTACTCTTATCGGTCTTGACAAAAACTGCGCTCTCGAAAAGGTTCAGGCAGGCTCAATTGTAACAGAGTACGACAAGCTCATCGACCGTCAGCTCGACAGAGCCGCTATTACATCTGTTGCAGGCTTTGCTAAGATTTATAAAGACGCTTCAAAGAAGCTCACATTAGCATAAGATAAGGAGGGCATATATGATTAATGTCAGCGATGTATATGCCGTACTGTGTACCTATGAAAGTGCCAAGGGTTATACCGGCGAAGACCTCTTGCCTTGCTGTAAGCAGGGACTCGATTGGGTTATGTCCAATCTCAGGGATACTGCCGACGAAAACGATCCTCTCATAGCCTCAACGGCTGCAGCTATTGCAAACTTTCAGTTTTATCTGAGAAATCAGACAGAGGCAGACTCTTATGAGAGCTACAAAGTCGGTGATATGACGGTCAGCCGTAACCCCGAAAAGGAACTGAAGCTTGCTGAACACAAACGTGACCTGGCTATCGCAAGAGCCCACACTATCCTCAAGGACGGAGGCTTTTACTGCAGTGTACAATAAGCTTATATCTAAAAAGTTCTTCGAAAAATACGGCATTAAAATGAGCTATATTGTAACAGGCTCAAAAGTCAAAACCTTTGACTTTCACGCCTTTCTTCAGCCTTTGAGATATAAAAACAAGCTTTATCTCAGCGGTGTACCCACAGAGCTGGGTTATGACGGACTCAACAAATATCTGCTTATATGTCCCCCTGAAATCGATATGAAAAACATAGACGGTATCAATTACCGTCTGTGTTTCGGGGATGATGCTTTCGGCATTGACCACTACGAAACCGTCTACCGCTCAGGCAAGCCCTTTTATCTCTGGGCAATAATCCACAAGGAGGGCTGATATGCAATATTCAAACGAGCTTATCGACAAACTCATAGACTTCATCAACCGTAATGATTCTCTGTCTATACTAGGCAAAGCAATCAAGGCCTATGACACCACAGGCTTACCCGTACCCATAAACGAAACCTACTTTTCTTTCTCCTGCCAGGAAAATTCCACAACCTTTCAGAAAGATGAGGAAAATGGCACCTACTCAAAAAATACTCTCACAATAAATATGAGCTGTTTCTCCCCTATCAAAAAATCAGCTTATTGGGCTCACAATCTCACAGAGAAGATTGCAGATGCTATTGCCACGGAATTTGCTGACAGTATTACAGGTTTCACCATCGGCAAAACAGAGTACGACGATGACGTCAAGAGCTATAAAATCACAGCTCGCATATACTTTCAATTCATATAAAACACTGAAGGCTATCGATAATATTCGGTAGCCTTTTTGCATAGTTGACTTATAGAATAACTGTGATATAATTGATCTATCAAACTAAAGGAGAAATTACAATGACAAAAATCACAGCTTTTCTTATGGCACTGTATATGACTTTTGCCGGTTTGCTCGGCATAAGTGTACAAGCTCCCGACCTCCAAAAAGGCGAAATGTATCAGGCAGAAGCTACCGACGAACAAATTGAGCTTTTCACAAAAATCTATGAAAGCGAAACAGCTTACCTTGCAACTATGCAGCTGCCTAACGGCGCTCTGCCTATGACTTATGCAAAAAACGGTGAGCTTACGGTAAATCCCTACTTTGCTGATTTTGCCGCACTTGCTCTTCTTGACAATGCCGACGAGTATGCAGACATCGTCGTAAAATATATGGATTGGCATTTCGACCACCTTAACACCAAAGAAGAAGACTTCAATGGTCTTGACGGTACCATCTATGACTATAAGGTTACAATGAAAAACGGTGAGATTGCCGAAGAAAGAATATCCACCCCTGAAAATGCCGACTCCTATGATACCACAGACTCTTATGCGGCAACTTTCCTGACAGTAGTGAATAAATACTTCTATAAAACAGGTGACAGCGATTATCTTGTTGCTCACGCGGAAGATCTCAAGAGAATCACAAACGTAATGTTCGCCACACTTCAGAACGGTCTTACATATGCAAAGGGCAACCATAGAGTAAAATACCTCATGGATAACTGTGAGGTTTATGAGGGTGCTATTGCGGCGACCAGAATTTTTGAAGAAATCGTACTCAAGGGCAAGAGTGAGTACACTGACATGCGCGACGACTGTAACGAGCTTATATACACTGTTAAAGACAGCATCAACACCAGACTCTGGAATCCTCTCGGCAAATATTACACCCCCGGCATAACTGCTTATGTCAGAATACCCACCAAGCTTTTCTCATGGAACAAATACTATCCCCACGCAACATCTCAGCTTTTCCCCATTATCTGCGGTGTTATTGAGCCCCATACAGAAAGAGCCAAGTATCTTTATGAGAACTTCTGCGACCACTATCATTGGGAAGCATTTGATTATCCCGACGACTTCTATTGGGGCGCCAATGTTCAGGCTGCGGCTATTATGAACGACCTTGACAGTGTCTCAGAGTATATGGAAAACTATTTGCCATTGACAGAGAAACACAGCTGGCCTCTTTATAATATGGACATCGCAAGAACAGCTATGGCGGCAAAGATTATGATAGACAGAAACGCGAAGTAATTATGAATTGCGATGAAGTTAAGGCGAGTAGGTTAATTCCTACCCGCCTTTTTTAGTTAGGAGTGAGGAGTTGCTGACAAGAGTGAAAGATTGATAAAAAGTCAACCCTAGAGAACAAAGTCACAATATCATCTGAAAATCAGTGCAGAACTTTAAGTAATCGCTGAGTCGATATGTTTGCTAAAGCAAACTCGATATGCAATCAGAGATTGCATGAATGAATTGCACTAATAAAAAAGGAGACTCAAACCGAGTCTCCTTAATCTCTTTATTATCGCTCGCCGCGGAGGCATTACTTTTTGCTAGCGCACAAAAAGTAATCAAAAACGCGATGTTATTTATTAAACATAGGTCTTGCTACATAGCTTGTATGAAGAAGCTCGTGTGCCTTGTGGCTGTTGGGCTCGCCGAGATATTCAGCATAAACTGCCTTAACATCTTCATTTTCGTGGCTCTTTCTGTGAGGACGGTTCTTGTCATTCTCATAAAGAGCTGCAGCTCTGAGACCCTTGAGGTCTGTGAAGTTGCGTCCTGTAGCTGACTGTACAGGCTGACCGCCGCCGTTGATACAACCGCCGGGGCAACCCATAATCTCGATGAATGTGTAATCAGCTGTGCCGTCCTTAACCTTATCCATAAGCACCTTAGCGTTCTTTGTACCGCTGGCAATAGCAACCTTAACATCAAGGTCGCCAAGCTTGTAGGAAGCTTCCTTTACGCCTTCCATGCCGCGTACATCGTGGAACTCGGGATTGTCAAGCTCTGTGCCTGTGATAACTTCTGCAGCTGTACGAAGAGCAGCTTCCATAACACCACCTGTTGCACCGAAGATAACAGCAGCACCTGTACCCTGACCGAGAGGAGCGTCGCAGCTCTCATCGGGGAGAATCTTGAAGTTGATACCTGCCGTATCAATCATTCTACCAAGCTCTCTTGTGGTGAGTACAAAGTCTACGTCGGGGTAACCTGCGCCTGCTTCATCATCTCTTCCGCACTCAAATTTCTTTGCGGTACAGGGCATAATTGCAACTGAAACGATATCTTTGGGGTCAATGCCGTTCTTTTCAGCATAGTAGCTCTTGATGATAGCACCCTGCATCTGCATAGGTGACTTGCAGGTTGAAAGGTGGTCAAGCTCTGTGGGATAGTAGTGTTCGCAGTACTTGATCCAACCGGGTGAACATGATGTGATCATGGGAAGAACGCCACCGTTCTTTACTCTTGAGAGAAGCTCTGTAGCTTCTTCCATAATTGTAAGGTCAGCTGCGAAGTTGGTATCGAATACCTTATCAAAGCCGAGTCTGCGAAGAGCCGCAAACATCTTGCCTGTTACATCTGTGCCGATGGGCATATCGAAGCATTCGCCGAGAGTTGCGCGTACTGCAGGAGCCGCCTGAACAACAACGTGCTTTGTGGGGTCACTGATAGCTTCGAATACTTTTTCAGTGTCGTCTTTTTCATAGAGTGCACCTACGGGGCAGTTAACGATACACTGACCACAGGAGATACATGATGTTGAATTGAGAGGAAGCTCAAATGCTGAGCCGATGTGAGTGTCGATACCGCGCGCATTTGCACCGATAACACTGATACCCTGCTGATTACAAGCAGCAACACAGCGACGGCAGAGGATACACTTATTGTTATCTCTTACCATATGAGCAGCTGAGTAGTCGATTTCATATACGGGCTTGTCGCCGTCAAATTTGCCTTCATCGTCTACGCCGTATTCCTTGCAGAGCTTCTGAAGCTCACAGTTACCGCTTCTTACACATGAAAGGCACTTTCTTTCATGGGTTGAAAGGATAAGCTCGAGAGTAGTCTTTCTTGCCTTACGTACTCTGTCGCTGTTTGTGAAGATTTCTGTACCCTCTCTTTCGATGGGGAAAACGCAAGCTGCAACGAGGCTTCTTGCACCTGTTACCTCAACAACGCAGAAACGGCAAGCGCCGATTTCGTTAATTTCCTTAAGATAGCAGAGAGTGGGAATTTCAATACCGAGCTGTCTTGCAGCTTCGAGGATTGTTGTGCCGTAAGGTACGCTGCAGGGCATACCGTTGATTTTGATGTTAATCATTCTGTCCATTGCTTCGTACCTCCTTATTTCTTAATAATAGCATTAAACTTACATGATTCAATACATACACCGCACTTAATACACTTGTTGGTATCGATGGTGTGAGGCTGCTTAACAGCACCTGAGATAGCACCTACGGGGCACTTTCTTGCACAAGCTGTACAGCCCTTGCAAAGTTCGGGTACAACTTCAAACTGTACAAGCTTCTTACATACACCTGCGGGACATTTCTTATCTACAACGTGAGCTACATATTCGTCACGGAAGAATTTGAGTGTTGCAAGTACAGGGTTGGGAGCTGTCTGACCGAGACCGCAGAGTGAGTTGTCTTTGATGTAATGGCAGAGCTCTTCGAGCTTGTCCAGATCTTCGAGAGTTGCCTTGCCGTCTGTGATCTTGTCGAGCATTTCGCGAAGTCTCTTTGTACCTACACGGCAGGGAGTACACTTACCACAGCTTTCGTCAACTGTGAAGTCAAGGAAGAACTTAGCAATGTCAACCATACAGTTGTCTTCATCCATAACGATAAGACCGCCTGAACCCATCATACAGCCGATAGCTGTAAGATTATCGTAGTCGATAGGTGTGTCGATAAGTGATGCAGGAATACAACCACCTGAGGGACCACCTGTCTGAGCAGCCTTGAACTTCTTGCCACCGGGGATACCACCACCGATTTCGTAGATCATATCGCGAAGTGTTGTACCCATAGGAATTTCTACAAGACCTGTATTAGCGATTTTACCGCCAAGTGCGAATACCTTTGTACCCTTTGATTTTTCTGTACCCATTGAAGCGAACCACTGACCGCCGTTACGGATAATAGCAGGGATATTAGCAAAGGTTTCAACGTTGTTTTCTGTTGTGGGTTTGCCGAAAAGACCCTTAACTGCAGGATAGGGAGGACGGGGTCTGGGCTCACCGCGGTTACCCTCGATTGAGGTCATAAGAGCTGTCTCTTCACCGCATACGAATGCGCCTGCACCAAGCTTGATGTGAAGGTCGAAGTCAAAGCCTGAGCCGAAGATGTCCTTACCGAGAAGACCGAGCTCTTTAGCCTGATTGATAGCGATCTGAAGTCTTGCAACAGCGATGGGGTACTCAGCACGAACGTAAACATAACCCTCTGTAGCGCCTGTAGCATAACCGCAGATAGTCATAGCTTCGATAAGGCAGTGGGGGTCACCTTCAAGTACTGAACGGTCCATAAATGCACCGGGGTCACCTTCGTCGGCGTTACATACTACATACTTCTGGTCAGCCTGATTAGCAGCTGTGAAGCTCCACTTGAGACCTGTGGGGAAACCGCCGCCGCCACGGCCACGAAGACCTGAGTCTTTTACAATCTGAACAACCTGCTCGGGGGTGAGCTCTGTCAGACACTTAGCAAGAGCCTGATAACCGTCGTATGCGATATATTCGTTGATGTCTTCAGGGTTGATAACACCGCAGTTAGCAAGTGCTACACGCTTTTGCTTTCTGTAGAATGCTGTGTCATGAAGACCTTTGATTTCTGTGGGAGTTACAGTTTCACTGTAAAGAAGACGCTTAACCATACGGCCCTTGAGAAGATGCTCTTCAACGATTTCGGGCACATCTTCAACCTTTACTTCTGAATAGAAGCAGCCTTCGGGATAAACAACCATAATGGGGCCAAGAGCACAAAGACCGAAACAACCTGTGCGGATAACCTGCACTTCGTTTTCAAGACCCTTAGCCTTGATCTCAGCTTCCATAGCTTCGATGATTTTCTGTGAATTTGAGGAGGTACAACCGGTACCGCCGCAAACAAGCACATGGGAACGATACATATTAACTTCCTCCTTATTCTGTTACTGCGCCGATAGTGTATTCAGCAATGGGTGTGCCGTTTACGATATGATCGGCAACTATTCTTGCAACCTTTTCTTCAGTGAGCTGAACGTAGGTAACCTTTTCTTTTCCGGGTACCATAACCTCTGCGATAGGCTCGAAACGGCACATACCGATACAGCCTGTCTGTGCAACTGTTACGTTTGTAAGATTGCGCTTTGCTGTTTCTTCAACAAACTTAGCCATAATGGGTCTTGCCCCTGCTGCGATACCGCAGGTAGCCATACCGACAACTATACGGATAACTTCTGATGAGTCGTCGCGGGTTGTCATATTAGCTTTGGCAGCATCTCTGAGCGCCATAAGTTCTTCGAGTGTTTTCATTATATTACACCTCCATGAGTTGTTTAGTGTTTTCGTTTATGTATTGCGTAATCCACATTGCAATGCTCGGTTCATTTAAAGGAACATCGCCGAGGATTTCTTTGAGCTGTCTTGTGTCAACGGTAAACTCTCTGCCGTCAATCTTTCGTCTGTAAAGAAAGTCAATATGAAGATTCATAGTGATAAGACTTATCATTGTCGAGGTCATATCACCTACAGGCGTAAAGTCAAGGTGGTCTGTCCTGAAGTATGCTCTTACCTTGGTACCCACGCCCACTTCGCTTTCAATTTCAAGCTTTCCGCCGGTCATTTCCGCCGCAAACTTGAAAAGAGGGATACCCATACCCACCTTTCTTGTGGTACGGGTGGTAAAAAATGGGTCTCGGACGTTTTCCACCTGCTGGGGAGTCATACCTTTACCGTTGTCATAGATGCCTATCAATAAGTCGTGATTCTTCGTGTCTTCTGTAAGTTCTATTTCAATAAGAGTAGCATTTGCCGATACGCTGTTCTGAGCGATATCAAGGACATTCAGTGAAAGCTCTCTCATCAGTCAACATACTTAGCGAGAATACCTTTGATATCAGCTGCTGTGATTTTGCCGTAAACATCTTCATTGACAGTGAGTACAGGTGCAAGACCGCAAGCACCGATACAACGACAAGCTGTAAGTGAATACTTACCGTCGGCTGTGCACTCTTCTGCGCCGATGCCAAGCTGTGCTGAGAGCTCATCAAGAAGCTCCTGAGCGCCCTTAACATAACAAGCTGTGCCGAGGCAAACTGAGATGTCATATTTACCCTTGGGTGAAAGTGCAAACTGTGCGTAGAATGTCGCTACACCGTAAACCTTTTCAAGTGGTACATTCATACCGTTGGCAATTTTCTCCTGTACTTCAAAGGGAAGGTAACCGTAGATAGCCTGAGCTTCCTGCATTACGTGCATAAGCATACTGACATCGCCTGTGCATTCAGCAATAATAGCATCAAGCTTTGCTGCCTGTTCAGGTGTATCTTTGAACGGGATTGTGCTGATTTTCTTAAGCATTAACTTTTATCCTCCTTTAAACGGTTTTACCGTAAAGTTTGTAAGATGGAGTTTTCAGAGTATAAAAACTCATAATAATCTATACCAAGTTATCATAGCACAATCACACAAAAAAATCTACATTTGTAGCAATAAATTATGATTTTTTCACATTCTGACAAAAAGAGAGGTCGAAAATAGTACACTTTTTACAATTCACAGTGATAAATCACGGCAAAACCATGGAAAAGAGAGGTATTTTTAACTATGAATTGCGACAGATATGCTGTAAAAAAGCAAAAAACTACCCACCGGCTGCGGTGAGTTAACCTCTGCTCCACACCTGAACTTGTGAAAGTAAAGTATGAGCTTACAATAAATATAGGACGGCCAGTGGCCGCCCCTACGATGGAGATTATGTTAAGAGATATTTGCAGACTCAACACTCCGAGTTCATACGGTGACGAGAGAATCGACCCGTCAGATTATAAATTACAACTTCGTGGCATAAAAAAGGAGACTCATACCGAGTCTCCTTAACTTTTATTTAAGACAATTATGCAGCCTTCTGCATCACGTCCGGAGGAGTAATGCTTTTCTTTTCGCTAAGCTTCTGAAGAACGATAACAACTGCAATAAGCACAATACCTGCTACGTCTGTTGCAAGACCGGGGATGATACTTAAAAGACCACCACCGAGAAGCATAAGTCTCTGCCACCAAGGAGCTTTGACATACATATAGCCTTCCATACCTGCTGAAACAGCATAAATACCAATCAGCGAAGTGATAACGATAAGAACAACCTCGTACCACTGAGCGTCGATGAGAAGCATCTGAGGACTGTATGCAAAGATGTAAGGTACGATAAAGGCTGTGATAGCAAGTCTCGTTGCCGTAACACCTGTTTTCATGGGGTTAGACTTGGCAATAGCTGAGCCTGCGTAAGCTGCAAGAGCAACGGGCGGTGTAATATCTGCAACGATACCGAAGTAGAATACAAACATATGAGCCGCGAGTACAGGTAAGCCCATTTTGATAAGGATCGGAGCGGTGATTGTAGCCATAATAACATAGTTTGCTGTTGTGGGTACGCCCATACCCAGGACAATACAGCATACCATTGTAAGGAAGAGCGCCAGGAAAGTGCTGTTTTCAGCCACAGGTACAAGAGTGTTGATGAGAAGCTGACCAAGAGCTGTCATAGTAACAACACCTGAGATAAGACCTGCCATACCGCAGGCAACTGCAACACCGACTGTGTTTTTTGCGCCGCCTTCAAGTGAATCAACAATTACTTTGGGAGTAAGGGTTGCTGAGCCTTTTGAAAGGAATGAAAGAGCAACACATGAAATCATTGATACAAGAATAGCTGTGCTCATATTTGCCTGACCAAAAGGAAGCCAGAGACCGAGGAGTACACCTATGGGAAGAACGGGTATAGCATACTTCCAAGCGTCTTTTTTCTCGAGCTTATGTGTGGGTACAAGTGAAACTATCAGTGAGCCGAGGATTGCGAAGCAAGCTGAAAGACCTGCACTAAAGTAGTTCATTGCGATAACAAGTACCACGATGGGGAGAAGCAGATAACCGTTTCTGATGATAAGCTTGAAGAAGTTAGGAAGAGCATCCTTGGGAAGGCCCTTGAGACCGAGTTTCTTAGCTTCAAAGTGAATCATCATAAAGATGCCGGTAAAGTAAAGAACAGCGGGAAGGATAGCTGTTACTGCGATAGTTGAGTAAGGTGTCTCTGTGATTTCTGACATAAGGAAGGCTGCAGCGCCCATAATGGGGGGCATAATCTGTCCGCCGGTTGAAGCTGCTGCTTCAACAGCTGCAGCAAACTCGGGCTTATAGCCGGTCTTTTTCATCATAGGGATGGTGATTGAACCTGAGCCTACAGTGTTGGCAACACTTGAGCCTGAGTACATGCCCTCAAGGGCACTTGAGATAACGGCAACCTTAGCAGGACCGCCGATTGATGAACCTGCAATTGAGTTTGCAAGATCAACGAAGAATGTACCGATGCCTGTCTTCTCAAGCAGAGCACCGAGTATAATAAACAGTACAATGAAGGTTGTACAAACATAAACGGGGGTTGAGAAAAGACCATTGGATACATCATAGAAAAGACCATACATAAGACTTCTCAGAGCAGTATCCGGGTTTTTACCGATAGCATTGATTGCCGCATAGGCCACAAATAAACCGGCGACTATAATAATAGGCCAACCTACCGCTCTTCGGCAAAGCTCAACAAGAATAATAATTGCAACAAGAGCAATAATTATCTGAAGAGTACCGATACGGCGTGACATAAGGATAATATCTTCCTGAAAGATAGTGTAATACAGGAATGAACCTGAGCCCACCAGAGAGAGAATTATGTCATAGAAAGGCACATAGTTGATTCTTTTTGTCTGCTTTTTGTATGCGGGGAATATTAAAAATCCGATGAATACAATAAAAGCGAGGAATGTGGTAAGTTTGGTATATTTCGTGGCGTTCTGGAAAACGAGAGCCATTGAAATCATATACACACTGAAAAGTGACATTATTGCGGTGATAACAGTCTTTCTCCAACCTGTGAAGATACGTGTGTTGCTTTCTCTGTCAAATTCAGCCATAATGGCATCGGCATCTATAGCTTCGTCTTCTGTCTGAAGGGGAACTTTATTTTCGTCCACAGTTTTACCTCCTTTTTATATTTTCTTTGATTTAAAAACCTAAATAAATGCTGCAAATTTTATTGCAGCATTTATCAGAAGTAATTATTTACTTATTTGACTGCGAGGGAAATTATGCGATAACGCCGATTTCCTTGTAGTATTTTTCAGCACCGGGATGAAGAGGTACATTACCGATAGCAGCAGCTGCTGTATCTTTGCTCATTTCCTTACCCTTAGCATGTGCTACAGCGATTTCTTCCTGGCTTTCCCAGAGATTCTTTGTGATCTCGTAAGCCTGTTCTTCGCTCATATCGTTTGTAACGATGAATGTAGCCATGATAGCAACTGTTGTTGATGTTTCATCTTCGCCGATGAAAGCATAGTCAGCGCTTGTGTATTCGTGCTTAGCATAGAAGGGGTAATCAGCCATAAGCTTGTTAATAACATCTTCGCCAAGATCAACAGCAACGATTTCTGTTGAAGTAGCAAGGTCAGTTACTGCGGGAGTAGGTGTGCCTGCTGTGATGAAAGCAGCATCGATAGCACCATCCTTAAGAAGAGTAGCTGAGTCGCCGAATGAAGCAGCTGTCTTGTTGATATCCTTATCGATGTCAAGACCTGCAGCAGCGAGGATCTGAGTAGCGTTGTAGTAAACGCCTGAGCCTGCGTCGCCAACTGCTACGTTCTTGCCTGCAAGGTCAGCAATTGTCTTGATGCCTGAAGCCTTTGTAGCGATAACCTGACATACTTCTGCGTATACGCAACCGATAGCTGAGAAGCAGGTAACAGGTGCTGCGAAACCGTTTGTGCCTTCGTAAGCGTAGTTCATAACATCGTTCTGAACGATAGCGAACTGAGCTTCGCCGTCTTCGATCATTTCGATGTTAGCCTGTGAACCGCCTGTTGACTGAACGGTGAACTTGTAATCGTCTGTGCCGAGGATTGATCCTACAGCTGAGGTGAATGCATAGTAAGTACCGGTGTTGCCGCCTGTACCTGTAACAATGTTTGAGATGAGCTCTTTGTTAGCTTCGGGAGCGTCTGTAACTGCATCGTTTGTTACATCTGCATTTTCTGATGTGTTTGTGTCGTCGCCGTTGCCGCCGCAAGCTGCGAGTGAGAAGAGCATGAGGACAGCGAGGAGAACTGCGAGTAACTTTTTCATTGGAAAACCTCCGTTTTTAATATTGTTTCCTTCATACTGAAGAATTTAACGAATTAATTGTAATATATTTATAATGTAATTGTCAAGGGGCAAGAGGAAATCTTTACAAAAAAATAAAGGGAAGATGAATAAATATAAGTTTTTAACAGAAATAGCTGTAAAGAATAAGGAATACTGCATACAAGAAAATTTCTGTTTATTAACAAAAAATATATATTTGAGGTATACAATGAATCAAAATCAACTATATGGAGGTAACATTATGAAAAAACTCGGTTTTGGTTGTATGCGACTTCCCCTTAAAAACAAAAAAATAGGTGGCAGCGTTGACCTTGAAAGAACAAAAGAAATGGTCGATTCCTATATGGCAGAGGGCTTTACATATTTTGACACTGCCTATATGTACCACGACGGCAGAAGTGAAAGATCTGTAAGAGAGTCTGTTGTAAAGAGATACCCGAGAGACAGCTTCCTGCTTGCAGATAAAATGCCTGTGGGCATGCTGGTGCTCAAAGGTGACACCTCAAGAATTTTCCGCCATCAGTTAAAGAGATGCGGCGTGGAATATTTCGACTACTATCTGCTTCATGCCCTCAATGCAAAATATCTTGAAAGAGCTGAAAAACTCGGTGTATTCGACTATCTTCTGAGCAAAAAAGCTGAAGGGAAAATCAAAAAGCTTGGCTTCTCATTCCACGACAGTGCCGAAGTTCTCGACAGGATACTCACAAGACACCCTGAAATGGAATTTGTGCAGCTTCAGATAAACTATCTCGACTGGGAAGATGAGGGCGTACAGTCACGTCTTTGCTATGAAGTTGCAAGAAAGCACGGCAAAGATATAATTGTTATGGAGCCCGTCAAAGGCGGTAAGCTCGCCAATGTACCGGAAAAGGTTGAGACTATCTTCAAAGAGGTACACCCCGATTGGTCACCTGCTTCATGGGCAATCAGATTTACTGCAGGTCTCGATGGCGTTATCAGTGTCCTCAGCGGTATGTCAGATATGGCTCAGCTCAAGGACAATATGAGCTATATGAAAGAGTTTGAACCTCTCGGTGAAAGAGAGCTCAATCTTCTCAAAACAGCTGCAGGCATCATCAACAACAAAGACAGTGTTCCCTGCACCTCATGCAGATACTGTGTTGCCGGCTGTCCTGCTGATATACCAATTCCCGAATACTTCACAGCTTTCAACAAAAAGCTTGCAGGCGACGAAGACTACAAGGAATACTTCAAAAGCAGCACAGACAAAAAAGGCAGAGCAAATGAGTGCATCAAATGCCGTAAGTGTGAGCAGTCCTGTCCTCAGCATATAGAAATCGTCAAAAAACTTGAAAATCTCAAGGATTTAATCTGAGTTTCATAAGTTTAATATACTATAACAGCACGAAAATATTGACATTTTTGTGCTGTTGTTATATTATATAGGGTATAAAAAAATCGTTGATTTTTCAGAAACGGTTATAAATATTATGTAAAGGAGTTTTACTTTATGGAAAAAATTGTCTATCTCATTCCTTTCCTCGGTATAGTCGGCCTGCTGTTCGCGCTGTATCTTGCTATGAAGATTAACAAGCAGGATCCCGGCACTGAAAGAATGAAAGAAATCTCAGCTGCTATCCACGGCGGTGCCAAGGCTTTCCTTTTTGCAGAATATAAGATTCTCGTATTCTTTATCCTTGCACTTTTTGCAGCAATAGGCTGTTGCCTGTCATGGGGTACTGCAGTGAGCTTTTTACTCGGTGCTGCTTTCTCAGTAGGCGCAGGCTACTTCGGTATGACAGTTGCTACAAAGGCTAATGTAAGAACAGCTCAGGCTGCTGCCAAAGGCGGTATGAAAAAAGCTCTCGGTGTTGCTTTCTCAGGCGGTGCCGTAATGGGTATGAGCGTTGTCGGCCTCGGTGTATTCGGTATCTCACTTATCTACATCCTTACAAAAGATGCAGACGTACTCTTCGGTTTCAGTCTCGGTGCTTCATCAATCGCACTCTTTGCCCGTGTTGGTGGCGGCATCTATACAAAGGCTGCAGACGTTGGTGCTGACCTTGTTGGTAAGGTTGAAGCAGGTATCCCTGAAGACGACCCCAGAAACCCCGCAGTTATTGCCGATAATGTTGGTGACAACGTAGGTGACGTTGCAGGTATGGGTGCTGACCTTTTCGAGAGCTATTCAGGTGCTATCATTTCAGCTATCTCACTCGGTATCGCAGCATTTGCTCAGGGTACCAACCCCTCAATCGGTCCTCTCTATCCTCTTTACATCGTTGCTATCGGTGTAATCGCTTCAATCCTCGCTACATTCCTTGTACGTGGCGGCAACTCAGACCCCCACAAATCACTCAAGGTTGCAACAAATGCATCATCAATCGTTGTTATGATTGCAGGTCTTGCACTCAGTAAGTATATGTTCGGCTCATTCAAATATGGTTTTGCTGTGTTTGCAGGTATCCTTGTAGGTATCCTCATCGGTTCACTTACAGAGGTTTACACATCAGATGCGTATAAATCAGTAAGAAAGATTGCAGAACAGTCAGAAACCGGTACTGCAACAAACATTATCTCAGGTATCGCTGTAGGTCTTCGTTCAACAGCGACTCCCATTCTCCTCATCTGTGTCGCTATCTTCGTTTCATACTTCTGCTGTAAGAGTGAATTTACAGGCACAGGCATCTACGGTGTAGCACTCGCAGCCGTTGGTATGCTTTCAACAACAGGTATCACAGTAGCGGTTGACGCATACGGCCCCATCGCAGATAACGCAGGCGGTATTGCTGAAATGGCAGGTATGGATGAAAGCGTAAGAGAAGTTACTGACAAGCTCGACTCAGTAGGTAACACAACAGCAGCTATCGGTAAGGGCTTCGCTATCGGCTCAGCGGCTCTGACAGCACTCGCACTCTTCTTCTCATACTCACAGGCAGTTAAGCTCGAAGAGACAGGCATCGACCTTCTTGACTATCAGGTAGTTATCGGTCTTCTTATCGGCGGTGTGCTTCCCTTCGTATTCTCAGCATTCACAATGGAATCAGTTAGCCGTGCGGCATACGAAATGATCGAAGAAGTTCGTCGTCAGTTCAAGACTATCCCCGGCATCCTTGAAGGTAAGGCTAAGCCTGACTATGAAACTTGCGTTGCTATTTCAACAACAGCGGCTCTCAAAGAGATGATAGTACCCGGTGTACTTGCAGTTGTATCACCCTTACTTGTAGGTTGTATCCTCGGTGTAAGAGCTCTTGGCGGTCTTCTTGCAGGCTCACTTGTAACAGGTGTACTTCTCGCCATCTTCATGTCAAACTCAGGCGGCGCATGGGATAACGCTAAGAAGTTCATCGAAAGCGGCGTGCACGGTGGTAAGGGCGGTGAAGCTCACAAGGCATCAGTTGTCGGTGACACAGTCGGTGACCCCTTCAAAGACACTGCAGGTCCTTCAATCAACATTCTTATCAAGCTTATGTCAGTAGTTGCTCTTGTATTTGCTCCTTTGTTTATGATGATCAATGCAGGTCAGGGCTTCCTGATGTAATGTATGCATAATCGCGATAAAGTTAAGGCGGGTAGATTAATTTCTACCCGCCTTTTTATTTGCGTACAGGCAGAAAGAAGCCGAGTATCCTGACTAAATACTCGGCTTCTTCTACATATTTGAAAGGAGAGGGGAGTGCGGTGGGAAGGAGGGATGATGAATGAAAAATCGGAAAAAAACATTGCATCAATTCCCATCGCACAATCACAGTATAGAGCCTTTACTTTAAAAGTAATTTAAAGTGACATTGAATGTGTGTGTTTATTATGTAAACAATTTAAGGCTCCATCTTCATATTTGTGTCACATTACCAGTGTGATGCTCCGCAGGCACACATCTTTTTTGAGGGGCTGAACATTCTGTAGAAGAAGCAGCTGATTGCCCACCAGAACTTTGTCCAACCTTTGCTTGCATGGCAGTTACAGTGACAGACTCCATCCTCTTTTGCAGCACCTAAGATATGAGATGAGAGCCAGGTGATAATGCTTTCGTCCTCATTTGTGATAACACTATCGCCTTTGGCAGTCTCAGTTTTCATACCGCAGTCTGACGGCTGATTCAGCAGGTCGTTTGCAACAGCAAAGTGTACATTATGATGACCGCCATCATAGTAGTTATATTTGCTGAAAGTGGTTATTCTGCAGTATGAGGGCACCTCAGTGATGTCTTTCACACTATTCCAGAAAGGCTTAGCAAAAGTGATATGAGACGCGGTTGTATCTTTTGTGCAGGTTACAAGCCATATGGGGGTATGCTTTATAGCTTCAACCTGAGCTTTGGTTACGCTGTCAAAGGGTGCTATAACAACAACAGCAGCGAAAAAGCCGGGATTTTTTGATGCGGTACTCACTACACCTGCACCGCCCATACTCCAACCGAGAAGATATATACGACTGGTATCAATGTTCGCTGAATTTTCAGCGATATAATCTTTGACAAGTGCCATCATATCCTCGAGAAGAGAGTTGTTTGCCCAGGTGTATGTATCACCGCCGGGGGTACGGGGCATAAGTATAAAAGCACCGCCAGTATCTTTAAAGCGAGCCTGATACTCACTGCTTGACCAGTTGTAAAAACCTGTTCCGGTGAGCTGTTCGCCCTCTTTACTGCCACTGTATTTGCCGTGAAGCATAACAACAAGAGGATATTTTACAGGGTCGTTTTCGTCGGCAACAGGAGAATAAGCTCTGTAATCAAGGCCGTGGGCCTCGCCTTTTTGCCACTGTGCAACAAGGGCGTCTTTACCCTGAGACAAACTGACACCGACAGCTGAAGCACTGACAGTGACAAGCGAGAAAATCATAATTAAAGAAAGTACCAGAGAGATAATTTTTTTCATAGAGTACCACCTGCTTTCATTATTGTAATTATAGTTTACTCCCTCAAAAACAAAATGTCAATTAATATAAAATAGTAATTCATAATTTTATTACTCCCCTGATGTGACAAAGTTTTCTTTTCATCTGTGTTAAACTCCTGTCAGAAACAAATCGAAGGAGCATTATTATGAATTGTCACAACTGCAAAAATCCACTCAACGGCGACGAGGACTTCTGTCCACGTTGCGGAGCACCTCAGAAATTCACCGATACAAACAGCGGCAAAAAAGATCCGACCGAGTCCCCTGTATCCCAAACGAAAGAAAGCTCTATATTTCAGAGTGAACCCGTATATATTTACACCGACACTCCTCCAAAAGAAATCGCCCACAAAAAGCCTAAATTCACAATATTTTTGGTCAGCCTTTTTTTTATCACCGTTCTTGGTATCGGTGCCGTATCTTTGGGTCAGTATCTCAGACTCACCCCCGTATTTTCTGAGCTTTTTCCGTCACAGAGCGCAACAGAAGAGTCAACTACAACCACAACTGCACCTACCGAAAATGCAGAGAGAGAGATGGGCATAATATTGCCTGAAATAAACCTCAGAACTGAATCTTATACTGTTACAGCCGAAAAGGGTCTGCCTCTTCGCAAGGGCCCCGATAACGCCTATGCTGTGACAGGCAATGTTGCATACGGCACTGTCTTGCAGCTTGTTGGCAAAAACATAAGCAATGACCTGTGGGCATATGTCTATGTGCCCACCGAGGACTCTTATGGCTGGGTAATGGCATCATATATAACGGAAAGTACTCTCCTGCCCGAGGCTGATACCACTAAAGAAAAAGAAACCAAAGTCGAAAAAGAAAATATGTCAAATCAGGTTGCCACTATAACTGCAGAAAAAGGTCTTTGTCTCAGACAAGGACCCGGTACAGAATATGAAATAATTGCTGTTGTGGCTAAAAACAAAACCGTTACTGTTTTAGACGCGGACACTGACAGCGAGTGGCTCTATGTAAAAGCTGACACAACTATCGGCTATATGAACAGGGCATATCTGTCTCTATAATAAAATTCATCTCCGGAGAAGCAATCTTCGGAGTTTTTTAGTTTATTTAAAGTTTCTGGTATAATATTGGTATAACGAAATTTAACTCTTCGTTGAAATTTTGAATTTTTTGAGTTATAATAAACAATATCCCTATTTCAGGAGGAAGATTATGAGACTTTTACTTGCAGAAGATGAGAAAGAATTATCCAAGGCTCTCTGCGCTATACTTAAGCACAACAACTATTCCGTAGATGCAGTCTTTAACGGCCAGGACGCTCTCGACTATGGTCTTTGCGAAAACTATGACGGAATTATACTTGATATTATGATGCCTAAAATGAACGGACTCGATGTACTTAAAGAGCTTCGCTCCAAGGGCGTATCAACCCCCGTACTTATGCTCACGGCAAAAGCCGAAGTTGACGACAGGATACTCGGCCTTGACCTTGGTGCCGATGACTATCTGACAAAGCCCTTTTCAATGGGCGAGCTTCTTGCTAGACTTCGCGCCATCACAAGAAGAAAGTCAGAGTTTTCACCCAACCTTCTTACATCAGGTAATCTTTCACTCAACAGAGAGACCTTTGAGTTGTCTGTTGACAACAACTCTCTTCGCCTTGGCAACAAGGAATTCCAGATGATGGAAATGCTTATGTCCAACCCGGGCAGACTCATTTCCACAGAGCAGTTTATGGAAAGAATATGGGGCTACGAGACAGAGGCTGAAATCAATGTTGTATGGGTTTACATCTCATATCTTCGCAAAAAGCTTTCAAATCTCGGTGCCAACCTTGAGATAAAAGCTGTCAGAGGTGTAGGTTACACCCTTGAAGAAGCAAAATAAAAGGAAGGAAAGGTGAAACTGATGCTTTGCCGACATAAAATCCTATGCTGAAAAAACTTCAAAGACGATTTATGGCTATTGCGATGTTTGCGCTTGCCTCTCTCGTATTGGTACAGTCTTTTGCAGTAAACGCCATCAACATTTTACAGACAGACTCAGATATAAGAAATATACTTAAAACTATCGCCACCAACGGTGGTGTGCTCCCCAACTCATATATCGAAACAAACGACCGTTTCTCTAATCTGTTTAATAACCCATTCGGTGAAATGCACATCAACATCGAGACCCCGTACTCAACGCGATATTTTGTAGTAGAACTCAAAGACAACCTTGTTACAAAGGTTTCAACGGAGCATATAGCCGCTGTCGACAACACAAAGGCTCTCGAGTACGCTAAGAGTGTCTTCAACACCGGCACGCCGGGGTTTGGTACAATTGACCTTTATAAATACTACTATACCACCGACGGTGAAAAGTCTATGATTATATTCGTGGACTGGCAACGAGATCTTGCCAAGTGTCTTGTGTTGGCTATCATAAGTGCTTTCGTCAGCCTTATCACTATTACGGTACTGACCATCCTAGTTTACCTTTTATCTAAAAAGGCCATGAAGCCCGTTGCTGACAGTATCGACAAGCAGAAGCAGTTTATTACCGACGCAAGTCACGAGCTTAAGACTCCCCTGACCATCATAGCCGCCAACGCGGAGGTTCTTGAGATGTGTGAGGGTGAAAACGAGTGGCTTACCAGCATCAAAAATCAGACAACCCGACTGAGCCACCTTGTAAAAAATCTTGTAGAGCTGACTAAGCTCAACGAAATCCACGATGATAAGCTCAGAAGCAAATTCAACATCAGCAACGCTCTTCTTGATACAGCATCCAACTTTGAAACAAGCGCTGAGGTTGCCAACAAAAACTTTTCCTACTCTGCCGCTGACGATATTATCTATCACGGCAATGAGGCTGAAATCAGACAGCTTATCACTATACTTTGCGACAATGCTATCAAGTATACTGACGAGTGCGGCCACATCAAGCTCAGCCTGTACAAATCCGGCAAAAACATAATCATTGAGAGCTACAACACCTGCGAGTATGTTGATCCACAGACTGTACCAAGGCTTTTTGACCGTTTCTACAGAGCTGACTCTTCGAGAACAAGAGACTCCAAGACCGGCGGTTACGGTATCGGTCTTTCAATTGCTCAGGCTATTGTGCACAGACACAAGGGTAAGATCAAAGTCTTCACTTCGGGCACAACAGGAATTACTTTTAAGATTACATTGTGATAAATACACTTTCCTACGGGCGGCCATTGGCCGTCCGTTTGTTTAATTGATACATAATTAAACACGGCGGGCAGAGATTTCCTCTACTCGCCGTGTTAGTCGCCTACAATATTATTTTTTGCTTGTCTTAACCTTGAGCACCGATGAATATGCGCCGTAAACAGCCTTATCATTATCGTCTCTTGTGTAAGCTCTGACCTTGAAATAGTAGGTCTTGCCTGCCTTGAGATTTTTCACAGTTATGGAGTTGTTATCGGTTGACTTATATTTTTTGAAAGTCTTGTTGTCAGTGCTGTAATATACAACATAGCCTACTGCCTCATCGATAGCTGACCACTTGATTTTTATGCTGGTGGTCTTGACCGTTGATGACTTGAGATTTTTAACCTGCTCAACCTTTGTCATCGCTGTGACCGTGTTGGAGAAATCTGAATATGACTTGAGTTTGGTGCTATAAGCTTTGACTCTGAATCTGTATGAGCTGCAGCTGATAAGATTTTTCACTGTATATGATGTGCCGGTGAGAGTCTTGAGCTTTTTCCACTGGCCTGACTTATACATATAAACAACATAGTGTGTGGCACCCTCTGACTTATTCCAGCTGAGCTTGACGTATGAGTCTGAGGTTTTTTCTACCTTTACTCCTGTAATACTTCTGAGTGAAGTGCTCGCTGTTACACTGTCGCTATAGTCACCGTATCCGCTTGATGATACATAACCTCTGACTGCGAAACTGTAGTTTTCGCCTGAGCCGAGTTTTTTAACGGTGTATGATGTTGTCTTTACTGTGGCAAGCTTTTCATATGTACCGTCAACTATTCTGTAAACCGCGTAATGAGTTGCGCCCTCAGCCTTATTCCACTGAAGCTTGACAGTATCCACTGTCTTTGAAGCAACTGCAAGGCCCACTACCTTTGCAGGTTTAAGGATAACTTTTATTTCATCGGAATAGTCGCTTTCAACTGTTGTCTCACCGTTTGATATATGAGACTTGACTCTGAATCTGTAGGTTTTGCCCTCTGCAAGATCTGTGACGCTGGCTGACTCTGTCTGAGTCGTTGTCACTTCTGTCCAGAGTCCTATCTGCGGGTCATTAATCTCGACAGTGTACATCTCTGCACCAGAAGCCTTATCCCAAGTGAGTGTGAGGCTGTTTGCCGTAACGTCTGAAGCCATAAGTCCCGTAACCTTGCCGGGGCGGGCTTTAGCTTTCACTGTAGCAGGGGCTGACTCGGTACCATCGGCAGTAACAGCCACCACTGAGAATGTATATTCCTGACCGAGTACAGCCGGAATTTCTGCAGTGTTCTTGTCGGTTCTGATAATCTCTTCACCGTAGGTTATCTTGTATTCCGGGATGCCCTCGAGTTCCTGCCAGGAAAGCTTTATCACGTCACCGACAGTTTCGGCTCTGAGATTTTTTATCTGACCTATGAGGATGTTGAAGGTAAACTCTTCTGATTTACCCTGATACATACCTATACCCTGAATTGTGGCCTTTGCAGGACCGACAGCCGTATCGCTTGTAACAACAATATAGTCTGTACCGCGATTGAGAGTTTTTCCTCTAAGTGATACCATTGCATCAGGTTGTACCCTGCCGCCTGTGTAAGCAGTGTCATATACTCTGGCTGTGACTTTGCCTAAGTTATCGTCACCTCTTAAGAGGATACTGCCGATTAAGGCTGCTGTCTTGATAAATGAAGTGTTTCTTGTCTTGAGTGTCTCTGCAAGATACTCGATAAGCTTTGCCACGTTGACATTCTGCAAAGCATTTTCAAAAGGTTTGCTTGTGTATGCGGGTATCATCTGCTTGCCTGACCAGTTGTTGATAAAGTATCTGACAGTGTTATAGATGAATTTTGTAGCTGATACATCACCTGCATTTTTAAGAGCGGGTACAGCTGTGATTTCAAGAATATACTGAATATCAAGTGAGAAAATTGCATCGAGTAAGCCTTTTGTGTTACCGCTGCCGTGGATGAACTTTTTGCTGTCGAAGTTTACACCCTTTGACTTTGACTCACCGAAGTAATCGAGGATTTTATCAATCTTGGTGAAAACATCATCTGTTTTGCTGACATTGAGACCCATAAATGCTGCTACATTTCTGTCAAAGAGAATGTAATTGAAAGCGAAATTCATCACTTCAAACACATCGTATCCCATACCCGGCACAAGAGCCTTACCCTTAAGATCTTTGACATCCATCCAGTTGTAAAGAAGCTGTGCGGCTACATCACCGAGGACAAGAAGATAAGAGTCTGAGTTTTTGTAGTTGATATCAAGCTCGAAATTTTTTGTCAGATTGATAAGAGCAACCTTCGCCATATCTTCAAGAGTGGTGCACTCGGTCACACCCTCACCGATACCCTTAAGGTCAACATTGCTTACAAGTATTTCGATAACCTGCATTACTATCTCTTCAAACGAAAGGGTATCTGCATCGGGGATAAGACCTGATGTCTTGCCGAGATATTTGAAAGCGCCCTCTATGTTTTCACTGATTTTGTCGTAGTTGCCGCTTTTCCAGGTGTAACCGGGAATGAGCTGAGTGAAGATTTCGCCGATTACGTTGTTTACCTGAGACAGAAAGCTCTTTTCCGGATCAAATTTTATTTTTGTAAAATCATAGGTTGAACCTTTGAGGTTTATAAGTCCGTCGAGAGCTCTGAGTGCCTCGTACTCACTTGCGGCTGTATCAACATAGATGTCAGCGATGATAGGCTTGACATATCTGTCAACAACAAGACCGAAAGCTACGCAGATAAGGTCCTCTACGGTTGAGTACTCGTTCATTGTGAAGCCGGGGAGATACTCAGAGGCATATTTATTAAGCAGATCACCATAAATAAACGCGTCAATATTGGTTCTGTAATTATTGTAAGCTGCGTTATACTCAGCTGAGTCTTTTTCGTAAACCAGGCTGATTATCCACTTTTTAACAACACCACCGACGCCGTCAGGTCCCACAAGCTTATCAAGGTTAAGAGTACTGTCAAAGACACCTGCATCGAGAGTGCCGTCACAAAGCTTTCTTATGAGCTCGCGGTTGTTGTAAAGCAAGTCGATAAACTCATTGACGATTGTTGTATCCTGCGTACCTCTCTTCATACCCTTGTCCCAGGAGCTGAGGTTAAGGTCTGAAAGATCACCGATAATAGGTCTGAGTACCCTTGTTCCGTATTCGAGAAGACCACCAAAAGTGTCTATGGTTTCGCATACAGAGTTAATAGATGTAAGGTCGATAGTTATAGGTATCTTAGCAAAAAGTATGCTTATATTAACAGTAACTGTATAGTTTTTTTCTTTGAGCAATTGATCTATCCAGTCGAGGACTTCACCGACACCATAGGTATAATCCTTGCTCGTATAATACTTGACACTGTTTGAAAATTCTGTGGTTTCTTCCTTATTGAACAGACTGTCCCATAAACCGCCCGTGTTCTCCGCAGCAAAAGCGGTGGCACTGCAACTGAAAACCATAACCACGCACAGCAACAGACTCAGAGCCTTTTTCATTATTTTCATATATTACCTCCGAATTGGTTACAAATTAAAACAATACATAGTAATAATACTACTTTTAAGACCCCTCGTCAACAAAATCACAAAGGTTTTGACTTCATCTATAAAAGTTTATTAAAATTACACATAGATGTCACGATTGAGACAAGAAGATGAATCGCAGGTGTATTTTTGTGAAATCCGGACATAAAAAAAGTCCGTCTGAAAATCAGACGGATTCTTTTATCTTAGGCAAATAAAGGCATTATGTAATTTTCAATGAATACTTTCAAGCCTTCAAAAAATGATCCGAATAATGAATCAACGGTAATTTCGCCTGTTACTATCTGTAAATACGAAGACAGATCGCTGAAATCAAAACCGCGAGCAAGAATTTCCATAAAGTTTTCCATGACTATCTCCTTTCTGAATAGTACTGATTTTTTGTCACATTGATTATAACAAAATTAAAAACCGTTGTCAACCATAGTGATAACGAATAATTTTTAATTAAAACTGAACAATTATTGATGGGGATTATCTTGACTTTATCGCCCTATAGAGTATAATATCACCGACTTAAAAATATCGGGAGTTACACTATGAATAAACGACACAATATGCTTCAGGGCAGCCCAATTAAAAGCATCATACTCTTTGCCCTGCCTATAATGGCATCTTCTATGCTTCAATATAACTACTCACTGGTGGATAATATCATCGTCGGCAGATATGTCAGTGAGCACGCTCTGGCCGCTGTCGGCTCCGTAGGCCCCATCAATTCCTTCATTATCGGCGCGGCATTGGGACTTACCACAGGCTTTACTATACCCGTGTCCCACGCCTTTGGTGAAAGAAACAAAGAAAAACTCTCGCGTTTTGCCGGCAGCAGTATAGCCCTTGCTTTTCTCATCGGCTGTATCATTATGGTTGTGGCGCACATTGTTTCACCTATTCTTCTTCGCCTTGTGGGTACCCCTGACGAGATTATCGGCCTTTCTGCTTCATACATAAACATCCTTTACTACGGTGTACCCGTTCAGATGCTGTCCAACAACTTCACTGCTATTGCCCGAAGTGTGGGCGAAAGTAAGAAGCCTCTTTATTTTTTCTGTGTCAGTGTTGTGATGAACTTCTTCCTGGACCTGCTTTTGGTCAAAGAGTTCGGTATGGGTGTAGAGGGTGCTGCAATTGCCACTCTTATTTCTCAGTTTACAGCGTGTATGCTTGGCGGTATATATATTTTCCGTTTTAATAAAGATGTCAATATCACAAAAAAAGATCTTCGTATCAACCCGAAAATCGCCTGGAGGCAAATCAAGCTGGGCATACCCGTATCAATACAGTTTACTGTAACATCTATAGGCTCAATGTGTCTGCAGAGTGTCGTCAACTCTTTTGGCACAGACGTTATTGCAGGCTTTACGGCCGCAGGCAGAGTCGAGGGCATAACCAATATTCCCATGTCAGGTCTCGGCGTTGCCACACAGACCTTTGTCGGCCAGAATTACGGAGCCCGAAACTATGATAGAATCACAAAGTCTGTCAAAAAAATCTTCCTGCTTGATATATTGGTATCCGTGGTGATGAGCATAACCCTTTACACTATAGCGGAGCCTGTTGTATCAATCTTTTCCACAGATATGAGCCCTGAAATTATGGCTGCGGCTAAAAGATACATACTAGCTATCGCTCAGTGTTACAGTCTTGTTGCAATACTCTTTGTTATGCGCAACACCTTACAGGGTCTCGGATTTACCTATGCCAACTCTATTGCCGGCATCGGCGAGTTTTTCGGCAGACTCAGTATTGCGTTTATTCTCACACCTGCTCTCGGGTTCGATGCAGTATGCTATGCCGGTCCTGCCGCGTGGCTTCTGGCGGATATACCGCTTATTATCATTTATCTTTTCAAGCACCGCAAATTCAAGCATTTAGCTCAGCTAAAGGGCAAGTCTGAAGTCTCTGACCCGGTTGCGGTTAATGATTAAAGAAAGTTAAAACTATTGACTTTTTCTTAATAATGTTATAATATTAAATACAGAAAGCACAGCTTTTGAAATAATTTTGGAGGTAATATAAGATGGATAACAAGTTTTTCAAGTTTTTAGCTACATATGAGGCAGAGCTCAAAGCTTTTTTTGATGCTCTTGTAGACTTTATCAAGACTCTCATCGAGAAATTCGGTGCAGAAGAAACTCCCGAAGCATAAGTTAACAGAGATTCAGCCTTACAGCTTTGCTGTGGGGCTGTTTTTATGCGACTGAGTTGCCATCTCGTTTGCTTTAGCAAACATATCGAATTGCCGAAGGCAATATATCGAGCTGTCGGAGACAGCATATCGAGTTGCAAAGCAACATATCTACTTAGCGAATAACTGATAATGAAGTAACGGCGTTCACATATATCCGAGTGAATTACACACAAATCAGGGTAAATCATACACCTCGGAGTTACCTTTTCAATCATTCATAATTGATTTTCAGTCTCTACTGTCCTCACCGGACTGGCGTTGCTTTTTGCTATCGCACAAAAAGCAACCAAAAATGCGATGATGCTTCATCTTGACAAAAATGCAAAAAAGTGCTACATTATATAACTGTAAAATTATTCAGAAAGATTGGTGAAAATCAATGTCAGGCCATTCAAAATGGAGTACCATTAAAAGAAAAAAAGAAAAGACCGACGGTGCAAGAGCTAAGGTCTTCACTAAAATAGGCAGAGAAATCTCTGTTGCAGTTCGTGACGGTGGTCCCGACCCCGCATCAAACTCAAAGCTGAAGGACGTTATCGCTAAGGCTAAGGCTAACAACGTACCCAACGACAATATCGAAAGAATCATCAAAAAGGCAAGCGGTGAAGCAGGCGGTGCCAACTACGAAGAGATCATGTACGAAGGCTACGGTCCTTCAGGTATCGCAGTTATAGTTGAAACTCTTACCGACAACCGCAACCGTACTGCAGGCGAAATGCGCCACTATTTTGACAAGAACAAGGGCAACATGGGTCAGCAGGGTTGTGTATCCTTTATGTTTGAGCGTTACGGTGTAATCGTTATCGAGCAGGAAGACACAGACGAAGAAAAACTTATGGAAGATGCACTTGAAGCAGGTGCAGTTGACTTCCTTACAGATGATGAAGATGTATTTGTAGTTCGTACAGAGCCCAACGATTTAGGTGCAGTACGCGACGACCTTGAGGCTAAGGGTTACACATTTGTATCCGCCGAAGTAGAATACATTCCCACCACAGAGACAGCACTCACAAGTGAGGATGATCTCAAGTGTATGGGCAAGCTTCTTGAGATGCTTGAGGACAATGATGACGTACAGAATGTATGGCACAACCTTGCAAATGAAGAGGACTTACCCTAAGGGATAAGCAGAGCGCGTTTTTGATTCTTTTTGCGCGCCAGCAAAAAGAATGCCCCGCGGCGAGCGCCGTGAAAAAAATAGTAAAATTTAAAGACCTGTCCGTGTGGGCAGGTCTTAGTTTTTTGAAAAACTTTTCAAATCACCGCCAAACTCCAAATATACGGACTTTGGATTTGTATAATATAATCATAACACAAATGAAAGGAGTACCAATATGGGAAATTCAATCTTCATCACTATCACAGGCGGTAATAATTATTTCGGTAAAGCTCCCTTTAAAGTCGGCAGAATATTCAAACTCGAAAAAGAACCCGATAACCTCTACGATACCGAAGCTATTAAAGTCTCTCACCCCTTTATCGGCACCGTAGGCTATGTGGCAAACAGTATCCACACAGTTTACGAGGGTACTCACAGCTCAGGCAGACTCTATGACAAAATCGGTGATAATGCCTATATAAAGATTATGTTTATCACCCATAGCAGTGCCATCGCAAGACTTCTCCCTGACGATGAAGTCACGGATAAATTCTGACAGTTTCTCTAAATCTCTATATCTTTCTCACCAAAAAGTAAGCGGTATCACGAATGGGTACCGCTTGCTTTTATTTATCAGGCGCTTCTTTTTAAAAGCGGTATAAAAAGGCGGGAAGAGACATCTCTTCGCCGCCTTTTTTGTCGCGTACAATATAATTTTATCTTTGTGCAGGGAACTGGCCATCGTCAAAGCCGAGAACTCTGGCAATCTGAACAGGAATCTGTCTGTTCTTTATTTCTGTGCCGCTTTCAAAGCCTGCATCTGTAGCTGAAACATATACGGGTACATCTGTGATATCGTGGTTGCCGTGTGTAAACTTGTAACCGCCCTTGCCGTCTTCTTTCATACCGCCTGTACCGTGGTCAGCTGTAACTATAACAAGTGTCTCGCCGTCTTCTTCTGCAAACTTGAGAGCAGCAGCTACAGCCCTGTCAAATTCCTCAGCGGAAAGTGTCATATTTTCCATATCGTTGTCGTGTGAGTGCTTGTCAATGCAAGCGCCCTCAACCATAAGGAAGAAGCCGTCTTCATCAGCTGAAAGAATTTCAATAGCCTTAGCGGTCATTTCTTCAATGGTGGGTGTATCGTGGTTGTTTTTCACATATTTAAGATCGTCAAAGCTGAACTGTGCAAATGATTTGCTGCCGGCCTTAAGAGCATTGAGCTCAGTTTCATTGCTGATATATGTATAGCCGTTTGCTGCTGTGTTCTCTTTGTTGATGCTTTCACTTGCACCACCCCAGATAAGGTCGATATCTGACTTGAGCTGATCGTTTGAGATGTCTTTTTCCTGACCTCTTGCAAGAGCGTGAGCTGAGAAAGCTGAGGGGGTTGCACCGCTTGTTTCGTCGGTGGTAACTACACCTGCAGCCATATTGTTTGCCTTAGCAAGCTCGCAAAGAGTCATGGGTACACTGGCGTCATCAGGAACTATAGGCAGGAAGGGGAAGACTGCTACAGAGTTAATCCATACGCGCATACCTGTTGCAAGAGCTGTGCCGCCTGCTGCTGAGTCGGTGTAAGGGATAATGTAAGAGTCGATGTCACTTGAAGCTTTTACAGGCATCTTTTCCATAGCAAGATAGCCGTTTGTTCTGTAAAGCTTGGTTGCTTCAAGGTTGTTGAAGCTCATACCGTCACCAATCATAAGGATGACATTTTTGTACTTGCCTTCGGCATAGTCATCACTGACATGGGTGTAAGCACCTGCAAAGCCGTAAAGTGAGAGTATGATGGCCACTGAAGCCGCAAGAATTTTTCTGAGTACGGGTAACATAATATTTCCTCCTTTTATGTTTACTGTATAAGATTATTATAGCACTTCGGTTTTATAAATTGCAATAGCATATATCAATTTTAATTGTTGATTAAAAGAGAAAACTGTGATATTATGTCACCATTAACTAAGGAAGGTTAAACTATGTCAATCAGAAACAATTATAAACATACATTTTACGCATCATACGCAGGCTATTTTGTTCAGGCTATCATCAACAACTTTATTCCCCTGCTCTTTCTCACCTTTCAGGATAGCTTCAATCTCAGCTATGACAAAATCTCACTGCTTATTGTCATAAACTTCGGTGTACAGCTTTGTGTGGACTTCCTTTCAGCATACTTCATAGATAAAATCGGCTATCGTGTCAGTGTTATTGCGGCTCACGTTTTTGCCTTTGTCGGTCTTGGGGGACTGAGTGTTTTTCCTTTTATAATGAACCCATATGCAGGTATAATACTTTCAATTATCATATATGCCACGGGTAGCGGTCTTATTGAAGTTATCATCAGCCCTCTCGTTGAGGCTTGTCCCAGCGACAGCAAGGCAGGGGCTATGAGCCTTTTACACTCATTTTATTGTTGGGGACAGATGTGCGTTGTACTTTTTTCCACTGCATTCTTTAACCTTTCGGGCATCGGCAACTGGAGACTTCTCTCTCTTCTCTGGGCCTGCGTCCCCCTTATCAACGGCATATACTTCTGCATTGTACCCATTCCGCCGGTACTCAGCGAAAATAAGGGTATGGGCATCGGCAGTCTTTTCAAGACAAAACTCTTTTATGTTCTTGCTGTAATTATGCTCTGCTCGGGTGCAAGTGAGCTTGCTATGAGTCAGTGGGCATCAGCTTTTGCGGAATCCGGTCTCGGTGTCAGCAAAACTATGGGTGACCTCCTGGGGCCTTGTCTTTTCGCTGTGCTTATGGGCAGCGCCAGAGTCATTTACTCAAAGCTCTCAGACAGAATTTCCCTGACAAAAATTATGACAGCAAGCGCTGTACTTTGCATCGCAAGTTATCTCGTAGCAGGACTCTCCCCCATACCCGTGGTATCACTTTTAGCCTGTGCTGTCTGCGGTTTTTCCGTTGGAATTATGTGGCCCGGCACATTCTCCCTTGCCGCTGAGAAAATTCCTATGGGTGGTACGGCTATGTTTGCACTCCTCGCCCTTTTCGGTGACACAGGCTGTGCAACAGGCCCCGCACTTGTCGGCAGAATGACAACTGTTTTAGGCGATAACCTTGGAAAGGGTCTGCTCTTTGCTGTAATTTTCCCGACAGTAATGATTATCTGCGTCACAAGAATAAAGAGAAAAAACGCTAGTCTGTAAAGAAACACTTCCTTTGATGCAAAAGAACAACAAATTTCACACAGTTTTCACATTTTTATCACATAATGCTCTTTTGCTATTGCATTTTGTATGTGAAATGGTGTATTCTATAGTAGTAAGTATTTTTATAGAAAGGATGTATATAAGACTATGAAGAAAATCATCAATGTTACAGGTATGCACTGTGTCAATTGCTCTAAGTCTGTCGCTGATGCTCTCGGCAAAATCGACGGCGTAACAAAAGCAAAAGCCGACCACGAAAAATGCATAGCTACAGTTACAATGAAAAACGATGTAGATGACAAACTTCTCATCGAAACTATCGAAAGTTTAGGCTTTACCCCCGGTGAAATCACAATTAAAGAGGGAATATTCGGATAATTCTGACTTCAACAATATATATTAAAAGGAGAATATATTATGGCAAAAGAAAAAGCAAAAAAAGAAAAGCCTGTAAATGATCATCCGAATAAAATAGGTGTCAAAGAGGCTGCAGGTTACACCATAGCTGAAGCAGGTAATATGTTTAACCTGACTTATATCTCAGGCTATCTGAAAATCTTTATGACCGACGTACTTAAGATTGCTCCCGCAAAAGCAGGTCTTATGTTTATCATCACACGTCTCTGGGACTGCATCAACGACCCCATCTGGGGCGCAATGGTTGCTAAAAAGCCACCCGTAAAAGACGGTAAGTTCAGACCCTATCTCAAGTGGGTATCACTCCCCCTCGGTCTGTCTACGATACTGTGCTTTATGCCCTATGACAAGATAACATCAAACTCAACCATACTTCTTATTATCTGCTATGTAGCTTACATATTCTACGGCATGATGTATACGGGTATGAATATCCCCTTCGGCTCACTTGCATCAGTTATCACCGATGACCCCAACGGCAGAAACCTTCTTTCAACTTTCCGCTCAATAGGTTCAGGTATCGGCGGTGCCGTTGTATCACTCATCGCTCCCATGGTTATCTACACAGCTAAAAAGACTCAGGGACCTGACGGTACTCTTATTGATGTTGTTGACCAGACAACAGGCAAGGTTGTTGAAATCGCCGACGGTAACAAGATGTTCATCTTCGGTCTTATTATGGGTATCCTTTCAATCGTATTCTACCTCTGGGGCTACAAGACCACAAAAGAGAGAGTACCCTCAGAAGCAGATCCTCAGACAGACTTCAAAAAAACCTACCTTGGTCTTCTCAAGTCAAGACCCTTCGTAACCGTTGCCCTGGCAGGTGTACTCATCAGCGGTCAGCTTCAGTTTAACTCATTCAACTCATATCTTTACAAAAACTACTTTACCAACACAAGCCTGAGCATCCTCGGCACCATCTGCAACTATCTGCCTATGGTTTGCCTTGTACTCTTCACACCGAAGCTTTCAGCTAAATTCGGTAAGAAAGAGCTTTGCGGTAAGTTCTCAATCATCGCAGCATTTGCCTCAGTTGCACTTGCAATCTGTGCAAACAATCAGGGCATTATCGACAAGCTCAATCCTGAAACAGGTATTTTCCCTGCATGGATGTTTATGACTGCACTTCTTCTCATCGGTTTCGGTTACACATTTGTCAGCCTTACCTGTTGGGCAGTTGTAATGGACGTAATTGACTATCAGGAATATTCAACAGGCATCAGAAACGAGAGTGCTGTTTACGCTGTTTACACATTCTCACGTAAGCTTGGTCAGACAATCGCTGACGGTGCAGGTCTCTTCCTTCTTCAGTGGGCTAAATATGACAGTGAGACAGCAGGCAACGGTTTCATCACAGAAAACGGCACAAGTAAGAAGATTATGCTTATCTGCACAATTATTCCTGCTATTGTTTACACAGGTGTATGGCTTCTTATGAGATTCGGTTATCCTCTGACAAAAGAGAGACTTGAGCCTATTTATGCGTTTATCCGCGAAAAGAGAGAATCAGCTGAAGCAGAAGCTGTAAATGCATAACAAGTAAAGTTTTGTCAAACTTTTTCAAAAGTTTGCAGGGTGTGGGACGGAGTCCCGCCACAAAAGAAGTTTGCATTAAAATTATAATTTAATATTGCCGAAGCGCGGGAAAGTGTAGCTGTAAAAGTTACTCCTTTCCCGCCATTTTTTATGCAACAAAGTTGCAATTCATGAAGCGGAGCTTCCATTCATTCTTGCAATCTCAGATTGCATATCGAGTTGCCGATTTAATGGAGCCGCCGCCCAGCTCCAGCACCGACTCTGTCGCAATTCACAATTCCTAATTCACACTTCATAATTTTTCACAAATCTATTTATTTCCCGATTGATTTGTAATATAATATAAGTTACAGCTAAAAATGAAAGGGGCGATGACCGTGTCAGGTTTCAGCAAGATACTAAAGGGTAATATCGAATACGAAAGCATAAAAAATGCCATTTTCGGTGGCAGATTACCTATGGGCGTTATCGGTCTGACCCCTGTACATAAGGCGCACTATATCAGCTCTCTTTGTGAAGACTCGGGCAAATGCGCTCTTATCATCTGCCCCGACGAGGGCACCGCAGTAAAAATGTGCGAGGACCTGAACACACTTTCTTCAGGGGCATATGTTTACCCTGCAAGAGACTACAACTTCAGACCTATGGACACTCAGTCACGTGAGTTTCAGCAGAAACGTATAGGAGTCCTCTCGAAAATACTTTCGGGTGAATGTAAATATGTACTTTGCTCAGCTGAGTCCGCGGTGCAGTTGACTCTGCCCTCTCACGAGCTTTCAGCGCGTACCCTTAGTCTTATCAGCGGTGATGACTATGCCCAAAATCAGATTATCCGCACCCTTTTGTGTGCAGGCTATGTCAGATGTGACACCGTTGACGGTATCGGTCAGTTTTCCATCAGAGGCGGAATTTTAGATGTATTTCCACCCTCATATGCTCAGCCTGTGAGAATTGAATTCTGGGGCGACACTATAGATTCAATCTCTCTTTTTGATACAGAGACTCAGCGCCGTACTCAGACGCTCGACTCTATCAGCATCACTCCCTCAAGTGAAATCCTTTTCGACTCGCCTGAGGTGATGAAAGAGAAGCTTGAAGAGTTTGTGGCTGGTGTTAAGGGTAAAGGCTCAGTCAAAGTCAAGGCATCTATCGGCGAGGATATTGATAAACTTTCACATTTTGTGCATCTCTCAGCTACGGACAGATATCTGTCTCTTGCCTATGATGAGCTCCACACCGTCTTTGACTATGCAAAAGATTATCAGCTTTTCGTTTGCGAGAGCAGTAACGTCAAGCAAAAATATACCACCACTTATCAGCTTCTCAGCGAGGATATCCGCACTATGTTTGAAGAGGGTATTCTCACTAAAGGTATGGACACATATGCTCTTACATGGTCGGAGCTTCTTACGAAATATGAAAAGCACGGGGCTGTCTTTGTGGATAACCTCACCCGCGGTTCATTTGATGTACCTGTCAAAGAGCTTGTCAGTGTCACTGCAGGTCAGAATTCCCGTTGGGACGGCACCTTATCTTATCTTATGGAGGACCTTGAGCCTGCCATAAAGCGCGGGTACACTGCTGTTGTTTTTGCAGGCACTGAAAAAAGTGCAAAAGAGCTTGCTTACGACCTTGAGACCGAGGGTTTAAAGGCTCACTATTTTCCTGTGGTACCCGGCGAGTTTCCCGTTGGCTCAGTGTCTGTGCTTTCAGGTTGTCTGACATCAGGCTTTGAGTATAACAACCTTAAGTTTACTCTTTTCACCTACGGAAGAGGTGCAGGTGCCACTCAGAGTACCCAACGCAAAACCAAATACAAGCGCGGTAAGGGTATAACATCCCTTGACGAGATAGCAAAAGGTGACTATATTGTACACTCGGTTTACGGCATAGGTGTCTTTGACGGCATCAAGACCATGAAAATGGGCGGTACAATCAAAGACTTTATCAAGCTCAACTATCGTGGCACAGATGTGCTTTATCTTCCCGTAACACAGCTTGACCTTATTTCAAAATACATTTCACCTAAGGATACAGACAAGGCAATAAAACTCAACAAGCTCGGTACCGACGAATGGAAAAAGACTCAGAAGAGGGTCAAGGCCGCCGTTAAGGATATGGCCGCAGAGCTTACTAAGCTTTACAGTGCCCGTATGAACTCAGAGGGCTTTGCATTTTCACCTGATATGGATATGCAGAATGACTTTGAGCGACGTTTTGAGTTTGAAGAGACTGACGACCAGCTTGAAGCTGTGAATGAAATCAAACGCGATATGGAAAGACGTTCACCTATGGACAGACTCCTTTGCGGTGATGTTGGTTTTGGAAAAACTGAAGTCGCTCTCAGAGCCGCCTTCAAGTGCATAGCTGACGGCAAACAGTGTGCTGTTCTTGTGCCTACAACCATACTTGCTTTTCAGCATTATCAGACTATCAAAAAGCGATTCGATGGTTTCCCTGTTGAAATTGAAATGATTTCCCGATTCCGCACACAGACTCAGCGTAGCAACATAAAAAAACGTCTCAAGCGCGGAAGTATTGACATTATTATCGGTACCCACGCCCTCATATCAAAGAGCGTAGAATTCAAAGACTTAGGCTTACTCATTGTCGATGAAGAGCAACGCTTCGGTGTGGCTCAGAAAGAAAAGCTCAAAGAGAAGTTCCCGCTTGTTGATGTGTTGACCCTTTCAGCGACACCTATCCCCCGTACCCTCAATATGGCTATGGCAGGCATAAGAGATATGTCAGTACTGGAAATCCCCCCCGTAGGCAGACACCCTGTGCAGACCTACGTCATCGGCCAGGATATGGCAGTGCTTGCCGAGGCTATGGAAAGAGAACTCAGACGAGGCGGACAGATATATTATCTACACAACAGAGTTGACACCATCGAAGCCACTGCTAAAAAGATAAAAGAGTTTCTACCTGATGCGCGTATCGGTATCGGTCACGGCAAAATGAGCGAAGAAGAGCTCAGCGAGGTCTGGAGACAGCTCCTCGAAAATGAGATTGACATTCTCGTTTGTACTACTATCATCGAGACCGGCGTCGATGTACCCAACGCAAACACCCTCATTATTGAAGATGCAGACAGACTCGGCCTTGCTCAACTTCACCAGATACGCGGTCGTGTCGGCAGAAGTCAGAGACGAGCGTTTGCCTATTTCACATACAACGACAGAAAGGCTCTGCCCGAAATAGCTCAGCGCAGACTTGCGGCTATCAGAGAGTTTACGGAATTCGGATCAGGCTTCCGTATTGCTCAGCGAGACCTTGAAATAAGAGGTGCAGGCAGTATACTCGGTGCACAGCAGCACGGCCATATGGAGGCTGTAGGCTACGATATGTATCTGCAGCTTTTAGGCGAGGCTATCGAAGAAGAAAAAACCGGCGAAGAGGTTAAAGAAAAACGCGAGTGTGTCATCGATGTCAGTGTGGATGCTCACATTCCCGAGGACTATATCGATTCCGTGAAAAACCGAATCTTTATGTATAAACGCATAGCCGCCATAGAGACAGGAGAAGACGCCATGGACGTTATGGACGAGTTTATCGACCGTTTCGGTGACCCGCCAAAAAGTGTCCAGGGTCTTATCGATGTGGCTCTTCTCAGAGCCTATGCGGCAAATCTCGGCATATATGAAATCAAGCAGGATAAAGACAGCATCATCGCTTATCTTAACGAGCTTCCTGCTGAAAGGATAGTGACTATTGCAAGCAATCTTTCGGGCAAGGGTATGATTAAAGCTGCAGGAGCACAGCCCTATGTAGTTTTCAAGCTCAAAGGTAAAAGTCCTGTTGACGCTATGAAAGATATGATTGAGGTTATGAGCAAAAGTCAATAAAGATATTACTGTATCTTGGTAAAAAGCACCCGTTATCAGGGTGCTTTTTCTATGCATAAAAACGGCGGACAGAAGTTGCCCTCTGCCCGCCGTGTATGTCGCGATACCTGTATGAAATTTATTATTCCTCAACCTCAAGAGGTGCGTTGGTCATTTCCTGCATGACAACCTCTTCCTTATCATAGTGGCTCTGATACTTATCCTGATAATAGTTTTCAGCTGAGATATCAAAAGAGCCGTCGGGTGAGAATGTGATAACTGTGCAACCGCGCTGTGAGCCTCTCTTATAGATGCCGGGATATGCAAGGTAGTCGATGCTCATACCGTAAGTAAAGCGGATGCCCTTATAGTCGATAGAGAAGTTGTTGTCGTGGTCGTGACCGCAGAAGATTGCCTTGGTTGAGCCGAGCTCAAGCATTGTCTCGAAAAGGCTGTCTTCGTGCATACCACAGAATACTATGTCTCCGCCTTCGCCTGCAACGCCGTGGATAAACTTGACATTTTCTGTGTCGTTAAAGCCTGCCTCGCGGTACTCGTACCAAGCGTCTCTCTGCTCTGTGAGAGGAATGTGGAAGAATGCAGCAGACTTGATGTCTGAGTTCTGTTTCTTGCCCATCTCTTTGAGAAGTGCATTGTTCTGCTCGTTGTATGCGATTACATTGTCTTTGTACCACTGCACCTGATTTTCGTGGATGTTGTCATACTTCCAGAAAATGCCGAGGATGTCACCGTCGGTATATGAGTGTGAGTCAAAAACATAAATTGACTGAGTGATGAGACCCTTTGAGTTCTTGACATTGATTACCTGGTTGCCGTACCCGTCTACATCGTCGGGTCCGGGAGTGTAAAGGCAATACTTGAAGTCACCGTTCTCATAAAAATCAGAGATTTCTTCTCTACTGTAGAAGCTGTATGCCTCTGTGTCGTGGTTACCGAAGCTGATAGTCCAGTAAACACCAAGCTGTTCCATAAGTGCGGCAAAAATCTTTGCACCTGGAAGGTTGTTGAATGTACCTGCCTGGAAGGGTACCGGGTAAGCAATGTCACCTGTAGCGATAACAAGGTCCGGCTGCTCAGCCTTGATCATAGCGGCAACAGCGTTGAGAGCCATAGCATCCTTTTTAAGTGACATAAAGCCGCCACCGATATGTACGTCTGTGAGCTGAAGCACCTTGAAGTCTTCGTCTGTGGTGAATGTCCAGTTGCCCTTTTCGTCTTTTTCAGGCACAAGCTGATTTTCTTTTGCGCCTGACTCGAATGCGGCAATCTTTTCGATGTTACCTTTGTTACCTGCTGAGTTGGCAACAGTTGCAACACCTGTAAGCACCAGGATTACTACAAGGATACCTGCGATAACCTTAAGGGCGATCTTGCCCTTGTTTTTCTTTTTTGTTGTTTTTTCTTTAGTTTTCATTTTTCAGTTTACACGTTTTTTCCGTGTTCTCCTTTCCTGAAATTATATAAACAGTGATACCTGTTTTATTACTTAATTCTTCGAGGCTTTCCTCGTTTATTTTTTTGTACCCTGCCGTGTAAATAAAGGCTTCGGCCTGGTTGTCAGACAGATGAAATTTTATATTCTCAATATCTTCTTCATCAAGGATTTTGCTTAGGTTTTCGAGGAAGATTTCTCTTTCCTTTGCCGGCAGATACCCGATGAGCTTTCTGCAGGCAGAGAACAAAGATTTCACGGCGGATACAGTGATGATAATGCTGATGACTATACCGCAAAGAGCGTCGGCGGCATAATTGCCGTAGGTGGAAATGAGCAGTGTCATAACCGTTACACCCGTGATGAAAAAGTCAAGGATACAGTCAAGCGACATAAGCTTTAAAATATCGGAGTTACCTTTTTTATTAAAGGCTTTCAGCACAGCACACATCAGAAGCTTCGCTAAAGCTGTGGCTATGAGGATATAGAGATACTTTGTTCTGTAGGAAACACTTGTGGGGTACATAAGCCTTTCCACACTGGAATAGGCGAAATAGAAACCCGTGAAGCCGATAATTGCCGATATGATAAAGCTCAGCAAGTCTTCAGCCTTTGATATATAGCTGCGGGAGGACTTGTCTGTATTCCCCCACAGAAAGCTGAGACACACAACAGTTACTGCAGCTGAAAGGCCGTCGAAAAAGTTGTTGATACCGTCGGAATAAATACTGATACTGTTTGCACCGAGACCAATATACAGCTTGGTTAAAAACAGCACAAGATTTGAGCCAATGGCAAATATACAGCCGTATTTAAGTTGTTTGTTTTTTATGTCTATCACCTCAGCTGTTGTAGTTACTCATAGCCTTATCGATGTCGCCCTTGACCATGTATTCGATAGCTGAGACAGTGTCCTCAGCCACCTGCTTGATGAGCTTGGCTTCGCTCTGACTGAAGCGTGAAAGCACCCAGTCTGCAAGGTCATATTCAGGGTTAGGCTTAGCACCGATGCCGATTTTTACGCGGGGGAAGTTGTCATCTTTAAGGTGGTAGATGATGTTTCTCATACCATTCTGACCGCCGTGTGAGCCCTTGCGTCTGATGCGCATTTTGCCGGGTTCAAGGCTGATATCGTCACAGATGACTATGACATTTTCCACGGGGATTTTATAAAACTCCACTGCATCGCGTACGGCTTCGCCACTTAAATTCATAAAGGTCTGAGGTTTAATGAGAAGGCATCTTTTACCCTCTATTCTCCCCTCGCCCATAAGTGACTTGAACTTGAGCTTGTTTATTTTTATGCCGTATTTATCCGCAAGGGCATCTATGCAGATGAAACCGGCATTGTGTCTTGTTGACTCGTACTGTCTGCCAGGGTTACCGAGCCCCACAATCAGATAGTCAAAATTTGAAGAAAACTCTTTCTTTTTACCGAATACCATTTCTTTACCTCGAATTATATATAACTGTCTTTTATTATGCCAATAAATATGCAAAGTTTCAAGTCTTTTAAAGTAAATTTATATATTGTGTAAGAAAATTTTTACATACGGCTTCAAGAGACGGCTATTATTCCAAATTATAAATAAAAATTATACTTGCCGTGATATAATGAATCGATTATAAGTAATTTTAGATTTTACTGATATTTTAATTATAAAAGAGCGAAAATCCGCATTCAGAAAACTGTTTCGGATTGTACTCGCCATCTTAATGGAGGAACTGTAATGGAAAAGAAAATCGAACGCGAAAATACCGATTTAATCATAGGCAGAAATGCCGTTTCGGAAGCACTCAGAAGTGAAAGAGCAATCGATACTCTGCTTGTTGTCAGAGGTGAAAAGCACGGCTCAATCGGCAGAATTATTGCAGAGTGCAAGGATAAGAATATTGTTGTAAAAGAAGTTGACAAGAAGAAGCTTGACTTTATGTGCGGTCAGGGTAACCATCAGGGCGTGGCAGCTTATGTTGCCGCTCACGAATATGCTGAGGTTGAGGATATTTTCAAACTTGCCGAGGAAAGAGGCGAAGATCCCTTCATCATTATCTGCGATGAGCTTGAAGATCCTCACAATCTCGGTGCTATTATCCGTACAGCAGAGTGCACAGGCGCTCACGGTGTAATCATTCCCAAGAGAAGAAACGCATCTCTTACATGGGCAGTCGGTAAGGCATCTGCAGGTGCTGTGGAATATGTTCCCGTTGCAAGAGTCGGCAATCTCGCTTCAACTATCGAGGACCTTAAAAAGCGCGGTGTATGGGTTTACTGCGCCGATATGGACGGCAGTCCCTGGTGTCAGGTAGACTTCAGCGGTGCAGTTGCTCTTGTTGTAGGCTCAGAGGGCTCAGGTGTAGGCAGACTCATCAAAGAAAAAAGCGACTTTGTACTCTCACTGCCTATGAGAGGCAAGATAACATCTCTCAACGCTTCAGTTGCATCAAGCATTATGATGTATGAGGTAGCAAGACAAAGATTAGGCATCAAGGCCAAGTGAAAGGAATAATCAGCAATGTCCGAAATTAACAAGACAGATAACCTTCCCGGGTCGGATGAGCTCAAGGATACAGTGTCTGCGCAGCAGACAGATACCGAAACCAAGACAGATGAGCCTGCATCGGTATTTTCCACCGAAAGCTCCGGTGCTCTCGGCGGTGCTGAGTATATAGGCAACTTTGACGATTTGCTCAAATCCCTCGGTATTGCCCCCATCACTCAAATGGAGTCAGGTGAATTTAACAGCGACGGACTTTTTGAAGATCTCAAGCTCAGTATTCCTAAGCAGGAAGATGAATATGTACCTTTCACCGACGACACTTATCTTCAGGAGCGAGAAAAGAAATCCAAGGAAAAACAGCAAAACAAAAAGTTTATGCAGAATTTCCGCGTACTGACAAAAAAGACCAGTGACAGAACTATCCTCGAAGCCGCTCCCACCGGTGAAGGCAAGGGCAATGTTGCCGACAGAGTAAAACCCGAAGAGGGTGAAGATATATTTGATGCTGTGGAAAAAGCCGAAAGCAGAAAGAAAAAAGGCATTTTCCACGCGAAAGGCAAAAGTGCCGACCGTATGCTCGACAGAGCAAACAAAAAGAAAAAGGAGGAAGTGCTTATGAAAGCCAAAGAGTTATCGGCAGTTTTGCAGGCAAAAATGTCGAGACAAAAAATACAGATGATCGCTTTGTGTGTTCTCGGTTTTATTATGATAGTTTTTTCATTTTTACCCATTCTGCACACAACCGCAGACGAAAGTCCTCTGACCTTCCTTTTTAAAGATAACGCCAGAATTTACGGTATTCTCAATATAGCTTTCCTGTTTCTGACTGCAGGCATCGGCTATGACAGACTCATCGAAGCAGCTAAAACTTTCAGAAGCTTAAAGCTCAGCAGCAGTACAGGTCTCGTAATACTTTTCGCATTTGTGCTTATACATCAGATTGCTATGCTCCTTATGGGCAAAACAGTCCTCGCAGGCATCAACCTCTATAACGTCTATGCTCTTTTTGCTCTGCTGGTATCAATTCTCAGTGAAAACATCAAAGCCAAGACGGCTCTTATCAATATCGCAGTTGTGGTAAAAAGCGGTGTACTCGAGACTGTGCACCCCGTGGAAAGCAAAGCAGACAGTGAGGCTCTGACCAAAGGCGTATCAACCAAAGGCAGTGCTCTTTACTGTGCTCAGGCAGACACCATCAGAGGTCTCAACGGCAATATGGGTGAAAGACCCGGTGAAACAAAGTTCTATACCTTCCTTCATGTCGGCGTGGTTGTGGCAAGTATCGTTGCAGGTGCTGTAATTATGATAAGAAACAAAGATACCGCTATGTTTATGACAGCTATCACAGCTTGTCTTTGTCTTTGCGGACCCACTCTCTGTGAATTTGCAAGAACCTGCTTCCTCTACAGAGAAAACCGCAAGCTTGCTTCACTCGGCGCTGCAATAACATCATTTGACGGCATCAAAACTATGGAAAAGGCTTCCTGTGTAGCTATGGATGCTTCGGATATTTTCACCGCAAAGGTGCAGAAGTTCAAAGCAGTGCGCATGAGCCGTATGTCAGTGCAGAACTCAGCTACTCTCACAGCAGCACTCCTCAAGGATACAGGCAGCCTTCTTTCCTCTTGCTTCGACGGCTATGAAGAGACTATCGACGGTGATCTTCCCTCAGCTGAGGATCTTGAATACGACCCGAGAAAAGGTTACTCCGGTCTCGTTGCCGGCAGACGTGTTATCGTCGGTAACCGCAATATGCTCATCAAACACGAAATCGAGGTACCCTCAAAGCAAGAAGAGAGAGCTTACGCAGGCAATAAGAGCTGTATGTATGTCACTGTTGACGGCGAGCTTACTGCAACCTTCCTTGTATCATATGATCTTATCCCTTCACTTCGCAAGTCTGTGGCATCTTTTGCAAAGACAAATCTCGTGCTCTTGCTCACAACCACAGACCCCTCTATCACAGAAAGCTTTGTAGCTCTCAGACTCGGTGCAGATATTTCTTCTGTCAAAATTTTAGGCAACAGCGCAAGTGCCCTCATGGACGAATACAGACTCAACAGATCTATGAGACAGAGCAACAGCCTTGTGTGTTCAAAACATAAAAAGAGTATCTTCAATCTTGTTGTAGGTGCAAAAATACTCTGCGAAAACGATAAGTTCGTGCTTCTTATGCACGTCGCAGGTCAGTGCCTTGCATTTGCAATGCTCCTTGCGGCCGTTATTATAGGCGTACCCGCATTCTTCAATCCCTACGTAATTATACTTCTTCAGGCAGTATGGAGTGCACTTTCCGTATTGCTTGTAAGCAGAAGATAAGAAAGGCAGATAACTATGGAAAACATCATCAGTGTTTCAGGACTCACCAAGTCCTATGGCAAAAAAGTCGTCCTCGACGACATCAGCTTTGAAATAGAAGAGGGTTCAATTGTTGGTCTTCTTGGCCCTAACGGTTGCGGTAAGACAACCCTCATCAAAATCCTCACAGGTCTCATCAAAGATCACACGGGCTCAGTAAAAGTCTCTAATGAAGATATAGGTGCTTATACCAAAAGTCTTGTGGCATTTCTTCCCGACACATCATATCTCCCCGATTGGATGAAACCCGGAGATGCTATCAAATATTTCGCTGACTTCTATGCAGACTTCGACAAAGAAAAGGCAACAAGAATGATTACAGACTTCGGCCTTGACCCAAATCAGCGTTTCAAGACTATGTCAAAAGGTCAGCAGGAAAAGCTCAGCCTTATACTTGTTATGTGCCGTCAGGCAAAGCTCTATATCCTCGACGAGCCTCTCGGCGGTCTCGACCCCGCAGCGCGAAGCGCCATACTTGACCTTATTATGAATAACTATGCTCAGGATGCGGCTGTACTTCTTTCAACACATCTTATCAACGATGTTGAAAGAATCTTTGACCGAGTGCTTATGATAAGCAAGGGCAAAGTTGTTGTTAACTCACACATCAACGAAATCAAAGAAAAAGGTCAGAGCGTTGAAGATGTATTCAAGGAGGTATTCAACTATGCTTGGTAAGCTTTTAAAATATGAAATCAAACACTCAGCAAGATACACAGCGACTATTTATCTTGCAACTCTCGCTTTTGCCGCTGTATCGGTAATCGCACTTTTAGCTAACTCAACATGGCTCGGTGTGGCAAGCTGCTTTATGCTGTATTTTGCAGGCGTTGCATCAGTTATTGTTACCCTCGTATCAGTTATCAAAAACTTCTACGATACTCTTTATGCAAGACAGGGTTATCTCACATTCACTCTCCCCGTAAAAGGCAGCACCATTCTGCTTTCAAAGATTATCGCATCTGTGCTCTGGATTGTTGTGGGCTTCCTTGTAATGGGTGTTACACTTCTGGTTATATTCCTTTATGCCAGAGATAAGTCAGAGGGTATCTTCAGCTCACTGCTCGACTCATTCCTTATCAGCGGTCTTGCTGACCTGCTTCCGTCAGGCCTTGTTATCGCAGAGGCTATAATTGTCTTTGCTATTATCGCTCTTCTCACTGTACTTACATATGTAGGTTATGTTTTCTTTGTTGTAACAGTGGCTAACACAAGACCATTCCAGTCACATCCCAAACTTTTCGGCGCACTTTTATTCCTTTTTATTTTCGCATTTGTAAACACTCTCGGTAACACTCTTACAGAGACCATCCCCCTCACCTTTAATATTGCAACAGATAAGGTTTTCTTTGCATTTGCAGATATGTTCAGCGTTGAAGGTACACTTCTTTCCTACGGTATCGGCGGCACAATCTTCTCTGCTATTGTGGCAGGCGGACTTCTCGCAGTTACCGGTTACATTATGGAAAACAAGGTTAACATCAAATAAAAAGCTCAATTTCCGGGAGGGAAAGATATGAAAAATAATATTGTTATTGACGGCTTTAACGAGTGGCAGAATCAGCCGACAGTCACAGGTATAAACAGACTGCCCTCTACAACATCATTTGTGCCCTATGACAGCGAACTGAAAGCTAAAAAGGGCGACAAAGAAAAGTCAGAGAGATATTTCAGTCTTTGCGGTGAATGGAAGTTCAATATTTATGACTCCTACCGTGACAGAGACTTAGCTTTCACAAACCCGAAGTTTGACAGCAGTGAATGGGACACTATCCCCGTTCCCTCATCATGGCAGAGTCTCGGATACGACAAGCACATCTATTCAAATACCCAATACCCTTGGGAAAGAATTCAGGAGCCTAATGCTCCCGAGGCGCCTACAGAATATAACCCCGTAGGCTGTTATATCAAGAAATTCGCTCTCCCCGAGGGCTTTAAGAAAGACAGAGTAATCATCTGCTTTGAGGGTGTGGAGTCTGCATATTATCTCTATATCAACGGTGAAAGAATCGCCTACAGTGAGGGAACTTTCAGAGAGAGCAGATTTGATATCACAGACTATCTCGTGGACGGTGAAAACACTCTTGCAGTTGAGGTTTACCGTTGGTGCACAGGCAGCTGGATGGAAGACCAGGACTTCTTCCGTCTTGCAGGTATTTTCAGACCCGTATACATATACACCACAAACAAGCAGTATATCGCTGACTTCAAGGTCACCGCAAAGCCCGATGTACCCCTCTATAAAGGCGGCACAATCAGCACTCAGATTTTCCTTGGTGAAGAGGCTGACAAGACCGAGGCTGAGATGACTGTTTACGATATGGACGGTGCTGTGGTTGCTACAGATGCGCTGACAGTAAACGAGGGCAATGAGGCTGTACTCACAGCTGAGATACCCTTTGTCAATCTCTGGAGCGCAGAGAAGCCCTATCTCTATAACGTTATCGTATCAATCAGAGATACAGACGGAAACTATATCGAATACGTCAGCTGTAAGACAGGTTTCAGACATATCGAAATCAAAGACAGCGTAGTTTACTATAACGGTGAAAGACTCCTCCTCAAGGGTACCAACAGACACGAGTTTTCACACGAGACAGGCCGTGCCGTAAGCAAGGAGCTTATGATTGAGGATATCCTCATAATGAAAAAGCACAACATCAATGCAGTGCGTACATCACATTACCCCAACTCACCCATATGGTATGACCTTTGCGATGAATACGGACTTTATGTCATCGACGAAAACAATCTCGAAAGTCACGGCACAAGATTTATGGGCGACATCACTCCCCTTTTACCCGACGGCAGAGAAGAGTGGCTTCCCTCTTGTATGGACAGAATTCAGTCACTTTATGAGAGAGACAAAAACCATCCGAGTATCATCATATGGTCACTGGGTAACGAGTGCAGTGGCGGCGAAAATTTCCTTAAAATGCACGATTATCTCCATGAGGTTGACCCCTCAAGACCCGTACACTATGAATCAATCTGGGCTAAAGAGCATTTCGACTTTGACAAAAATGTCACTGACATCTATTCTCAGATGTATGCCTCACCATGGAATCTCGAAAAAGATATGAAAGAGCATCCCGAAAAGCCCTGGATGCTTTGCGAATACTCACACGCAATGGGCAACTCCTGTGGCGGTAACGAGAAGTATCTCGAGCTTATGGATAAATACAGAGGCTTCTTCGGTGTCTTTGTATGGGACTTCGTTGACCAGGGTGTCAAAATCACCAAGGAAGACGGTACATCATTCATCGGCTACGGCGGTGACAGTGGTGAGTTCACACACGACGGCTCTTTCTGCGGTAACGGTCTCGTTTTTGCCGACAGAAAGCTCACTCCCAAAATCAAAGAGATGAAGCGACTTTATCAGAATGTACGCTTCAAGGCTATAGACGCCAAAAAAGGCATCATCGAAATTCAGAACGATTTCCTTTTCACTAACCTTAACGAATACAATCTTCACTGGCAGGCTATCAGTGAAAACAAGGTTATGGCAAGCGGTGATATGACAGTTGACCTTATGCCCGGTGAGAGCAAAAGAGTTAACCTTGCAATCGGAGTCAAAGAAAGCAAGGAGTGGTATCTCAACGTATTCTTTGAACTTAAGGAAAACACGTCCTGGGCAAAGGTCGGCCACAGAGTAGCCAAAGCTCAGTTTATTATCAACGAGCACAAAAATAAAAAAACTGACATCTCAAAAGCTCAGATGAATGTCAAGACCAATTACGGCACCGTCTCAGTACACGGTGGTGATATCGAGGTCAACTTCTCAAGACGAAACGGTGCAGTATACTCAATAAAGAAAAAGGGCATAGAGCTTCTTGCAGGCGATATCAGGCCCAATTTCTGGAGAGCACTCGTTGACAACGACAGAGGTAACAAGCAGGCGGTTCGCTGTGCAGTGTGGAAATATGCAGGCGAATGCTCATGGATGGGTATACAGAAGGTTACAGAAAATGGTGACAACGTAGTTGTCGAGGTTGACTTCAGTGTACCTACAGTCCCCGAGTCAAGAGGCAAACTCATTTATACCATCACAGGCAAGGCTGTGCATATCGACTATACTTTCAATCCCGATGAGAGTCTCCCGGAAATCCCCGAGCTTTCATTGATTATCCCCCTTAAAAAGGAATACGACAAACTCGAGTATCTCGGCAGAGGTCCTCACGAAAACTATATCGACAGAAACCACAGTGCGGATATAGGCCTTTACAAAACATCTATTGACGAGCTCTTTATCCCCTATCTCAAGCCTCAGGAACACGGCGAGAGAACAGGAGTAAGACGTGCTAAGCTCAGCGGCACTACAGAAATCACCTTTGAAGCTGACACCGAGATGGAAATCAATGTCTGTCCCTGGACAGCATTCCAGCTTGAGGATGCACCTCACACTCACGAGCTTCCTGAAAGCGACAAGCTTTATGTCAGAGCAGTAGCGAGACAGATGGGTGTAGGCGGTTATGACAGCTGGGGCTCACACACTCTCGATGAGTATAAGAACTTCAGCGGTAAAGAGTATAAGTTTGGATTTAGTATTATAGTATAACTCGTTCTGCCAAAGGCAGAACATATCGAATTTGCTTTGCAAATATATCGAGCTAACGCAGTTAGCATATCGAGTTTGTGAAGCAAACATATCGACTTAGTACAGACCTGAAAGGGTGATGAAATTATGAATGATAAAAACACTCTAAGGGAGGAAACCATAGACTTTGCAGTATTGGTTTCTGATGTATGCGACACAATAAAAGGTTGCTCAGTTTACAAAAATCAATTACTAAGAGCATCTTCGTCAATAGGTGCCAACCTACACGAAGCTAAATATGCCCAAAGCAGAGCAGATTTTATACATAAATTAGAGATAGCTTTGAAAGAGTCTTCGGAGACTGAATATTGGATCGAGTTGTTGTATAGAAAAAAAGCAATCAATGACAGTGATTCCTTATTGTTGAAAAACACTTGCGGTAAGATAAGACGAAAACTTATTGCATCTATAACCACAGCTAAGAAAAACAGCCACGAAGAAACTTTTTAATCTCAGCTCAGTCGATATAAATCCCTTGCGGGATTTTCGATATGTGCCTGCGGCACTCGATATGTCATAAATGACTCGATATGCTTTGCTGACGCAAAGCGAGAAGAAAGGAGACCTTCAATATGAAAAAAGCATATGGTGAACCATTTGCTGCACTTCTTGCAGTAGTGACATTAGTATCTCTTAGATTTGCTATCAGACGTATGGTAAAGAGATACTCAGGAGTAAAACTTTAATAAAAACAGAGAAGGCGGATATATTTCCGCCTTTTCGCAAGTTATCGTATATACAGGAGGTAAAATATGAATAACAAACCTCAGAATAAAAGAACAAACCGACCTCATCGTCAGGGTACCCATAAAAAGGTCGGTAAAGGCAACGCCTGCCCCCTCTATAAAAAGTGTGGCGGCTGTCAGCTTCAGAATATGACTTATGAAGAGCAGCTCTCTTTCAAGCAGGCAAAGACTATCAAGTACCTTGGTAGATTCGGCCACGTAGAAGAAATCATCGGTATGGATGAGCCTACACACTACCGCAACAAGGTACAGGCGGCTTTCGGTACAACCCGAGGCGGTATGATAGTCTCAGGTGTATATCAGTCCTCGAGTCACAATATTGTCCTCGTTGACGAGTGTATGCTTGAAGATAAAATTGCAGACAAAATCATCGTAGATATAAGAAAGATGCTTCCGAGATTTAAGCTCACTGCCTACAACGAAGACACAGGCAAGGGCTTTCTTCGTCACGTACTCGTAAAGCGCGGCTTTGCTACGGGCGAGGTTATGGTGGTACTCGTGACGGGCAGTGCCGTCTTCCCGGGCAAAAAAGATTTCCTTAAGGCACTTCTTAAAAAGCACGAAGAAATCACCACAGTTATATGGAACATCAATCCCTCAAAGACGAGTCTTGTACTCGGCAAGCGAGAGGAAGTCCTTTACGGCAGTGGCTATATAGAAGACATTCTCTGCGGTAAGCGTTTCAGAATATCATCAAAATCATTTTATCAGATTAACCCCATACAGACTGAAAAGCTCTACAGCACCGCTATTGAATTTGCGGGACTCACAGGCAAGGAAACTGTACTCGATGCTTATTGCGGTATCGGTACAATCGGCCTTGTGGCTCTCGATAAGGCTAAGCAGGTTATCGGTGTTGAGCTCAATGAAGACGCAGTACGAGACGCCATAATGAATGCAAAGCTCAACGAGGCCAAGAATATAAGATTTTTCTGCGCAGATGCAGGCAAATTTATGGTGGGCATGGCTGAGGCAAACGAAAAGGTTGATGTTGTGTTTATGGATCCGCCGAGAGCTGGCAGTGATATACCTTTCCTTAAGAGCATAGCGACACTCAAGCCGAAGAAGGTAGTTTATGTTTCCTGCAATGTTGAAACTCAGGCGAGAGACCTTGGCTTCCTTTGTAAGAATGGGTATAAGGTACAGAGAATTCAACCGGTAGATATGTTCCCGCATACGAACCATGTGGAGACGGTTGTTCTTTTGAGTAGGAAAGAAGTTATAGAAACAGTAAATGTCAAATTAGATATCGACAAGATCAATTTCAAGCTCGGTAAAACAGCTACATATCAGGAAATCAAAGACTATGTTGCAGAAAAGTTTGGGATGAAAGTTTCTACATTATATATTTCTCAAGTCAAGGCTAAATGCGGAATTATCGAAAGAGAATGTTACAACAAAGGAAAAGACGGTCACAGAGTTCCGAAATGTCCTAAAGATAAAGAAAATGCTATCTTAGATGCGTTTAAGCATTTTGGGATGATATAAGTTTAATTGAATAAAAATTTATAAAATTACTCAATTGGTTATGATGGCGTATTATTAAAAGAAGTCACATCGGTGGCTTCTTTTTTTCTTGTGTATATAGTTGATTTTTTTGAATTATAGTGATAAACTTAATTTATAATAATTTTACAAAGGAGAAATGAAAAATGAGAAAGACATTCAAAAAAATCTTATGTTCACTGCTTGTTGTGGTTATGTGTCTTGCTTCAGCACCACTACAGGGTTTTGTTGGTATGGAGTGGCCAAGTTTGCCTGAAATTAACTTCGGTGAGTTTAAATTACCAGATATTGATTTCAGCAAATGGTTTGCTAGTGAAGCAAAAGCTGTGGATGATACTTTGGCGGCAACTGGCAAGTGTGGAGATAATGTGTATTGGGACTATAACAGCACTACAGGTGAACTTCTTATTAATGGTACGGGGAATATGTGGAATTATAGTAGTTTTGAAACACCCTTTTATTATAGTAGTATCAAAAGAGTTGTTATTGAGAGTGGGGTAACAAGCATAGGAAGTTGGATTTTTTCTGTTTGTACAAGTTTATCTAGCATAACGATCCCAAACACTGTAACAAATATAGCTGAAGGTGCATTTTTTTTCTGCACAAATTTAACAAGCATAACAATTCCTTATAGCGTAAAAACTATAGGTTTAGGAGCATTTTTAAATTGTGAAAGTCTTGAATTCATAACTGTAGATGCAAACAATGCTTACTACTCAAGCGACAATTATGGTGTTTTGTTCGATAAAGAAAAAACTTGCTTGATTCAATATCCTATAGGAAAAACTTCAGTATCATACATTGTTCCGAACGGGATAACAACGATTAATTATTATGCTTTTCAATATTGTACAAATCTTGAAAGAGTAATCATAAGTGATGGAGTAACAATAATTGACGGATATACATTTTATGGTTGCACCAATCTTAAAAGTGTAACTATTCCTAACAGTGTAACAGTGATACAGGATTGTGCATTTAGGGATTGTAGTAGCTTAAAAAGTATAACGATTCCTTCAAGTGTAGAGTATATAGGGCGGTCAATACTTTTGGGTTGCAAATCCCTTGAATCTATAATGGTAGATGCTGAGAATATGTTTTATTCAAGTGATAAGGATGGCGTTTTGTATGATAAAGATAAAACTTGCTTGATTCAATATCCTGTAGGTAATACTAAAACATCATATATTGTACCAAGTGGAACAACATCAATAGGTTCGGGTGCTTTTTCACAATGCACTGCTATTAAAGAACTAATAATAAGTGAAGGTGTAGAAATAATAGGGGATTTGTCATTTGAATTCTGTACTAGTCTTACTAATATTACTATTCCTAAAAGCGTTACATCGATTGGGAGTCACGCATTTCATTATTGTATAAATCTTAAAAATGCAACAATTCCTAGCGGTATCAAGAGTATAAATGACTGGGCGTTTGCTAAGTGTGAAAGTCTTACAAATATTATAATTCCTAATGGTGTAACTTCAATAGGAGAACGAGCCTTTGATAGTTGTCGAAGTTTTACAAATATAGTGATCCCAAATAGTGTAAAAACTATAGGTGAGGGAGCGTTTTATGGCTGTACCAATCTTATAAGCGTTACGATTCCGAATAGTGTAACTGCTATAGATGATTTCGCTTTTTATTGGTGTTTAGAACTTAGCGAAGTAAATTACACCGGAAACGAAACACAGTGGAATAAGATTAGTTTCGGTAATAATGTTGGCTTAGAAAATATAATTATTCACTTTCTTAATATTAGTATTTCACACGTGCCAGGAGATTGGGAAGTGATTTTAGAAGCTACATATGCTGCAGAAGGTAAAAAAGTTGTCAGATGCATTACTTGTGGCGAAATATTAGAAGAAGAATCTATACCTAAATTAGTAGGTAAAGAGTTGGTGGACACAGATACAGGTGTTATAATTGATCTTGGTACAGGTCTTTACAATGGCAAGGTTGATATTATTGTTAATAAAAGTGCAGACGAAAACGCCTTTAATCTTGTTCACACGGCTACTGGTGCAGTTAAGAGTGATATATACGACATTAATCTTACAATAGATGGTGTAATTAGCCAGCCTAAAGGATATGTTACAGTAAAAATCCCCGTACCTAACGGATATAATCCAAATCGTTGTTTTATTTACTACATAAACACCAAAAATGGTAGTGCTGAAAAAATACCAACTAGATATGAAGACGGCTATTTAGTGTTTGAAACAAATCATTTTAGTTATTATGCTGTTGTTGAAATCGACAACACAGATAATGTGGATTGTAGTTGCAATTGCCATAAGGGCGGTATAAAAGGCTTCTTTTTCAAGCTTATCCTCTTCTTTCAAAAGATATTTAAGTCAAACAAAGAGTGCAAATGTGGAATTAACCATTACTAAGCTTAGTACTACAACTGAATAATTCAAGAAGAATAAAAGAAAAAATCTGTCCTTATCACGAGGGCAGATTTTTGTTGCTCGAAACGCTGATTAAATAAAATTACACAAGAATATTTAATTGGATTAAAAAGCGTATAAATCATCATACAGCTAATTCTTTTTATTTTACAGTTGATTTTTTCGAGTTAAAGTGATAAACTTAATTTGCAAATAAATTTACAAAGGAGAAATGAAAAAATGTTAAAAACATTCAAAAAAATCTTATGTTCACTGCTTGTTGTGGTTATGTGTCTGACATCAGCACCACTGCAGGGGTTTATTGGTATCGAGTGGCCGGGTTTGCCTGAGATTAATTTTGGTGAGTTGTTTGTTAATAAAGCGACAGCTAAAGAGGTGGCCTCTAGTGGAAGTTGTGGAAATAATGTTACATATACATATAACAGCTCGACTGGTGAGTTGATTATTAGCGGCACTGGTGCAATGAAAAACTATAGTGGTAGTACATCTCCTTTTTATGATAGTGATATTAAAAGTGTAATTATTGAAGAAGGTGTAACTACTATTGGTAATTACGCCTTTTGGAAATGTGCTGATTTAACAAGCGTTACTATACCAAGTGGGATGATTTCTATAGGAAGTGATGCTTTTTATGAATGTGAAAGTTTAAAAAATATATCATTACCTAATACGGTTGAGATTATAGAAAGCCATGCCTTTTCAAGATGCTACAATCTTGAAGAAATCAGTATTCCAAATAGTGTACACACTATAGAAAGATATGCTTTTGAGCAATGCCTTAAACTTAAAACTTTTGTTTTTCCTGAAGGCGTAACTTATATAGGAGAATACTTGTTCTTGTATTGTTATGATCTTGCATCTGTCACAATACCAAAAAGCATAACTAAAATCTATACTTCTGCTTTTAGCCGTTGCAATAGCTTGACTGATATTTATTACTTAGGCTCAGATTACGAGTGGAACTTAATAGAAATTTCTTTAGGTAACAATCCGATATCAAATGCTACAATACATTTTGCAGAAGCTTCACATGTACATACTTCTGAAACTGTGTTGATACCGGCAACTTGTGCAGAAAATGGTATGCAATATGATATTTGCACTTTTTGCGGTGAGATATTAAGCGATGTAACGCTATTGCCTACATTAAGTCATACTCCCGGTGAATGGGAAATAGTATGGAGTGAAACACATGGAACTGAAGTCAAAGAAGTGATTAAGTGTATTGTCTGTGGCTACACTATGGACGCAAGAGTAGTGTCAACATTGGGAAAATGCGGAGAAAATCTTGCATGGACATTTGATATAAATACAGGTGTGTTGGAGATTATAGGAAGTGGTGAAATGTCTTCTTATGGTTCTTCAGATAATATACCGTGGTATGCATATAAATCATATATAAAAAAAGTTGTTTTGCCGATTGGTTTAACATCGGTGTGTGGATTTGCGTTTTACCAGTGTTCAAATCTTGTAAGTGTTGAAATTCCTAATACCGTTTCGTTAATAGAAGAATATTCTTTTAGTGGCTGCACAAGTCTAGAAAACTTAATAATTCCAGAAGGCGTTTTAGCGATTGAACATAGAGCATTTAATGACTGTGCGAGTCTTGAGAATATAACAATATCTGATAGTGTCGAGTTTATAGCTTCGGATGTATTTACGGATACCGGATATTATATTAACGATACAAATTGGGTAAATGATGTATTATATTTAGGAAATTATCTTATCAAAGCTAAAACATCTATTTCTGGTGGTTATGAAATAAAGAATGGAACTATATGCGTTGCAGGTTGTGCTTTTCAAGATTGTGCAAATCTTGGAAGTGTAATTATACCTGATAGCGTTGCGTTAATAAATAGCGATGCGTTTGATGGATGTACGAGCCTCAAAGAATTAACTATGCCTGTTTCTGCTGAAGTAAATTACTATGGCTTTAAGGATAATGTAATATTATCTGGTTGTCAAAATATAGAGATAATTACACTAACAAAAGGAACAGGCGTTATGCGTAATTATGGCATAGATGGTGGTGTAGATACGCCCTGGTATGGTAGTAGGAATAGCTTAAAGAAATTGACTGTTGAATCTGGTATAAAAAACATTGGTAGTTACGCATTCTATGGTTGCGATGGAATTACCGAAATTGAAATACCTGAAAGTGTTGAGACGATAGGTAAATATGCATTCGCTTATTGTGATGGAATTACCGATATAATAATACCTGATAAAGTAACATCAATACCTGAAAATACATTCCAGGCTTGCGGTAGCTTGGAGAGTGTAATAATTGGTAATGGTGTAATATCAATCGGTGAAAGAGCATTTTACCAGTGCTCAAATCTTATTAGTATTACGATTCCGAAAAGTGTTAAAAGTATAGGTTCAAGTGCTTTTTTGTTATGTTCAGATCTTATTGATGTTTATGCATATGATGTTGGAAGTTGGTTAAAAATTGATTTTAATGGATTTCAATCTAACCCAATGTATTATGCAAAGAATCTTTATTTTAATAATATACTAGCAACAGAAATAATCATTCCAAATGGTATTACATCAATAGATTATATGGCGTTTTATAGTTGTGAAAGTCTTGAAAGCATAAGTATTCCCGATAGCGTTACATTTATTGATAGATATGCATTTTACAATTGTATTAATTTGAAAGAATTGACAATGCCGAGTTCTGCAAAAATCTATAACGATGAATATACATTCTATAATTGTAGAAACATAGAAAAAATCACTTTGACTAAAGGAACAGGTACGATGTGCGATTATGGTACATCTAATTCTCTGTCAAGCTCAGTTACTTATTATGGATTTACTCCGTGGTACATATCAGGAAAAAAACAGTTAAATATTACAATTGAAGAAGGCGTATTAAATATTGGTGACTATGCATTTTTCGATTGCTATAGTATTGGAACATTAAATATAAGTTCTAATATTAAAACGATAGGTAATAGAGCTTTTTATGATTGTATCAATCT
>JAZTWC010000071.1:0-4616 GCA_045635665.1 Acutalibacteraceae bacterium
GGAGAGATACCGAAGTGGTCATAACGGAACGGTCTTGAAAACCGTCGTACGTCCTGCGTACCGTGGGTTCGAATCCCACTCTCTCCGCCACTTTTTTTATATGTCGTAAAATAACGACACCGCTTGGAGAAGTACTCAAGTTGGTGACGAGGCGCCCCTGCTAAGGGCGTAGGTCGGGTAACCGGCGCAGGAGTTCGAGTCTCCTCTTCTCCGCCAAGAAAATGCACAGCTTAACCGTTGTGCATTTTTTTATTTTATATATGTGTTTCAGTGAGACTCTAACGACAATTCGTCCATATCAGGTTTGCGTAGCAAAGCTGATGGACATACAATCGGACTATGCGACAGCATTTTGCTGTCGAGTCTCCTCTTCTGAGCCAAGAAAATGCACAGCTTAACCGTTGTGCATTTTTTTATTTTATATATCTGTTTCACTGAGACTCGAACGACTATTCGTCCATATCAGGTTTGCGAAGCAAAGCTGATGGACATACAATCGGACTATGCGACAGCATTTTGCTGTCGAGTCTCCTCTTCTCCGCCAAGAAAATGCACAGCTTAACCGTTGTGCATTTTTTTATTTTATATATGTGTTTCAGTTTCTGACCGCGGGGAGGTTCGGCGGCTCCATAACCGAACTGCGTTCGGGTCGGCTACTTTCGTAGCCGTGAATCGCGCAGCGATTCAATGGAGCCGCCTCCCACCTCTGGCACCCACTTGCCCGCGTACAAAAAGACAGCCCTTTACAGGACTGTCTTAATTTATCTGGTTGGTAAGTATTAATATACAAACTCTGAAAGGTACATTGAGTTGTCAAGAACAGCCTTACCCTTTGCACTCACACCGAAAACACTACCGTTTTTGATGTTGATATCGATGTGCATAAACTGCTGAAGCTCAATAATCTGATTTGTATCGGGATTGTATGTAAGCTCAGCTACGCAATCATAATATGTCAGGTCAAAGTCAACGTCCTTGAGAAGGAACTTGATAGTGGGATCTGTTGTGAGCGTTGTGCGTACCTCTGCCATCTCGATAGGTGTGAACATTGAACCGATATAGCTGTCACATGTAGGTGCTGATTTAGGAGGCTCACTGTTATATTCTTCTTTGAGACCGATAACAATTTTCACATTGCCGTCAGGAAGCTCGGTACAAGTTGCATTCTCGATTACACTTGCATCTGTGAGCATACAGCCCTTGGTATTATGGTAAATGGGGAACCACGCCATATCGCCACCCTTTTCAAAGTATTCGGGTGCAGCCTTTGCATCTTCTTCAGTTTTGAAGAAATTTGATGCAATAGGTAGAATCTTGTTGAATAATGTACCCTCAAACTGTGCTTTTTCTGAGGGGATAGCCTGCCACTCAACTTTTTTGAAGCCGACAGCCTTAGTCTTGGCGTCGTTCATAAGCTCTGTATACTTAGCTAAAATTTCTTCGTTGCCCTGAGGTAAAGCACTGTCATCTGTGCTTTCAGTCGCGGGTGCTGTGGTGGATTCTTCAACGTTATTGTCAGGCTGTGTATCAGCAGGTTGAGTTGGTGCTACAGTAACAGGAGCCTGGGTTGTAGGTGCTACAGTCGGCTGTACTGTCTGTACTACCGGTAAATCTGCATCGATCTTACCGCTGACTTCAACAGTTGTGGGCATTACTACTGACAGTGTGATTGATAATACAACAAAAAATGCTGCCAGAAGCACTGCAAAGATAAGTTGGTCATTCTTTTTCATAGGTATTCTCTCCTTTATATGTTGTAAGAAAATTGTAGCACTCCCGAGGAAAAATGTCAATTATTTTAATAAAATTCCGAATTAAAAACGGCGGGTAGGCTCTCACCTACTCGCCGTAACTTTATCGCGTACATCTTTTTTATTGCAGGGCTTTGCTCCGCACCCCGCGAACTTTTTGAAAAACTTCGACAAAAGCCTTACTCAATAACTGCAATTGCTTCAACTTCCACAAGAGCGTTTTTTGGAAGTGTCTTAACAGCCACACATGAACGTGCGGGTGTGTTGGTGATGTATTTCGCATAAACCTCGTTAAACGCTGCAAAATCGCCCATATCTGCAAGGAAACAGGTTGTCTTGACAATCTTGTCGTAATCTGTGCCTGCCTCTTTAAGGATTGCACCGAGATTCTGAAGTGCCTGCTCAGCCTGAGCTGTAACAGTGTCACCTGCAAAATCGCCTGTTGCAGGGTCAAGACCGAGTTGTCCTGAGGTGAAAAGCATACCGTTGACTGCCATAGCCTGACAGTAGGGACCGATTGCTGCGGGAGCTTTGTCTGTTGAAATTTTTTTAATCATGGTAGTTTCTCCTTTATTATATATAATCTTGCACTCGCAGAGTGCATATCGAGTTGCGAAGCAACATATCGAGCCGTAAGGCATATCGAGTTGTCGCAGACAACATATCGACTCAGCTGTAACTCAAACATTTGCAGCTTTTTTATTATTACCGCTCGCCGCGTGGCGTTACTTTTTGCTAGCGCCAAAAAAGTAACCAAAAACGCGCTGCAACTCATTTTGCGGCATCGGATTTTATACTTAATCTGACTTATCCGCAATTCCGAATTCCGCATTCCGAATTCCGAATTTATAAAAGTCCTTTTATAAACTGCTGTGCTGCTCTGGGGGATCTTGACCCCTTTGCAAGAGCAAAAGCTTCAGCTTTTATATCAAGCTCTTTTTCATCTATAGCGAGATTTTCTCTCTTTGCCAGCTCGTGGACAATGTCAAGATAAAGCTTCTTGTTAGGCTTTGAGTAGTATACCACGAGACCGAAGCGATCTGACAGTGAAAGAAGCTCCTGCACTGTATCGCTATGGTGTATGTCGTCCTCGTGACCTCTCTCTGAAAATCTTTCCTTGACTATGTGGCGGCGGTTACTTGTGGCATAAATCACAGCATTTGACGCCTTGGCACTGGCTGAGCCCTCGAGAGCTGCTTTGAGCATACTGAAGCAGTCGTCGTTCTTGTTGAAAGACAAGTCATCGATAAAGATGATAAACTTCAGCGGATTATCGGCAATTCTGCCCATAACGTGTGACAGCGAGAAAAGCTGATCCTTTCTCAGCTCGATAAGTCTTACGCCACGGCTGAAATATGCATTGGCAACCGCCTTGACAGTCGAAGACTTACCCGTACCTGCGTCACCGCAAAGAAGCACATTCTGTGCCGATTTGCCCATAACAAGAGCTTCGGTGTTATCCATAACCTGCTGTCTTTCTTTTTCGTAACCGATGAAAATCTCAGCTGAAATATCGTCAGCCGCCTCAACGGGAATAATCTCACCGTTTTCCACTCGGAACATACCTGCTGTAGCAAAAATGCCGTAGCCGTAGTATTCGATGTGGCTGAGTCTCTCCTGGTACACTGCCGAGAAGTCGACTTTTTCGTTGTCAAATACAGGCACATATTCCTCGTAGTCACTGCCCTCGAAGAGCGTCTCGGGTGTCAGCTCTGTCAGATACGAAAACAGCTCAAGCTCCTTTTCGGCATTGGCTTTCACACTGTCGGAGACGTCTTTACCTTTGGCAACAGCTTTGATATAGATGTTCTCGTCCTCACAGACAGCTTTTTTGAGAAAAGCTGAAAACGACCCGTCATAGGCGCCGAGACAGTTTATAAACTCACCGTAAAAGCTCAGTTTCTCACAAAGATCATCAGCCTTCAGAAAGCAGAGAAATGCTGACATTTCCTTTTTATCGAGGATACCTCTGAAAACACTCAGAGCACTTAAACGGCAGGATAAATTTTTTAAATCCATATTTATCACTCTTTAAAATTTATTGATTATAGCGCCCTTATCGGCAGAGGATACCATTGAAGAGTATCTTGCGAGACAGCCTTTGATGTCTGTCTTAATCTTAAGGGTAGTATTTTCCTTGCGCTTTGCGATTTCTTCATCGCTGACCTTAAGCTCAATCTTATACTCGGGGATATCGATTGAAATGATATCGCCGTCCTGCACATAAGCGATGAGACCACCTCTTACAGCTTCGGGTGAAACGTGGCCAATTGATGCACCTCTTGTTGCACCTGAGAATCTGCCGTCTGTGATAAGAGCTACGTCTTTATCGAGACCCATACCTGCAATAGCTGATGTGGGTGAAAGCATCTCTCTCATACCGGGGCCGCCTGCAGGGCCTTCGTAACGGATAACAACTACGTCACCCTTGACAATCTTGCCGCCGTAAATAGCAGCTATGCAGTCTTCTTCGCTGTCAAATACCTTAGCAGGGCCTTCGTGTACGAGCATTTCGGGAGCAACTGCACTTCTCTTTACAACACAGCGGTCAGGTGCAAGGTTACCCTTAAGCACAGCGATACCGCCTGTTTTTGTGTAGGGGTTTGAAACGGGTCTGATAACGCTTTCGTCTTTGTTGACAGCGTTTGCAATGTTTTCACCCAATGTCTTACCTGTGCAAGTCATAACGCCCAAATCGAGAAGACCTATATCTGCAATCTGCTTAAGTACTGCATAAACACCGCCTGCTTCATTGAGATCTTCCATATATGTAGGACCTGCAGGAGCAAGGTGACAAAGATTAGGTGTCTTTTCGCTGATTTCATTGGCATCTTCAAGATTCCACTCAATACCGCATTCGTTAGC
>JAZTWC010000072.1:0-20799 GCA_045635665.1 Acutalibacteraceae bacterium
TGCGGATATCACGCTTCTTTCTATGAGGGTTCGGAATCCTACGAAAAATTCTCAAAGATACCTATGTGGTTAGGTCACAGTGCATCAGATACAATCGTACCCTCATCTAATTCACGCGGTGTTTATGAAGCGGTTACTGCCTTGGGTTCACGGCAAATTAAGTACAGCGAGTATTTGTCTTTAAATCACAACTGTTGGGACAGATTTTACCGTGATGCCGATGTTTGGCAGTGGTTATTTGAACAGCATCTTTAATCATCAAAGCAACGAAAGCACTGCTACAACTCATACCACCGCTACTGCCACTATTTTGATTGTTGTTGCACCGGAATATCCTTTGGCGGAGAGCAAGGGATTCGACTCGCGCCGCGCAACGCGGCTTGGTCGCTCGCGGTCACAACAGTCCACCGGACTGTTGCTCTGTACCGCTCGTCCTTCGAATCCCTAGCCGTTGAATACTATCGAAAAATAATAACGGCACCCAAGGGCACCGTTATCATTTTTGGCGGAGAGCAAGGGATTCGAACCCTCGAAGCCGTTTTAGCGACTTACACGATTTCCAATCGTGCTCCTTCGACCAGCTCGGACAACTCTCCATCTATTTAATTGCCTTGATATTATACACGAGCGTTGTGTAAAAATCAAGCCTTTTCGCAATTAAATTTTAATTTGACCTGGCGCATTTCTGATAAGCAAGTCTGGGATCGCCGTTTTCAAGATATATAACGCCACAATAACTGTAGCCTAGCTTTTTCAGCATATTCTGCATAACGTAATTGTCTTCGTGGGTGTCAACTCGCACGTTACTGTGCTGGCTGTAAGCCCATTGCATCATAAAGCTCCCCGTACCCCTGAACTCGCCACTTGATGCGATTCGGTGTACCACTGCGTAGGGAGAGTCACTGAGCCAATTGCCATTTTCGATTTTGGTATAGGTGGGGTCTGTACCAACAAAAAAGCACAGCACACCTGCAATTTTATTTTCGTGTACACAGACAAAACTCTGTTTTTTAGCAATATCAGCTTCAATCAGTTCTCGTGCGGGATGACCACCGAGCCACTGATCGGGATTGTTGTGAGTGCGCATAAATGCTCTTGCTTTTGCGTATATTTCCATAACCTCGTCAAGGTCTGCTGTAGTAGTGTGTCTGATTTCCATAAAGTCACCGCCCTTTGATTTAAATAATGATAACTGATTTTCTATTTTTAGTCAAGGGTACCCTGCCGAGGAGTGAGTTCAATAAAAAATAAATTTATTATTGATTATTTCTCGGATTTATACTATAATGAGATTAACATATAACGGAGGTACATAATTATGGCTATTGTAAAAAAAGACGCTTACTTCCTCTCTTCAACGGGAATAAACAAAATCCACTGTCGTATATGGCAGGATGACGAAACCGAGGCAAAGGCCGTTTTTCAGATTGCTCACGGTGTCTCGGAATATATCGAAAGATACGATGAATTCGCTTGCTTCTTAGCATCAAAGGGTTATATCGTCTGCGGTAATGACCATCTCGGTCACGGCAAGAGTGTTGACTCATTCGATGATCTCGGCTTCACTGCAGAAGAAGACGGTGACCTTCGTATGATTGATGATATGCATATCCTTTACTCAATTATGCATAGGCGTTATCCTGAGCTTCCCTATTACCTTTTCGGTCACAGTATGGGCTCATTCTGTGCAAGAGTATATGCTACAAGCTTCTGGAATGAGCTTTCAGGTCTCATTCTCTGCGGTACAGGTGAACTTCCCTCAGCGGCAGTTGTACTCGAAGAGCCTGTGAAACTCCTTTGCAAAAAGCTCGGTGCGAGAACATCCGTGCCCGCTTCTCTGCTTGATAAGATGCAGACTCTTATGATCAGAGACGCTAAAACAAGCAAAGACTGGCTTTCAAGAAATGAAGAAAATGTTCAGAATTACATAAACGACCCTCTCTGCGGTGCTGATTTCAAGATGGCTCTTATCCGTGATTTGCTGTCTATAGCAAACTCAGCCTGCACAAGTGATTGGGCTTACCTTATTCCGCCTACACTGCCGATACTTCTTGTATCAGGCGCAAAGGACCCCGTTGGTCTTAACGGCAAGGGTGTAATCAATGTCTGCGACAATCTCGAGGATGCAGGCCATACTCCCACTTGTTATCTCTATCCAGGTGACAGACACGAGATACTCTTTGAGGATGACAGAGAAAAAATCTTCGGTGACATTCTCGCCTGGCTTGAAAAATAAGATATATAATTAAAGCAGTCGCAGTTGTGGCTGCTTTTTTGTATGCGGGCAGGTGAATGCCGGAGGGTAGGCCGCCACCCCCGCAGACTCGGATTCCCAATAAATTTTTAATAAAAATCACTTTAAATGACGAAAACATCTTTACTTTTTTGTTTTAATGTGTTAAAATACAAGAACAATATGCCATTTAAAGGAGAAAAGTAAAATCATGGCGGAAAAAAATTTAGACAAAACAATGGAGAATATTGATTATCTCTATAAAACCCTGCTCAAAATGGAAACTTATGAAGAGTGCGAAGCGCTTCTTGATGATATGTGCACCAAGACAGAACTCGCTTCAATTGCTCAGAGACTTGTAGTTGCCAAGATGCTTTCAGAAAAGCGCGTATACAGTGACATCGTTGCTGAAACAGGTGCAAGTACAGCTACTATCAGCCGAGTTAATCGTTCACTTGCTTTCGGCAAGGGCGGTTATGCAATGATCTTTGCAAAAGAGGACTGATAAACTATGGCATCTTACGGCGAATTTGCTTATTATTACGACGGCCTGACAGAGAACGTCGATTATAAAAAAAGATGCGACTATATCAGAGATCTCCTTGCCGAAAACGGTATCGGTGAGGGGATTTTGCTTGATTTAGCCTGCGGTACGGGCACAGTATCACTTATGCTCAGCCGTATGGGTTATGATGTTATAGGCGTTGATGCTTCTGAGGATATGCTCTCTGTTGCCCAGGAAAAGAAAATGGAAACAGGGGAGGATGTTATCTTCCTTTGTCAGAGAATGGAAGAGCTCGACCTTTTCGGCACAATAAATGCAGCGGTGTCTACTCTCGACAGTATTAACCACGTAACACAAGCCGATACTGTCAGAGAGATTTTCAGACGCGTATCGCTGTTTATGGAGGATAAGGGTATTTTCATTTTTGATGTCAACACACCTTATAAGCACAGAAATATCTTAGGCAACAACACCTTTGTATACGACACCGATGAGGTTTACTGTGTGTGGCAAAACAGCACTGATGAAAGTCTGCTGACCACCATAAGTCTCGACATATTTGAAAAAGACGAAGATGATGAAGAGACCTACTACAGATACAGCGAAGAGTTTTCTGAGAGGGCGTATGACCTTGGTGATATTAAAAAGTGGCTCGAGGAATGTAAGTTTGAAGTCACGGCAGTGTACGAGGAAATGACTCGCAAGGCTGTTGATGACAAGACTCAGAGAGCTGTTTTTGTGGCAAGGAAAATCGGTACACAGTAAGACAATCAGCGCGTTTTTGATTCTTCTCGGCGCCCCTTTTAAGGGGAGCTGGATTTTGCGAAGCAAAAGACTGAGGGGGTCTGCGCGCCAGCAAAAAGAATGCCTGCCCGGCGAGGGCAATAAAATTATGAATTGCACTTCGTGCATGAATTGAAGCTAAGCTTCATGAATTGGCTTTGCCATGAATTGACCTGCGGTCATGACGGCAAAAATATTCGCATGCAGAAAGGAATATATTATGGGTAAATCAGTCAGATGTATTTCACAAGACGGCACACTTACAATTATGGCTGTCGATTCAACAGATATAGTAAACAAAGCTCAGGAAATTCACGGCACTTCTGCTGTATGCTCTGCTGCTCTTGGCAGACTGCTTACAGCTGCGTCACTTATGGGATGTGCCCTCAAGGGCGAAAAAGATACCGTTACTCTGCGTCTTAACGGTGGTGGTCCTGCAGGTACAGTGCTTGCTGTTTCTGATTCACGTGGTAACGTAAGAGGCTATGTGCAGGAAAATATCGTAGAGATACCTCTTAATAAAAAAGGCAAGCTAGATGTTGCAGGCGCTGTAGGTACAGACGGCTTTCTGACAGTTATTATGGACCTTGGTATGAAAGAGCCTTATGTGGGCCAGACACCTATCGTAAGCGGCGAAATTGCCGAGGACGTAACAGCATACTATTCAATCAGTCAGCAGACACCTTCAGTTTGCGCTCTCGGTGTACTGGTCAATCCCGACCTTACTATCAGAGCTGCAGGTGGTTTTATCATTCAGCTTCTTCCTACAGCAATGGACGACACTATTGATCTTGTTGAAAAGAGTATCGAGAACCTTGAGCCCATCTCAACTCTTATTGACAGGGGAATGACTCCCGAGGAAATCTGTCGCCACGCTCTGAAGTACTTCGATCTCGATATTCTCGATGACAGCGAGCCTGAGTATAAATGTTACTGCTCAAGAGAGAGAGTAGAGGCTGCTCTTATCAGCACAGGCAGAGAAGAACTTCTTGAAATGGCTGAAGAGGGTAATGCGGAAGTGTGCTGTCAGTTCTGCGATAAGAAGTATATTTTTACCCCTGCTGATCTGAAAAAGATGGCCAAAAACTAATGGTTAAAAAAAGTTGAAAAAAATCAAAAAAACTTTCAAAAAAGTGTTGACAAATAAGTTTTTTTGGTGTATAGTATACGAGTCGCTGTGAGAGAGACATCTCGAACAGAAGATGTGGGAGCATAGCTCAGCTGGGAGAGCATCTGCCTTACAAGCAGAGGGTCACAGGTTCGAGCCCTGTTGTTCCCACCATAAATGGCCCGGTAGTTCAGTTGGTTAGAACGCTAGCCTGTCACGCTAGAGGTCGACGGTTCGAGCCCGTTCCGGGTCGCCATTTAGGGAATTCAATAGAGTTTCCGATTTGCCTCTGTAGCTCAGTTGGTAGAGCAGTGGACTGAAAATCCACGTGTCGTTGGTTCGATTCCGACCGGAGGCACCAAATATGCGGATGTAGCTCATCTGGTAGAGCGCCACCTTGCCAAGGTGGAGGTAGCGAGTTCGAGCCTCGTCATCCGCTCCAAAAATAAAAGACTTGCTTCGGCAAGTCTTTTATTTTTGGAATGAAGCGCACTTTGTGCATGAAGAAATGAAGCAGGGCTTCGCCCTATGAAGTGCACCTGCGGTGCGTGAAATGGACTTTGCTGTATCGATTATCAATCTTGCCCGGCAACAAAATAAGTTAATATCAATATAAAAAGGCGGCTCTTCTGAGTCGCCTTAGTTGTTTTTTCAGGGAATGTATACTTCTTTTGAGAAGGCTTCTTTGTCGCCAACGGTAACACCTGCAATGTCGCTGAAATCATTGTCGCGGTTGGTTTCGGCAATAACGGATACACCGAGAGATGTGAGCTTTTCCATAAACTCTCTTTCGATATCGTCCTCTTTATATATATTTGAGAATGTAAAGGTGAGCTTATCACCGAGGCTTACAACACTGCAACGAGCACCGTTGACAAGGCCCGGACTGTTATAAAAGAAGAATCTTTCGACGTGCTCTTTCATATCGTCGGGTAAAGTTACGGGGCCGAGATTTGACATAAGAACTGAAGTAGAAAACTCAGCACCAAAGCGGAAGCTTACGTTTACGGCGGTATTTTTGATAATAAGAGGCACAAATCCGAGAAGCTTAGTCTGCATCTTGACGGTCTGGCTTATGTATGCATGAAGGAAATCGTAGTTATTTGCTTCTTTGAGCTGTTTGCTGACACTCTTTACGATTTCTTCAAAGGTGAATCCCTGCTTGCGGTAGGGCATTTTTACTGTCAGGCAAATAACGAAGTTTCTCACAGACTCACTTGGAAAAGCTTTTCTCAGGTTGACGGGAATCTGCACGCTGACATCTTTTTTACTTTTGCCCTCGCTGAGCTGTTTTCTGTAATGTATGTCGAGCATAACAGCTGATAAAAATTCTGTGACCGTAACGCCGTAGCTTTTGCTAAGGGCGTGAAGCTCTTTGAAAGAAACAGTAGCAACAGTGAAATTGCAGGTATGAAGAGGCATCGGAGTTCCCTTTTTGTGGTATGCGGGACTTTCGAGAAGCTTGGCTGTCTTTTTTGATGTGGCATATCTTTCGTATGCGTCTTCCATTTCCTCTTTGCGGGGCTTTTGGTTTATATCAAGAACAAACTGATTGTGTGATATGTTGTGCCCTTTGAGTCTGAGATATTGACCTGCCAGGGTTGATATAAACACTGTTGCACCATAGGCGTCACAAACAGCGTGAAAACAGTCAACACTTATGTATCTGTGATGGTAATAAACTCTGATGGGGTAGCCATTGTTTTCTTTGAGATTGAGTCTGTAGCCGAAGTTTTTGATATCGGGGCTTAGGGGACAAGGCAGATTATTAGTCTCGAAATAGTTTTCAAATATGCCGTCTTTCATTGTCACCTTAAATGTCGGTAATCTGTCGAGGGTCTGAGCAAGAGCTTTTTTTAATATTTCAGGATCGATCTCTTCTTTGAGCTCAACTCTCATACGGTAAATATATGCCCAACGCTTTGTGTTCTGCCCCGGGAAAACCTTGCCGGCATTGTCTAAAGGGAGATGCTTGAAACTTATATTTGTCATAGAATAAATCCTTTCGCTTGTTATTTGAGTCTGAGTCCCTTAGGATAATGGTTTTTCGCTCTGCCGGAGACAACTTTTACACCGCCTACAGTGCAGCCGCTTGTGGTGATGACTGCCCAGCCACCCTCGCAGTCAACCTGGATTTCTTCGCCATGGAGATATTTTTTAATCTCGTTACTATCAGGTGAAAGCTCAATTTTTCTCTTGAATTTGTGGCCCATAGCCATAAAGAACTGATGGTGTGGCTGTATATAATTCTTTCTGATTTCGCCTATAGTCACACCGCAGGCAAAAGCCGTACCCTTACCAACGGGAAAATCGGGAGTGAAATAAACAGGGTTGCCGTTATACATCAGCACATTGCTTTCATCGTAGTCCGTCAGTACACTGTCGAGAAAATCGGTGACAACCTTATCAATTTTATCTTTCTTTGGTGTTACGGCAGGGTACAGGGGAGTGCTGTCGTATTTATTATGAAGCACTGCCATAAACTGTCCTTCGCCTTTTGACTTGTGGGGGTAAAATCTTCTTGTGAAATTTATATTTTCTGTCTGACAGCCATCAAAAAATATGCCGTCAGCAGTAGCTTCTTCCACCTCTTTTTTTACTCTCACAAGCTCGAAATCCTCGTGTCGGGAGAGGAAAGAGTCTACTGTCATTTCGTTTTCTTCTAAAGAGAATGTGCAGGTGGCATATATGATATAACCACCGGTTCTCAGGCATCTGACCGCATTGTCAAGGATTTCAGCTTGACGTTTTGCACACATTTTTACATTTTCTTCGCTCCACTCATCAATGGCGACCTCTTCCTTTCGGAACATTCCCTCACCTGAGCAAGGGGCATCAACCATAATAAGGTCAAAGGTGTCAGGGTAAAGCTTTGCAAGCTTGCCTGTGTCCATACAGGTGGTAACGGCATTTCTCAGACCGAGTCGCTCGAAGTTGCCTGTAAGAATTTTGCATCTTGATGAGACGATCTCATTTGAGACTATGATGCCCTTGTCTGAGAGCTTGTTTTTTAGCTGCGTGCTTTTGCCACCGGGTGCAGCACACATATCGAGGATTTTCCAGTCGGGGTCAATATCCACACACTCGGCAGGTGCCATAGCACCCGGCTCCTGAATATAAATCATACCTGCGTGGTGATAGGGGTGGTTGCCTGCCTTTTCATAGTCGAGATAATACCCGCCCTTTACATAAGGTATCTTTTCACTGCCGAAGATGTTTATTTTTTCGAAGTCCTCAAGGCTGATTTTGTCTGTGTTGACACGAAATCCTTTTACGGGAGTCTCAGTGAGAGCTTTCTCGTAATCGGCAAATTCTTCACCTAAAAGACTCATCATTCTGTTTTTATATGCTATTGGTAAATCTTTCATTATTTGTCACCGCCAAGGTTCATTTCGATGTGAAGCATAGTCATGCCTACAGCTGTTATAGCCGCTGTTTCAGTACGCAGGATTCTTTTGCCTAGTGATATTACTTCTCCGCCTGCGCAAACAGCCTTGTCTATTTCGCTGTCTTCAAAGCCGCCCTCAGGGCCGATGATAATGCCTACACTTGAGCCGTCTTTGATTTTATCGAGGACTCGTTTTGTGGCTTTCATACCGTCAGCGCACTCATAGGGTACCATTAAAATATCAAGGTCTTTTGCCATGTCGAGGGCCTGTTTATAGCTGATACAGTCATATACTTCGGGTATAGCGCTTCGCTTGCTCTGTTTTGCGGCACTTTCTGCAATAGATTGCCAACGCTGAGTCTTACTCTTTTTCTTTTTGTCATCGAGCTTTACCACACATCGGCTCATTTCAGTAGGAATTATAGCATGTACGCCAAGCTCAACGCATTTCTGTATAATCAGCTCCATTTTGTCAGCTTTGGGCAGACCCTGAAAAAGATATATCTTTACGGGCAGGTCGGTGCTCTGATAATTTTCTTCGACTATAAGTGCTACGGCAGTCTCGCCGTCAAAACCATCAAGAGTGCAAAGTGAGCTGATACCGCCACAGGAAACGAGAAACTCGTCGCCCTTTTTCATACGAAGTACATTTTTTATATGGTTATAGTCAGAACCATCGATATAAAAATAATCGCCTTGTCTTGCAGATTCTTCAGCAAAAAAATTAAACATAATAAGCACCATCCTTATATACTGATGCAATTATATCAAAACTTGATTGTTATTACAATATATAGGTGAAAGTTTTCGGGTTTCTATTTACATCGCTATTGGTTTATGCTAAACTAAATTTAATCTTACGGATTAAGGAGAAAGTAATATGAAAGCAAAAATTACTCTTGCAGGCGAACTTAAAATAGGCGAAATAGACCGCAGAGTTTTTGGCTCATTTATCGAGCACCTTGGCAGAGCCGTCTATGGCGGTATCTATGAGCCCGGTCACCCTATGGCTGACGAAGACGGCCTGCGACTTGATGTTATAAAGATGATTAACGAGCTTGATGTGCCTATCGTACGCTATCCCGGCGGTAACTTTGTTTCAGGCTATAACTGGGAAGACGGTGTCGGTCCTGTTGAGTCAAGACCTCCGAGACTTGACCTTGCATGGGGTGTAACAGAGCCCAACAAGTTCGGTACCAACGAATTTATGAAGTGGTGTCAGAAGGCTAAGACTGCACCTATGATGGCTGTAAATCTTGGTACAAGAGGCCCCGATGAGGCGAGAGCCTTAGTGGAATACTGCAACCACAAAAGCGGCTCAAAATATGCCGATATGCGTATCTCACACGGTTACAAAGACCCTTGGGGTGTAAAGCTCTGGTGTCTCGGTAATGAAATGGATGGCCCCTGGCAGATGTGCGCTAAAACTGCAGAGGAATACGGCAGAGTGGCAAACGAAGCGGCTAAAATGATGAAGTGGGTTGACGGCTCTATTGAAACTGTACTTTGCGGCAGCTCAAGCAGATATATGAATACATTTGGCGAGTGGGAGCAGAAAACTCTCGAAATCGCATATGACAATGTTGACTACGTGTCACTTCATCAGTACTACGACAACCACAGACAGGATACTGCATCATTCCTTGCTAAAAACCTCGACCTTGACGATTTCATCTATAGCGTTATCTGTGTCTGTGACTATGTCAAGGCTAAAAAGCGCACAAAGAAGCAGATTAACCTTTCATTTGACGAGTGGAATGTATGGTACCACTCCAACGGTGCGCCTGTTGAAAGATGGTCAACAGCACCTAATCAGCTTGAAGATATCTATAACTTTGAAGATGCTCTCGTGGCAGCTTGTATGCTTATCACACTTCTTCGTCACGCAGACAGAGTGAAGATTGCCTGCCTTGCACAGCTTGTCAACGTAATAGCTCCCATCTTCACAAAAACAGGCGGCGGAGCTTTCAGACAGACTATATTCTATCCCTTTGCCGCTATGTCAAAATATGCCCGCGGTAATGCCCTGAAACCCATCATCGAGTGCGGTAAGTATGACTGCAAGGACTTCACCGACGTGCCTTATCTCGAATCAGTGGCATCATATGACGAAGAAAACGGTGAGATTGCCCTCTTTGTTGTTAACCGCTCAATGGAAGAAGATGTACTTCTTGACGTATCACTTCTCGGCTTTGACGGCTATAAGGCTGTTTCTTTCGAGTCAATGGACGGCTATAATGTGCTTCAGGAAAACACATTTGACAAGGAAGTTGTCAAGATGCACGCAAACCCTGTACCCGCAACAGACGGAAGTAACACAGAGATTAACCTTAAGGCACTGTCCTTCAACGTAATCAGATTCAAGAAATAAACAATCAGGGGGACTCATTTGCAGTCCCCCTTAGGTGTAAATATGAAAAATGAAAATTTAACTTCAAGAATGAGTCTTGCTTCGGCTATGGTAGTTTTCGGCACAATAGGACTCTTTGTCAGAAATATCGCTATGCCCTCTAGTGTAATCGCTTTCATCAGAGGTGCAGTGGGTACAGCTTTTCTTGTAATTTTCTGTCTTGTGACGGGCAAGAACTTTTCTTTTCATAAGGTGAAAGAAAAACTTTTGCTGCTGTGTCTTTCCGGTGCGGCTATCGGTGTCAACTGGATATTCCTGTTTGAGGCTTACCGATACACCACTGTAGCTACTGCAACACTATGCTATTATATGGCACCGATTTTTGTCATAGTGATGAGCTCGGTGATTTATAAAGAAAAGCTCACGGCTAAAAAGATATGCTGTACCCTTGCGGCATTGGTGGGTATGGTCTTTGTCTCGGGTGTAGCTGAGACGGGTATTGGCAATATAGATGAGATGAAAGGCGTCATTTTAGGTGTGCTTGCGGCTGTGTTCTATTCCAGTGTAGTGCTGATGAATAAAAGTCTCGGCAGTGTACCCGCATATGATAAGACCATAGTTCAGCTTTTCGGTGCAGCTGCTGTGATACTTCCATATTGTCTTGCCACTGTTAAGATTGAAGATGTAAGCCTTGATAAAAAGTCGGTGATAATGCTTCTGATAGTCAGCATCGTGCATACGGGCATTGCCTACACGGCATACTTCGGCTCGATGAAAAATCTCCAGTCACAGACTATCGCTATTATGAGCTATATTGACCCCATTGTGGCTGTGGTACTCTCGGCCCTTGTGCTGAAAGAGACAATGTCACCCCTGAGTATAGTCGGTGCTGTGATGATACTTTCGGCTACATTTCTCAGTGAAGTAAGCTTAAAAAAAGGTAAGAGACAAATGAACAGAAACATACTGAAATATATAGCTGTAATAGCTATGATAATCGATCACTGTGCCCTTGTTTTTGTGGGCATGGATAAGCCTTTGGGCGTGGCTATGAGAGTGGTCGGCAGACTTACGGCACCTATAATGTGCTACTTCCTCGCTGAAGGCTTCATACATACCCGTTCAAAGAAAAAATACGGCAAGAGACTATTTGCTTTTGCTCTGATTTCACAGATGCCTTTTATATATCTTGTGGCAGGTTACTTCTGGGTAATGAAGCTGAATATGATATTCACCTTGTTTTTCTGCTTTATGATTTTGCTGTGTCTCGAGAAAATCGACAGTATACCCCTGAAAGTCATCTGCATTTTAGGTCTCGGTTGGGCATGTCATTACTGCGACTGGGGTACTATGGCTCCGCTATGGGTATTGGTTTTCTATCTGTTCAGAGACGACATAAAGAAGATGGCTATCTTCTACATTCTCACTTGCATTTTCTGGGCGGTACGCTCTTGCAGTGTGGCTGTTTCAGGTGGCGAAGAGTGGTACAGTGCTCTCTGGCAGGCAGGCTCACTTGCGGCATTGCCTATACTTATGCTTTATAACGGTGAAAACGGTAAAAGCTCTAAATTCAGCAAGTGGTTTTTCTATTGGTTCTATCCCGTGCATCTGCTGATTCTTGGCATCATTTTCAGAAATGTATTGCCGTATATATAAAAAATAGCGGACAGGCGTCAAACCTGTCCGTTTTAATTTCGCTCGCCGCGGGGCGTGACTTTTTCCTATCGTGGAAAAAGTAACCAAAAACACGATGATGTCAACTCTCTAAATCTACGCTGAGTTCATAGAGCTTTTTGTAAATTCCACCCTTGCCTAGAAGCTCCGAGTGTGTGCCTTGCTCTTCAATGCCTTTATCTGTCAGCACAATGATTCTGTCGGCATTGCGTATGGTTGAAAGTCTGTGGGCAATTGTGAATGTTGTTCTGCCTTTGGTAAGCTCACGAAGTGAGTGTTTGATATACTGCTCGCTTTCATTGTCGAGAGCGGAGGTTGCCTCATCGAGTACGATAATAGGCGGATTCTTTATGAACACTCTTGAGATACTTATACGCTGTTTCTGACCGCCTGAAAGCATAACACCTCTTTCACCGATATAGGTGTCGTAGCCCTGAGGAAGGCTCATAATGAAATCGTGAGCGCCTGCTCTTTTTGCAGCCTGCATAGCATCTTCTCTTGATGCACCCGGTGCACCGTAAAGGATATTTTCAATTACAGTACCCGAGAAAAGATATACATCCTGCTGCACAACGCCGATAGCCTGACGAAGTGACTTGAGGTTGATGTCATTTATATCTTTGCCGTCGACGGTGATGCGACCCTCTTTGAGCTCGTAAAAACGTGAAATAAGAGAGCACATTGTTGTCTTACCGCCACCTGAGGGGCCTACAATTGCGATGTTTTCGCCCTGCTTTATGTCAAGGCTGAGATTAGCCAGTACGTCGCCTTTTTCTTCCTCATAGCTGAATGTTACATTTTCGAAGCAGATATCGCCCTTTACGTTTTCGATGTTATCGCTTGAGTTGTATCCTGACTCTGAGGGCACTTCCATAACTTCAGCAAATCGCTCGATACCTGTCATGCCTTTTTCAAACTGCTCGGTAAATTCCACAATTCTCTTGATTGCGGCGATGAGCATACCGATATAGAGCAGATATGCTGTCATATCTGCGGCAGTGATTTTACCTGTCATAAGGAAGTAGCCGCCAAGAAGAATCATTACCACATACATAAGGCCGTCAAACATTCTCACAACGCAGTTGAGCATAGCCATATACTTGTATGAGTCTTTCTGCACCTGAGCAAACTCAGTGCTTCTCTCGTTGAATTTATCGGTTTCTCTTTGCTCATTGGCAAAGGATTTCACTACCCTGATACCAAGCAGAGAGGTCTCGGTCTGAGCGTTGACTTCACCTGCGATAACGCGTCTTTCCTTGAAAATCTTTCTCATTTTACGGCGGAAATAGAGTGAACCGTAGAATATGATGGGAATTGCCACAAAGGTGGAAACTGTCAGTAAGGGGTTGATACCCGCAAGAATAATGAATGACGCTGTGACCTTGATGCCTGCGATGAAAAACTCTTCGGGGCAGTGGTGAGAAAACTCTACCACATCAAAAAGGTCAGTGGTGATTCTCGACATAAGCTGGCCGACTTTGGTCTTATCGAAATAGCTGAAGGGTACTGTCAGCAGATGTGCGAACATATCCTCACGCATATCTTTTTCGATTTTTACACCCATACCGTGGCCGATATAAATCATATAGTAGCCAGCCGCCATATCGATGATTTTCAGCACGGCGTACACTGCCGTGAGGGTGAGTATGAGCTCAAGGGTGAGTTTTGATATGTCTGTAGTTGCGATGCTTGTGATTTCTCGCACAATCATCGGGAGGACTATTTCGCAGCCTGTTGTGAGAGCCGCACAGAAAAGGTCGAGGGCGAGTACAGCTTTATGTTTTTTGAAGTAGGGGAAGAAGTGTTTTTTCAGCATCCCTTTTTTAGTGTTTTTCATAATGTCACCTTAATCAGTAAAGTTTTGGTCAAGCTTTTACAAAAGCTTGTGGGGTGCGGGGCAAAGCCCTGCAAAGGAAAATTGCAATAGATTTGCTCGCCGCGTGGCATTCTTTTTTTCTATCGCGCAGACCCCTCAGTCTTTTGCTTCGCAAAATCCAGCTCCCCTTAAAAGGGGCGCCGAGACGAATCAAAAACGCGATGTTACTCCGAAATTTTGATTGAGTCATATCTCTCACGAAGTACATATAAGTCAGAAGAGCTGAATTTTTCTACCTCGTCGATGATAATTTTTGCGCCGTTTACCACAGCTTTGTCGTGCTGTGCTTCAGCTTCAAGTATACGGCGGGCTTCTATAATATCGCTCATTGTGTCAGCAAGCTTTTCGTCTGATACTTCGCCGTCACGGTAGTCTTCAAAGAGGGCGCGTACCTTAAGAGCTTTGATCATACTGCCTCTCTTGGTTTCGTCAAGGTCATAGAAGATGAAGGGTATAAGTGACATCAGAGTGCCGATGATACCGCAGATAATAGTCGCTTTTACAATGGGGTTACGGAAGTCGCTGTTGTAGAAGTCCTCATAGTTGTTGGTAAAGCCGAGACTTCTGAGGATAAGGGGCATAGCATAGCCGGTTACGAGAGAGATAGCTGAGGTCATAAGTGTGCCTGACTGGCTGATGAAGCCCTCAAGTCTGTCACCTGTCTTATACTGCTGATAGTCCATCATATCCGCGTTCATAGCGGGCAGATAAATAATTGACAGAGCACCAACCATATCCTTAAGGAAGATAAATACAAACACAAGGATATAGTTTTTGTAGCAGGCAAGCATCATCATAAGACAGAAAGCCTGAGCACCGAGAGAGAAAAGGCAGATCTTTTTCTTGCCGAATTTATTCATAAGCGGTGCGGCAAGAGCCATACCCGGGGTAGATGCCTCACCTTTAATGACAATCATCAGAGAGTAAAGTCCCGGGTTGTTCATACCGTAATAGAATATCCAGGTAAAGACGTTGTGCACCTCGTTTGAAAGGAAACCGAGCCACTTTGAGGAGTTGACAATCCAGAAATACTTGTTTTTTGAAACCTTTCTGAAGCCCTCCCAGAAGCCCATCTTTTGCACATAGCTCTTGGGTACGATGATTCTTTCCTGGGTGCCGTATACACAGAACATACTGACGAATATGCCGAGAATACAGAACACGGGGAATGCAACTCTGTAGGTATGTAAGTCTTCGAGTTTGCCTATAAGGGGCAGTACAGGGTTGATAACTGTCGGTGCAAATGAGTATACGATTGAGCTTATCTCGATAATCCAGCCACGCTCGGCAGAGTTGGGGGAGAGTACCTGAGCAAGACCTGCATAAGCCGACTGATAAAAGGGTGAGAAGAACTGCAATAAGTTAAAGAAGATAAATACCGTTATACATTTCTGTTGGTAGCTCATAGTCTCATATGGCATATAGACAAAGGCTATAGCACTAAGTGCCGTGGGCAGACCTAAGTAAAGCAGGTACGGGCGGAATTTGCCCATTTTGCTTCGGGTATTGTCAAACATCATAGCCTTTACAGGGGCAATAAGCAGACTGAAAATAGTTGTCAGAACATTCATAGTCTGCAGGTCGATGTTTTCGATGCCGATAGAAGCACCCACAATCATATTACCTGAGGCAAGTGCAATCTGACCTACAAGTGAATAGATAAAGTATACACCTGCGCCGCCGACAGAGTATGCGGCAATCTCTTTAAAAGGCACATATTTGCCTGCGGGTGGAGTTTTCCAATAGGTTTTACCTTCTCTCAGCTTTTGCGAAAGGAAGGATGTTACTTTGTTAGACATATATTTCTCTCCTTTTTCTTCATATACGTTTACACACTAATTCTATCATTTTTATCAGCTTATTTCAACAACTTTGGAATAAAAAAGACCGCCCCGAAGAGCGGTCTTTGAAATATTTTCCGATTAACCGAAGAATGCAGCGTGTACTGCTGAAACAGCCTTGTCAGCGAGCTCTTTGTCGATAAGAACGCTGATAGTGATTTCACTTGTTGAAATCATGCTGATGTTGATGCCTGCTTCATAGAGAGCACCGAACATTTTTGATGCAGTGCCTGAGTGTGACTGCATACCTGCACCAACGATTGAGATTTTAGCAACTGTTGTATCGCTTGAAACAACTGCGCCTTCCATTGAGAAGATGTCGTTGAGGATTTCAACAGCTTCTTCTGCGTTTGATGAAGCACAAGTGAATGAGATATCCTTTGTGCCGTCACGGCCTACTGACTGAAGAATAACGTCGATGTTGATGCCCTTCTGAGCGAGTCTTGAGAACATCTTGAATGCGTTGCCGGGAATGTCCTTCATGCCTACTACTGAGATTCTTGCGATATCTGTATCTTTTGTTACGCCTCTGATTAACATTTTTTCCATAGTTGCTACCTCTCTTACTATTGTACCGGGTTCTCTTACAAGGCTTGAGAGAACCTCTAATTCTACGTTATATTTTTTTGCCATTTCAACACTGCGGTTGTTGAGTACCTGTGCACCGAGTGTTGCGAATTCGAGCATTTCATCATATGTGATGTCTGTGAGCTTCTGTGCGTTTGCAACCTTTCTGGGGTCAGTGGTGTATACACCTGAAACGTCAGTGAAGATCTGACAACGGTCAGCGTGCATAGCAGCTGCAATAGCAACGGCACTTGTGTCTGAACCGCCTCTGCCGAGAGTTGTAAGGTCGTCATATTTGTTGAGACCCTGGAAGCCTGCGACAATGATGATCTTTTTCTTGTCAAGCTCGCTCTGAAGACGCTCAGTATTAACTTTGCTGATACGAGCTGAGCCGTAAGCTGAGTTGGTTTCGAAACCTGCCTGCCAGCCGAGAAGTGAGATTACGGGATATCCGAGACTTTCGATAGCCATAGCGAGAAGTGAGATTGAAATCTGCTCACCGGCTGTAAGAAGCATATCCATTTCTCTCTTTGAAGCCTTGGGGTTGATTTCCGCGGCTTTTTCGATAAGGTCGTCAGTTGTATCGCCCTGAGCTGAAACAACTACGATAACATTGTTGCCATCTTTATAAGTATCAGTGATGATACGGGCAACATTCATGACTCTTTCTGCATTAGCTACAGATGAGCCGCCGAATTTCTGTACTATGAGTGACATATAAATCCTCCTGATTTATTTGAATAAAAATAATTGATAAATTAATAGTCCGATGTTCTGATAACACCGAGGATGTTCATTGAAAGAGAGCCGAGCTTTTCTCTGAGTTCTTTTTCTTTTGCTTTGGGTGTGACGAAAGCGATTTCATCTGTGGGCTGGTTTTCTCTTTCGAGATACTGTACACTGCCGAATGTGTTTTCGATAGCGGTTTTATCTGCACCCTGTGCTCTTACATAGAGAGTTGTTTCACAGTCGAGGTAATCAGCAAGATAGTTTTCTTTTGCATCGTCCCAACCGAAGTACTTTCTGTCATTTTCGTATGAAGCACAGTCGATTACGTCGCCTACAACAGCTGAAGCGGTTGCAAGTGAGCCTGCACCCTTGCCGTACATAAGCACGTCGCCTGTAGCGTCACCGCGTACGAGACAAGCATTGAAAACGCCGTTTACACCTGAAAGCATACTGTCGTTTTTGATGAGTCTGGGGGATACCATAACAACAATTTTATCATCTTCAAGCTTTTTGGTCATGGCGATGAGTTTGATAACACTGTCGTAATTTTCTGCGTATGCTACGTCTTCGAGGGTGATCTTTGAGATGCCCTCGCTGTAAACACCGTCGGGATAAACGTGATAACCGAAAGCAAGTGATGCGAGAATGCAGATTTTTCTCATAGCATCGAGACCTTCAACGTCAGCTGTGGGATCTTTCTCTGCATAACCCTTATCCTGAGCGAGTCTGAGGGCATCAGCAAAGCTCATGCCGTCCACTATCATTTTAGTCAGAATAAAGTTAGATGTTCCGTTGAGAATACCTGCAACTTCAGAAATTCTGTTACCTGCAAGACAGCGGCTCATAGGTCTGATGATGGGGATACCTCCGCCGACTGAAGCCTCGAAAAGGAAGTTGACATTGTTTTTCTTAGCAGCCTCAAGAAGCTCATAACCTTTGGTAGCAACAAGCTCTTTGTTTGAGGAGACAACGTTCTTGCCTTTATTGAGACACTTGAGGACAAAGTCGAAAGCGGGGTTTACACCGCCCATAGTCTCAACAACTGTGTCGATACTGTCATCATTCAGGATATCATCAAAATTTTTGGTGATTATATTTTCGTATTCGTTGCCACTGAAATCTCTGATGTCGAGAATACGTGTAACCTTTAAAGAAACATTACTGTTCTTTTTTATAGATTCAGCATTGGTCTTTATAACCTCAGCAACGCCTGAGCCGACAACGCCAAAACCTAAAATAGCTATGTTCATATGTTTTTCACTACCTTTCTACACTGTAAAGTGCGAAATATACACTATATAATATCACAAAATTTGGCATAATAAAAGAGTTTTTGTTAAAAAAGTTTTTTAATTTGTGAAATCCATTGATTTTTTATACCCGATAGGTTAGTATAATATAGATATATTAATAAATATGAGGAATATCTTAACCGACTCTGCGGGACAGGACTTCAAGTTTCATCAAAACTTACCCGCAATTCCGAATTCCGAATTCACAATTCATAATTTACAAAGCGGGGTGTTTCAATGGCTGAGACCGAGAGAAAACGCAAATGGATAATCAATGTTGCATTTTATGCTATGCTGTTGGTGTTGGGCTTTTTGTTTTATAAGTATGCCTTCGGTGTGTGTTTTCCTATAATGTTTGCCTATGTGGTGGCAGTATTTCTGCAAAGGCCCAAAAACTTCATTATTAAAAAGACACCCATAAAAAAAGGCTTTGCCTCGACTATATGTGTCTTTGCACTTATGCTCATAGCTGCAGCGATTGTTGTACTCATAGGTGTCAGAGCTGCCGAAGAAGTAAGAGGCTTTATAAATTATGTTACAATTCAGTTCCAGAATCTTGATACTATAGTCAACACTATTGAAACTGCACTTATGAGTTTTGTGGGCAAGCTCCCCGAGTTTATCAGCGAAACAGCTACGGAAAGTATCACGGCGATTTTCACCCAGATACGCGAGTTTATAGCGGGTACCGCAACAGAATTGCCCGAACAGCTTACAGGTCCTTTTGACGGATTTAATCTGTCCTGGATTACAACACCTATCACAGGTGTGCTCTCCACTGCAACACGTATCCCCTCGATAATCATCAGCATAGTGGTAACCATAGTACTTGCCTGCTTTATGACGGCTGACTATGACCTTATCACACGTTTCGTTTACTGCCAGTTCCCCAAAGAAAAGAGAAAAGACCTTACAAGAGCAAAACAGCTTCTTAAAATGAATCTCGGCAAAATGGCGAAAGCATACGCACTTATTATGCTCGTAACCTTTACTGAGGTTTTCATCGGTCTTACAATTTTCAAAATGATAGGACTTTTCAACTCCAGCTATATTGCAGTTATTGCGGTTGTCACTGCTATTGTCGATGTTATTCCCGTCCTCGGTACGGGTACAATTGTGCTCCCCTGGGCAGCATACAGCTTTATTACGGGCAATATCGGCATGGGTATCGCTCTGCTTGTGCTCTATGGTGTGGTAACAGTAATCAGACAGATTGTCGAGCCTAAACTCGTTGCAGGTCAGCTGGGCTTACCGCCATTTGTGACACTGATTGCAATGTATCTCGGTCTTAAGATTTTCGGTGTACTTGGCGTATTTGTGCTGCCGATTATCGCGATTATGCTCAAGCTGCTCAACGATGAGGGCATCATCGACTTGTGGAAGTCGCCTACACAGACAATGCTCAAGGAAAGCCTTGAAGAGACAAAAGAAGATTAAAATAAAAGAGCCGTTCTCAAAAAGAGGACGGCTTTGCTGTTACCTGAAATCGAAAAGGTCTTTTGGGGTGATGTCGAGGACTTCGCAGAGCTTGAAGATGACATCAAAGGACACGCCTACGTTACCCAGCTCAATTGCACTGATATGGCTTCTGTCGATATCAGCGAGTTCGGCAAGCTGTAACTGAGTTAGCTTTTTTCTTTTTCTATAGTACACAACATTGAGTCCGAATTTTTCATAGAGCCCCTTGTATTCTGCTTTCATCCTTATCACCTCTATATAATATTTTATAGTGCGTACAGGACAGAATAAACCTTGTGAAAGTCTCGTAATGCTATTGACACAAGTCATATAATATATTATAATTACAAATAGTAAGAATAATGCAGATTTTTTGCATATCTTGCTTCTAATTCTCTCAAAAAGCAAAATCGGCAAGGATTAAGTTCTTTGCCGATTTTGTCGCTGTTGGGCTCTGTTTATCGGTACGCGGGGGAGTGTGAGCGTGGGGTGAGGTTTGCGGCCGCCGAATTGGTTTTCGTCAGAATATACAAAAACACACCTGTGAATTTATACAGTGAATTAATTGGAAATAATTGACATTGGTAACTTTTGTATGATAAAATTAAATATAACTAACGGAAAGGTTGACAGGTCTTATGAAGTTTGCGACAATCTATCAGACAGACAGACAGACAGACAGAGGTAACTCTGTTTATTTCCGCACGATATATTTTTGGTAAATAACCGTTCAAGGTTCGTATGTTTTTACGGGCTTGGACGGTTTTTGTATTTAAAATTTTATCCCCGAAAGGAGAAAAAACACAATGAAAAAAACTTTAGCAATCATCCTTGCAATCTTAATGATTGTAACAACTGCACCTTTTGCCTTTGCGGCTGAGGAAATGACGGTTTTAACCGAGTTCTGTGTATATGAAAATGATTATAGTTATCCCGGAGGATGGAATAATGATAGTGAAGAAAACTACCATCTCGGTATTCAGGATGAAGGTAAA
>JAZTWC010000073.1:0-11146 GCA_045635665.1 Acutalibacteraceae bacterium
TATGAACAAGATTTACAACGTAAAATTCAAGTACGGTAATGAAATCATTTCTTCAAAAGAAAAAGAAAATGACTACTACCGCCTTGAAATCGAAAACAGCAACGATAGATATTCTGTTTCAATGATTCCAAAGAAAACCATTGAAATTATTGATTTCTACGCTGAAACCTATTACACCTTCAAGGATGGGGATAAATTTTTCGGAGCAGGCTATCAGTCCTGGACCAAAACAAAGGAATGGACTAAAGATGAGGTTATGCCCGGCACAATCAAGCTTTCGAATATTTCCGAGTACACCAAGGATCTTGCAAGAAAGACAAGTGATGAGTGGATTGTAAAATACTCATATAAGCCCGGTGAATTCCACAGCCATTGCTATACTTACATAAAGACCGGTAATAAGGTAAAACTCTGGGGCTCTCTCAGCGAGAAAACCGGTTATACCATATTCAAGGTCAAGATGAATGAAAACCGTTTCTATTTTACTAAGGACCTTCTCGGCAAGGTTGTTTCTGAGCCTCTGAAAATCTTTGATATTGTTTATTTCGAAGGCGATTACGAAGAAGTTTTCGACAAGTACTTTGCAATGTGGAAAATGCCCGAAACAAGACACGGCATGATGAGCGGATACACATCCTGGTACAATTATTTCCAGAATATTACCGAGGATATCATTATCCGCGACCTTAACGGTCTTGATCCCTACAAGGACCAGGTAAATATTTTCCAGATTGATGACGGTTATGAAACATTCATAGGAGACTGGCTTGATCCAAACCCCGCAAAATTCCCCAAGGGTATGAAGTATATAGCTGACGAAATTCACAAGAAGGGCTATAAGGCAGGTATATGGCTTGCACCCTTCAATTGTCAAAAAATATCACGTATGGCGAAAGAACACCCCGATTGGCTCATTAAGCACGAAAACGGGAAGCCTATGATAGGCTGCATTGCATGGGGAGGCGCTTATACCTTCGATATTTATAATGAGGAAGTAAGAGCTTATCTGAGAAAGGTATTTGACGTAGTACTCAACGAGTGGGGCTACGATATGGTTAAGCTTGATTTCCTCTACAGTCAGTGCATCAAGCCACGTCACGGTAAGAGCCGCGGTGAAATTATGTGCGATGCTATGGAATTCCTCCGCGAATGTGTTGGTGATAAGCTCTTCCTCGGTTGCGGTGTACCCATCGGTCCTGCTCTCGGTATCTGTGATGCTTGCCGTATCAGCTGTGACGTAGACCTTACATACAAAGGCCAGTTCTACAGCCGTATTCAGGTAAGTAACGAAATGCTTAACGCAAGAAGTGCTATCAACAACTCAATCTTCCGTCGCCACCTTGACGGCAGAGCTTGGATGAATGACCCCGACGTATTCTTCCTGAGAAAAGATAACCTTAAGTTCACAGACGAGCAGAAGTATCTTCTCGGCAAGATCAACAACCTTTGCGGTAATGTTCTTTTCGTATCAGATAACGCAGGCGATTACGACAGCAATGCTGCAGTTCTTCTCAAGAAATTCTTTGACAAGACTGACGAAAAGATTATTACAGCTGAATATCTCAACAAGTCAGACATCAAGCTCGTTACAGAAAAGGACGGCAAGAGAGAGACATTCGTATTCAACATCGACAAGGGTCAGATTCTCTCCGACGAAAGCTGGAAGAAATACTTCGTATAATGAAAATCTCAGGACTTCAGAAGCTTACTCTTCTTGACTATCCGGGCAAAATGGCTTGCACTGTCTTCACCTACGGTTGTAATTTCAGATGCGGTTTCTGTCACAATGCTCTGCTTGTCACTGAAGAAAACAGCGACAACATCAGCGAAGACGAGTTCTTCTCTTTCCTTAAAAAGCGTCAGGGCATACTCGAAGGTGTGTGCATATCGGGCGGCGAGCCCACCTTACAGCCAGATTTAAGAGAGTTTATCACAAAAGTCAGATCTCTCGGGTACGCGGTCAAGCTTGATACCAACGGCACCAATCCCCGCCTTCTAAAGTCACTTATAGATGAAAATCTCCTTGACTATGTGGCTATGGATATAAAGCACTCCCCTGACAAATATGATTTTATCTGCGGTTGCGAAGTGGATATTGACTCAATCAAGGAAAGTGTATCCATTATAATAGATAGTGGTATCGATCATGAATTCCGTACTACAACCGTCAGAGAGTATCACACTGCAGAGGATTTCGACGCTATCGCTGAGTGGATAAAAGGTGACAGCAAGTATTTTCTTCAGCACTTCGAAGACAGCGGCAACCTTATAGGTGACAATCTTTCACCTTTGAACCAGGAAGAGATGACAGCATACGCCGAAGCAATACGAAATAAAGTGCCAAATGTCGCTTTAAGAGGAGTATAAACACAACATATACCAAAATATTGTGTCATTTTCAAAATAAAATACAATAACTTGTATTTTGCTATTGACTTTAGATATCTTTGATGCTATAATCGTGGAGCACCACAAAATGTGGGGTTCCACGTTTTGTTTTATAACAAGATATTCTAAAAATATTAAATATGAGGAGAGACGAACAATGTATAATGTATTAAAACGTACAGGCAAAATAGTCGAGTTTGATTTAGGTAAAATCAATCAGGCTATCACACTTGCATTTGAAGCTCAGGGCAGAGACTTTAACCCCAGCATGATTGACTTTCTTGCATTAAAGGTTACTGCTGACTTTGAGCCGAAAATCAAAGACCACAGCATCGCAGTTGAAGACATTCAGGACAGCGTAGAAAACGTTCTCGTTCAGGCAGGTTACTCAGACGTTGCTAAGGCATACATCCTTTATCGCCGTCAGCACGAAAAACTCCGTGACATCAAGGGCACCGTACTTGACTATAAGGAAATCGTTGATAACTATGTTAACATCAACGACTGGCGTGTTAAGGAAAACTCAACCGTTACATATTCAGTCGGCGGTCTTATCCTCAACAACTCAGGTGCTATCACAGCTAACTACTGGCTTTCAGAGGTTTACGATGACGAAATCGCTAATGCTCACAGAAACGCTGATATTCACATCCACGACCTTTCAATGCTCACCGGTTACTGCGCAGGTTGGTCACTTAAACAGCTTATTCAGGAAGGTCTCGGCGGTGTAAGCGGCAAGATCACATCAGCTCCCGCTAAGCATCTTTCAACCCTCTGCAATCAGATGGTTAACTTCCTCGGCATTATGCAGAATGAATGGGCAGGCGCTCAGGCTTTCTCATCATTTGATACATACCTTGCTCCTTTCGTAAAGGTTGACAATCTCGATTACCGCACAGTTAAAAAGTGCATCGAGAGCTTCATCTACGGTGTTAATACTCCCTCTCGTTGGGGTACTCAGGCACCTTTCAGCAACATCACTCTTGACTGGACAGTACCTAATGACCTTGCAGAGCTCAATGCTATTGTTGGTGGCAAGGAAATGGACTTCAAGTATAAAGACTGTAAGAAAGAAATGGATATGCTTAACCGCGCCTTCATCGAAACAATGATTGAAGGCGACGCCAACGGCAGAGGTTTCCAGTATCCTATCCCCACATACTCAATCACACGCGACTTCGACTGGTCAGAAACTGACAACAACAAGCTCCTCTTTGAGATGACAGCTAAATACGGCACACCTTACTTCTCAAACTATATCAACTCAGATATGGAACCCAGTGATGTACGTTCAATGTGTTGCCGTCTTCGTCTTGACCTTCGTGAGCTTCGCAAAAAGTCAGGCGGTTTCTTCGGTAGTGGTGAAAGCACAGGTTCAGTAGGTGTTGTTACCATCAACATGCCCCGTATCGCTTACCTTGCAAAAGACGAGGCTGATTTCTACAAGCGTCTCGACAAGCTTATGGACATCTCAGCACGTTCACTCTCAATCAAGCGTAAGGTTATCACTAACCTCCTTGATGCAGGTCTTTACCCCTATACAAAGAGATACCTCGGCACATTCGCTAACCACTTCTCAACTATCGGTCTCGTTGGTATGAACGAAGCTGCTCTCAACGCTAACTGGCTCAGATGCAACCTCATTGATGACAAAGCTCAGCAGTTCGCAAAAGATGTACTCAATCATATGAGAAACCGTCTTTCAGACTATCAGGAAATGTACGGTGACCTCTATAACCTTGAGGCTACACCTGCTGAGAGTACAAGCTACCGTCTTGCTAAGCACGACCTCAAGCACTATCCCGATATCATCACAGCTTCAGATAAGACTAAGGGAGAAGCTCCCTACTACACCAACTCATCACACCTTCCCGTTGGTTACACAGATGACATCTTCGAAGCTCTTGACAAGCAGGATGAGCTCCACACTCTTTACACTTCAGGTACTGTTTTCCATTCATATCTTGGTGAAAAACTTCCTGATTGGAAGGCTGCAGCAAGTCTTGTAAGAAAGATCGCAGAAAACTATCGTCTCCCCTACTACTCAATTTCACCCACATACTCAGTGTGTAAGAACCACGGTTATATCTCAGGCGAAGTATACACCTGTCCCGAATGCGGTGAAAAGACAGAGGTTTACAGCCGTATCACTGGTTACTACAGACCCGTACAGAACTGGAACGACGGTAAGAGTCAAGAATTCGAGCACAGAGTTGAGTACGACCCCATCAAGGCGGCTAAGAGAGAGTTTGCTGAGTGCCACTGCACAGCTGAAGCAACTGAGGCTCCCGTAGCAGCAAATGAGATTATCCTCTTCGCTTCAGCTACCTGCCCCAACTGTAAGATGGCTGCTATGTTCCTTGACAAGGCAGACATAGAGTATAAGAAGCTCCTTGCTGAAGAAAATCCCGACCTTGCTAATGAGTACGGTGTAACTCAGGCTCCTACCCTCGTTGTTATTGACGGCGACAAGGCTGAAAAAATCGTTAACCTTTCAAACATCAGAGCTTTCACCGAAAGATAATCAAGGTGACGGACGATGTATGATATTATAATTATCGGCGCGGGCCCTGCGGGGCTCACTGCCGCTTTATATGCAAGACGAGCTGACAAAAAGGTTCTCGTTATCGAGAAAGAGACATTTGGCGGTCAGATCACACACTCACCCAAGGTTGAAAACTACCCCGGCTTCACTGTTATGAGCGGCAACGAGTTTGCTGACAAGCTTATTGAGCAGGTTATGTATCAGGGTGCTGAGATAGAGCTCGACACTGTTACAGGCATCAGCGGTGAGGAAGGCAATTTCACAGTAGAATGTGAGAGAGCTTCTTTTCAGTGCAAGAGCGTAATCATCGCTACGGGCTCACACCACAGACAGCTTGGTCTCGAGAAAGAAAACAAGTTCACCGGTGAAGGCGTATCTTACTGTGCAGTCTGTGACGGAGCTTTCTATAAAGATAAAGATGTGGCTGTTATCGGCGGCGGCAACTCAGCTTTACAGGAGGCAATTCTTCTTTCAAAGACAAGCAAGAGTGTCACCGTTGTGCAGAATCTGCCTTTTCTTACAGGTGAAATCAAGCTCAGAGAAGAAGTCGAAGCCACTGCTAATATCAAGGTTATCCTTTCTTCTGTAGTTCTCGAAATCCTCGGTGAAGACAAGTTCCAAGGCATAAAAATCAAGAATACCGAAACAGACGAAGAGAGTGATGTAATCGTTGACAGTATCTTTGTAGCTATCGGTCAACAACCCGAAAACGAGCCTTTTAAGGACGTTGTAAAGCTCAACGATTACGGATATATTATAAGCGATGAAAGCTGTATTCCCGAGGCGAATTACAAAGGCATCTTCACTGCAGGCGACTGCAGAACCAAGAAGATAAGACAGATTGCAACGGCTATATCAGACGGTGCGACAGCAGCATTGGAAGCTTGTAATTTTGTAGATAAGTTATAAGTTAAACAGCATCAGCGCGTTTTTGATTCTTTTTGCACGCCAGCAAAAAGAATGCCTGCCCGGCGAGGGCTAATAAAAAAGATAAACAGCAGATTCACCTTAAATGGTTGGTCTGCTGTTCTTTTTTCGTATGTGGGACGCCGTCCCACACCCTGCAAACTTTTGTAAAAGTTTGACAAAACTTTGCTCGCTATTATAAACTTACACTTTTGTCACAAGATAACATCAGAGGTGTTATCTATATGAATTTCAAAAAAATATACCGACTTGCAATTTCTCTTATACTCATTACCACACTGACCTTCACCGCTATCTATATCAACTATATAAACCCCGAAAAGCCTTCAATCCACGCCATATCAAGACTCGGCTCAAAAGGCGAAGAAGTAAGGCGCATACAAAAGAAGCTAAAATCTCTCGGCTTTTATAACGGCAATATCGACGGTATATATGGCTCTGCAACTAAAGATGCAGTTATAGCCTTTCAGAAAAGCTGTGGCATAACAGCTGACGGCATAGCAGGGCAAAAGACTCTTCTCTTTCTCGGTCTCGGTGGCTCACAATCATCGGGCAAATATTCAGAAAGTGATATCGAGCTTCTGGCTAAGCTCATAGCCGCAGAGGCAAGAGGTGAAAGCTATATCGGTCAGGTGGCAGTCGGTGCAGTGGTACTCAATAGAGTTTCTCACCCATCATTCCCTGACTCGGTGGCAGGTGTCATCTATCAAAAGGGAGCCTTCTCCTGCATCAATGACAGCAACTGGGCAATAGCGGCCACGGATACTTCACGTAAAGCAGCCCGAGACTGCATCAACGGTTGGGACCCAAGCGGTGGTGCCGTATATTATTTTAACCCCAGAAAGACAAGTGATGCCTTTATGCACTCGAGACCCGTCATCACGGTAATCGGCAATCACAATTTCTGCAGTTAACAAAAAGAGTACAGTCCTCGAACTGTACTCTTATCTTTTATTTTTTTGCTGCAGCAAGTTTATCAATAAGTTTATCGGTCATAGAGTCAATGCTGTACTGTGACGGATTTTTACTTATCTTCTTGATTTTCTTTTCATATGCAACCTGAGTATCTTCATCGCAAAGGCTGAGAACGTGATAGAAAGTATCTGTATTGATACCAAGGGCACCTGAGATATTCTTCTTACCCCAGACCGTGTTACCGTCTTCACCGATACCAGTAAAGAAGATACTGCCTTCACCAAGCTCCCAATCCCACATAGCACTGGGATAAATACAGAACTTTTCATCATCAATCGTAATGGTGTAGTATCCGTCTTCTTTAGTAAGTATACCGTCAAAGGAAATTGACTTACCTTTCTTTATATCCTTAGCTGTAACTACAGCCTTTTTATGGATAGTCACAAGTGAAGATACACTTCTTTCAACAGCATTGATATTATCTTTGCTACCCTCTCTGTCAAAAACAATTACATCCCAACTGCCGTAAAGACTTGACTGTTTAACTGAGGTTTTAGCTGTCTTTCCTGCGTACACTTCAGGCTCTGCCATAGGCCAACCATCCTCTGTGAAACGCATCTCTCTGACTTCTAAGGTGGGGTCAGCGCTTACACCAAGACCAAGCTCTTTAGCCTTAAGAGCACCGGCTATGATCTCGGTATCAACTTTATAATAAGCCTGAGACTGTGAAGCTACAAACCAGTTTCCGTTCTTTGTCTTGATGACACAAGGTGAACCGATTGATGCTCTGCCCACGTTGGTGTATTCTACACCGCCCTGAGAACTGAGAGTGAAGTTATAGCCGCCGAGTAAAACCGTACCCTTATCATATTGATTTTTGCTATAATCTCTTATATCCTTGCCCTCATAATCCACATAAGGTCCTGTAACTGTCTTACTTCTTGCAACTCTGATATTGTAGCTGCCGTCAGCCACACCATAGGTAATAAAGAGATAATAGAAGCCGTTTTTACTGTTATAAACCAGATCGCTACCGCTAACAAGACTACCGTCTTTCTTTGTCATTGAGGGGATTGATCCGGGATTTGCAAGAAGCACGCCTGAACGGTAAGTATTATCACCATGTAAAGTTGAAATCACATCGCCCTGACTGTTGCAAATACTGTCTTTCTTGGGCATACCGTTCTTTTTGTTGAGCTCTATAAGGTTAATCGAACCCTTGATATTATCTTTGCCATAATACGCACCATAGGTCATAAACATACCTTCATCAGACACTACAACCGATGGGTGTACCGCGTTGGCTTTATCATATGAGGCACTGACATTTGTTTTCTTTGAGTTGCCCTCATCATCGGTTATATACTCTGTACCGCCATGTCTTCCGCAAGATGAAATAACTACGCCTACATCTGTCCAACGCTTATAAGCAACTGCATCTGCAAGATTGTTAGTCTTTACACAGAAAATAGCAGACTCATTTGCTCCCTCTGTCTTGCTGAGTGAGAAGTAGAGATAATAAGTACCATCTACCTTTACAATTTCAGGAGCAAGCGGTGTTCTGTCTTCATTTTTATCTGAATAAAGCTCGTCATCACCGTAGCCGTGCTTTTCTGCCCACTTGGATACACTCTTGAAAGCGCTGAAAGACATAATCGCATTGCTTGAAGCGTTTATATCGTGTTCAAAATAAGTAGTTCTGCCACCCCAATTAAGCAGATCGGTTGACTTAATAACAACATTATCTGAGCCGAAGCAATAGTAATATCCGCTCTTTTCATCATAGATGATTGATGGGTCTTTGATATCATAAGCTGCAAATGAGCCGAGATATCCGTCACCCATAGGACTAAGAAGCTCAGGCTTTTTGATATCAAGAGTCTTTGTATCACTCTTTGCATCATCGGGTCTCTTGCCCTTTTTAAAAGAAGCTACAATTGTCATCTTTCTGTCAACAGTAGTTTTATACTGAAGCATACTGACTTCTTTTGTCACATCAGTACCGTTGACATAGAGCTTATTGAGGTTGTAGTAGGCACTGTCGGTACGCTCAGGATTGATATTTAAAGTCAGCTCCTGACCGTTTTTGCACATAACCGAGTACTTATTATCACTGCCTGCAGTATCGTCACTGTCAACAGTTATAACACCGTGATCAAAGGATTCTATAAATACTCTGTATTCATTCTGATGAATATATCTGAAATACATTCCCACAACTACAGCGAAAAGTGCTATGGTTACGGTGAAGAAAAACCAAAATTTCTTTTTCATATTATGAGTTATCCTTTCAGGGGGCTTATTCAACTGTCAGAGACGAAATGATGTTGGAGTATATACCTACAGCATTGTTGAAGAAATTTTCTTTTACAATTTCAATCTGTCTTTCGTCTGCGACATAAAGTGTTATCTTAAGAAGCTCAGTCTCCACATCGAGTATAGTGAAAGTTACGTGGTAGCCGTGCTCCAGCTTTTCGATTTCGACTTTGCTCTCTTTTTTAATTCTGTCTCTTGTGAGTATCTTGAGAGCTGCCTTGACCGCTTTTTCTCTTATACTCTTAGGCAAAGAGCGCTCTATACGGGCAACATCTATTCTCGACTTTGATGTTATAGATATAACCTCATCACCGTCGACTATTTCAGATTCAACCTGTCCACCATTGACAAGCTCACTTATAGCCCCGTTGACCTCAAAGTAGTTAGCTATTCTGTATTCCTGAAGTATTTCATTTATCTGAGTACGGGTAAGAGGTTTATCAAGAGCTTTCAGCAAATAACATATAAGTAATTTTATTTCGGGTTGCTCACGAAGACCACCGGGAGCAATACCTTCACAGAAAGTTGAATTATCCATATTAACATCAAGCAATCAGCGTGCTTGTCCTTTCTATATAATTATACATACTAATTTTACCACAAGTATAAAAAAAGTAAATAGCAAAAGGCAAAATTAATTAAATATTCCGTATAAAATATCATTGACAATGCAGATAGCCTTTAGTAATATTTAGATAAGGATGTGATAAAATGAAAAAATATACTACAATTCTCTTTGACGCCGACGATACACTGCTTGATTTTGGCAAAGATGAAACTCAGGCGCTTACAACAGTTATGGCTCGTTACAACATTCCTGCCACTAAAGAAAACATCTCAACATATAAAGAAATCAACTTAAGCTTGTGGAAGGCTATCGAAAGAGGCGAAATCGATAAACCTACACTAAAAAAAATAAGATTTCGGCTTTTCTTTGATAAAATAGGCTTTAAAACTGACATTGACCCATTTGTTATCAACGAAGAATTTCTCTCGGCCTTAGGTAACGGAGGAAATCTCAAAGACGGTGCAAAAGAACTTATAGACGGTCTTAAAAAGCAAGGCTACGATCTTTACATCGTCACTAACGGTATAGCTCTTACTCAAAAAAGACGCCTTACGAAAGCAGGTATACTCTCTGTGTTCAGCGATATTTTTGTCAGCGAAGCTATCGGCTCTCAGAAACCAAAAAAAGAATATTTTGACTATGTTCTCTCACACATAAAAGAAAAAGATATCGGCAGAGTTCTTTTAGTCGGTGACTCTCTTACCTCAGATATAAAAGGAGCTGTAAACGCCGGTATCACCTGTGCGTGGCTGAGACACAGCAAAGATATTGATCACAGTGCATATAACCCTGACTATATTATCGATTATATTGGCGAAGTTACAGATTTATTATAAAAAAAGCCCCGATTACGCCGACATCCCATCAAAGATTATTATTATTCAAAAAGAAACTATAAGGTTGGTAACTGCCGTAACATCGGTCATTTTCTCCATAAAAGCAAAGGTGAGCCTTTATCGCCCAAGGAAGTTGCCAAGGCTATTAACAACGAAAGCAGGTGTGCAACCGAAAGCATAATAGCAAGACAGCTTCCACTTGAGGATCTTATGAACAACGGTGTCTGTGTCTGCGGTTCAAGTGATTCTCCTGTACAGTCCGTTAACTCCTATGAGCATATGCTCGGTATGGTTGACTTCTATCTGAAAGATCGATCCATTACACCCTATGAGGCTCTCAAAACTTACACAGTTAACCCTGCAAAGATGCTCGGTGAGCCTAACACAGGTACGCTTCAAAGAGGCAACGATGCTGACTTTTTCGTCTGCGACAGAGATATTCTCTCCTTCAAAGTACAGATATTACTCTTTGCAAGGCGAAGTATATGGTTGTCCGTAGCGAGAGGTATAAGGAGAAAAAGGGTACCGTCGGAGAGCTGATTAAAATGCTTGTGCGGAAGACACATAAGATATAAATTACGACAGAAAGAAGACGGTCTTATAATGAAAAAATTTTCGGTAATACTGATATTGATAATTACATGTACCGCT
>JAZTWC010000074.1:0-8186 GCA_045635665.1 Acutalibacteraceae bacterium
GTTTGAATTCTGTGTTCATCGACATATAGCATCCACCTCCGCAATAATCTGTCTGTTTGAGAAGCCCTGAAGGTCCATAGCACCTGAAGGACAGGTAACTGTACAAGCACCACAACCCTGGCAAAGAGCGTTGTTAACCTGAGCAACACGACGTGTCTCTCTGATACCGTGGTCATTGATGAGCTTGTCTTCATAGGAGATAGCACCGTAGGGACATACATTAGCACAAGCGCTACAACCGTTACAAAGGAGTTCGTCGGGCTTAGCTGTGCAGGGGTTAGTAAGAAGCTTATCTTTAGCAAGAAGACCTACAACCTTGATAGCAGCGGCACCTGCCTGAGATACTGTTTCGGGAATATCCTTGGGACCCTGACATACGCCTGAAAGGAATACACCTGCTGTGGGTGATTCAACGGGACGAAGTTTGGGATGTGCTTCTGTAAGGAAGTTGTTGGTATCGATACTAGCTGTGAGCATTGTAGCGATCTGTCTTACTGAGGGGTTGGGCTCGATAGCTGCAGCAAGTACAACCATATCAGCCTTAACCTTGAGCTGTTTATTGTCAAGAAGGTCAACACCGTGAACTGTAAGTGAGCCATCGGGTTCGGGAGTAACCTTACCAACCTGACCCTTGACATAGTTTACGCCGTATTCTTCAACAGCTCTTCTATAGAACTCGTCGAAGTTCTTACCGGGTGTACGAACGTCAATGTAGAATACAGTAACGTTTACATCGGGATATTTGTCACGGATAAGCATTGCATGCTTAGCTGTGTACATACAGCAAATCTTTGAGCAGTAGCTCTTACCCTTATTGTCAGCACAACGTGAACCTACACACTGTACAAAAACAATCTCTTTGGGATGCTTGCCGTCGCTGAGTCTTTCAAGGTGACCCTTTGTAGGACCTGCAGCGTTCATAATTCTTTCGAGCTCAAGTGATGTGATAACATCCTTGCTCTGTGAATAAGCGTACTCATCGTAGTTGTCAAGCTTGATGATATCAAAACCTGTTGCTACAACGATTGCGCCGTATTTCTGTGTTACGATCTCGTCTTCCTGCTTGTAATCGATAGCACCTGCCTGGCAGAACTTCTCACAGATACCGCATTTGCCTGTCTTGAGCTTTGTGCACTGAGTGGGGTCAATTACGGGTACATTGGGAATAGCCTGAGCGAAAGGTGTATAGATAGCAGGTCTGTTGTTAAGACCGCTGTTGAATTTGCTGAGCGCCTTCTTGCTGGGGCATTTTTCCATACAAACGCCACAACCTGTGCACTTATCCATATTTACATAGCGGGCTTTCTTTCTGATGTCAACTGTGAAGTCGCCAACGAAGCCTGCAACTTTTTCTACTTCACTATATGAGTAAATAGTGATTTTCTCGTGAGCAGCAGCATCAACCATTTTAGGTGTAAGAATACAAGCTGAACAGTCGAGTGTGGGGAATGTCTTATCAAGCTGAGCCATCTTACCGCCGATTGAAGGTGTCTTTTCAACGATATCAATTTCATAGCCTGCATCTGCGATATCAAGTGCAGTCTGAATACCTGCAATACCGCCGCCGATAACGAGAGCTCTCTTTGTTACACGGCTCTCACCGGGCATAAGTGATGTGTTGAGGTTAACCTTAGCGATAGCTGCTCTTGTGAGGATAACAGCTTTTTCTGTACCTTCTGTAATATCCTTGTGAATCCATGAGCACTGCTCACGAAGGTTTGCGATTTCAACCATATAGGGGTTGAGACCTGCTTTTTCTGCGCACTTTCTGAAAGTAGCCTCGTGCATACGGGGTGAGCATGAGCACACTACGATACCCTTAAGGTTCTTTTCTTTGATGGCATTTGCAATTCTTTCCTGGCCTGCTTCTGAGCACATATACTGATAATCTTCAGCGTGTACGACACCGGGCTCAAGCTTAGCCATTTCTACTACTTTTTTAACGTCTACAGTTGCAGCAATGTTACTACCGCAATGGCAGACAAATACTCCTATACCGTGCATCGTACTCACCTCCTGAACTTTCTGAATGCGCTGACGAGAAGCTGCTGGGGTAAATCTTCATCGATAAGCGCGGGAATTTCGTCGGGTACAAGGTGGCTGCCACCCTTTTGTCTGACAGCAATCTGTCTTGCAGCGTCAACGAGCTTACCGGGCTTAACATCTCTGGGGCAACGCTCAACACAAGCAAAGCATGAGAGACAGTACCAGAGTGATTCGCAATTAGCAAGTTCTTCTACATTTTCGTTTATTACATAGGAGACAAACTGGTGGGGCTTAATATCCATCTTTTCGAAAGCGGGACAGGAAGCTGAGCACTTACCGCACTTCATACACTTAAGAGGGTTGCTGCCGCTGATTTCCTTAACCTTTTCTACCTGATTCTTCTTTGAATGTTCCATGATTAAGCATCCACCTCCTCTTTCACGCCGAGAGCTTCAGCTAAAAGCTCAGTGAAATAGTAAACGGGAATTTTTGCATTGGAGTTCTTTGTGAGATTGTACTGACAAAGAGGACAAGCTGTGATAAGCATTTCTGCACCGAAACCTGATGCACTGTCCATAATATTGTCGCACATATTCTTAGCAAGGTCCTTTGCTTTGAGAGAAATATATCCACCGCAGCATTCGTTGCGATAGGGATATACTACAGGCTCAGCACCGATAGCACGGATGAAATCCTCAATGATTGAGGGATTTTCCGGATTGTCGAAGCCGAGGATCTTACCGGGGCGAAGAAGCAGACAGCCGTAGTAAGCGCCTATCTTTCTGCCGGTAAGAGGATTGGTAACTTTCTTCTTAAGCTCATCGAAACCTACGCGGTCACGAAGAACTTCAAGGAAATGAAGAACATTGGTTTCACCGAGATAAGGCTCATCAAGCTTCATGTAGTTGTTGGCTCTCACTCTGATATCCTCAACATTTCTCATGTCGTCGTTTACTCTTTTAACAACATGGTAGCAAGCAGAGCAAAGAGTTACAAGCTCCTGATTTTTTTCTTTAGCTGCATTGAGAGCACGAACAGAAGAAAGCTTGGAACCGATTTCGTCACTGCTTAAGGGATAGACACCGCCACAGCACTGCCAGTCTTCGATTTCTTCAAGTTCAAAACCTAAAGCCTTTGCAGAAGCTCTTGCATAATCATCCAGCTTTTTTGCCTTTGTTCTCAAAGTGCAACCGGGATAATAACTGTACTTCATACATCTGAATCCTTTCTGTTTGTTTTTTCCCGTATGTTTTTAGTCAATGAATCTCCAGAATTCTCTTACATTACTTATCATTTTATGCCTGAAAATTTCAAAGCATAAAACGCCAACATACATTCCCATAAATAATATCATTTTTCGTCAAAAATTTCAACTGTTTACGAACCAAAAATCTTAATTTTTTTAAAAAATCCGGCTTATTTTTTTATTCACAAAGCCGGATTGCAACAAATTGTATTAAAACACATAAAAACAAGGGAAGTATCATCGATACTCCCCTATTTCATCTATTTGATTTTTGCACTTTTTACCGAACTGAAGCTACCGAAAAGAGTTGCGCTGTCTGTCTTTTTGTAAGCTCTGACTTTGAAGTAATATGTCTTGCCCGATGTAAGCCCAGTCTTTTTAAGGCTCACCTTTGAGGTGCTCACAAGTTTCTTGTACTTGCCGTCTTTTGACGTACTGTAGTAAACCTGATAACCATCAGCTCCCTTGACAGCACTCCACTTGAGAGTCACGGCAGCTTTACCCGCAGTAGCAGTAAGGCCCGAGACTTTAGCAAGTTTTATCTCAAAGTACAGGGTAGTTGTACCGCTGTACTCGCCTTTGAACTTTATGGTAACCTTGTACTTACCCGGAGACTTTCTGCCTTTCTGATATGTAACGGTGTAGTCCTTGTCTTTAACGAGTGGATCTTTGTTATAGTCGATGACCGTAACTTTAGGCGTTTTCACCTTGCCGTCGCAGGTGTATTTTGAAGTTGAAAGAGTCACACTCTGTATACGGTAAACCCTTGTCTCGCCATAGTCCTTTCCGCATCTTTCACATTTAGTTGAAATCTTACCGTTTGCTTTGGTGGTAGCTTTATCGATAACTGTAGTCTTTTTACTATGACCAAGAGCAGGCACACTTTCCTGAGCCACCAATATTTTATCACAAAGAGAACACTTCTTACCATTGGTTTTGCCAGTTTTCGTACAGGTTGCCTTGACGGCTTTCAAAGTCACTTTTTTATGTTCAAGCTTAGGAATATCTGCAGTTTTGGTATATGAACATCTGCTACATTCAGCGGTCTTTTCTCCCATAGCTGAGCAAGTCGCTTCTTTAGTATTTTTATACTTACCGAGCTCGTGTCCGAGGGCATCAATACTCTTCTGATCGACTATGATATTACTGCAAACAGAGCACTTTTTGCCCTCAGATTTGCCTGACTTAGTGCAAGTTGGCGATGTGGCTTTGACGGTCACTTCTGTGTGATCAATCTTGTCTACGTCGCGAGTCTTGATGTAGCTGCAACGGGTACATTTTGCCGTCTCTTCACCCTTAGCTGCACAGGTCGGCTTTTTGCTGATCTCATACTCGCCAAGCTTATGACCGAGCGCATCTACCGTCTCTTGCTCTACTGTAATCTTACCACAAACAGAGCACTTTTTGCCTGCTGTTTTGCCTGACTTTGTACAGGTCGGTGAAGTCGCTTTTACAGTCACTTCGGTGTGTGCTATCTTGTCCGCATCACGAGTCTTAGTGTAACTGCAACGGGAGCATTTTGCCGTCTCCTCACCCTTAGCGGTGCAAGTTGGTTTTTTGCTAATCTCATACTTGCCAAGGTTGTGACCGAGGGCTTCAACAGTCTCCTGCTCAACGGTGATTTTGTCACAGACCGAGCACTTTTTACCCTCAGATTTACCCGACTTTGTGCAGGTCGGAGATGTGGCTTTGACGGTCACTTCTGTATGTGCTATCTTGTCCGCATCGCGAGTCTTAGTGTAACTGCAACGGGAGCATTTAGCTGTCTCTTCACCTTTGGCGGTGCAGGTTGGTTTCTTGCTAATTTCATACTTGCCGAGGTTATGACCGAGGGCTTCAACAGTCTCTTGCTCGACGGTGATCTTACCACAGACAGAACACTTTTTACCACCACTTTTGCCTTGCTTTGTACAAGTTGGAGATACATCTTCAATAGCTACTTCCTTGTGTGCTACTCTATCAACTTCTCTCGTTTTGGTGTAACTGCATCGGGTACATTTTGCAGTCTCTTCACCCTTAGCTGTGCAAGTTGGTTTCTTGCTGATCTCATACTTGACGAGGTTATGACCGAGAGCTTCGACGATATCCTGCTCAACGGTGATTTTACCACAGACAGAACATTTCTTACCACCACTTTTGCCTTGCTTTGTACAAGTCGGAGATACATCTTCAACAGCCACTTCCTTATGTGCTACTCTGTCAACTTCTCTTGTCTTGGTGTAACTGCATCGAGTACATTTAGCGGTCTCATCACCCTTAGCGGTGCAAGTTGGTTTCGTGCTGATTTCATACTCACCGAGCTTATGACCAAGAGCTTCAACAGTCTCCTGCTCGACTGTAATCTTACCACAGACAGAGCACTTTTTACCCTCGGTCTTGCCTTGCTTGGTGCAAGTGGCTGCTACTGCATCAACTGTTACTTTTTGATCGTGTGCTTTCAGCGGGATTACCCGCGATTCTTCATAACTACAAACTGAGCAGGTGGATGTTTCCCTACCCTCAGCCTTGCAAGTGGCCTCTTTGGTCACCTTGTACCCACCCATATTATGACCCATAGCCGCCAAAGTTTCAGTTTCAGTAATACCGCAAACGGAACATCTGACTATAATTTTACCATCGGAAGTGCAAGAAGCAGGAGTGTTTTCAACTGTGGTGCGAAAGTGAGATACCGTGATATCATATTGCTTTTTAATATCAGGATTGTAAGCAGACCTTACCGTAATCTTAGCCTTACCCTCCGTTGCTGTTACAGCCTTATAATAGCCGTCTTCATAGACAATCTTTACAATATTTACATCTGAAGAAACTATCTCGAAATCATTTATATCAGCCGGCACGAAAGTTGTCTTAAGCCTCATCTTTTCACCGGGGTGATATTGCGACTCGGGCACTGAAGTGAAGCTGATCATATTACCACCCGAATAAGCAAGATTTTCCCAATAAAGTTCAAACTCCGAGGGCACATTGCCTTTACGGGTACCCCCGCACTTCTTACATTTAAGGCTGACTTTAACGCCGTTCACACTTGCGATTTCATAAGTATGACCCACATCAGATTTGTTTACAGAAGTCTTTGAAACATCTTCAGTATCTATACTGTAAAAGGTTGTCTCGCTGTTATTCCAGACATACCAGATAATTTTGCCTGAGTGTATAACAGGCTGACAATCTGACAGATACCCATCTATAGTGAATATCTCACTTGTTGCTTTGCCCTTGTTATCAACACGGCAATACTGTACCCTGCCGTTATATGACCATAATATAATGAAATTTTCCTCGTCGATTTTAACCAGCTGAGGAGTTGAGACGCTTTTATCTGAGTAATTGGTCAATCTCACAGACGCAGCGGCAGTACCGTCTTTATCAACGTAACAAAGATAGATATTTCTTACATCTGAGTTACCACCTTGCACTATACTGTTCAAGGCGACAAGATAACCTGTAGATGTAATCTCAAAGCCGCCTACACTGCAGCCCGTAGTATTGTCCCCGATTTCACCGCTGATGTTGAACATATCAAGACTCGTGCACTGTTTGCTTGGTGTTACCGCCTTACCCGTAGAAATGCTCTGTCTGTACTTGACCAAAACCACACTTCTCGGATAGGCATCACCGTGATCTACAGCAACAATTTTATCGTTATCGGCTTTAACAAACTGATTGAAAGAGTGGCTCACATAACCGTAGTTAACAGCAGCAACCCTATGAACAGAATCTGTGATTTTCATTGAGTTCATATCAACAAGCATTGTAACATTAGCCTGATGATTATATCCGTCATCTGCTTTATACATTTCGTGACTTGTTCTTACAGCAAGGTAGTTTCCGCTATGAGTAAACCTCGCACTTCCTGCATTGAATGGTACTGTAGTGTTACAATCTTTCAGCTCAGCTGTAGAAATTTTGTTCCAGTTACTGTCATATTTTGTCACTGCAAAGCAGGTTACAGAAGCTGATTGAGATGGATTATTCTGACCCGTCAGTACAAAGTAGTTGTTACCAACAGCATAAAAGCCACCGAAAATCGGCAACTCAGGAGAAATTGTTTTTATACTGAGTCGTTTGTAGTCACTGCTGTAGTACTCGGCAAGTATCAATCCGTCATTGGGAAGATACTGCACTTTCATAAGTTTTCCGTCTTCACAGACATGAAGATAGGATTCCACTGGAGACGCCCATCTGCTATAGTTGTTGGTGCTCTGATTACTTCCTATGAAAGTATCACAATCGCTCGCCAAAGCAGTTAGCCCCAAGCTTAACATACAAATAAGAATCAGCATAGTAACTCCGAATTTCTTCATAAACTACCACTCCTTTAATCTTTGATGAAATTATATTATAGTTTTGAGAATATTGTCAAGTTTTGCTGAAAAAGATTACAAATTAAATTTCCCCGAAAAAATCAAAAAAATTATCGAAAAAAGTATTGACAAATGCATTTGGAAGTGGTATAGTATACGAGCACTCGAGAGAGTGAAGTAAATATGCGAGAGTGGCGGAATCGGCAGACGCGCACGTTTGAGGGGCGTGTGGGGCAGCTCGTACGGGTTCAAGTCCCGTCTCTCGCACCAGAACTCAGTAGTCAGAAGACTGCTGAGTTTCTTTTTTATCTCTCTTACTAAAAGCACAAGGGACTTGAAGCCTAAGAGGGTGAGAAGCGTTAAGAAAACAATCCGGTGGATTGTTTTTAGCTTCGAAGTCCGAAGTCGGGTACCGAATGCGAAGCATTGGGTCGACGAGGGCGGCGGATTTGCGAAGCAAGGACGCGTCCCGTCTCTCGCACCAGAACTCAGTAGTCAGAAGACTGCTGAGTTTCTTTTTTATCTCTCTTACCAAAAGCACAAGGGACTTGAAGCCTAAGAGGGTGAGAAGCGTTAAGAAAACAATCCTGCGGATTGTTTTTAGCTTCGAAGTCCGAAATCGGGTACCGAAAGTCGGATCGTAGCCATGT
>JAZTWC010000075.1:0-26072 GCA_045635665.1 Acutalibacteraceae bacterium
CTCGCTCTTTCCGGGGCTTCCCTTGAGAGCTCGTATATATTATCACCTCAAACCGCTTTTGTCAACACTTTTTACAAACTTTTTTGTGCATTTTTGCCTATAACTTGCTCCTTTTATATGCTATGCCGGGCGTTTTTGTGTTTCCAGCTTAAAACTACACTATATCTTGGGTCTGTCTTGGCTTTTCTTTCCTTTTCTCTATATGGGGTATACTACTTTCTTTGCTTTCTTGTTTGTTTTTTATATCGTTTATTGCTATATATATTATATGTATCCGAATATTTGCAAAAACTTTTCGGCGGCTCCACTATCGGACGAAGTTCGATACATCAGGTATCTACGATATCTGATGAAAAGCACCTCACCGAGGTGCTTTCGTGGAGCCGACTGCCGCAGAACGCAAGTGGCGGGTTATTACTTACCCTAACCCCTCGGTGTGTCGCGTTTCATTATATGTATTATATTGTATAGCTGGCACTGCCCTTTTCGTCTGCAATTTATAATTCATAATTAAAAAAGACAGCTCTCTCGAGCCGCCTTTCTATTATATACCGTATCCGCCATCAACGCTGATAACCTGACCCGTGATGAAACCTGCCTTGTCATCGCAAAGAAACACACCAAGAGGTGCAACGTCCTCGGGTCTGCCCTTTCTGCCAATTGGAGTGCCGTCAACAATTTCCTGAGCACTGTCCTCGTCGATGGAGCTGTTCATCTTCGTGTCGATGTAACCGGGCGCTATGCAGTTAACAGTTATACCGCTGGGACCAACCTCTTTTGCGAGAGCCTTTGTAAAACCAATCAGCGCTGACTTGGTGGCACTGTAATGCACCTCGCAGGACGCACCTGCGATACCCCACATAGATGATATATTGATAACCCTGCCCCACTGATTTCTTATCATTGAGGGCAGTATTTCTTTTGTAAGGCTCATAGCACTCATTAGATTGATGTCAAACAACTCTTTGACCTTGCCCTCATCAGCACACTGAAAAACTGTCATATATGCAACGCCTGCATTGTTGACAAGGACATCGATTTTTCCGAAAGTATCAAGGGCAGTCTGTGCCAACGCCTTGACATCGTCACTGTTTTTCAGGTCCGCTTTTATTGGTACAGCTTTTACTCTGTACTGACTTTCAAGTTCCTGCTGTAATTTCAGTGCATCCTCTTCTGAGGAGTTATAATGGATAGCTACATCATAACCGTTTTTTGCAAAGTCTCGGCAAAGGGCTTCACCGATACCGCCACTTGCACCTGTTATTAAAACACTTTTATTCATACCTTACCTCTTACTTGCCCACGCAGAACTGCGAGAAGACTTCATCGACTACAGTTTCTTTAGCCTTTTTGCCTGTGAGTTCCTGAAGCTTGTCTATTGCTGTATCGATGCAGACATTGACAGCATCCATTGTGATGCCCATATCAATAGCTTCCAGAGCCTGATTGATACTGTCGAGAGCACCGAGGGCACTTATTCGCTGGCGCTCGGTTGTGAGCATAGCCTTTGATGTATCTATCTTATCTGTACCGAGCACTCGCTCAATAGCTTTTGTTAACTCATCTTCGCCTTCATGAGACATAGCACTTATAAACACAGTCTCAGCAAAGTTATCTTTTATATATTCGATATCTGTCATTGAGGGTAAGTCAGTCTTGTTTACGATAGCAATAACGTCACGGCCTTTGCAAAGCTCAAAAATTTCTCTGTCGCTGTTATCGAGAGGTGCTGAGCCGTCAAAAACTGCAAGTATAAGACCCGCTCTTTCTATTTTTATCTTAGCAAGGTCAACACCAATGCTTTCAACTACATCATCGCTTTCTCTTATACCCGCTGTATCGGCAAGTCTCAATATAACACTGCCCACGCGTACGGTTTCTTCTACTACGTCTCTTGTTGTGCCTGCAATGTTAGTTACAATTGAACGGCTGAAGCCTGAGAGCATATTCATAAGAGCTGACTTGCCTACATTAGGCTTACCGACAATGGCAGTGTCAACACCGCTTGTGAGAGCCTTACCTGCATCAAATTTTGAAAGCAGGGATGCTAGCTGACTCTTTACCTGAGTCAGGGTTACCCTGAGATTATCGAAACTGATTTCAGGAATCTCTTCATCAGGATAGTCTACCCAGGCAGCCATATGAGCCGAGGCTGATATAAGCTCACTGCAAAGCTCATTTATTTTTCTGCTGAGTGCACCATCGAGAGCGTTGAGAGAAGCTTTCATTCCCTGCTGACCCTGAGCACCGATAAGCGACATTACAGCTTCAGCTTCAGACAAATCCATCTTGCCGTTAAGGAAGGCTCTTTTGGTAAACTCACCTGCTTCAGCAGGTCTTGCTCCGGCAGTAAGCACAGCACGAAGAACCTGGTTGGTCACATATACACCGCCATGGCAGGAAATCTCTACTGTATCTTCACCGGTGTAGCTTCTAGGCGAGCGGAAAACGAGAGCTACGCCCTCATCGATATCTTCACCATCGAGATGTACTCTGCCGTGAGCGGCAGTGTACCCCTTAAGAGAAGAAAGCTTTTTGCCCGAAGTGGCATTGAAAGCTTTGTCTGCGACTGCAATTGCATCATCACCTGATATTCTTATTACACCTATACCGCCCGCTGCCACAGGGGTAGAGATTGCAGCTATTGTATCTGACATAAAATCACCTCAAAATTTCTGTCCGTATTATACATTATATGTATTGAAAAGTTTAAACGTCATATTTGCTATTACATTATAATAACTACTTTATACATCTCGAGCAGGGAGAATACCCCTCACTTCTGATCCTGTCCATTGTTATAGTTATCTTTGACTTGCTCAGATATGAACAGGAAGCCACATGATATTTCTTGCCGCTTTGAGTCACATAATAAGCACCTGATGTTTCTTTGACTTTTGTTGTGGACTCTTTCGTTGTTGCCTCTTTTGTGGTATGCGGCTTCACCGGCTGCGTCTTTTTAGCCGGTTCTTTCCCAGTCGGGTCAGTTGCAGCATTTATTGTATGCTCTTCATATTCGGCGGTTGTATATTCCGTCGTCTCAGTTGTCAACGGCAAAGTTGTAGTATTCTCTATACTATTATAATAGGAAGTTTCATTCATCAACTCCGAAAGCGAAACTTCGCACTGACTAATCCCTACCAGAGCATCGTCATATCTTTCCACGAGCTCTGTATACTGTCTGTGTTCACAAAAAGCAATCGAAAAAGCGATGATTGTTGCAACAAAAGAAAAGCCAAGCAATACTTTCAGGCCCTTTATTGTAAGACCGGCACTTTTAAAATAAGAGTTTTCTGTTTTATTGTCATTGTCTTGCATTGCCATCCCTCCTGTTACAAATAAGCTTTTTATATTCTACCATTTATGTCACAATGTGTCAAATAGTGTTTTATTTTATCTTTATGATGTGTATAGCAATTATTGGCAATTTATTTTCGAAAATTCCATACTTAATTCACCTAACCCGAGCAAACTATTAAAGAATATTGAAAAAACGCATAAACATATTGCAATTGTTTGAACTTTTGTGTATGATATATAATAGCGAAAAGTTTTGATTTAACATTCAAACTTTTAAGTAAAAATAATTATTTATGGGGTGATAATTTGAAAGTACAATTTACAGAAACCATTCTCAGAGACGCTAATCAGTCACTCATCGCAACAAGAATGCCTTTCGAAGATTTCGAGCCTATTCTCGCTGAGCTTGACAAGGCAGGCTACTATTCACTTGAATGTTGGGGTGGCGCAACTTTCGACTCATGCCTTCGTTATCTTAATGAAGATCCATGGGAAAGACTCAGAAAAATCCGCAAGGCTTGTCCTAACACAAAGCTTCAGATGCTCCTTCGTGGCCAGAACCTTCTCGGCTACAAGCATTATCCCGATGACGTTGTAAGAGCTTTCATCAGAAAGTCAGTTGAAAACGGTATTGACATTATCCGTATCTTCGACGCTCTCAACGACCTTCGTAACATTGAAGTTGCTGTTGACGAGACACTTAAGTGCGGTGCTCATCCTTCAGGTACCATCTGCTACACTCTTTCACCTATCCACTCACTTGAAAACTATGTGAGCCTTGCAAAGGATATGGAAAAGATGGGTGTTAAGTCAATCTGTATCAAGGATATGGCAGGTATCATGGGTCCTCAGGAAGCATATGACCTTGTCAAAGCAATCAAGGCCGAAGTTAAGCTTCCTCTTGTTGTGCATACACACTCAACAACAGGCCTCGGTGCTCTCACTTTACAGAAAGCAGTTGAAGCAGGTGCTGACGTAATCGATACAGCTATCTCATGCTTCTCAGGCGGCACATCACAGCCTCCCACAGAAACTCTCGTTTACTCATTCAAACAGCAGGGTTATGAAGTTGATGTAAATATGGATTCACTTAAAAAGATCAACGACTTCTTCAAGCCCGTAAGAGCTAAGGCTCTCGAAAGTGGTCTGCTCAACCCTGTTGTACTCGCAACAGATACAGATGCTCTTCTTTATCAGGTACCCGGCGGTATGCTCTCAAACCTCGTTGCTCAGCTTACAGCTGCAGGCAAACTCGACAAGTTTGAAGAAGTACTCCTTGAAGTACCCCGCGTAAGAAAAGACTTAGGCTATCCTCCCCTTGTAACTCCTCTTAGCCAGATGGTTGGTGTTCAGGCAACATCAAACGTACTCGCAGGCGAAAGATACAAGAATATCTCAAAGGAAATCAAGAACTATTTCTTCGGTTTCTACGGCAAGGCTCCCGGCGAAGTAGACGCAGACCTTGCTAAAAAGATCCTCGGTGACGAACAGCCTGTTACCTGCCGTTTCGCTGATACCCTCGAGCCCTATATGGAAAAGGCTAAGGAAGAAATCGGTGATAAGGCAAAGAGTGAAGAAGATGTTCTTTCATATATCGCATTCCCCACTCAGGCAGAAGCGTTCTTTGACAAGCGTGAGGAAAAGGCAAGAAACACCTTCAAATACACCATCAGAGAAGTATAAGGAGGTAAAGACATATGTTAGCAAATCTTAAAATGCCTCTTACAGATGCTCTTGCTACTTCAGTCATAGGTATCGTTACAGTTATTGCAATTCTCGCTGTTATTGCTTTGCTCATTATCCTTGTTTCAAAGGTTATCAGAGCAGTTGAAGGCGTAGCAACAAAGAAAGCTCCCGAAGCTGTAACAGCTCCCGCGGCAGCAGCACCGGCAGGTGTACCAATGCCTGCAGGTATGAATCAGGGCGAGCTTGAACTTATAAACACCGATGAAAAAACAGCCGCAGTTATTATGGCAATTGTTTCAGATAAGAGCGGTATTCCCCTTAACAGACTTAGCTTCAAGTCAATCAAACTTGTGGAGGATAAAAAATAATGAAATACGTAGTTACATTAAATGGTAAAAATTATGAAGTTGAAGTAACAGAGTGTGACGCTGTACTTCTCAATGTATCAGATGCAGTAGCAGCTCCTGCTCCCGTAGCAGCACCAGCAGCGGCTCCTGCAGCAGCTCCCGCAGCTGCACCTGTTGCAGGCGACGGCACAAAGGTACCCTCACCCATGCCCGGCACAATCCTCAGCGTCAACGTAAGCGTTGGTCAGGCTGTTAAGACCGGTGACGTACTTATGGTACTTGAAGCTATGAAAATGGAAAACGATATCGTTGCTCCCTGCGACGGTACAATCAAACAGCTTCTCGTAAATAAAGGCTCAACAGTTAATACTGATGACGTACTTGCAGTACTTTGATTCCCAAAACTTTAAACTAAATTGAAAAGGAGATTTTCTCTATGGATATGATTAAAGACGTCCTTGTGGGCTTATGGGAATCATCAGGCTTTTTCGCACTCTTTGCAGACGGCACATTCCTGTGGCAGAATCTTGTAATGATTCTTGTATCATTTGTGCTTCTCTACTTCGCTATCGCAAAGAAATGCGAACCCTTGCTTCTCGTACCCATCGCATTCGGTATTCTTCTTGCTAACCTTCCCGGCGCAGGCCTTATGGATGACCCCACAGGTCTTATGGATACCTCAAACATAATCGAAGGTGCTCACTGGTATGACAGCGGTGTACTCAGGCTTATATACGCAGGTGTTAAGTCAAGTATCTTCCCCTGTATTATCTTCCTTGGCATCGGTTGTATGACCGACTTCGGACCCCTTCTTTCAAACCCCATGTCACTTCTTTTAGGTGCCGCAGCTCAGCTTGGTATCTATGTAGCATTCGTTATTGCTATCCTCTTAGGTTTCGCTCCCGAAGAAGCTGCATCAATCGCTATTATCGGTGGTGCTGACGGCCCCACAGCTATCTTCCTTACAGGTAAGCTTGCTGCTCATCTCTTAGGCCCCATCGCTGTTGCAGCTTACTCATATATGGCGCTGATTCCTTTCATTCAGCCTCCCATTATGAAAGCTCTCACCACAGAAAAAGAGCGTAAGGTTGAAATGAAACAGCTTCGCAAGGTTTCAAAGGTAGAAAAGATTGTTTTCCCCGTTGTTGTACTTGTTATCTGTGCATTCATTCTTCCCTCAGTTGCTCCTCTTCTCGGTTTCCTTATGCTTGGTAACCTCTTCAAAGAGTGCGGTGTTGTTGACAGACTTTCAGACACAGCTCAGAATGCTCTTATGAACATCGTAACAATTATGCTCGGTCTCACAGTAGGTGCTACAACAAACGGTCAGACCTTCCTTAAGGCTGAAACTCTCAAGATTGTTGTTCTCGGTCTTATTGCATTCTGCTTCTCAACAGTAGGCGGTCTGCTTCTCGGCAAGCTTCTTTACATCATCACCGGCGGTAAGGTTAATCCTCTTATCGGTTCAGCAGGTGTTAGTGCTGTTCCCATGGCAGCTCGTGTATCACAGAACGAGGGTAGAAAGTACAATCCCGCTAACTTCCTTCTCATGCACGCTATGGGTCCCAACGTTGCAGGTGTTATCGGTTCAGCGGTAGCTGCAGGTTTCCTTCTTGCAATGTTCGGCGGCAAATAAAAGCATCAGCGCGTTTTTGATTCTTTTTCCGCGCAAGGAAAAAGAATGCCCACCCGGCGAGGGCAATACAGAAAATCAAGACAGTCTGAAATTCAGGCTGTCTTTTTTTGTCGGTACGCGGGATAGTCACTGCAAGAGGTGGAAGGCGGCTCCATTAAATCGCTGCGCGATTTACGGCTACGGCAGTAGCCGAGCCGAACGCAATTCGGCTATGGAGCCGCCGAACCCGCCGAGTAAGCTTGATGTTCTAAATAAAGTATGGTATAATCGTCCTATCAAAACGCAGGCGATTGTGATTTTAAATTTGCAGAGGTGACTAAAATGAAACTGATATTTGCACGACACGGCAAAGACGATGACAAATATCGTGGTGGTTGGAGTGAAATTGATTTAACTCCCGAGGGAATAGCACAAGCAAAACGACTTGCTAAACACCTCGCTGACAACCAAAGCATTTATAAAATCACACATATCATATCAAGCGACTTACCCCGAGCAAAAACCACTGCAAGTATAATTTCCTCGGAATTAGGACTACCTGTTCAAGAGGAATACAATATAAGAGAAATAAATAACGGCGATTTATCAGGTATGCTTAACAGCGTTGCCGATAAGAAATATCCCGGCTTATATTTTCGTTCTTTGGAAATGGATGAACCATACCCCAACGGAGAAAGCCCCAAAGAGTTTTACCTGCGAATAAAGGATTGGTTTTCAAATATAACCTCTAACTCAAAAAATACAAATGATAATGTTTTAATTGTTACGCATGGTGGTGTGATTAATATTGTTTACCATTTAGTCAAGAACCTCGAGTGGAGCAATAAGAGAAAAACTTTCAAATCAGAAACTTGCAGTATTCATATCATAAACACTGATACAATGGAATTTGAAGTTGAAAATAAAACAGTCTTTTAACAATATAATTATCTCCACATAAAAAAGAAGCAGACTCATCTCTGCTTCTTTTTATTTGCCCTCGCTGCATCGTCACCGAAGCACCACCTGCGGTGGATAAAGCGAGGTGAGGATGGTGCAGCGGTCAAAATTCATAGGCGCTCCAAGCCGTAATGAATTTTGGGAACCGCAAGAGAAAAGGCATTCTTTTTCCTCGCGCGGAAAAAGAATCAAAAACACGCTGCTGCTTTTTTGCGCTCTACTTCCTTGGCGGGTCAAATCTGCCCTCTTTTACCCCACTTCGACGCGTTACAACACCAAAGAACCCGATTTTTATACACTATTACCAAATAATATTGCATAAAATTAGTTAATAATCCGTTGTTTTTTTGTTTAATTTATGGTAAAATAGCGATGTTAACCTCAAATAATAGTTTATAATGAGGTACATTAATATTAGGGATCTTGTAATAACGAGGTCTTAGGAGGTATTGGAATTGAAATCTTATTCAGTAAACAACATCAGAAACATCGCCATTGCAGGTCATACAGGTAAGGGTAAAACAGCATTAGCAGAAGCAATGTTCTATGTTGCAGGCGTAACAGACAGACTTGGCCGTGTAATCGACGGTAATACTATAATGGACTATGACGCAGAAGAAAAGAAACGCAAGTGCTCCATCTCAGCTGCCACAGCTTCATTGGAATGGAGAGATACTAAGATTAATATTCTTGACGCTCCCGGTAAGTTTGATTTCGCCGGCGGTATGGCTGAATCAATGCGCGCAGCTGACTGTGCTCTTATCGTAACTTCAGCTTCTTCAGGTATTGACGTTGGTCTCGAAAAAGCTATCAAGGCTGCAGATGCAAGAAACATCGCTAAGTTCTTCGCTATCACAAAGGTTGACGGTGAACACAGAGACTTCTATAAAACTTTCGACACACTTAAGGCTCACCTTGGCACAAAGCTCTGCCCCGTTGTTGTTCCCTATATGAACGGTGGCACTTGCGAAGCTTTCGTAAACCTTTGCTCAAACAAAGCATTCAAATATCCCAACGGTCGTCCTGTTGAAATTGAAATTCCTACAGACGATAATATCGTTGCAATGAGAGCAGCTCTCGAAGAAGCAGTTGCTACAGTTGACGAAGAGCTTATGGAAAAGTTCTTTGAAGGCGAACCCCTTACAAAGGAAGAAATCATCCAGGGTCTTACAAAGGGCGTTGTAACAGGTGAAATCTATCCCGTATACGCACTCTCAGCAACTAAGGTTGACGGTTGCGATATGCTCCTTGATGCTATCGTATACTCAGCTCCCTCACCCGATAAGGCTAAGCCCGAAATCGCTAAGAACGCTGACGGTGAAGATGTTGAAATCAAGTGCTCAGAAAAAGAAGATCTTGCTGCTCTTTGCTTCAAGACAATCGCTGACCCCTTCGTTGGTAAGATGTCATTTGTAAAGGTGCTCGCAGGTAAGATTACTCACGATACACCTTGCTATAACTCAAGAACAGGCGAAACTCAGAAGATGGGTAAACTCGTTTCTGTAAAGGGTATCAAGCAGGAAGATGTTGCTTCAATCGATCTCGGTGACATCGGCGTTATCACAAAGCTTCAGGACGTACAGACAGGTGATACTATCTGTAATCCCAAGAACCCCATCACTCTCGCTCCTGTAGACTTCCCCTCACCCTCACTTTCAATGGCTGTTGTAGTCAAGAAGAAGGGCGAAGAAGATAAGGTTGCTGCAGGTCTTCGTAAGATCATCGATGAAGATCCCACAGTTAAATTTGCTACAAACGACGAAACCAAGGAAATGATCCTTTCAGGTCTCGGTGAACAGCACCTCGATATCGTTGTATCAAAGCTTAAGGCTAAATACGGCGTAGAAATCGATCTTCGCATCCCCAAGGTTGCATACAGAGAAACAATCCGCAAGACTTGCCAGGTACAGGGCCGTCATAAGAAACAGTCAGGTGGTTCAGGTCAGTTCGGTGACGTTTGGGTACGCTTCGAGCCCCATACAGAAGATCAGCTCATCTTTGAAACAGAGGTTGTCGGCGGTTCAGTACCCAAGAACTTCTTCCCCGCAGTTGAAAAGGGTCTCCAGGAAGCTATCCTTAAAGGACCTCTTGCAGGTTATCCCGTTGTTGGTCTTAAGGCAGTTCTTTACGATGGTTCATACCATCCCGTTGACTCAAACGAAATGGCATTCAAGACAGCTGCTAAGATCGCATTCAAGAACGGTATGGCTCAGGCTAGCCCCGTAATTCTTGAACCCATCGGTGAACTTAAAGTTTATATGCCCGACATCAACCTCGGTGATATCATGGGCGATATCACAAAACGTCGTGGCCGCGTGCTCGGTATGGGTGCTGCTGACGAACCTATGATGCAGGAACTCATCGCTGAAGTTCCTATGGCTGAAATGGGCGACTTCTCAACAACTCTTCGTTCAGTAACAGCTGGCAGAGGCTACTTCTCACTTGAATTTGCAAGATATGAAGATGCTCCCGCAAACGTTGCTCAGAAAGTAATCGAAGACGCTAAGAAAGACGCAGAAGAATAATCAACAAATAACTAAACGGGTAACTTCCTTAGAAGTTACCCGTTATTTTTATAGTCACTACTGACGGGAAGTTGCGGCGGCTCCATTGACGAAGCCTTCGGCTTCGTCGCGGTGGCACACGCCACCCAAAATCGCTTTGCGATTTTATGGAGCCGCCTCCCCCCTTAGAGATATGACTTCAAGTCTTTGGCTAACTTTTCTTCAAGATTTATCAGTCTCTTGGCAAGGCGCTTAGCTTCATCATCAGCCTGTTCATATTTGTTCAGATATTCGCTGAGCTGTTTTACACCCATACTGCACCCGTCAAACATAAGATGCGCAATGTTTTTGTCTTCAGGCTTTTCCATCATTTTGATATTAATTTTTAGCCACGACATTGCTCTTGCCATAGGATTCGGCTCTTTACCCTTTTCTCCTGCTTCAGATAATAAGGCGTGAATTTCGTCACCGATAGCTTCATGTTCTCTTAAGTTATCAGTCAGCAAAGATAAGAGCTCTCCACTGGCTGTATTGTCAAGCACCTCCTTGATAGACGATACGGCAGTCTTGGTACCGGAATCGCACTCTTTCAGCAGATCAATTGTATGATTGTTCATATGTGTTACTCCTTTATATTGTTTGCTTTATTGTTGACATACAGTAAGCCGGGTATACAAAAAAGGCGGTGAAAATTCACCGCCTTTGATAGGTTTTCTATTAATAATTAAATACCCACATTTCGTCAAGTGCACCTGCGAATGAAGCATATGCATCTTTACCGATAAACTTTGTTGCGCCTGTACCTTCCATAGGAAGCTTGTTGACAAGCTCAATAACTTTACCGTCGGGATTAACAAGAACTGAAATTGTTGAACCGGGATAGTGCATATCAGCCTGAGTAAGGTTGAAAGGAAGGTCAAGACTTACAAGATCGAGATAACCGATAACCGTCGAGTTATATGTCGGTACAGGGCTGGCCATCGTTGTGTCTTCGCTGACCATCACGATGGTGTATCTTGTGTTGGCGTCAACTTTTTCAACTGTCGCCGATGCTACACCTGCACCTAAGGCAAGGAAGTCTTTACCTGTAGGAGGAATCACATCCCAAGGAGTAACTGCATTGCCATCTTCGTCTGTAGCCTGACCGTTAACAAAAGTGAATGTCTCCTGACCGTTGAACTTTTCAGTAATACCGCTGATGACGGTGTTAATTGTACCCAAAAGAGCCTGAGCTGAACAGTCAGTTACGTTGATAGCTACAGTACTTGATGATGAAGCTGTCATATTCTTCTCTTTCTTGACCTGGTTGACATACTTGTTAACCTCAGCGATAATCTCATCTTTAGAGAGATTTGTATGGTCTTTATCTGCAGCAGTTGAATCTTCCTGCTTCTGAGTAGTTGTATTGTCTGCAGAAGCCTGAGTTGAGGGCTCTGTGGGGGCTTCAGTTACAGGAGGCTGTGTGGGAGGAAGAGTTGGCTGTGTAGTCTGAGTGGGCTGTGTTGTGATGGGAGTTACAGAGATTGTAGAATGAGCCTTTTTTTCTTTATAAACACCAAGCTCAAAACCCATTACAAAAAACCATACCGCAAGCACAACTGCGATAATAATTTTCATTTCTTTTTTCATAGTATACGCTCCTTTTATTTATATAAAATATTAAGATGCTTAATTTAAAATTAATTCGCCGAAGCATACTATTAATAAAATACTACATTTCAATTACGATTGTCAAGAGCAAGCGTGAAAATATAGCATGAATAATCCGTGAATTCACCACTTCACAAATAAAAGCTACACAACTTCCTGATTGTGCAGCTACCGATTTATCTTATACCTTTCATTTCTTCACAGGGCAAAATGTTATACATCGTTCCATCGACACCAACCATACTGATAGGCACATCGGGCACAAAAAGATGTATCATAGAAATAAAATTGTTACTCTTTTCCCCGGGGAAACCGACTACTATAGTCAGAGGCTTTCTCTTTGCAATATGCGCGCTCACTGTAAGTATGGGGTCATCACTAAAATATACAGCCATTTCACCGTTTTCACTTATTGCCGTCTGATATAACTTTTCTACTATGTCGCTTTCTATTTTGTATTGTCCGTTCTGCTGAAAAGGCAATACAGATACCACTTCTAACTTTGCCCCGTGTTTGTCTGCGAGGACTTTACCTGTTTTTACAAGGATTTTTGAAGACTCCTGAGGCGTGATACAAACCAAAACAGTCTTTTCTTTTTTCATGGAAAACTTACCTCCTTTTCCGCTTTCAGTATATCCGCATAAACTTAAGCTTACCTAAAAAAATACATACATATTAAAGATATCGCAAAAGTACCCGCCGTATACCTCAAATCTCATAAAAAGGTAATTTCTCTTTTCAGATAAATCCTCTGCAGGCTCTTGTATTTTTTTGTCAGATATTGTATAATATTTGTATTATTAAAAAATAATAAGGAGAGTTAAAATGGAAAATAAGAAAAACTCATCGGGATTTTTTGAAGTAGTTGTAGTCATTCTTGTTGTTTTAGCGCTTTTTGTTTCAGGTAATCTGATTGGTAAGTTAGGCAGTAACCGCCAGGAAGCTGACACAACAGAAGACACTAACGTAACAGACGTTGTTGTAAATCCCACAACTGAAGCTACTACTCAGCCAACAACTGCTCCCACCACAGCACCCACAACTCAGGCTCCCGCTGACAATGCAGGCGACTCTGCAGACACCACAGAAGCTCCCGCTGTTGATGCTACAGAAGCTCCCTCTTCAGGCGAAATGTCAAAGGCAGAAATCATCGCACTTTTCAACGAGAGCGCTAACAAAGTCAAGACAGAAGCAACCAAGGTTGTTAAAAACTATGAGAACCGCGAGCATCTTGAAGAGTATCTCGAAATGCCCAAGCTCCTGGAAGCCACAGCTAATAGCCTTATGGGTTCAGTTTTCAAAGACGATGTTGAACCCGTAGAGTATGCGACTAAAGAAGAAATCGTGGCACAGTATCAGGTACCCGGTGTTGATTGGGTAAGCCAGCTCACAGAAGCTGAAGTTGAAGAAGCAACCTGCACCGACAACGGCACAGAGTATGAGATTATGCTCAAGCTCTACCCCACAAAAGACCCTGAACCCGGTGTTGGTGTTGCTAAAGCATTTGACACTATCACACCTTCAGAAATCAAAGAGAGCGCTCCCTCAATGCTTCAGACTTTCTCAACAGAGTATTTTGATTGTGTCATCAAGTGTAAGATTGACAAGGCTACAGGCCACACAACATGGTCAAACTACTATTCACCCATTATTATGGATGTAACCGTAAAGATGGGCGGTACCATGAATGCGAGACTTGGTCTTTCATTTGAAAAGGACTACACAATTACATATTAAGTTCTCACATAAAAAAGAAGGCGGAAATTATCCGCCTTCTTTTTTTAGCTTTTATACTTTTCTGCCTGAAGATTGAACATATAAGCATATGTGCCGCCAAGCTTCATCAGCTCTTCATGGGAACCGCTTTCTATTATTTCTCCATTTTCCATAACATATATTCTGTCAGCATTGACCGTAGTTGAAAGTCGGTGAGAAATAAAGATAACTGTCTTGTTATCAGCCGCCTCAATCATAGCCTGATTGAGGTTGTACTCTGCTATAGGGTCAAGGTTAGCCGAGGGCTCGTCGAGGATAATATAGGGACAATTTTTATAGAAAGCTCTTGCAATTGCCACCTTCTGGCTTTCACCACCTGAGAGCATTCTGCCCTCATCGTCAAACTCACGCAGAAGCTCTGTAAAGACGCCCTTTTTCAACTCCTTATTAAATCCGCTGTTTCCAAGAGCCTCTTTGACTCGCTTCTCATCGAAGGTATCGCTGAGTGCCACATTTTCACCGGCACTGCAGGCAAAAAGCTGGAAGTCTTGGAATACCGCTGAAAATCTGTCTCTGTGAGACTCAACAGTAACATCTCTGATATCTTCACCATCAATATTAATGCTACCTTCCGTAACATCATAAAGACGAAGCAGAAGATTTGTCAGCGTAGTCTTACCTGCACCGTTGTAACCTACAAGCGCTATCTTTTCATAAGGCTTAATTGTCAGGTTGATATTTTTAAGTGTCGGCTTATCGTTGCCGGGATACGTAAATGACATGTTTTCGATTTTGATTTCTTTGGGCTCACTGCACACGGCTTTTTTATCGCCATCTTTGATTTTGAAGTCCATCTTTAAAAATTCGCGGTACTTCTCAATCATTTTTCCTCTCTCAGAGAAGATTGCAACCGCCCATACTGTCAGGAAGTTAATTGATGCCGCTATAGAGTACGCGCCGTTAAAGGCTGCAACAAAATCACCCGCGCCGAGAGTCTCTTTTACGAGTACACAATAACCGAGATACATCGGCAAGGCAAACATAAAGCCCAAGTCCTGTATACCCGCATCCTGAAGAAAACCGACAGCAGAAATCTTTTTATGATATCTTTTTTGGTTAGCGATAACATCATCAGCTGCATCGTTATATCTTGCCATGAGAAGCGGATGTATATTATTCATACGTACTTCTTTGGCATAATCCTGCAGATAAAATATTCTCTGGAAGTAGTCGCTTCGTCTGTGAAATTCTGTGTTGTCTCTGCGTCTTGCCATCTGCAGGCTGCCTCTTTTTCTGCTCAGAGGCAGAAATACACCTATAAAGGTAAGTATTATTATAAGGCACACGGGGTCGATAGTCAGCAATACACCCGCAATAGTTACAAAAGAAATAAGGTTACCTACATAGTTTCTCACAAGACCGAGAAGATTTGTGATATTGTCAGATGACGATTCTATAGTAAGAATAAAACTGTTATAGTACTCGGGGTCATCATAGGCCTCAAGGTCAATCTGCTTAGCTTTTTCATAGAGTATCTTGTTAAGTCCGTAGTAGACCTTTTCCTTTGCCATATTCCAGAAAAACTCCTGAAAAATCCAGGCGAAGACTTTACTGCCCACGAGTATAAGGGCAATGAGTACCACCGCATAAAAAATGCGGTTGAGGTCAGTCCCCTCTTCCACAACATCAATGATGTACTTAAGACCCACAACGCTTATAAGTCGCGTCGGCAGAGTCGTCAGAATACCCATAATAAACTCGCCTATAACAAGTGTCGGAGAAATTCTGAAAAGCAATCCTACAAAATAAAATATATTAGAAAAGGTGGAGTGATTGGTTTTGTCTTTAGTCTTAGTCATTGTCCTGAGCCTCCTTTTCTTTGTTGTAGCTTGAGGCCTGTAAAGTGAACATCTCATTATATTTACCACCGAGAGCCATAAGCTCTTCGTGTGAGCCTTGCTCGAGTACCCTGCCGCCACCTATAACTATGATTCTGTCAGAAAGCACGGCACTTGAGAGGCGGTGAGATATATAGAGCACTGTTTTATTTTCAGTCACCTGTATAAGGTTTTCATACATTTTATATTCGGCTATTGGGTCAAGCGCTGATGAGGGCTCATCAAGGACCGCAAACTGAAAGTCTTTAGCAAAAAGTCTCGCAGCTGAAACCTTCTGATTTTCACCGCCGGAAAGGCCTGCGCCATTTTTATCAAACTCTCTTGTGAGCACAGTTTCGCCACCGTCGGGAAGAGTTGAGATTTTCTCCCATATACCACTTCGTCTGAGAGCACTTTCAGCCTTTGCCTTTTCTTCGTCACTGCACTCGTGACAGATGACGTTTTCATAAACGGATATAGCGAAGTTTCTGTAATCCTGGAATACCGCACCGAAGATGTTTCTGTACTGATTCAGGTCATACTCTTTGATATTGATACCATTGTAAAGGATTTCACCCTCTGTCACATCATAAAAACGAAGAAGGAGTTTTACAAGAGTAGATTTACCTGCACCATTTACACCAACGAGAGCAAGCGTCTCTGCTTTACCGATACGGAAAGATACATCCTGCAAAGAGTACTTCTCGGCAGAAGGATATCTGAATGATACATTTTTAAACTCGAGACTTTCAAATTCGCCGGGAATTTTATCACCTGATCTGATTTTAGGCTCATACTCAAAAAACTCTCTGAGATTCTGGAAGTACAGCGCCATACTGACAAGACCGTCAAAGTTTCGTGCGATGCTCATAGTGGACTCCCTGACTGCATTGATTGACGAGAGCACAACGGAAAAACCGGATACAGTAAGAGCATTTGTAAAAACAAACTGATACGCCGCATAGGCATAGGTACCGATGATAGGTATAAACTCACTGAAAAGTGAACTTACTGTGCTGTATATAAAGAGCTTCCAGCCGTATTTTCTGAGAATTTCCACATTGGAGTCGATAGCCGCCTTAAAGCGATTCATAAGCACAGCAAAGATATTCGACGTACGCATATCTTTGGAAAAATCCTTAAGGAAAACTGTTCTCTGGATATAAGCTTTGATACGGTTGTTTGTAGTCATCTCAATGTCACGCTTATATACAAGCTTACTCTTAGAGGTTTCGATGATAAAAACCAAAGCAACCGGCAAAAGGAAAATCAGATACATAGGGTTGATGGTGGTAACCGTACCGATGACAAGAGCAAGAGAAACTATACAGCTTAGTATGCCTGCAACACTTGCGCACACAAAGTCAAAATAGCTCCAGGCAAGCACATTTGTGGCTCTCTGATATTTATCATAAAACTCAGGGTTTTCGTAACATTCCACGTCGAGAGTTATTGCTTTGTTGAAAATCTTGTTGTTCAGTTGTTTAAGCACATTTTTGTCTGCAACACTGATTATATAATTAGTAAACCAGGATGTTCCGCGCAGTATCAATGACAGTATAAGGAAAGTCACAAGTGTGCTGAAATAGCTGTCAAAACCGCTGTCACTGTCAAGTATGCTCAGCAGCACCTTAAGAAACAGAATATTCTGTATGTACAAAGCAAAGATATTGCCGGCAAAGTTGTTTATCAGATAACTGATAAGCAGTCGCCTGTCACATTGCCATACTATCTTCAGGGCATAGGCTATGTTTTTGAAAACGGGAACTTTAATGTTTGGGTCTCTGGGCGGTCGTCTCAAAATTATCACCTCATATTTTTTTCAGATTGCATTGTCTGAGAAATCAACATCTATATATAAAGACTACATTGGCTCTATGTAAATTTACAATATACATCAAATACTATCATATGCTTTTTTCTTTGTCAATAAAAAATTAAAGGGAAGCTGTTATCAGCTTCCCTTTATATGACGCTTACGCGTTTTCGTCGATGTAATTTACGAGGTCACCAACAGTTACGAGCTTCATAAGCACTCTGTCAGGAATCTCGATGCCGAAATGCTCTTCTACTTCGCAGATAAGGCCGAAAATCTCAAATGAATTCATAACCATATCTACTGTAAAAACTGTTTCTTCGCTGAAACCGTCAACGTCTTTGCCGGTGTATTCAACGAAAATGTCTCTGAGCTGTTCAATTGTACTCATATTAAAATCTTCCTTTCAAAATAAAATCCTATTTCATACAGAGTCTATCAATTATTAGCCTCTGCTTTTTTACTGAATTTTTCGTTTTTCTCTGCCATAAGCTTGTTATAGATCTCTTCTGTAGCAAGGGCAATCTTGGTAACTCTGATGTCCTTATCTTCGGGGAAGATATACCATGTGTCATCAATTGTGTTGAGGTTGATGCAGTCACGGTTCCAACCGAAACGGTACTTATACTCAACGTGACAAGCATACTGCTGGAGCGCGGGGATTTCCATGCTGAAATCAACGCCATCATATTCGCGTACACCGTGAAGCTTAAAGCCGCTTGCATCGTGTACAAGTTTGCCTTCGCCCATATAGATAAAGCCCTTAGCATTGGGAAGGTCATTTACCTTAACGTCACACTCAGTCTTGTATGTGCCGGCATAAACTTCTTTCTTAACTTCTTCGCGTTCCCATCTGTACCAGTCTGAGGGGAACTTGAACTCTGTCTCGCCCTTATCAGCTTCGAGCTCACCGTAGTAGTTGAGAGTCCAGCTCTTACCGCATTCACCGCAGAAAAGCTGTGCACCCTTTGAGCTCATCTTTGTTTCGCAACCGCAAACGGGGCATTTATAAAGTACATTGTCAAGACCTTCAGCACGATCCTTGCGAGCGAGCTTGATTCTGTTTTCACTCTGCCATCTCCAGTCGTCGTGGTCGATAGCTTCAACGATCTTTTCGTGGATTTCCTTAGCTGAAAGTTTCTTAACATCCTCTGCAGTAAGAAGCTGAGTCATATCAGCAGCTGACTTAAGAAGATAACGGTGTGACTTCATATTCCAATAGGGGTTGTAAATATGGTGACCCTTCATCTTGATTGTTACAACGGGTACACCGAGGAATTTAACCAGCTGGCTTACAGCTTCGGGAATAACTTCTGTTATACCACAAAGTGAGTAACGAGCCTCTGCATAAAGACCATACATCTCACCGTTTTTAATAACCTTACGGCCGATACGGATAAGGCTGATGTCGGGAGCAAACTTTCTTGTAGGAATGATACCGATTCTTCTTGATACCCATTCTCTGCCGATGAAGTCATCAAGAGCACCGGGGAAGTGACCTCTGTGAGGTTTGATAAGTGAACTCATAATATAGAAATCATAGAATGAGTTGTGGTTACAAATAAGAATGTATGGGGGCTTAACGCCTTTCATATTAGTTTTCTTTACATCAACACGGCGAATCCATTTTCTGAGGGTTGTACCAATCCAGATAAGCCATACGAGGTACCAGACCTGGCCATGAGGCTCTTCGTTCATATCAAACTTCTTTTCTGCCGGGGGACCTTGCCAGATTCTGTTGCCGATCTTTTTGTAATTTTTCATAACAATTATTACCTCCAGTTAAACGTCAATAATGGATTACATTATAACAAGTTTTGTTGTTTTTTTCAACTAAAAAAAATAAAATTCATTTTTTACAGTAATAATCCGTCAAATTCAACAAAATATCGCCCTATCTACTGTGTAAAATCAACCAAAAACGGCTTTCCAGGTGTAATATATGTGAAAAAAATTGTAACAAAAAAAAGAGGCTCACAGAACCTCTTTTAATATTGCTTTTGATTATGCTGCAAAGTTCATCAGATACATAATAATTTTCTGGAAGAACTCTTTGATGAGCTGGATGAATGAGCTGAATAAATCAGTTGTATTTTCACCGAATACGCCGTTAACTACATCACCGATTACGTTATCAGCTGTGAACTCTTCAACATCATATACAGCTTTGTATGTAACCTCTGTAATTCCGTCAGCCTCTACAAATGAAGGAAGCTTTACAAGAATCATACCTTTGAATGCAGGAAGATTTGCTTCCCAGCCACCGATTGAGTACTTGTAACCATCATCGACATATGTATCTGTGGGAGCCTGTGATGTGTAGTTTTCACCGTAATCTACATAGATCTCTTTCATTACATCTCCGCGGTCATCGAGGAAAGTAATTTTTATGGGCTTGTTTGCGTCGTTAGCTGCAAAAGCCGCAGTTGCTGTGAGTGAGAAAATCATAACTACAGCAAGAAGAAGTGAAATTATTTTTTTCATTTTTGTACCTCCGTGTTCATACTGTTAATTTAATATAAATGAACAATTTCATTTTATAGTAAACAGCAAGATTTGTCAATGCAATTGGCGTGATAAAATTGTTAACATTTTTTAATAAAAAAGGAACTGCCTTACGACAGTTCCTGCAGATTGTTTATGTATTTTATCTGAATACTTATCAGCTGAAGTCAAAGATTCTTGCGAAGTATTCAAAGATGAGGTTGATACGAGCAAAGATTGACTCGATGAACTCCCAGAAAGTCTGTGTCTTTTCAACTTCATTTGCGCTGTAAACAGCATAGTAAACTGCACCGTCTGCTGCTGCGGGGATTGTGTTCTTGAAGTAAAGAGTTGCATTTTCTGCCTCGCTTGAAGCCCAACCCTTGAAGATATACTCTGTTACTACTTCGCCGTTTTCATCAACTACGGGAGCCTTTGTAGGTGCAGCGGGTACATAAGGAGTCAATGACTCACCTTCGGGTACTTCTACTTCGTGATAAATTGCACCGTCATTCATAAACTTGACATTCACAAGGTCTGCTGCAGATGTTGCAAATGTAAACATTGAAAAAGCAACAAGAACTGCAAGAATTAAAGCTAATGTTTTTTTCATAGGATAATCCTCCGTTTGATTTATTTTCAGCATCCTATTTTAAGGACACTTGGTTATTTTAATTATAAAACATATTTGTCTGTTTGTCAACATTTAATTTGACACTCTTAATCCGGATTAAATCGCCCACCCTTGAAGAGTGAGCGATTTACTGATCAATATTTTCTTGAAAGCTGAGACTCAGTTTCTGCCTTTGTGATTTTGCCTACATTATAGTCTGCCATAATCTGAACATCTTTGTCGTTGAGTTTATAGAAGTGCCAGATAACGAGAGCTATAACAAGACCGATAATGGGCACAATATTATAGGTGAACCACAGACCATCGAGAGCTTCGGGTGTCTGCTGACTGATAGCATCGATGGCTGCGAGGCCCTCAAAGCTGTCAACACCATCAAATGTCTTAAAGCCGAAGAAGCCGAGAAGAGCAAGACCCATTGAACTTGAAATTGCGGCTGCAAGCTTAACTGCAAAGGTCTGTATAGCGAATGTGATACCCTTAGCTTCAGTGCCCGTTGTATACTGACCGTACTCAGCACAGTCGGGAGTGAATGTAAAACTGAGTACACCGATGATACCGAGAGGAATTGCACGAAGCATATAAGCAAGAACGAAAAGGATAAAGCTGTTTCTTGTGGGTACAACTAGAACTGACAGAGCAATTGTTGCGATGACGCAGATTTTGAAAAGCTTTGTCTTGTCCATTTTTCTGATGATTTTGGGTACGAGCAGAGCCATAACAAGCTGAGGCACAGCTGCAACGGTACCTGTAACAAGAGAAGCAAGTGAGTTATTGAAGATATAATAAGCCATAATCATATGAAGTGCATTGTATGTCTGAGCACCTGAATAGAAAATGTAGCCTACATAATAAATCAGAAGATACTTATTGCTTACAACATACTTGAGCATTCTTCTGACTGTAAACTGTTCTTCATCAATGCTCTTGTTTCTTTCGACACACTTGAAGCATACAGGGAACATCGTAGCTGTAGCAACAATAGCGACTATAATTGATACCCATGCATAGCTGAGACCAACAAACTCACTGACGAGAATTGTAACAAGAACAGTTGTGAGGGCCGAACCGATACCGCCGGTAGTGCCCTTGAGTGAAAGTACAGTGTTTCTCTCTTCGACATTACTTGTCATTGATGTAATGATACCGAAAGCGGGTACATCGCAGATTGTGTAAGCTGTATCCCATATAATATAAGCGATAGCAAACCAGATAAGTTTTACGGTTTCTTCAGCTGCGCTAGGGATAATGAATATTGCGATTGTCGATAAGGGTGTTACAGCGCAGGCGATCTTCAGCCAGGGGATGTACTTCTGACCACTTTTGAACTTGATTTTGTCAAAAATCACACCAAAAATTGCATCGTTGACAGCATCCCAGACTTTAACTACCAGCATTACAGCTGCAGACTTAACGGGGTTGATACCGATAAGAAGCAGAAAAGTTGCAAGGTAGGCTGCAACAAGGTTATAAATCATGTTCTGACCGAAGAAGTACATATAGTAACTGCTTCTTTCAGGCTTGGTTGTCTGCCACAGAGGATTCTGAGGCTTCGCATTGAGTTTACTCATATAATCTCTCCTTTAGATTTTATGAAATAATTTTAGCACTATAAAGCACTTAAGTCAACATTTAAAATCAAAACTTTTCGTACCTGCGAGAATAATAAAGAATATCTGAGCAATACTAAGCATAAGATGAATTACAACTACCAATCAAAGGAGACTTTTTCATGAAAAAATTAATTCCGATAATTCTCATCCTTGTCCTTGCGGTCATCGTTATGTGCTTTGTTGCCTGCGGTAATGATACTACAGACAACACCTTAACATCAATGAGCAATGATATGACATCAATTATGGACGATGCCACAACTCTCGGTGATGCTCTCGAAGAGGATATGTCTGATATGACTGATGATATGTCCTCTACAGAAGATATGTCATCAACGGGCGATCTTGCCGATGAAGATATGTCAGGCACATCAGGCAATACAATGACCTCTGATACAAGCTCAACAACAAATTAAAGGTTTATTTTTGTACGCGACAAAAGTGGCGGTGAAGATTAGTTTCTTCCCGCCACTTTTAATTTTATCTTTGCTTAGTCGCGTTACAATATCACCGTTTATATTGCCCTCGCCGGGCAGGCGTTACTTTTTGCTAGCGCACAAAAAGTAACCAAAAATGCGCTGATGCTGTTTTACTCAATAAAAAACGCAAGCATTTCTGCCTGCGTTAATTTATCAGTTGATTTTACCGTAAAGGGAAACCTTCTCAGCACCGGCATCTGTTCTGGGTGCTCTTGTGGGTGCTGCGGGAGCACTCTGACGGGAGTTGTTGTTTCTGCCTCTGCCGCCACGGTTGTAACCGCCCTTGCCGCCACGGCCACGGTTATATCCGCCCTTTGAAGGATGTGTAGGCTTAACGCCCTCTTCAAGTGAGATGACAACACGTCTGCCTGCGTCTGCACCTACGGAATATGAGGTTACACCCTCAATTTCCTGAACTGCTGTATGAATAATACGACGCTCGTAAGGATTCATAGGCTCGAATGTTACATTTCTGCCGTATTTGAGAACCTTTTCGGAATTTTTCTTTGCTAATTCTCTGAGAGTTGTCTTTCTCTTCTCTCTGTAGTTGCCTACATTGATTGTAATTCTCAGATATTCGCTTTCTTGCTTCTGCTTGTTGGCAACAAGTCTTGTAAGGTACTGAATTGAGTCGAGTGTGTCACCTCTTCTGCCGATAACAACGCCGTAATCGTCGCCGCAATCAAGCTCGAAGATGATTTCGTCTTCCTCTGTACGGAAAGCCTCGATGCTCATCTCAGCTACACCCATACCCTTAAGCACTGCTGTCAGGTACTCTGCCGCACTTGTAAGTGAAGCGCTTTCAGCGATGTTTACCTTCTTGAGCTCTTTTGCCTTTTCTTCCTTACCCTCAACCTTTTCAGCGGGTGCGGGAGCAGCTTTCTCTGCTTTGGGAGCAGGAGCTTTTTCAGCCTTGGGAGCCTTCTCAGCCTTAGGAGCTTTCTTGGGCTCTTCAGCCTTTACAGGTGCATCGGGTGTCTCGTACCATGCCTTAGCCTTTGCAAGTGAACCGCCAAATAAGCCGAGAATTTTCTTCTGAGGCATTGAGATGATTTCAGTGCGTACATCTGCATCAGCGGGAGCTCCCAGCTGTTTCTTGGCATTTTCAAGAGCTTCGTCTATAGTGTTACCTGTAGCTATAGCTTCATGTATCATATATTTCACCACCGTTTGTTTTGAATTAAAAATAGTTCATAGTTCGTGGTTTTATGTTAGTCTTTTTGATTACTCGGCAATGTCAGTATCTTTGCCGTATTTCTTAGTTTTCTCATAGCTGCGACGATAGATTGTCTCATCAACCATAAGCTTTGCAATTGTCTTTCTGGGAGCATAGAAGTGGCCCACAACAAGAGTCTGGAAGAAAGCAAGAATGTTTGAGAGAATCCAGTACATACCCATACCTGCAGGGAACTGGAATGTGAACCATACAGACATAAGGGGCATTGTAAGCATCATGCAACCCATCATCTGCTGATTTTCCATAGCCTGATTGTTCTTCTTCTGTCTTACCTGAGTAAGTACACTTGTAAGAAGAGATGTAAGACCTGAAAGTATAGGAATGAGAATAAGAATTTTTGCTTCTGTTGTTGAAGTTGCAAATGCCTTGAATACACCTGTATCGGGGATTGCACCAAGGTTGATGCCGAAAATTGTGAAGTCAAAATCCTGGATTTTGGCAACAGCATCAGCATAAGTTGTAGCGATGTCAGGGTTAGCAGCAACAATAGCCTCAATATTTGAGATAATTGCTGATTCAATATATGCAACTGTTCTCTGTGACTGCTCACCAAGATCAGGGAGAGCCTGATATGCTGCAGTAAGAGCTGCAACAGCCTCTTTAGAGATATTGAGAACGTGAGTCAGAGGCATACGGATAATACCGTAAAGACCCCAGAGTATGGGAAGCTGTAAAAGAAGAGGTGCACAGCCGCCGTTCATAGCGCTGTAGCCTTCCTTCTGATAAAGCTCACTTGTTTCCTGCTGTATTCTCTGCTGTCTTTCCTGCGGAGCGTAATCCTGATATTTTTCACGGATACGTCTGAGCTTAGGCTGCATACGTACAGTCTTAGCTGAGCTCTTCTGCTGCTTGATAGCAGAGGGAAGGAGAATTACACGGAAAAAGAGTGTGAAAATTATAAGAGCAAGTCCATAATTTCCAACGAAATCAAAAAGAATTCTGAACAAAAAACCGAAGGGCACATAGAGTGCTTCAATGATAGTATTCATTAATGTTCCTCCGTAAAATTATTCCGTTTATATTAAAGATTGCTTACGCTTGATTATCCTTATCATGCCTGCATTTCTTCTGTGGTACAGGGTCGTATCCACCGGGAAACAGAGGGTTACACCGTAAAATGCGTAAAACAGCCAGCACCGAGCCTTTAAAAGCTCCGTGTACTTCAATAGCTTCTATTGCATACGATGAACAAGTCGGATAATACTTACACATGGGCGGCAAATGAGGTGAGATATGTTTTCTGTAAAAGCGGATACCGCCTAAAAGAAACTTTTTCATGCTTCCACCAGACCTAACTCTTTAATGCAATCCAGCATAGCTTTTTCTACCTGGGTGCTTTTGAGATATTTGGTTTTGCCACGGGCTACGAAAATAATATCGTAGTTACCCTTAAGTGTGTACTGTTTAAAAATTGACTGATAAGCAGCTCTAATAATCCTACGGGAGCGATTACGCTCTACAGCGTTGCCGATTTTTTTGCTTGTAGTTATGCCGACACGACAAATACCCACACGGTTTTTCATAGCGTAAACAACCAGTGCAGGTCTCGCAGTGGACTTGCCGCGATAATAGGTACGCTGAAAGTCCGTATTCTGATTAAGTGACACATACTTTTGCAAAAAAATCAAATCCCAACACAATATAGCGTGTTTGTTGTTTCATTCCCCGGACAGTCATAGCACCGACGAAATAAAACCAGTGTTACATCTTAGTAAGTGAGCTGCTTTCTGCCCTTAGCGCGTCTGCGAGCGAGAACCTTGCGGCCGTTCTTTGTAGCCATTCTCTTACGGAAACCGTGTTCCATCTTTCTGTGACGTTTTTTGGGTTGATAAGTTCTTTTCATTGGTTTAACCTCCTTTTATAATTTTCTATTAAAACGGGACATATTGCAAGGAAGTAGTTGAAGTGAAGCAATATGGTGTCCGACGCTTTTAAATTTAATGCGACCAAAAAGTCATAAGGGTGCAAGACATAACTTGCAGAAAAACATTATATATCAAAGTTCTTGGATTTGTCAATGATTTTAAGCGTTTTTTGTTCCTTTTTTCTTAACTCTTTCCATTATTTTTCGTGCGTTTGTGGTATCAGTTGAGCTTATACACAAGATAATGTATAAACCTTTTTTCAAACTTTATACTGTTTTAACTTATTCTTAGG
>JAZTWC010000076.1:0-44990 GCA_045635665.1 Acutalibacteraceae bacterium
CTAGCGGCTGGTTCAGGCGAGCCGCTGCCTGTGGCAGATGAAGGCGAAGGCTGAACAGGAAAAAACAAGGAGTATCACGAAGTGCACCAAGCGAGTGAGACGACTATGTTTTTGACCGACAATCGCTTGCCTCTTCTGAGCTCTTTAAGTCGGCATCAGTAAGGTACCTCAAGTTGGGGTGTCACTGAAAAGATTGACAAAGTTTATATATGATAAATACTTAACATTTTAATTCAATTTCTTACCTCGGCGGCCGCCAAATTCCCGCGATCGCCAACTCGCCCGCGTACGAATGAGAGATGTTGAGTTTTTTGCTGAGTTGTGATATAATTTGATATATCAGTATTGACAAGGAGAATATTATGAAAACTTTGATGAATAAGTGTTTGTCTTGTATTTTGATGATGGCGATTATTTTGAGTGTCGGTAGCTTTGCGGTTGTGGCTGATTATGATATTTATCCTGAAAGTGAGCATAATTATCAGAATAACCTGACTCAGGAATGGAACTATGATTACGGTGAAAATGCTGATGGGCTCTATGTGACTTTTTCTGATAAGACAAGCCTTGAAAAGCCGACATTTAAATATCAGGCAATTATCAGCGGACCCAACGGTGAGGTTATCGGTGGTGGTTTTATGAAAGAAACCAAAAAGGGAGATAAACTGACGGTTATTGCTGAGGATTATTCCTTCAGCGCTACGGGGAAAGAACTCTCAGGCAAGACTCTTTATATCCCAGGCAACAGTTTTACTTTGAAACTTGAAACTGATAACAGTATAACTGATTATGGATTTTCTATAGACAGGATTTCTGTAAGTGCCCCCGATGATGTGGCAGTTGTTACATATTATTGCTGTGATGATTGTGGTACTCAGAAAAGTTTCTGCTATAATCAGGGCGAGGAAATCACAATAGGTAAGAATTTATATTGTAATGAGAGCAACTCGGCTTTTGTGAGTTGGCTAAGTGATGACGGTGAAGAATATTACGAAGGGGAAAAGGTAGATTTTGCTTCACTTAATCTCAAAGCAAGAAGAATTCCACTGCTGCTTAAAAGCGATGAGGTTCTCAGCTTCTCAAACTCTGACCCGTACTTTGACCCTGAATATGACGGCGGTTATGATATATCAAAAGAAGACTATCTCATGATGCAGAAGAATATATACAGAGTTTTTGGTATCGGGGTGCTGCCTGCTGTCGGATTATCTATTGCACTTGCAACTTATCCCGATTGGTATTGGAATGGCTCTTGCTATGGTATGTCAACTCTTGCGTTTTTACAGCATTATGGAGAAATCGACGTCCTTGAGGGCAGAAGTGAGAGCAGTTTATCAGAGCTCACAAATGATGATGAGACTATAAGCAAAATCAACTACTATCAGTGGGCTGCGTCAGGCAGTTTCCTTTGTGAAAACTTCTCTCTTAAGAAAGGTTCGAAGATGTATTCTCAGCAGTTGAGAAATCTTTATGACTCTGTAGCTGACGGAAACATTGTCTTATTCACATATTACACCGAAGAAACCTTCAAAACTTCAGGTCACACAGTTCTTCTCACAGGTGCTTACACTCAGGAGGATGGCACAAAGGTGCTGATCACATACGACCCCAACAGACCTGAGGATTATAACTCAAAGGCTTTTGAACAGAGATTTTATATTGATCCTGACTTCAAGACCATAAAAAGAGGTTATGACTACCCCACAAATAATTGGTATGTGGAGTATGGTGAATTTAACTGGACAGATGATTATGAGCACTTTGAAGCCTTCGATATAAACGGCGGCGGAAAAGTTTTCACCTGGTACTCACATTACTTCAGTCAGATAGGCAACCTTATAAAAACACTATTCTCACTGATTAAATTATAATTTTATTACAGTACCCTGCCGACTCGGCGGGGTATTGCTTTGTTTTTGGTGATATTCTGATCGCGTACAAAAATAACCGCACTGCCGTGAAGAGCAATGCGGTTTACTGTTTATTATCAGCCGATTTTTTTGCAGTTCTTTAATTTGAATTTACCTACAAGAGGTACCTTTAAAAAGCCGTCGAATGTGTCACCGTCAAATTCCATCTCAGCGATGATATCTTTGTCGGGGAGAAGATCAACCTGAACAGTTGCGCTGAGAGTATCTCCGTCAACCTCAGTATCTTTTACAGTGATTTCGGGGCTCTGAAAATCTTCAACCTCAAGTCTGAAACCGTACTCACCGTCATTGTCGTAAATTTCAAGAATTGCTTCGCCTGAGAAAAAGAGTGCTTTAACTTTACACTCCCATTTGCCTAAACCTAACATTTTCATATTCTCCTTTTGAATTAGTATGATAATTCTAACATAAAAAGAGCGCTCTATCAATAGTAGTACAATAATTTGTTGCAAAATTCCTCGGTCTGTGATATGATATTTCTAATAAGCTACAGAGGTGATATTGTGTATTCTAAAATATATGATGCTGAAATAAAAACTGACTATGCTCATGCTGAAGGCTTCAACCGATATTCTTCAGATATAATGGCTGAGTATAAGCAGTGCATTGAAGAGGGCCTTGATATAGAAAAATACAAGGACTTGTTTGAGTCTGTGGCAAAAATGAAAAGTGGTCCCGAAAAAGCAAAAATGTGCGACACAATTTTTGAAATTGTAATGGGTGCTAAAATGCGCTCTGATTATAAATATAACGAGCCCAATGAATACAAAAAAATAAAAAAGCTTCGTGAGGACTATAACTTTGACGGTGAGATGCCTGATAAAGAAACTTTTCGCAAAAAGCTTTTAGGTGCCTGGACAGGTAAAGCCTGCGGTTGCCTTTTAGGTAAACCTGTCGAGTTTATGAAAAGTCAGGAGCTTATATCTCTGTTAAAAGAGACGGGCAACTATCCTATGCATCGCTATATTATGAGCAGTGATATCACTGACGAGGTCTGCTCTCATTATAAGCATATACTTAAAGGTAAGACCTACGGTGATAATGTTGAATGTATGCCCTTTGATGATGACACAAGCTATGTTGTGCTCAACCAAAAAATTGTCGAAGATTTCGGCAGATGGTTTGACTCTGAGGATGTAGGTTCTGCCTGGCTTAATTATCAGCCTGTGCTTGCTTATTTTACAGCAGAGAGAGTGGCTTATGTCAACCTCATAAACTGTATCGAGCCCCCTGCAACAGCTATATATAAAAATGTCTGCCGTGAGTGGGTAGGAGCTCAGATAAGGGGCGACTATTTCGGATATATAAATCCCGGAGAGCCTGAAGATGCGGCAGAAATGGCATATAATGATGCGAGTGTTTCTCATATTAAAAACGGCATTTACGGAGAAATGTTTGAGGCGGCTATGGTATCAATTGCTGCGGTAACTGACAGTATAGATGATATTATCCTCGGTGGTATCGCTCAGATTCCTGCCACATCGAGACTCTATGAAGCAGTTATGGAAATCTATGACGGATATAAAAATGGCAGAACAATTGATGAGGTGTTTGAGCTTATTCACTCGAGATTTGACGAGCACACAGAGCACGGCTGGACCCACGTGCTTCCAAATGCTATGATAGTAACGGCTGCGCTTTTATACGGAGAGGGCGACTTCGGAAAGTCAATCTGCACTGCTGTATCTATGGCTTTTGACACTGACAGTAATGCTGCATCCGTCGGCTCGATACTCGGTATGCGCGGAGGGATTGACTGCATAAGCGATGAATGGAAAAAGCCTATTAACGGGAAAATTCAGACAATGATAGCGGGTGTCGGCACAGTTGATATTGAAAAAGCTGTTGATATGACACTCTCACATATAGAATAAATCGGAGGATGACATTATGAGTAATATTATTAAAATCAAAGCAATTTCTTCTCTTGAAAAACTTTATGACGAAGACAAAATGCCACAGCAGGCATATAATAGTTTCACTATGCTTAAAGATGAAAAGAAATCTTTTCAGGTGGCTGTTGAAGCTGATGGCGAGTATGAGGCTGAAGTCAGTGTGAATAGTGACCTCGAGGGCGTAAGCCTTTACACTGTCAAGCATATCAAGTCAAAGCTGCCTATGTGGAAAAAGGATAAAGACGACTACTTCAGATACTCAAAGAGCGGTTACTATCCCGACCTGCTTATGCCGATTGAAGGCGACAAGATTACCCTCACAAAGGGTATAACTGTTATCTGGGTAGAAATAGATGCTAAGGGTAATAGTTTCGGTGAGCACAGTATTGAAATCAAAGTCGGGGACCATGTTGTAAGTGTAGAGACGGAGATAATTGATGCTGAGTTGGACTTCAGTGATTTTGTTTATACAAACTGGTTCCACACAGACTGTCTTATGTCTCATTACAAGTTCGATGCTTTCAGCGATGAATATTGGAGAGTAACAGAAAACTTCCTTAAAACTGCAAGAGAATATGGTATGAACTGTGTGCTCACACCTATATTTACTCCGCCCCTTGATACTCAGAAGGGTGGAGAAAGACCTACAGTACAGCTTGTTGATATAAAACGCACCAAGGGTAAATACAGCTTCGGTTTTGATAAGCTGACACAGTGGATAGAGATGGCACACAGATGCGGTGTAGAATATTTCGAGCTTTCTCACTTCTATACACAGTGGGGTGCAAGGCATGCACCAAAGATTATGGCGACAGTTGACGGTGAGTATAAGCGAATTTTCGGTTGGGATACAAGGGCTAATTCCAGAAAGTATAAAGAGTTTCTTTATGCGTTTTCTGTTGAGCTTAAGAAATATCTTGAAGAGAGAAATCTCAAGGATAAGGTGCTTATCCATGTCAGCGATGAGCCTAATTTATCAATGATAAGAACTTATGGCAAGGGATCAAAATATATCCACAAGCTTTTTGAAGGATATAAGATTGTAGATGCTCTTTCGGATTACCGTTTCTATAAGCTGAAGATAGTTTCCAATCCTATTCCTGCTAATGACCATATAGATAAATTCCTTGGTAATGTAAATAACCTCTGGGTTTATTACTGCAGTGCACAGAGAAATTACAATGTATCAAATAGATTTTTCTGTAATGATTCCTTAAGAACAAGAATTATCGGATATCAGATGTTTAAATTTGATATCAAGGGATTCTTGCATTGGGGCTATAACTTCTATTATACACAGCTTTCAAAGGGCGTTATCGACCCCTTCGAGGATTCAGACGCGGGCGGAAAATTCCCCTCAGGTGACAGTTATGTCGTGTACCCTGCCGCTGACGGAACAGCATATCACTCAATCAGACTCAAGGTGTTTTATGATGCTTTGCAGGATATGGCTGCGCTCAAGACTCTCAGCAAGCTTGCAGGCAAAGACAAGTGTATGAATATTATTGAGGAAAACGGCAAGTATGATTTAAGCTTCAGAAATTATCCGCACGATGAAAACTGGCTTCTTTCCACAAGAGAGAGCGTCAACAAGGCTATAAAAGAAAATCTTAAATAAATATAAAGAAAAGAGAGCGTTAAAATGAAAAAATCAAATCCTCTTGCACTTATACCTATTGGGGTATTTGTGGCATTTTATCTGACACTGGGTGTCGTTTTTGAGTATGTAATGAAAATTCCTATGGGATTTTACAGTGTACCCGTTGTAGTTGCATTTTTAATTGCACTGTTTGTTGCGGTGCTTCAGACAAAAGGCGTTAAGCTCGATAAAAAGTTTGAGATAATGGGCGAGGGCGTCGGTGATAAAAACATTATCACTATGCTGTTGATATTTATGCTTGCCGGCATCTTTGTAGGTGTTGTAGGCAGAAGCTCAGCTGAAAGTGTGGCTTACTTTATGCTTTCAATTACACCTGCACGTTTCGCAGTTGTGGTGCTCTTTATCGTCAGCTGCTTTGTTTCAACTGCTATGGGCACTTCCGTCGGCACTATCACACTGATTGCTCCTATTGCTGTGGCTATTTCAGAGGGCTCAGGCTTCCCTCTCGCACTTTGCGTGGGTACAGTTGTAGGCGGTGCTATGTTTGGTGATAACCTTTCATTTATTTCAGATACCACTATTGCTGCTTGTAACGGTCAGGGCTGTCAGATGAAAGATAAGTTCAAAACCAACTTCGCTGTTGTTTTGCCGGCGGCTATAGTTACTTTGGGCATCATTATCGCGCTATCCTTAGGTACTGATATTTCAGACGGCGTCAGCAAAGAGTACGATATGGTGCAGGTTATTCCCTATGTGCTTGTACTCGTCAGCGGTATTATAGGCGTAAACGTTTTTGTAACCCTTATGATAGGTATTATTTCCGGTAGTATTATTATGCTTGTTACCGGTTCTGCAACATTCACATCGCTTCTTGCGGGTATGAAAACAGGTGCAGAAGGTATGTTTGAAACATCAATGGTAGCTATTCTTGTTGCAGCACTTTGTGCTCTTATCAGACACAACGGTGGCTTTGAAGCACTTCTCAGCGGTATACGCAAAGTCTTTAAGGGCAAGAAAAGCGGTCAGCTTGGTATCGGTCTTTTAGTTGGTCTTATGGATATAGCGACTGCTAACAATACCGTTGCTATTGTTATGGCTAACCCCATTGCGAGTGAAATGGCTAAAGACTTCAATATTTCATCAAGAAAGACAGCATCAATTCTTGATACCTTCTCTTGTATTTTCCAGGGTATACTTCCTTACGGTGCACAGATTCTTGTAGCTTTATCTGTTGTAGCAACTATGGGATATCAGTTGTCAGCCATTGATATTATTATAAATCTTTACTACCCAATGATGCTTCTTATCAGCTCACTTGCATTTATATTCCTTATCCCTGAAAAGAAAACTGCAAAATAAAGCCTTTCACCTGCCTTTCTTATGATTGGCAGGTGTTTTTGTTTGACTAAAAGTGAGAATAGGTGTATAGTTATTACAGAAAATATAAGCAGGTGAAAAGATGAAACCGATTGCACACATACATACAGACTTCAAAACCAAATTCGGTCTGCCAAGACAAAGCGGACTAATTGAAGAAATTACCGGCAGGATTGTCTTTGAAAAAGAGTATTCTATAGCTGAGGCTTTCAAGGGCCTTGAGGATTTCAGCCATATTTGGCTCTTGTGGGAGTTTTCCGAGGCTAAGAAAGAAACATGGAAGCCGACAGTCAGACCGCCTCTTTTAGGGGGAAATAAGAGAATGGGAGTCTTTGCTACAAGATCACCCTTCAGACCCAACTCAATAGGTCTCTCTTGTGTCAAGCTCGAAAAAATCGACTATGACAAGACTCTCGGCACTGTCCTCTATGTCAGTGGCTGCGACCTGATGAATGGTACGCCTATCTATGATATCAAGCCTTATCTTGCCTACTGCGACAGCAAACCTGACGCTAAGGGCGGTTTTACAGAGACTTTAGGTGAGAGAAAACTCGAAGTTAACATCAGCGAAGAATTGCTCGGCAGGGTACCTGAAGAAAAGAGAGCTGAGCTTTTAGGGGTACTGCGGGGCGACCCGCGGCCATCTTATCAAAATGACCCTCAGAGAGAGTACGGTTTTAACTTTGCAGATTTTGAAGTCGGCTTTAAGGTTGAGGGCAAAAATTTGAGTGTAATAAAAATAGAAAAAAATTGAAAATATTTTAGTTAGTTTAAACTAACTTTAAGGTTCGCCTTGTAAAATGATGCCAAGATAACAAGAAAGGTTATCAATAAAATACGGAAAGGTGGAAACACAATGAAAAAGACAAACAAACTCTTATCAGTACTGCTAGTAGCATTGGTAGTTCTCTCAAGCGCTGTGCTTCCAGTATCAGCATCAGCACTCCCGAAGGTGACAAACCTTCAAACTTATAATATAGACGATGACGAGATCAATCTTAAGTGGTCAAAGGTAAGCGGCGCAGACGGTTATCAGGTTTATATCTATAACGATGTAACAGGCAAGTGGAAGAAGCTTCCGTCAACCTCAAGAACAACTTATGAAGTTGACGATCTGACAAGTGCAAAGGAATACAAGTTCAGAGTCAGAGCTTATAACAAAAATGTAACCGGCACAGAATTTTCATCCTATGTAACAATCTCAGCGGCAACAGAGCCTGATGAAGTTGAAAATGTAAAAGTCAGTAACAAGACAAAAAACAGTGTTACTCTCACATGGTCACCTGTAAAAAGAGCGACAGGCTATCAGGTATTCATCTATAGTGAATCAAAAGGCAAGTATGTACGCAAGACAGCTGTAACAGGCACAAGTGCAAAAATCACAGGCCGTAAAGAGGGTACATCTTACAAGTTCAAAGTCAGAGCATATTTCAAGCAGGCAGACAAAACAAGCAGATACGGTGAGTTTTCAGATGTTATCAAAGTCAAGACACCTGGCACACCTGTTGTAACAGCTCCGGTTGTCAATGAGGTTATCGACAAAGCCAAAGCTGAATCTGTAGCTTTGAATCACGCAGGTTTACAGAAGAGCCAGGTTAAGCTTTTACAGTGCAAGCTTGATGTAGACGACGGTGTTAAGGTTTATGAGGTTGAGTTTTATTACAACGGTTATGAGTATGATTATGAGGTCAATGCCGTATCGGGTAAGGTTTTGAAGGCTGAAAAAGATAGAGCAGACCTATAACAATCAGCGTGTTTTGATTACTTTTCCACGCCAGGAAAAGTAATGCCCGCCCGGCGAGGGCATATAAAAAGATATAAAGAAAAGAGGTAGGTTAATATCCTACCTCTTAATTTTTTTACTGTATACGCTCGCCGCGTAGCGTTCTTTTTGCTAGCGCGCAAAAAGAACCAAAAACGCGCTGATTTTTGCTCACTTTTTCTGGCCGTAATAAGCATTGGGACCGTGCTTTCTCATATAATGCTTGTCCAAAAGATACTGCTCAATAGGTGTGCCCTGAGGATTAATCTGCTCAGCGTGATATGCCATATTAGCCACAGTTTCCATTACAACCGCATTGTGTACAGCCTGGTTGGGATTCTTACCCCAAGCAAAGGGGCCGTGTTTATAGACGATTACACCGGGTACAGCAGTGGGGTCAATGCCTCTGTCTCTGAAAGCCTCGATGATAACAGTGCCTGTCTCTTTTTCGTAAGCACTTTCAACCTCTTCGGGAGTCAGCTGTCTTGTGCAAGGAATCTCACCATAAAAATAGTCAGCATGAGTTGTGCCGTAAGCGGGGATACCTCTGCCTGCCTGAGCCCATGATGTTGCCCAAGGGGAGTGAGTGTGAATTACACCGCCGATTTCGGGGAAAGCCTTATACAGCTCAATGTGAGTCGCTGTGTCAGATGAGGGGTTAAGGTCACCCTCAACAACATTACCCTCAAGGTCAACAATAACCATCTGTTCAGCTGTCATTCCGTCGTACTCGACACCGCTGGGTTTAATGACAATAAGACCTTTTTCTCTGTCGATACCGCTGACGTTACCCCAGGTGAAAGTAACGAGATTATACTTAGGAAGCAGGAGATTAGCCTCCAACACTTCTTTTTTGAGTTGTTCTAACATTTAAATCACCAATTATAATTTAAGTTCAAGCTGTTCTTCCACAACATTCTTAAGACCTGTTACAAGGTCGGTCTTAGGTGCCCAACCGAGTGCTTCAAGCTTTTCTGAAGAGAGAACTGCATTTTCAATAAGTGAGAAGCCTTTTGCTTCAGCTTCTGTAGGCAGGTCAAATATAACCTGGAGACCTTTTTCAGGATAAGACTCAACAAGAGTATGAGCGATACCTGCGATAGTTGTGATGCAAAGCTTTGATGCGATGTTGTAAGCGTTGCCGCTTTCACCGTCGAGAAGTACAGTCAGAAGACCTGTGATTGCATCTGTTACATAAGTATATGAGCGAAGCTGTTCGCCTTTACTCTTCATTACGATGTTTTCACCGTCAGCTATGCACTTGGGGAAAACTGCAACAATCTTTGAGTCGCCTGCTTTCATACCGGGGCCGAAGATGTAACTGAGTCTGCCGATTTTTACATTCAGACCATATTCGTCAGCGTAGCTTATGCTCAGAGTCTCACAGCCTTTTTTGCTGAGAGGATAGCAGGAACGCACTTTCATAGCATCGATCTCGCCGTAAGTGTCTTCGTCAATTCTGTCCACACCGTGAGTTGTGCCGTAAACCTCGATAGTTGAAACATAAAGGAAGCTTTCAGCATCCACAGCCTTGGCATAATCAAGTAGATTAAGAGTGCCGTAGAAGTTAGTCTTCATTGTCTCAACGGGGTAAAGTGAATACTCTTTAGGTGCAGCATTTGATGCACAGTGGATAATGAAATCTGCCTTTTTATCTGTAGGCAGAGGGGAGCACACATCCTGTACGAGGAAATCGAGTCTACCCTTAGCTTCATAGTCACCGTAAGCCGCTCTTGCTCGGTCTGCATTTCTCACCAGGGCGAGGATTTTAACATCGAGACCCTCATCTTCCCACTTTTTCATAAGTGAGTGGATGATAAATGATCCGATGAAACCTGTAGCACCTGTTACAAGAACGGTTTTGCCCTGAAGCTTGTGCCAGCTAAGAGGGGTAGCAGCGATTTTAGCTATATCAGCTTTAACTATATTTGTCATATCAGCCACCGATTGCTCCGACTTTGATATATGCTTCCATAAGAGCGATGTGTTCAGCTGTTGTTACTTTGAAGTTTGTCTCTTCGCCCCATACGATGTGAACGTCTTCACCGAGTTCAACGAGAAGTGTGCAGGTTGCAACTGTATCTTCGATACCGCGCTTGATAGCTTCTTCGTGAGCCCATGCAAACTTTGAAAGGTAAAGTGACTGAGGAGTCTGAGTTCTTGCGATGAGGTTTCTGTCAACGATTTTGTTTGAGCCTATCATATCTTCGCTGTAAAGGAGAGCTTCTGTTGTGGGTACGCAAGTGATAGCTGTACCGAACTCTTTAACACCCTCGATATTTGTGTCGATGATAGCATCTGAGATAAGGGGGCGTACAGCGTCGTGGATAACAACAATTGAATCACCGGGGTAGTTGTCTCTGAGGGCATTCATACCGTTGCGAAGTGATTCCATACCTGTGTTACCGCCGGGTACGATGTGCTTGAGCTTTTTGATGCCGTATTCTTCGCACCACTTCTGAAGTTTGTCTTCCCAACCCTTAAGGCAGACAACAACAACTTCGTCGATGTTTTCGTTTCTGTCGAAAGCCTCGAGAGTGTAAATCATAATGGGTTTGCCTAAAACCTTGATAAACTGCTTGGGTACGTTCATCTTCATTCTCTGACCAACGCCACCTGCAATAATTAAACCGATATTCATAATGTAACCTCCGTTAATTAAAATCAGTATTTGTTTATACCAATTCATTATACCAATTTTTATTTATCGTGTCAATAAAAAAGAATTGCTGATGTAATAACAAAAGCTTCCTCTCGGGAAGCTTTTATCTGATACTATTAGACGGGCTTTTCTTCGAGTAGCTTATCCTGCTGAGCCCAATATTCCTTGGCTTTTTCGTCAGCGAGTCTGACTCTTTCAACAAGACCGCTTTCATATATATCTTTATAGAGGAAGCCAATTACTTCGGTTCTTCCTTTTCGCCAGGGTTTATCATCACTTTCAGGTCTCGGGTACTCGAGAACGCAGTCGATAGCATAAAAAGTTACACTGTTATCATTGAGGAATTGTTTTATACCCAGAAGTATTTCTGCCAGTCGCTCTATACTTATATCCTCATCGTATATGTATACTGTAAGTTTGCCGGACTTGGCACCCAGTTCGCCTATATCATAAACTCCGTCAAGCACAAGGTCAGCTGTTGACAAAGCATAGTCAGGTGTATCCTCGCCAACTGGTACACCACTCTCTTTGAAGATGATTTCACCGAAAGCTATATGCTGATTATAAGGGAAGTCGTCTCTTTCAAGTATAGATTTTACCTTATCCCAATATTCGCTGTTGATTCGCGAGGCAGTGTTCCATTTATCGAGAACGGAGCTCTCATAAGTATCAAAGGTTATTTTGCCGTTAGTACCCGCATAAAGAGTGAAGCTACGATCGACACTGTCGGGTGCTTTGATATGAACATAGTAATTGCCTGTCTTGAAATCATAGCTTACATTATCAACAAAGTAGTCGGTATCCTGATAGTTTTCTTCAAGATAGATTTCCGCATTTTTCGTCGCAAGATATTCCGATATGGGGTTTCCGAAGGGCACAAAGGCAACTAAAGCACCCAAGACAACTAATATTATCCCTGTAAACCAAGCGATTAACTTACTCATAAAAAACACCTCTTTCTGTTTTATTTTAAGTTGCGACGGTTACGCTTTATCGATGATAAAGGTGGTGACACTGTTTGCCATGAGGGTATAGTTAAACTTACCTTTATCAGCGGTGGATGAGTCCAGCTCTTTCCAGTGCTCACCGTCTCTGAGACTGCCACTTGTTCTTACAGGTGTAATTTTACATTCACACTTTAAAAATGACTTAAAATCTACAGTGATTTCTTCATCATCGGCTTTACTGTTGACGCAGACAAGTACGAGTTTGCCTTTATCTTTATCGTAAGCACCAAGTGAAGTATTATCCGTATGCACTATAGTCATACCGGGTCTGATGTATCGGCTGAACTGACCGAAAGCGTAGTATTTCTGAGTCAGATATATTTCCTCTTTATCTATGTCAGCGAAAGCTGTTCCCCAGAAACCCTGAGTCAGATCAGGCACACCCGGCATATCGAGTCTGCCTTTATGGTCGGGTACGCGGGAAATATAAGCGGCAACGATTTGCCATATAACCCACGCAGAGGGTGAAATGGTATTCATATCTTCTATGATTTTTTCACACAGCCATAAGGCAGGACCCATTTCGCCTGAGTTTTCACCGCTGACACTGCTCCAGTCAGTTTCGCTCATCCATATGTTTTTATCCTTTTCTCTGGCAAGCTTACCCACCTTAGAGGTTGCTTTTTCATAGGTATGGGTGCTGACTCTGCCCACAACGTCCAGTGCCTCGGTGCTGAGCTTTCTGAGAGCTTTCAGCTGCAGTTTTGTATTTGTCTCGTCGGTGGCTGTGACAGTGATATCATCGAGTCCGCGCTCTCTGAGGGCATTGGCTGTGGCCACAAGCACACTGCTTTGCATTTTGCCCGGGGAAACGTGGCAACCCTCTTGCTTTTCTGAAAAATATCGCCAGTAGTTGGTGAAAGGCTCATTCATAGCCGCAAGGCTCTTGATTTTCACCTTGTAATTGGTCTGTATATAGTCCGTAACCTCAGCAAGATATTTTGCAAAGGGTACAATCTGAGACTTTTTTAGGTTGGTAGTGATGGCGTTTTTACTTCCTGAGGTGCAACCGCTGACTGTCATGTAGTATGGGGGTGAGTTTGAGAAAGCCTCCACATAGGCATCGTCACCTGCAGTTTTATAAGCTTCAAGCATAAGAGAAAGCTGATTATGGTCGGTGTCGCTGTTGAAGACAAAGTCTTTCTTTTCTTCGTCGTATTTCCACCAGCCGGGCATCTCCGAATCGGTACGCTTAATATGATTATGAGTCGGGTCGTCTCCGCCACCGATATTGTATCTCATTATGTTAAGGCCAAGGCCATCTTCCTTTGAAAAGAAAAGTCTTGCGCTGTCTTTTATAAGCTTTTCACTGAAACCGACTCTGTTTGCCCACCAGCACAGACTTGTACCCCAACCCTCAAAAATGCCGTTGTTGGTAGGGGAAAAATTGTTGGTTGAAAGATTAATTTTCCTCATAGTTTTCTCCTTTTGTTAAATCTTAAGCAGTATAAATAAAAAAGGCAAAGGTACCCCGTACCCTTGCCTTAAAAATTACATTAAGCTGTGAAGCTTTTCTTCGTCGATAAGCTCAACGCCTTTTTCCATAAGAGCTTTAGCTGCTGCATCGTTGTCAGCAACGCGAAGAATAACATAAGCCTTTTCGCTGTTTCTTGTGATGAAAGCATACATATATTCAACGTCGATGTCCGCATCTGCAAGTATTCTCATAGGCACTGAAAAAGCACCGGGTTTGTCATCGATACCAACAGCGATAACGTTTGTGATTGAAACAGTTATGCCTGCTTCTTTGAGAGATGCGGCAGCTTTGTCAGCATCATCAACAATAAGACGAAGAATACCGAAGTCTGTTGTATCTGCGATTGATAAAGCTCTGATATTGGCGCCTGCTTTAGAGAGAGTCTCTGTAATTTCAGCGAGTCTGCCTTTTTTGTTTTCAACAAAAATAGAAATCTGCTTAATAATCATAATATTTTCTCCTTTGCTATTATATTATACCAACTTTCTGTTGTCGATAACTCTCTTAGCCTTGCCTTCACTTCTGGGAAGTGTTCCGGGTTCCATAAGACGAACCTTAGCGTGGATGTTGAGAGTTGACTGAAGAGCAGCCTCAATCATCTTTTCTGATGATTCAAGGGACTTGACTGTATCTGAGAACATATCAGGCATCATTTCTACCTGTACTTCCATTATATCAAGATTATTCTTTCTGTCAACTATAATAAGATAGTTAGGAGTCATATTGAGTGAAAGAAGAACATGCTCAACCTGAGAGGGGAATACGTTTACGCCACGGATAATGAGCATATCGTCGCTTCTTCCCTTAGGTTTAGCCATTCTGACAGTTGTTCTGCCACAAGCACACTTTTCTCTGTTGAGAGCACAGATGTCTCTGGTACGGTATCTGATAAGGGGAAGAGCCTCTTTACCGATGCAGGTAAATACAAGCTCACCGAACTCGCCGTCGGGAAGAACTTCGAGAGTATCAGGATCGATGATTTCGGGATAGAAGTAGTCTTCGCAAATATGAAGACCGTTCTGGCACTCACAGTTATATGCAACACCGGGGCCGGCAATTTCTGAAAGACCATAGATGTCATAAGCCTTGATGTCGAGAAGAGTTTCGATTTCTTTTCTCATTTCGTCAGTCCAGGGCTCAGCACCGAAAATGCCTGAACGAAGTTTGAGAGTCTTGGGATCAATACCCATATCTCTTAATGTTTCACCGATAAACATAGCGTATGAGGGGGTACAGCAAAGAATGTTTGAACCGAAGTCCTGAAGAAGCTGAATCTGACGGTTGGTGTTACCTGAAGAAACGGGAAGAGCAGTAGCACCAACTTTTTCTGCACCGTAGTGAAGACCAAGACCACCTGTAAAAAGACCGTAGCCATATGAAACATGAATGATATCATCTTTAGTGCCGCCTGCAGCGCTGATAGCTCTGGCCGCACCATCTGACCACACCTCAATGTCGTTCTTAGTGTAACCTACAACGGTAGCCTTACCTGTAGTACCTGATGAAGCGTGAATACGAACGATATCACTCTGAGGTCTTGCAAAAAGACCAAAGGGATAGTTGTCACGAAGGTCGGTTTTTACTGTAAAGGGGAGCTTTGAAAGATCGTCGATTGACTTGATGTCTTCGGGTTTGAGACCCATTTCATCAAACTTTTTCTTGTAAAAAGGAACGTTGTTATAAGCGTTTTCTACCATTTTTACGAGTCTTTCTGATTGAAGTGCATGAAGATAAGTTCTTGAGGCACATTCGATTTCGGGTTTGTAGATTGGCATTTAGATTCAGATCCTTTCTTTTATAGACGGAGTACACATCTGTACTCCGAGGGGTTAGTTAGCGTTATAACCAAGCTCGAAAGCTTTGAGATTAGTGTCGATTGTCTTGGGAGGTACTGTGCTGCGGATAATATCTACCCACATCTCTTTGTCGATACCGAGGAACTGTACTGCAGCACCGAGGAGTACGATATTAGCACATTTGGGTGTACCAGCCTCGATTGCAAGTGAAAGAGCATCCAGGGAAACGAGCTTGATGTCTTTTTCAGCGAGCTTGTTAAGAATGTCTTCGGGGTATGTAGCCTTACCCATAATTACGGGCATAGGATCGATTTTCTGTGTGCTTGAGATAAGTACGCCGCCCTTTTTGAGATAGGGGAGCCATCTTGCACTCTCGAGCTGTTCAAATGAGATAATGATGTCAGCTTCGCCTTTTTCGATAACGGGTGAGTAAACTTTCTCGCCGTATCTTACATATGTAACAACGCTACCGCCTCTCTGGCTCATACCGTGTACTTCGCTTACTTTTACATCGTAGCCTTCTTTAACAAAGCAGTTACCTAAGAGCTTTGATGCCAGAAGAGTACCCTGACCGCCAACACCTACGATAAGTATATTTTTAGTTGCCATCAGTTGTTACCTCCTTTTTCAATTGCACCAAACTTGCAAGCTGATGCGCATACGCCACAGCCAACACACTGGGTATTATCAATAACAGCAAGGAATTTGCCGTTTTCTCTCTTGACCTGTGAGAGGGCGGGACAGCCTACATTCAGACATGCCTTACAGCCGATGCACTTATCAGCATCAACCTTTACGGGAGCTGAGTGTTTAACAGTCTTGAGAAGAGCGCAGGGGCGTCTTGAGATAATGAGTGAGGGCTCTTTCTTTTCGAGTTCAGCCTTAACAGCAGCCTTTGTTGTTTCAATGTCAAAGGGATCAACAACTACAACATTCTGGAAGCCTACTGCTCTTGCGAGAGCTTCAAGGTTAACAGCAACTGTCGGGTCACCCTTGATTGTAAGACCGTTTGCAGGGTTATTCTGATGGCCTGTCATACCTGTGATTGAGTTGTCGAGTACGATAACAGTTGAGAAGCCTTTGTTATATGCGATGTCAATAAGACCTGTGATACCTGAGTGGATAAATGTTGAGTCGCCGATAACAGCGATGCTCTTTTTAGCCTGATCTTCGCCTCTTGCAACATTGAAGCCGTGAAGACCGCTGATTGATGCACCCATACATACGCAAGCATCCATCATTGACAGGGGTGCCTGAGCACCGAGGGTGTAACAGCCGATGTCACCGCTGACATACAGACCCATACCCTTGAGAGCATAGTAAAGACCTCTGTGAGGGCAACCTGCACAAAGCACGGGAGGACGGGGAGGAATCTCTTCGCCGAAAGTTTCGCAGTCAGCTTCAGTGTTTTTAAGCACTGCTGAGATTGTAGCCTGAGAGAATTCGCCGAGCTTTGAGAAGAGCTCTTTGCCCTTGACCTTAATGCCGAGTTTGATGCAGTGAGTCTCGATAATATCATCGAGCTCTTCGATTACGATAACCTCGTCAACCTTTGAAGCAAAGTCCTTAATGAGCTCTACGGGGAGGGGGTTAACCATACCGAGCTTGAGGTAGCTTGCACTGTCGCCCATAGCTTCGTGAGCATAAACAAAAGATGTACCTGCAGCAATGATACCGATTTTTGTATCGTTGTATTCAACTGAGTTGATACCCATTTCTACAGCTTCTGTATCTGCGAAGTTTGTCATATCAAGAAGTCTCTGCTCAACTCTTACGTGAGCACCTCTTGCCATAGCGGGCATCATAACATTTTTCATAACGTCTTTTTTGTACTCTTTAACGCCTACTTCGTTTCTATCTGAGAGAGGTACAAGTGAGCGAGCGTGTGAAACTCTGGTTGAAAGGCGAAGAAGGAAGGGTGTATCAAAACGCTCTGAGAGTTCATATGCAAGTGATGTAAAGCGTGAGCATTCAGCTGAGTCTGAGGGCTCGAGCATAGGTGTCTTTGAAGCAATTGCATGGTGACGTGAGTCCTGCTCATTCTGGCTTGAATGCATACCGGGGTCATCAGCAACAGCACAGACCATACCACCGTTAACACCGATATATGATGCAGTGTAAAGGGGGTCAGCAGCAACATTGAGACCAACGTGCTTCATAGCGCAGAAGCTTCTTGCACCGCCTGTAGCAGCACCGAAAGCCACTTCAAAAGCGACCTTTTCATTGGGGGCCCACTCACTGTAGATTTCGTTATACTTTGTAACATGTTCTGTGATTTCGGTACTTGGTGTACCGGGGTATGATGAAACAACTGTTACGCCTGCTTCATACAGACCTCTTGCAACGGCTTCGTTGCCGAGCATAAGAGCTTTTTCCATTTTTCTTAACTCCTTATTTTTTTATTCCGATATTTCTGGTTTTTTAGTTCTCTGATCTGACGGAAAATAATGTCAGATAACAAAAATAAAGTTAACTTTTATTATACTACAGCACAATAAAATCTTATTTATTAAAAAGAAATATAGACTTTAAAGGGCTGAAATTTTCTTTAAAAATCCTATAAATTATACTTGAAAACATATCGATAATTTAAAGTTTTAAAGCGATGAAAGTATAATACCACTTCAGAGGGTGAATGTCAAGGGGATTTTGCAATTTAAGATAAAGTTTCTGCAAGGGGTCACCTAACCCGCTGACAAGTAAAAACTCCCCTGCAAGGTGAGAGCCATGCAAGGGGGATGAGAGTAATTTTTATTTATCCAAGCTTCCGAAAAACTCCTTAGCCAGACTGTAAGCCTGTTTACCGTTTTGAGAAATATATGACGAGTGGTCAGCACCTTTTATAATAGCAATCTTGCTATGAGGGATAGACTCGTGAATGAACACAGTATCTGACAGCCACATAATGTCATATTCACCGGCAACTATATAGGCGGGGCAAGTGATTTTCGAGAGTAAATCCGCGTTCATCTGAGGAAGTGTCAGCATCATATCGTTGAGTATACTCGGCTTGAAGGTGTCGAGGATTTTGACACCGAGAGGGAAATAAGGCTTGAAGGTTTTGGGTGTAGTGTTGGCACCGCAGGAGATAAAGCCACCGAGAAGGTCGGGATATGTATAAGCGACAGTGAGGGCATTGATACCGCCATCGCTGTGCCCCATAAGGTATGGCTTTTCAAGGTTCATTTTTTCGATAAATTCTTTAATGTCTTTAGCCATCAGGTCATAGGAGATTACACCCGGGTCAGAGCTCTGACCGTGGCATCTGCTTTCGATGACATATACTTTATATTCATCTGCTAAGTAAGAAGCGGCTTCTTTGAGTGAGTCTTTGTTACCGCCATTGCCGTGTACCAGGATAAGAGGGTAGCCCTCGTCACCGTAGACGGCATAATGCATAGTGATTTCGCTGAGCTCGATATCAGCTTCCACAGGGTCGGTGGCAACAGGTGCAATATCAGGTTCATCGAGGGTAATGAGATTATATTTTTTTGATTCATTGCGGATATAAGCGTTCCATGCACTTACACCGATTACAGCTGTCAGAGCCACACAGCCTACAGCTTTGAAGATTTTTTTAGCTTTCATATTAATCACTCCTTGGGTAGATTTTAACATTTTAGTGAGAGAGTGTCAATAAAAACAGCGAGCAAGTTTTTGTCAAACTTTTTTCAAAAAGTTTGCGGGTGTGGGCAGAGCCCACAATACGTAATAATATAGAAAGATTTTCATATAAAAAAAGTCGCCTGAAATCAATCAAGCGACTTATATTTTTTACTATTGCAGGGCGTTGCCCCGCACCCCACAAGCTTTTGAAAAAGCTTGACCAAAACTTTACTCGTTTTGTTTATATCACTTCTACTGTGAAACCATACTCATAATTAGTGCCCTTATGCATAATGTTGGGCTCACGAAGACAAGCATTACCCGGAGTGTCACCACCAATACCTCTCTGAGTAAGGTCAATACATACAGTAGTGAAATCCTGATGCTGAAGCTTATGGATATGAGTAGCATCGTCAAGCTGATTGATGGTGTAATGGTGACAGTTGATAGCAAATGGCTTGTCGCCAAGCTGAGTAAATCTCAGACCCTCACCGTCAGTATTCTTTACTTCCATCATTCTTACACCGATACGGTGACCGTTTTCCTGAGGTCTCATATAGAGATGCTCCATATCTGAAACACTCATCTCGTGCACAGCGATTCTTGCACCTGCCTGACGGTCAATGTAGTTTTCGTGAGGACCCTTACCGTACCACTTAACCTGATCAAACTCTCTTGCCATTGTCAGCACATTACCGAAACGTACCATATCCATAGCAGGTGTACCCTTATGAGTGATATCGATCTTACCGTCGGGATATACAGTGTAAGTCATAAGTACATCCTTCATACCCATTACGCTGACAGTTGTTTCAATATAGGCTGTCTGAGCATAACGACGGATAACTGTAGCCTTTGTCTTGAGCATATCAGTAGCTCTTCTCCAATGATAAAGAGGATGGAAAGGAATAAGGGGAGGTACGAAGTTGAGGAAGTCAATATCGTTATCGGTCAGAGCTCTGTAGTAGTTAGGCTTGAGAGCACCTGAAAGATATTCCTTACCGTTCTTTTCGAGGGACACAAGCAGACCCTTTGAGAAAGTATAGTTAAAGCCATCACCTGTAACTGTGAAGTTTGTATCTGTACCCTTGATGTCAACCTTGCCCTCAAGTACGGGAGCATCTTTCTTATCAGCAGCCTTGATGATAAACTGATCCCAACCCTGCTCGTAACCTGCTTTTGCAAATCTGCAGTCTTCTCTTCTGAGGAAAGAGAATGTGATGATAACTTCACCTTTGGGCATAGTGTCAAGCTTATAGTCAACAGTGAATTCCATTTCGCTGAGAGGTGCAAGCTTTTCGAATACATCTCTTTCGAGTTTGCCCTCTAAAACTGTCTCGCCGTTTTCAGCGATAACATAAGCTATATCAAATTTTGAAAGATCTGAGAAGAGCTGTTTATTCTTAAGCAAGAACTTGCCATTTGCAACATCAACAGCCTTAACCTGAATTTCACAGTAAACCTTTCTTACCTCGTGGATACAGGGATGCTCTGTTCTGTCAGCAGCAATAATGCCGTTAGCATTGAAGAATGTGTTACTACCGACGATAGCACAGGTGTTGTAGGGAGGCTCGATCCAGATTTTCTTTTCATTATAGTCGGTACCGTAAAGCCACATATCTTCACCGTTTTCACCGACCTTATGTATAGCCTGGTCAACGAAGTCCCAGATGTAACCGCCACAGAGATTATCGTACTTCTCGAAAGCATCCATATACTGCTGGAAGTTGCCGAGTGAGTTTTCCATTGCGTGAGCATACTCACAGAAAACTACGGGCTTGGTGTACATCTCTTTAGCGATGGGTTTGCTGTCAGCAGCAAGAGCATTAGCAATATTGTCAAACCAGCCGATGGTCAGAGGCTCTTTTTTACCGAGCTTTTCAACCTGATCCTCAGTGGGATACATACGGCTGATAACGTCACTCTTGGTGAAGTCGAAGTCACCTTCGTAGTGGAACTGTCTTGTAGTGTCAAGCTTGAGAGCAGCTTCTTTCATTCTCATGAAGTTTGAGCCGTCACCTGCTTCGTTACCAAGGCTCCACATAAATACGCAGGCATGGTTTCTGTCACGAAGCACCATTCTTTCCATACGGTCAACAACAGCCTTGGTCCACATGGGGTTATCACCGGGTACATTCTTTCTTCTTACACCGTGAGTTTCAAGGTCGCACTCGTCCATTACATAGAAGCCGTATTCGTCACAAAGGTCATAGAAACGGGGGTCGTTGGGATAATGGCTGGTACGGATGGAGTTGATATTATTTCTCTTCATAATATCAAGGTCCTGAATGTATCTTTCGTCGGGTACTGCCCAGCCGTGATCAGGGTCAAAGTCATGGCGGTTAACACCTCTGATAAGTAAAGGCTGACCGTTAACGAGAATCTTTTCACCCTGGATTTCGTACTGCTTGAAGCCGATACGAACAGCTTTGTATGTAACCTTTCCGTCGCACTCAATCTTGAAAAGTAAAGTGTAAAGGGTGGGGAATTCTGCTGACCAGAGTTCGGGCTTTTCGATACGCTTTTTGAATCTGATTGTATTGTCACCGCTTACGGTTACAATGTCAGTTGTACCGACAACATTGGGTTTGCCTGAAGAGAGAAGAGTAGCTTCAACCTTGACGTTTTTACCGCCCTCGCTGTAGTCTCTGATGAGGATATCAGCTGAAAGGTCAGCATCGGTATAGTTGTTGATAAGATCTGTCTTGATATAGAAGTCGCGGATACAGGTTTTGGGTTCGCTGTAAAGATAAACTTCACGGTAGATACCGCAGAGCCACCACATATCCTGGTCTTCAAGATAGGTACCGTCAGTATAGCGGTAAACTTCAGCTGCTACTGTATTGACGCCCTTGTGAAGGTATTTGGTTACATCAAACTCGTGAGGTGTGAATGAACCCTGAGAGTAACCTACATACTCGCCGTTGACATAAACAGCAAGACCTGCTTTAGCGGCACCGAAGTGAAGGAAAATCTCTCTGCCATCCCAATCCTCGGGGAGGGTAAAGGTGGTACGGTGCATAGCAACTTCCTGACCTGCAATGTCGATTGAAGGTATCTTCTTTTTGTCAACGCAGATGCAGTTGGGGTATGAGTTAGCATAGTACCAGGGTTTGCTGTAATCTTTCTGGAACTGCCATACACCGGGTACGGTGATATCTTCCCAATCGCTGTCGTCAAAATCCACAGCTCTGAATTTCTCGGGCAGTGAGCCTACGCCTTTATACCAGAAGAACTTCCACTGGCCGTTTAATGAGAGCTTATAGGGAGAGTCTTTTCTTTGAGCAGCAGCATCAGCTGTATCGTAACACAGAGCCAGAGCATGACCGTCTTCTTTATTTTCTTTGATGATTTCGGGGTTTTCCCAGATATACTTCATATTGTATCCCTTCTTTCATTATTATTGAAATACATAAATAACCATTATCTATTTTACTAAATATCATATGGTTTTGTCAAGAGGGGTAAAGTCCACCATTTACCAGACGGCAGAAAATCACTCTGACACATAAGAAAGCAGAGAAAAAAACGATTAAAACAGTGAGCAGTTACTCACTTTCAGGGCTGTTTTGACCATATGAAAATTATATGTGGAAAAAACTGTATCTTACAGTGAAAAATCGCCTTAAAATTATGTCAACATCTTGCAAAGTTATCAACATTTCAACATTTTTTTCAACAGTTTTTACAAAATACAATTTTATTTTTTCAAATTATTGCAATTTTTTTAGCATAGGTGTAAAATACGTTCTATCACGTTAAAGCGTAAGCATAAAATATGATATATTTTATTACTCTGACCGACCTTTTCGGCAGGGTACAAAGGAGTTTTTACTTAATGAGTTATGTACAGAATGTAATCGACAGCGTAGCTAAAAAATACGCAAACGAGCCTGAATTCGTTCAGACTGTAGCAGAGGTTCTTTCTTCACTTGAAACAGTAGTTGAGAGACACCCTGAATATGAAAAGGCTGCTCTTCTTGAAAGAATGGTTGAGCCCGAAAGATCAATCTCATTCAGAGTAACTTGGGTTGACGACAACGGTAAGGTTAATGTTAACACAGGTTACAGAGTTCAGTTCAACGGTGCTATCGGCCCCTACAAAGGCGGTCTTCGTTTCCATCCCTCAGTTTATATCGGTATTATGAAGTTCCTTGCTTTCGAGCAGACTTTCAAAAACAGCCTTACAGGTCTTCCCATCGGTGGCGGTAAGGGTGGCTCAGACTTCGATCCCAGAGGTAAGAGCGATGCAGAAATTCTCCGCTTCTGTCAGTCATTTATGACAGAACTTTACAGACACATCGGTCCCGACGTTGACGTACCTGCAGGTGACATCGGTGTTGGCGGCAGAGAAATCGGTTACCTTTACGGCCAGTACAGACGCATCAGAGGTGCATTTGAAAACGGCGTACTTACAGGTAAAGGTCTCTCATACGGCGGCTCACTTATAAGACCTGAGGCAACAGGCTTCGGTGCAACATATTATGTATGCGAAGTCCTCAAGCACTTCGGTGAGGACATCAAGGGCAAGACAGTAGCAGTTTCAGGTTTTGGTAACGTAGCTTGGGGTACAGCTAAAAAGGTGGCTGAGCTCGGCGGTAAGGTTGTAACTATCTCAGGTCCTGACGGCTATGTATACGATCCCGACGGTATTGTAACAGAAGAGAAGATCAACTACCTTCTTGAAATGAGAGCAAGCGGCCGCGATAAGGCTCAGGATTACGCTGACAAGTTCGGCTGTGAATTCCACGCAGGTCAGAAGCCCTGGGGTGTTAAGGTTGACATTGCTATGCCTTGCGCAACTCAGAATGAAATCAATATGCAGGAAGCTGAAAAGATGGTTGCTAACGGTCTCCAGTATTATGTTGAGGTTGCAAATATGCCCACAACAAACGACGCTCTTGCATATCTTATGAAGAATTGTAAGGTAGTAGCTCCCTCAAAGGCAGTTAACGCAGGCGGTGTTGCAGTTTCAGCTCTCGAAATGAGCCAGAACTCAATGAGATACGCTTGGACAGCAGAAGAGGTTGATGCTAAGCTCAAGATGATCATGAAGAACATTCACGATGCTTCAGCTAAGGCAGCAGAAGAAAACGGCCTCGGCTACAACCTTGTAGCAGGTGCAAACATCGCAGGCTTCCTCAAGGTAGCTGACGCTATGATGGCACAGGGCTTAATCTAAAATCATCGTGTTTTTGATTCTTTTTCCACGATAGGAAAAAGAATGCCTGCCCGGCAAGGGTAACATAAAAAAGCAAAAGGACAGATTAAAACTCTGTCCTTTTTTATATGAAAAAAGTCGCCTGATATAAATCAAGCGACTATCTTTTTTAGTATTGCGAGACTCTGTCTCGCGCTCTGCAAACTTTTGAAAAAGTTTGACAAAACTTTGCTCGCTTACGCTCTCGCTACCATTTCGCCGTAGATGGCTTTTTCTTCCTTGATGAATTCTTCGATAGCTTCTACTGAGGGCATTGCTGCGCTACAGCTGTGAGCTGAAATAAGCATTGAAGCTGATGCTGTACCGAACTCGAGAGCGTCGATCATCTCCCAACCTTCAAGGAGACAGCGGATGAATGCACTTGCGTAGCCGTCACCGCCACCGAAACCCTTCATAGCCTTAACGGGGAAGGGCTTGATTGAGTAGCTCTTGCCGTCGTTGGTGTAAGCTGTTGAGCCGTCTTTGCCGTGCTTGATGATAACAATCTTAGCACCGTATGAGTGCCAGAGCTTTGCGCTTTCTTCGTCAGTCTTGCATACGCCAGTGATAGCTTCAGTCAGGTCATACTCTTCTCTTGAGCCGAGAATGATGTCTGCGTTTCTTGCTACCATCTGATAGTATACTGAAATCTCGTCTTTGTTCTTCCAGGTGTAAGGTCTGTAGTCGATGTCGAAGATAACTACTACATTGTTCTTCTTAGCTAACATCATAGCCTTGAGAGCTGCGTCTCTTGAGGGGCTCATTGAAAGAGCTGTACCTGAGATTACGATTGCCTTTGCTGAAGCTATGTATTCTTCGCTTACTTCTTCGGGCTCGAGCATAAGGTCAGCGATGCAGTCTCTATACATGAGGATACTGCTCTCTGTGGGGCTCTTGATTTCAGTGAAGGTAAGACCGATCTTCTCGCCATTTTTAGCTCTGAAGATGTTTGATGTATCGATGCCGTCTTTGTTGAAGTAGTCAACTACAAAGTCGCCGTGCTGGTCGTCTGATACCTTACCGATGAAGCCGACCTTCTTGCCGAGTCTTGCGAGACCTACTGCAATGTTAGCAGGTGAGCCGCCAACGTACTTATTGAAGTTACAGCTCTCTGCTAAAGGTCTGTTCATATCTGTGGGGTTGAAGTCGATGGCAACTCTGCCGATGGGGATAACATCAAGAGGTTTGCTCTGGTCAAATTCTACGTATTTCATAATGGTTTCTTCCTTTCTATTTGAATGCACCGTAGGTGCTTTTCATGACAATAAGGTCATTTCATGAAGCGAAGCTTCTTTTCATGCCGTAAGGCATTTCATTTATTATTTATGTATCCTCGCTCGCCGCGGGGCGTTACTTTTTGCTGGCGCCCAAAAAGTAACCAAAAACGCGCTGATGCTTCAGGCTTTGCCTACTGAGTAAAAAATCTCCATATGAGCTTTAGCGTTGTTGTAGGCGCCTAGGATTTCGCTCTGATGAAGGTCATAGTACCCGCCGATTTTACTTTCAGTATAGTCCTGTCTTACCTGCTTTTCTACTGAAGCAAAGGTTGCGGTTGCAATGTTGATTTTCTTTATGCCACTCTGATGACAGCGGATAAAGTCTTCAGGCTCGATGCCGGTACCGCCGTGAAGTACAAGGGGTACCTCAACTGCATCTCTGACTTTTTCGAGGATGTCAAATCTCAGCTCGGGAGCCTCTTTATAGAAGCCGTGGGCGTTACCGATGGCAATTGCAAGAGCATCTACTCCTGTTTCATCATAGAAGTGCTTTGCTTGGTCGGGTGATGTGCATCTCATCGCGATGTCCACACTGCCGTCTTCACTGCCGCCGACGCATCCGATTTCAGCTTCTACCGCTGCGCCGTAAGGCTTTGCCATTTCTATAACTTTCTTTGTCATAGCGATGTTTTCTTCCACATCAAGATGTGAGCCGTCAAACATAACTGATGTAAAGCCAAGTTCAAGTGCCTGTTTGATACACTCCAACGTTGTGCCGTGGTCAAGGTGTACCGCTACGGGTACCTTTGCGCCTTTGGCGGCGGCTATCATTGTGGGGCCTATGATGTGTAAAGGTGAGTGGTTGAGGCGTACCTCTGCTATCTGAAGGATAATAGGGGATTTTGTTTCTTCTGCCGCCTTGATGACACCGAGGATCATTTCCATATTAGCTATGGAGAATGATCCGACAGCATAGCCGCCTTTCTGTGCATCGAGGAGCAGGTCTTTCATATTTACCAGTGGCATATTTTCACGACCTTATTCTATTGATTTGAGTGACTCGACCATATCGACCTTCTGGAGCTTTTTGTGAAGCACTACGTTAACGAACATTGAGAAGGCGAAGGCCAGTGCGAGAGCATAAATATAGCTGAAGATTGTAACCTCTCTGCCGTACATAACGATGTCGACCTCTGCCATAAAGAGTACTACCTTGTGTAGCAGTACACCCGTTATGATACCCAACCCCATACCGAAGAGTGAAAGTATGACATTCTCTCGGAAGATGTAAGCTGAAACTTCACCGTCATCGAAACCGAGTACCTTGAGGGTTGCGATTTCCTTGATACGTTCAGTGATATTGATGACTGACAGGTTATAAAGTACTGTGAAAGCAAGCAGGCCTGCCGATACAATAAGAATTACAATGATAAAGCTGATAGAGTCAAGGATGTTTGAGAATGAATCCTTAATCTGATCTGTAAAGGCAACTGCGCTGATGTCGAACTCATTAAGGAGCTCTTTGTTAAGCTGAACCTTCTGCTCATTTGAGATGTTGTCAACAGCGAAGTTTGCTGTTACATAGTTGTATCTGGGATTTGAACCGAAGATATTGCTGTAAAGTGCCTTTGAAAGATAGATATAGTGGAAAGCATAGTTTTCGGTTATTGCTGCAACGGGAATCTGCACCTTCTGGTCATCGTTGATTTTTACTGTAATATATTCACCGGGTGACACGCCCATAGATTTAGCCAGCTTTTCGGTAATGATTGCGCCGTTGTCAGTGAGCGTATGCTGTGTCTTTGCGCCTCTTTCTCTCAGATTAATGTAATTGCCGAGGGCAGAGGCTTCTTCGGGCACAAGGAGATATACTTCAAGCATTTTGTCGCTGTCTTCTTTAACTGCGTTGAAAACTTTCATATAGCTCAGAGAAGCGGTCTGTATCATTGAGTGGTTTTTAACTGCTTCGTAACCATCACATTGTTCCACTGTAGTGTCAAAGTCGCCGTTGAGCACTATCTGCATATCGTAGCTCCATACTCTGTCGTCATTATTGAACTGATTATCCATAGTGGAGTTGATGGAGTCGTTGAGACCGAAGCCTGCAACGAGAAGTGCAGTACAGCCTGCAACACCGAGAGTAGCCATAACGAAACGCTTCATATTTCTGAATACGTTTCTCAGAGTAACCTTCCATGTGAAATTCAGTCTTCGCCAGATAAAGGGGAGATTTTCAAGAAGTATCTTCTTACCTGATACGGGAGCTTTTGATCTCATAAGGGTTGAGGGTACAACGGTGAGACTCTTGTAGCAGGTATGGTAAGCTGCGAAAACCGTGATAAGAACGGAAATGACAATGCCTGTAATACCGTATGAGAAGCGGTATGGTGTAATAAGTCTGGGCATATCAAATAGTATCTGGAAACCTAAGGATCCCGCGTAGGGGAAGAACACAAATCCGAACATGGAGCCTGCGACACTACCGATTAAAGAGGCCAGAAGTGAGTAGATGATGTACTTTGACATAATCTCTGTATCTGTCAGACCGAGAGCCTTGAAGGTGCCGAGTCTTGTTCTGTCTTCTTCAATCATTCTTGTCATTGTGTTGAGACATACCAGAGCTGCAACAATGAAGAAGAACCATGGGAAAATAAGAGAAAGCGCAGCGATTCTGTCTGCTGTCTGAGCATAACCGTCAAAACCTAAGAGAGCATCGCCTCTGTTAGCCACAGTCCACTTGGCTGAGTCGAGATTAAGAAGGAACTGTTTTGCATCTTCAAGCTGAAGTCTTGCACTTTCAAGCTGTTCTTCAGCCTTTTGTTTTGCTGCTGTAAATTCTGCTTCTATGGTTGTTGCCTTTTCCTTGGCCATAGCGAGACTTGATTCATAGAGGTTAATCTGATTTTTCAGATCGCTGAGCTGAGTGAGAACTTCGAGTTCGCCGAACTGAATATCATAGCCTGCGTTGGTGAGCTCTTTTTCAGCTTTTTCGAGTTCAGCTTCAGCATATTCCATCTGAGCTTCTGCCTGCTTGAGCTGAGCTATCATCTGTGCTGCCTGATTGAGCTCTGCCTCTTTCTGAGCAAGAGTTGTCTTTGCGTCGGCAAGGTCTTTTTTTGCAGATGCAAGTTTGACTTCAAGAGCCTGAAGCTGAGGTTCCATATAGGCTACCATTTCTCTTGCAGTACCGACAGCGGTCATTGTTCTGATGGTACTGATGATCTGGTCAACTTCTTCGCCTGCCAGACCTGAATCCAGGAAACGGTCAATCATACCCTCAACACCGCCGGACTGGGTGTCTTCAAAATGATCAAGAGCTGAACGGGTTGTAACAACAAGGTCAGAGAGATAGTCAACGGTTGAAGATATAGAGTTTACCTGAAGCTTTGCGACATTGAGCTCTGTTTTGGCGTTGTTATATTGCTGCTCTGCGTTTTCGTGCTGTTTGATAAGAGCCTTGGTTTCGTTATACTCCTGCATCTTGGATTCCCAGACTGCATACTGTGTGGAGTGTTCAAACTTACCGGAGTCAATGGCATTTTTAGCTTCTGAAGCCTTTTCGTTATACTGCTGTTTGTAATCAAGTAGTTTCTGATCACCGTTTTCAGCCATGTCAAGAATTTCTTTCATCTGCTCTTCGGCAAGGGCAAGTTTAGCTTCTGCATCGGTTTTTGCTTTAGCATATTCAATTTCTGCACTTGCAACTTCGGCAGAGTACTGAGTCTTGAGAGAAACAACTCTGTTTGTGAGCATTTCCTGAGAAATGGAGTCGATATAGTCTGTATATTGACCGATGAGATTGTCATACTCCTGAGAGTAAGGATCGAGATTATCACTGCCTGATACCTTGATGTACATAACTGAATAGTAGTCATCGAGGAAGTTTTCCGAGGGAATGTATACGAAAGTACCAAGCTTACCTGTACCGATAGTGGTGTAGCCTCTCTCATAGGAGATATAAAGAGGTGAGCGGATAATACCTACTACGGTGAAGGACTGATGAGTCAGAGACTTGGTAAGGTCTTTGTTTTCACCTTCGATAGAGATAGTCGAACCTATTTTGAACTCGTCGGGGGTGGAAAGAGCACTGTCATCAACAACACACTGATTGGGTGATGTTGGCCATGAGCCTTCAATAAGCTGAGGCCTGTTCATAAAGCTTCTGTCATCTGTGCCTGCATTGACATTGGCGAGCTTGGTCAGATCAAGGGGGAGGGCTCTTACTGTAAGCTCGGAGCCGTCGGTATCACTTATAGGGTTACCGTTGACCTTGACTACACCGTCGACAAATTTTTCACCTACGGCGGTTTCGATGCCGTTTATGGACTGTATGACAGACACATCGTTGTCTGTGAGACCTGCCGTTGATATAATCTGTATATCTGCCATATTGCTGTCGGCAGCATACTTGAGCATGGTGTCATACATATCGGGGGCGACTGCATTCATACCCGTAAAGAAGCTGACACCCAATGCAACGATTGCTATAATTGAAATGAATCGCGCTTGGGTCTTCTGTACGGTTCTGAGTGCGTCGATAATCAGAACTTTGTTTATATTCATTGCATCACCATTCGAGCCTTTCTACGGGTACGGGGTGGTCGTTGACTGCAATCTGCACAACCTTACCTGATCTCATAGTGATGATTCTGTCTGCCATAGCTGCCAAAGCACTGTTATGGGTGATGACTACTACTGTTGTACCGGTTTCGCGGCATGTCCTGTGAAGGAGTGAAAGTATCTGCTTGCTTGTACGGTAGTCGAGAGCACCTGTAGGCTCGTCGCAAAGCAGTATCTTGGGATTTTTTGCAAGGGCTCTTGCGATTGAAACTCTCTGTTGCTCACCACCTGAAAGCTGTGAGGGGAAGTTGTCCAGTCTGTCCTTAAGACCGACTTTGGTGAGAATCTTTTCAGCTTTGATAGGCTTCTTGCACATCTGAGTGGCAAGCTCAACGTTTTCGAGAGCAGTCAGGTTTGGTACAAGATTATAGAACTGGAAGATGAAACCTACGTCATATCGTCTGTAGTCAACCAACTGAGCTTTTGTAAGGTCGTTGATAGGCTTGCCTGCAACTCTTACTTTACCGTCATCGCAGATATCCATACCGCCGAGTATATTCAGTACTGTTGATTTACCGGCACCGCTGGTACCTACGATAAGGCAGAACTCACCTTTTTCTATCTGGAAGGATACACCGTCAACGGCAGATATAGAAATCTCACCGGTCTGGTATCTTCTGTACACTTTGTCAAATTCGATAAAACTCATTTTGCAGTCTCCTTTGTTTTATTTGTTAGTGTATGTGTTACTGTAAACTACTTTGCCTGTTTTTTCACTTGCGAGAATGACTTCACATTTGTTGTCTTCTTCGACAGTGAACATCTGATAATAAAGACCTATCTGACCGATGAAATAAGCCAGGTCCTCATAGTTGCATTTATTTTTGTACTTTTTATACAGCTCAGTGTCCACCTGCATAAGGATATAATCGAAATCTTCGGAATAGTCTGCAAGTCTTACGGTATAGGGATAGTCACCGGAGTCAACAATATCACCTAAGGCCATAATTGTTGTCATACCCACCTTTGAAAGAAGAAGAGAGTAGGTTATACCGTCCATTGACATAGTGGCAGAGCCGTCTTTTTCCTGCTTGATTTTATATCCGTATGTAGAAGCGTATTCCTCTACATCTCCGCCTGCTTCATTGACGATAAATGACCAGGGAAGCTTGATTTTCATTGTTTTTTCAGGCTTGATGGTGGAGGGCTCTTCTTTTGGTCTTGTTGTCTCAAAGTCGATGACATCATTTTTTGTTGTAGCCTCATCTGTAACCGGTGTAATATCAACAACCTTATCTGTATGGCTTGTCTCATTCTTTTTGCAAGCTGTAAAGCAAGTCAGTACCGTCAGGGTGACAAGAAGAGTAACAATGACTTTTTTCATAAGAAAACCTCCGATAAAAGGTATAGCAATACCTGATATAATATTACATTATATTATTCTAACATAGACTGAGTTTAATTTCCACCAAAAAAGCGAAAATTTAACATAATATTAAAGCGGATGAAAAAACCTCGTACATCACTATATAAAATCGACAAATTTGCGGTCAATTTTATTTAATCTATATGCAAAAAACAGTTGATTTTTCAAAAAAAATTTGGTAAAATCTTTAGGACTGGGAAAAGTATGCGTTTTTACGCCCTTTTTCTGCATAAACTAATCAATTATTTTTTATTTTTAGGAGGAGATTCCAATGGCTAAGAAATGGGTATACCTTTTCAAAGAAGGCAACGGCAGCATGAGAGAACTTCTCGGCGGTAAGGGTGCAAACCTCGCTGAAATGACAACTCTTGGTCTTCCCGTTCCTCAGGGCTTCACCATCACAACAGAAGCTTGCACACAATATTACGAAGACGGTCGCAAGATCAACGATGAAATCGTTGCTGAGATCATGGCTAACATCGAAAAGATGGAAGAGATCACAGGTAAGAAATTCGGCGACCTCGAAAGACCTCTCCTTGTATCAGTACGTTCAGGTGCTCGCGCATCAATGCCTGGTATGATGGACACAATCCTCAACCTCGGTCTTAATGAAGAAGTTGTTGAAGTAATGGCTAAAAAGTCAGGTAACCCCAGATGGGCTTACGACTGCTACAGAAGATTCATCCAGATGTATTCAGACGTAGTTATGGAAGTTGGTAAGAAGTACTTCGAAGAGCTTATCGACAAAATGAAGGAAGAAAGAGGCGTTACTCAGGACGTAGAACTCACAGCTGATGACCTTAAGGAACTCGCTGAACAGTTCAAGGCTGAATATAAAGCTAAGATCGGCGCTGACTTCCCCACAGATCCCAAAGAACAGCTCATGGGTGCAGTTCAGGCTGTATTCCGTTCATGGGACAACCCCCGTGCAAACGTTTACCGTCGTGACAACGATATTCCCTACTCATGGGGTACTGCTGTTAACGTACAGGCTATGGCTTTCGGTAACATGGGTGAAGACTGTGGTACAGGTGTTGCTTTCACACGTGACCCCGCTACAGGCGAAAAGAAACTTATGGGTGAATTCCTTACAAACGCACAGGGTGAAGACGTTGTTGCCGGCGTAAGAACTCCCATGCCCATCGCTGAAATGGCTAATAAATTCCCTGCTGCATACAAGCAGTTCACAGAAGTTTGTCAGCTTCTTGAGAACCACTACCACGATATGCAGGATATGGAATTCACAGTAGAAAACGAAAAGCTCTACATGCTTCAGACTCGTAACGGTAAGAGAACTGCTCAGGCTGCTCTCAAGATCGCTTGCGACCTCGTTGACGAAGGCATGAAGGCAGAAGAAGAAGCAGTTGCTATGATCGATCCCAGAAACCTTGATACACTTCTTCATCCTCAGTTTGATGTTAAGGCTCTCAAGGCTGCTACTCCTCTCGGTAAGGGTCTCGGTGCATCACCCGGTGCTGCTTGCGGTAAGGTAGTATTCACAGCTGAAGATGCAGTAGTATGGAACGAAAAGGGCGAGAAGGTTATCCTTGTTCGTCTTGAAACATCACCCGAAGATATCACAGGTATGAAGGCTGCTCAGGGTATCCTTACAGTACGTGGCGGTATGACATCACACGCAGCTGTTGTTGCTCGTGGTATGGGTACATGCTGTGTATCAGGTTGCTCAGAAATCATCATGGACGAAGAAAACAAGAAGTTCGTTCTTGCTGGTAAGACATTTGAAGAAGGCTCAGAAATCTCAATCGACGGTTCAACAGGTAACATCTATGACGGTATCATCCCCACAGTTGATGCTCAGATCGCTGGTGAATTCGGCCGTATCATGGGTTGGGCTGACAAGTACAGAACACTTAAGGTTAGAACAAACGCAGATACACCCGCTGACGCTAAGAAGGCTGTTGAACTTGGTGCTGAAGGTATCGGTCTTTGCCGTACAGAGCACATGTTCTTCGAAGCTGACAGAATCGCAGCTTTCCGTGAAATGATCTGCTCAGATACAGTTGAAGAAAGAGAAGCAGCTCTTGCTAAGATTCTTCCCATGCAGCAGGCAGACTTCGAAGCTCTTTACGAAGCACTCGAAGGTAACCCCGTAACAATCCGTTTCCTTGATCCTCCTCTCCACGAGTTCGTACCCACAGAAGAAGCTGACATCGCAGCTCTTGCAGCAGCTCAGGGTAAGAGCGTTGAGGACATCAAGAACATCATCGCTTCACTCCACGAGTTCAACCCCATGATGGGTCACAGAGGTTGCCGTCTTGCAGTAACATATCCTGAAATCGCTAAGATGCAGACATCAGCTGTTATCCGTGCAGCTATCAATGTTAGCAAGGCTCATCCCGACTGGACAATCGTTCCCGAAATCATGATTCCTCTTGCAGGCGATGTTAAGGAACTTAAGTACGTTAAGAAGTTCGTTGTAGAAACAGCTGACGCTGAAATCGCAGCTGCTGGTGCAGAGCTCAAGTACGAAGTTGGTACAATGATCGAAATCCCCAGAGCAGCTCTTACAGCTGATGAAATCGCTAAGGAAGCTGACTTCTTCTGCTTCGGTACAAACGACCTTACTCAGATGGCATTCGGCTTCAGCCGTGACGACGCTGGTAAGTTCCTCGATGCTTACTACGATGCTAAGATCTTCGAAAACGATCCCTTCGCTAAGCTCGACCAGAACGGCGTAGGTAAGCTTATGGATATGACTCTTAAGCTTGGTAAGCCCGTTAACCCTGCTCTTCACTGCGGTATCTGCGGTGAACACGGTGGTGACCCCACATCAGTTGAATTCTGCCACAAGATTGGCCTCGACTATGTATCATGCTCACCCTTCCGTGTGCCCATCGCTCGTCTTGCAGCAGCTCAGGCAGCTATTGCTAACAAATAAGCTTATTGCTTAATGCATTTAATCCCCACTGAGAAATCGGTGGGGATTTTTGTGTATACCGTCGGGAAGTAAAAAAGTAATAATTTATAATTTGTAATAGGTGGTGGCTTATGGTATAATCGAAAATATAAAATGAAGTTACATAAAGGTAGGACATTATGAGTTTTAAAGATTATATGAGGGCTGCAAGGCTTACGCCCACAAAGGAAGACAAAATAGAATATATGACTATGGGTGACAAGATGCTCAGTAACGTCTTTGTCAACGGTCAGCGCAACTCACCGTCGGTGTGTGCAACTTATGATGCTGATGCGACTGAGTTTATTAAGGTTTTTGATAAGCTCAGAAGAGAGTGCGGATACAAACTGACACTGAATACTGTGATGCTTAAGGTGCTCGTTGAGGGTCTTAAGGCGGCTCCGAGACTGAATGCTCACTATAAGTACAATCATACCACCACTGCGGGTATGCTCATAATCAAAAAGAATATAGATGTATCTATGGCGGTGTGTAAGCAAGACGGCACAACATTTCAGATGAAACTGCGTCAGCTTGAAGATAAGAGCCTGAAAGAAATCGCTCTGATGGCGGCTGATGCCCGTGAGAGACTAGAAAAATCAGAACTTGATGAGGTTATGTTTGAGGTGTCGAGACAGCGCATAATCGGCGAAATGTCACAAGGCAGGATAATCGGCCCTCTTCGTCAGGCTGTCAGTGCTTCTTTTGGTAAGGGTAAGGTTGTGCGCTTGTCGGAGACTCTGAAATCAGACTTTATGAAGCTCACAGGCAGAAAACCTCTGCAACCTGACTGCCGGGTAAAGATTGAAGAACTTAATGAGGGTACGGTGTGCTTTACAAACTGGGGGGCGATTTGCAATACAAATGGCTTTAATATTGTAAGCGGACCTCTCCTTTATCCTCAGGTTTTCCTTTTCAGTATGGGTAGGCTCAGGGAAGAAAAGAGTGTTTATGAAGATGAAAGCGGAAATATCCGCCTGGGTACAAAAAAGATATTGCCCTTGGGTCTTAACTTTGATCATAAAATAGGAGGAGCTTATGAACTGACACCGTTTATAAACAGACTCGAAGAGATTTTCAATAACCCTGAGGTTATGTATAACTGGTAATAGAATAGAGTCTGTAGTTTTTATTTAAAAGCAAAAAACACTTTACAAATTTAAGCCTTTTTCGTATAATAGATATACCAAAATTTACATCAGGAGGACAAAACCATGAGAAAAACAATGAAAAAATCACTTTCTCTTATTCTCGCAATTGTGATGCTTGCGACTATGGCTGTTCCTACATTTGCAAAGCCTATCGTATGGACATCACAGAGCAAGAGTGATATTCCTATTATCCGTATTTCAGGTGACGGTGATCCACTTGTTGATGAAAACGGTAACAAGGTTTTCCACTATAAGGATTTCGGCAAACTTTTCAGCGATGACGGTGAAGAAGAGGATGATGGTAACAGCTCTCTCTATCAGTCTATAGCTAATGTGCTTATGCCATTCCTCGTTGACGGTCTGCTCAACGATGATTGGGATCCTTACTTCGAGAATCTCCAGAAAGAAATCAGCGAGATTTTTGAGACATCTCTTCTTGATGGCGACGGCAACCCTCAGTTCGGTACAGGTATGACAGAAGAGAAAAAGAATGAGATGGAAGATAAGAGACACAGAGATATGGCAAGAGTAGAAAACGGCCAGAAGTTCTACGTGTTCAATACATACTGGTTCTTCTATGACTGGAGACTTGATCCTATTGAAACAGCAGAGCTGTTTAAAGATTATATTGACGACGTAATGGATGCAACCACAACAAATCAGGTTGGCATTATGGCTACTTGCCTTGGTACAAACGTAGTCTCTGCTTATCTTGCAGTTTATCCCGAGCACGCAGCTGAACATGTAAGAGGTGTTGCTTATGATGGTAGCGTTGTAGGTGGTGCTGAAATGCTCAGTGAAGTAATCAGCGGTAAGTTTAACATTGATGCGGCGGCTATCAGCAGAGTTCTGGCTGACTGTAACGAAATCGGACTTTTCAGTATCGACGGTTTTATCAACACAACTCTCGAGATGCTTGACAGAACAGGCACTCTGGATGCTATCATCGGCAAAACAAAAGATTGGATTTATTATAAATTAGTTGAGGGTGTTACATCAGCCCTTGCTCTTTCAACATTCTATACATGGCCTAACTACTGGGCTTGCGTATCACCTGAGGATTACGACACTGCAAAAGAATATGTTTTCGGGCCTGAGGACAGTGCAAAGAGAACAAAGTATGCAGGTCTTATTGCTAAGCTCGATAATTATAACGAAGTTGTTCGTCAGAGAATCCCCGAAATTCTCACATCATTGGTAGATCAGGGTATGAACTTCGGTGTTATATCAAAGTACGGCTATCAGGTGCTTCCGATTTGTGAGACAAACAATCTTCCCTCAGATCAGTTCGCTTCTGTAGGACGTTCATCATTCGGTGCAACTACAGGTACAATCTATAATGACCTTTCAGATGATTATATTGCTTCAAGAATAGAAGCCGGCTTCGGCAAGTATATCTCACCCGACGGTCAGATTGATGCATCAACCTGTCTCTTCCCTGATTCAACATGGTTTATCAAAGGCTCAAGCCATTCCAACTGGTCAGACTGGGAGTCAAGACTTATGTATGATATCGCTTGTTCAAAAGAGCAGGTAACTATCGACAATGGTTGTTGGCCCTCACAGTTTGTGGTATACTCATACACTAACCCTGACAACGACAAAGACGGTGAAGTTGAAGCAATGACCACAGAAAACTGCAACACTGAAAATTGGGAAGCTGAAGATAAAATCGACAATCCCACAGATAAATACGGCAAGATTTTTGTTGCTGTGACAGCTCTCCTTACATGGCTTATGGAGCTTATTACTATGCTCTTTAAGTTGGGCAAATAATGATTGAATTATCCTCACCGAAAATTCGGTGGGGATTTGTCTTTACATCAGAATAAAAATAATGTAGAATAATAACATTATAAGGAAAGGCGGATGTGATGTGGTGCTGATAGTTTCACAGATAATCGGTATTTGTGCTGTAGGTCTCTATCTTCTGAGCTATCAGTTGAAAAAAAGAAGTCATATTGTATGGGTGACCTGCATTTCAAATGCTCTGTATGTGCTTCAGTATATATTGCTAGGTGCTTTCTCGGGTGCGATTATGGATACTCTGTCTATGGCAGGGTCTTTCCTGGCGGGTAAAAAAAATTCGCCTCGCTTAAGCGCGTACACAAAATGGCTAGCTGCAGTAAGTCTTGCTGTTATCACCGTAACGGGGATAGTTATCGCCGTAGTGCAACGTGACCCTGTCGAACTTATACCGATTCTTGGTGCGGTTTTTCAGACGGGCGGACTCTGGTGTGAAGACGAGCAGAAAATCCGTAGGTACGGTCTGTGCAGTGCACCTTTCTGGCTTGTGTATAATTTCTTGTCCCAGGCCTATGGTGCGGCTTTCGGGTCGGTGCTTGCCATAGTGTCTGCCTCTACGGCTCTGATAAGATACAGAAAAGCAAAACTCACATATAAGGAGAATACATATGAAGATTTCAACTGAAATTGCATCCATAGCTAAAAAGGTCGGTAACCATAAAGCTGTTGAGCTTTGCGGCAAGGCAGGCTTTGATGCGTGGGACTTCTCGATGTTTGATATGCACAAGCTTTTGCGTTGGCATTTGCCGGGTGTGGCTAAGCTCAACTCAGCTAAGTATCTGAAACTTGCAAGAGAACTCAGGGCTATCGGGCTTGACAACGGCATGATATGTAACCAATCTCATGCACCTTTCCCGGTGCGTATTCCTGAGGTCAGAAGTGTCCTTAGGTTGGCAATTGAGTGTACCGCTGAAGCAGGCGGTGAAATCTGCATCATTCACCCGGATAACAACAAAACTGCTGAAGAAAATGCAGAGATGTTCCGTGATATTTTGCCTTTTGCAAAGGAATGTGGTGTGAAGATCGCTACAGAAAATATGTGGAACTGGAATCCTCTGAAAAATAGATCGTCCTTTGCCGCTTGTGCAACGGGTGAAGATTTCAAGAAGCACATAGATGTGGTTAACGATGAGTTTCTGGTGGCTTGTCTCGATCTTGGCCACGCAGAAATGCAAGGCTCGGGTGACGGTGCTGTTAATATGATAAGAACCCTCGGCCCACGTCTGCAGGCTTTACATATCCACGACAATGACCGTATCCACGACAGCCATCAGATACCTTTTTCAATGAGCATTGACTTTGAGGCTATTGTCAGAGCACTGAAAGACATAGATTACAATGGCTATTTTACCCTTGAGGCAGACCAGTTTATGAAACCATATGATAAGGATAATGCTTTTGATGGCGTAGTAAGGCTTAAAGAAAGTGCAAGAAGACTTGCGGATATGTTTGAAAGCCTTGGCTGAATAAAATTAATCCCCACTGATTTTTTTCAGCGGGGATTTTGTGCTATATTATAAAGTCTGTCAGAAGGGCGGAAACTGCGGCAGCAAGAGCAACTACAATCAAAGGCTTGTCGAAGAATGCAACTATGACAGCGACAACTGTGCCGACTATAGCTGTGGTATAATTGCCTGTGGAATAAAAGATAGCGGGGATAGTCATAGCACTAAGGACTGTATAGGGCAGATAGTAGAGGAGACTTCTGATGAATCTTGATTTTATCTGCTTTCTGAAAAGTGTAAAGGGGATCATTCTCACAAGGTAGGTTACCCCTGCCATAACGGCTATGTAAATTATTATGCTCATGGGTTATCCTCCTGCTTAATAGGAAAGAGTGCCGCACAGATAGCGGAAGAAATAAGGGCGCTTAATATTATAGAAAAGCCTGAGCTTACAAAGGGGAGGAAGTATTTGAAGATAACACTGAAGGCAATAGCGATGAGTACTGCTGTGAGTATGGGTCTGCTCTTTTTTGCGGCGGGTACAAACACAGCGATAAACATGCCGTAAAGGAGAATGCCCATAACATTTGAGATTACCTCGGGTAAAAGCTGACTTGCAAATGCGCCGACAAGGGTACCGCTTGTCCAGCCGATGATAGGTATGATTATGAGGCCTGTCATATATGATGCGGAAATCTGCCCTTTCTGCGAGACGGCAACGGCATAGATTTCATCTGTTATGCCGAACGACAGCAGAAGTCTTTTTGGTGTGGTGAAACTGCTGTCGAGTTTCTGAGTCAGAGAGAAACCCATAAGTGAATATCTCAGGTTGATTACCAGCTGAGTCAGTGCCATCTCTATGAGAGTGCCGCAACCCGCAATGACTTCGACACCTGCGACCTGGCCGGCGGAGGTGAGATTGGTTGCTGATATAAGCCAGGCGAAAAAAGCTGATATACCTGAGCTGATTGCCATAATACCGAACCCGAATGCCACTGAAAAATAGCCGAGTCCGATGGGTAAGCCATCAGACAGACCTTTAGTGAAAGCCTTAGGCATAATTTTAACCTCCCTTGTTTAATCCGTGCAACAGTATAACATATAAAGTCGCATAAAACAATAATGTGTTTACTTTATTCATAAAGTGTGTTATAATATCATGGATTTAATACTTTTTAATAAAAGAGAGGAAGTAAAAATGGAAAAATCAAAAATCTTATCAAAACCTTTTTGTATGACTGTGCTCATATGTGCTTTTGTATACGGGCTGGCTCTGCCGTTTTTCTGGGGCAATAACCCCGCATCTGAGATGGGTACACTTTCGCTGCTTTGCGAAGACCATAAAGGTTGGTTCTGGGCCTGGGGTCTGCTTATATCAGGCGCAAACTATCTCAATGCAAAGTATATGCACAACAAGTTCGGTTACAAAAACAAAATCTATGATGTGCTTGGTGTGCTCTCAATAGTCAGTGTAGGTGTGGTTGCTCTTACTCTCGGTCACAGCATCGAAGACTGGAACCCGAAACGCATAGCTCACTGGGTTGCAACAGGCATATTTATTGCTTTCACAATGCTGTCTATTACATTATACTTTATCATCAACCGTAAAAAGCAAAAGAGCTTTGGTATGCTTACGGCCGGTATGTTTGTGATACTTGCTACATTTTTGGTGATATTTGTCGGCGTGGGCAAGAGTGCTCTCATGGAAATGATACCTATTGCAATGCTTCAGGTTTATCTGTTTATCATCAATTTTACCTCTTTAATAAAGGTTTAGCCGATATCTGAAAAAGCACAGATTGATGCATAAAGTAGTGTTTGTTCATTGTTCGTTGACAAATGACTAAAAAAATGTTAAAATAATACTTGGTAAATTTTTGAAAGGTAGGTATTACTATGAAAAAACTCTTATCAGTAATTTTAGTTGTAACAATGCTCTTTGCTGTTATGGCACCTGCGGCTTCAGCTGTTGAAACTGCAACATTTCAGTCAGGCAAAACACCAATTATCTACATCCGTGGTAATGGCGAGCCGCTTTACTATCCCGACGGTACACGTCTCGTTGCTACATTTGAGAATATCAAGCAGAGCAGCGGTAACGGCGAAGACAGTGGTATCGACAAGGATGTAATCGTAGAAACTGCAGTAAACATCCTTAAGCCCTTCGTTCTCGAAGGTATGATGTTTGATAAGTGGGATAACTACGGAAAAGTTCTTTATGAGGAAATTTCACCCTTATTTAAGGATGCAGGTCTTGATGAAAACGGTAATCCTTTAAACGGTACAAGCGTAGGTAAAGTAGAACTTGCAACTTCAGAGGGTATGACAAAAGATAAGTGGTATTTCAATATCAATGAAGCTTACCTGTTCTGCTACGACTGGAGACTTTCTCCTTATGATCATGTTGAGAGACTTCACGAGTATGCTCAGGCTGTTATGAAAACTGCAGGTACAACTCAGGTTAGCTTCTATGCAAGATGTCTCGGCGGTAGCCTTCTTAGTGCGTATATCGATGAATACGGCGATCAGGGCCACATCAAGAATGTTATGTTCAGCGACGTGCTTTCAAACGAAGCAACTCTTATCAGCAAGGCTTTCAGTGGCCAGATTGAATTCGATGCAAAAATAGTTGAGAGATACGCAGGTCAGCTTGACCATTGCGGTAAGTACGGATATGGTGTAGGTTTCGAGTTTAGCGATCTTCTCTATGAAATCGTATTTGAGACAATGTCATTCTTCAATCAGATCGGTGCAACAGATGCTGCTCTTGATGGCGTTGAAAGTCTTTACGAAAAACTCTACAAAGCTCTTGTGCCTGCTCTTTGTCACGCTATCGGTTTTGCGACTCAGGTAAACAACTGGACTTGCGTAGCTGAAGAAGATATGGACGATGCTCTTGACCTTATGTTTGGTGTTGAGGGTTCAGAAACCCGTATAAAATATGCGGGTCTTATTGAAAAGATCCAGAAATACAGAAAGAAAATTTCAAGTAACCTTACAGCTTTCTATGACAAAGCAAAGGCAAACAGAATCCACATTGGTTTCCTCGGTAAGTACGGTTACCTTAATGCTCCTATTACCGTTGATGCTGACATCCTCAGTGACGGTCTTGTAAGCCTCGAGCATGCTACTATGGGTGCAACCTGTGCCAAAATAGGCAAGACATTCAGCGATGACTATATTGCTGATCGCGTAGCAGAGGGTAAAGGCAAGTATATTGCGCCCGATAAGATGGTTGACCTTTCAACCTGCTACTCACCCGAAACAACATGGATATTCAAGAATGCTCATCATAACGTTGACAAACAGACAAATCCCGTGATCTTTGCTTTCCTTAACGGTGATAATGTAACTGTTGACAGTCTCAATGCTTCACACGGTTACAGCCAGTTCAATGTATTTGATGACGCTTCAAACAGTTTCAGTGCTATGACTGAAGACAATATCGCAGAGCTTCCCTTTATGACATTAGCTGTTGATGAGCCTTCAACAGAAAGCATTTTTGTTGCAGCACTTCGTTGGCTCACAATGCTCTTTAAGGTAATCGGTATGCTTCTCAGAGGCGAACTCAGCTTCGGCGAGGCAAAGGAAATCCTTTAATAGCTAAGATAAAAAAAGAACCCACTCATAACGAGTGGGTTTTCTTATTTGTTTTAAATCAAAGCACTGTGTACTCACAAGGCTTATCGAGGGTGAACTTATACTTTTTGCCGTAGTCCATACCTGCGCACATAAGCATTGATTTTTCAGTGCAGTTGTAAATGCTGCTCCAGAGGGTGATAACCATATGCTTGAGAGCAGGGTGACGGTAGTTGAGGGTTACCTTTGAGAGAAGCTCCATAGCTTCATCTTCGGTAACAGTGCCGTCTTTATCCTTGAGGGTGACCATGATTTTTTCGTAACGGTCATAGCCTCTGCCGTCGTGATTGTCACCGCCGGGGGTAAGGAAGTAGTTGGTCAGAGCAAGACAGTCGCCCTCTTTTTCCTGACGGATAACGTGCATCTTGTTATCAACATACTCAATGATAGCACTTGTGCCGTTGGCGTCAGCAACCTGATAATGATAGTTGATAAAAATTGAGTCGTGCATATCATAAGAAGCGAGAAGGTCAATAGCCTCATCGACAGTGGCACACTTATCAAGTACGGCTCTGATAGCAACTGTGGTGATAATGGGCTTTTTGCCAGTTTGCTGTTTGGTTGCCTTTGTTTTGATTTCAAGCACAGCGAAAGCGAGACCCTTTTCGTTGATGCCGTCCATTGACATATAGGGAGCTCCCATAACACGAAGAGGTCTCTTTGCATTTTTTAAAGGCATATATTTTGTGCCGTGAATGAAGAAGGTTGTATCGACAACGCTGAGACTGCGATAGCCTTTTTCGGGAGTTGTCCAAAGTACAAGGCAGGGTGCTGCTTTGTAGTCAAAGTTTCTACCGAGTATAAAGTTGCCGTCGGGAGTTTTTGCATTGAAAGTTGAACAGGCAAAACCGCTGTGTTCAGGGTTTACTTCAAGGGCGGGGAACTGAACTTCCTTCTGCAGGAATGTAACCGCGTCCATAATATTGCTGCAACCTTTGTCAAGGAGCTTGTCGAGACCGTAGTTGCTCTTATACTGCATGATCCATACATTGTCATCGAGCTGTCTGAGAGTTGCGAGGGTATCGTCAATCTGTTTTTGTGCTTTCTTATCCAATTTTCATTTCTCCTTTTCCTTTTTATGTTAAAAGTATAGCACAAAGATTTTAGAAAAGCAATAAAAATCCCCGGCTTCATAGTTGTCATTTGTATCGCTGATATAATGTTACTCTTGGATATACTATACCATACAGCTCAACAGATAAAGTAAAAATATTGAAATACTTTTGTAGATGTGCACAGTTTGTATAGGTTGGTTTTGTCGGAATTTGCTAAAGATCTGCCGTGAGCACCTTAAACTAACAATTTATATCATAAAAAATTTATTTATGCTATTGACAAATGGATTTTTATACTTTAAAATGATAGCAAGTTAATAATTAAACCGATGAGCAAGAGTAGTATCCTGTCAGAGAAGTTTACAGAGAGTCACAGTTGGTGGAATGTGACAGCGGACCGATAGGGGAATGGACTTGTGAGGGCGGCCCGAAAGCTTAAGTAGGCGCCGACGGAAACTCTAACCGTTATGATGAGAGCGTATGATTGTACGTGAAACCCATTTAGGTGGCTGCAGTTTATCCTGTTCCTTTATGGAGCAGGTTCTTATTTTTTAGAGACAAAAGGAGATTATTGCTATGAACAACTACAGAGATTTCGAAAACTACTTAAAAAAATTCCCGACAAAAGACGGATATTTCGGCGAGTTCGGCGGTGCATTTTTACCTGCCGAATTAGAGCCTGCTTTCAAAGAGGCAGATGACGCGTATGAAGCAATCTGTCACTCAGCACAGTTTATCAATGAGCTTCGCAGAATCAGAAAAGAGTTCCAGGGCAGACCCACTCCCGTTTACCACTGCGAGAGACTTTCAAAGCTTTTCGGTAACTGCCAGATTTACCTCAAGAGAGAAGATCTCAACCATACCGGCGCACACAAGCTCAATCACTGTATGGGTGAGGGTCTGCTTGCAAAATATATGGGCAAGACAAAACTTATCGCTGAGACAGGTGCAGGTCAGCACGGTGTAGCCATCGCAACGGCTGCTGCATACTTCGGTATGGAGTGCGACGTATACATGGGTGAGGTTGATATCGCAAAACAGCATCCCAACGTTATCCGTATGAAGATGCTTGGTGCAAACGTTATTCCCGTTACCCACGGCTTAAAAACTCTCAAAGAAGCTGTTGACGCAGCTTTTGAAGCATATCTCAAAGAGTATGACCACGCTGTTTATTGTATCGGCTCTGCTCTCGGCCCCCATCCTTTCCCAAAGATGGTCAGAGACTTCCAGACTGTTATCGGCTATGAAGCAAGAGACCAGTTTATGGAAATGACAGGAATTATGCCTGATGCAATCTGTGCATCGGTAGGCGGAGGTTCCAACTCTATCGGTATGTTTACACCATTTCTTGCCGACCCGGTTGAAATCTACGGAGTTGAGCCTTTAGGAAAAGGAAGCAGTATCGGTGACCATGCGGCAACAATGCAGTTCGGTACAAAGGGAAGACTTCACGGCTTTGAC
>JAZTWC010000077.1:0-4556 GCA_045635665.1 Acutalibacteraceae bacterium
AATGAAAATATAAAAAGTCACAGTGAAAAACACTACGGTTTTCAGATGATACAGAATATACTTGAAAGCAGGGAAAATATATATTTTGCTTTCAACGACAACAGTTTGCTTATTATTCCTAAATCTGTACTCGACAGTGAAAGATATACAATGATATCTAACCTTATAGAAAACCTCTTCAGAAATAAATATCATAGATTAGAAAATTAAGATAAAAGTTAATTCATATATAACCTGAAAAGATGGTGATTAAATGGAAAATTTAAATTACGAAAATCAAACAATTATTGACGTTGACCTGAACAGAGAAATGAGAAAGTCATTCCTTGACTACTCAATGTCTGTTATCACTTCCCGTGCTCTGCCTGATGTCAGAGACGGTCTGAAGCCTGTACACAGACGTATACTCTATACTATGCATGAGAACGGACTTTATCCTGAAAAGGCATACCGTAAATGTGCTGACACAGTAGGTTCAGTGCTCGGTAGCTATCACCCTCACGGTGACGCATCAGTTTATGATGCAATGGTTCGTCTTGCACAGAAATTCTCAACAAGATATATTCTCGTTGACGGTCACGGTAACTTCGGTTCAGTAGACGGTGACCCACCTGCTGCTTACCGTTACACAGAAAGTAAAATGAGTAAGGTCTCAATGGAGATGCTCACAGATATTGATAAGGATACTGTTGATTTTGCTCCTAACTACGACGACCGTCTCAAAGAGCCTACCGTTCTGCCCTCAAGATTTCCTAACATTCTTGTTAACGGATCAACAGGTATCGCTGTCGGTATGGCTACAAACATTCCTCCTCACAATCTTGGTGAGGTTATTGACGGTATGTGTTACTATATAGACAATCCTGATGCATCTCTCGACGAGCTTATGCAGCATATCAAAGGTCCCGACTTCCCCACAGCAGGTATTGTTATGGGTCGCTCAGGTATCAGAGCTGCATACGGCACAGGTAGAGGTAAGATTGTAGTACGCGCAAGAACTGAAATTGCTGAAGGTAAAAACGGCAGATTCCAGATTGTTGTGTCTGAGCTTCCCTATCAGGTAAATAAGCGCAGACTTATCGAATCAATTGCTGATCTGGTAAAAGATAAAAAGATAGAAGGTATTGCTGATATCAACGACTACTCTAACAGAGAGGGTATGCGTATGGTTATTGACCTTAAGCGCGATGCTAACCCTCAGGTTGTACTCAATCAGCTCTTCTCATATACACAGCTTCAGATTTCTTACGGTATCATTCTTCTTGCTCTTGTTAATGGCGAGCCTAAGATTCTTACACTTACACAGATTCTTGACCATTACATAGCACATCAGAAGGAAGTTATCGTAAGAAGAACAAGATACGACCTTAAGAAAGCTCAGGAAAGAGCTCATATTTTAGAAGGTCTTATGACTGCTCTTGACTTCATTGATGAAGTTATTGCAATTCTTCGTCGTTCAAAAGATCAGAGCGAAGGTAAGCAGGCACTTATTGAGCGTTTCGGTCTGACTGAAATTCAGGCTGATGCTATCGTTAAGATGCGTCTCGGCCAGCTCACCGGTCTCGAAAGAACAAAGATCGAAGACGAACTCGGTGCTCTTAAGATTAAGATTGCTGAATATACAGAAATCCTCGGCTCAGAGGTTAAGGTACTCGAACTTATCAAAACTGAAGCAATGGTTATCAGAGATAAATTTGCTGACGACAGAAGAACAGAAATCGCTGCTGTCAGCGGTGATGTTGATATTGAAGACCTTATCCCCGAGGAAGAGTGTGTTTATACTCTCACTACTCTCGGTTACATCAAGCGTCAGCCCGTTGAGGTTTATTCACTTCAGAACAGAGGTGGCCGTGGTGTAAAGGGTATGACAAGACGTGAAGAAGATGTAGCAGAGACTATGTTTACCTGCTCAAGCCATGACTTTATTATGTTCTTTACTACTAAGGGTAAGACATACAGACTCAAGGGTTATGAAATTCCCGAGGGCAGTAAGCAGTCTAAGGGTATGAACGTTGTTAATCTGCTTCCTCTTGAGGGTGATGAAAAAGTCAGCTCAATGATAAGAGTACCCGACTTCGGCGGTGAAGATATTAAATATCTCTGTATGGTTACCAAAAAAGGTATCATCAAGAGAACAGACCTTGAACAGTATAAGAATATCCGTAAGAGCGGTATTATTGCTATCAACCTTGACGATGACGATGAACTCGCCTGGGTACGTCTGACAGACGGTAACGATGATATACTCGTTGCAACAAGAGGCGGTATGAGTATCCGCTTCAATGAAAACGATTGCCGTCCCATCGGTAGAACAGCCCGTGGTGTTAAGGCTATCGAGCTTAAAGAAAATGACGAAGTTGTCGGTATGTGCGTAATTCCTGAAAATCAGGATGACAGCAAGAAGATTCTTACTGTTTCAGAGACAGGTCTCGGCCGACTCAGTAATCACGACGAATACCGTGTTCAGACCAGAGCCGGTAAGGGTGTACTCAACTATCACACTGAAAAATACGGTGAGGTTGCATCAGTACTTCTTGTTGGTGATGACAACGATATAATTCTCATTTCATCTGACGGTATCATTATCCGTATCAAGGCTTCTCAGATCAACACAGTTTCACGTACCTCAAAGGGTGTACGCGTTATGAGAGTCAGCGAGGGTGAAAAGTTAGTTTCCGCCACTGCAGTATCATCAAGTGATGAAGAAGAAACAACTGATATCACAGAGCAGTCAGAAAACGAAACTGAAACAACTCAGGAATAAAAATTGGAAAGCCGGTTTTTAAGCTTTATTTGAGTTTTATATTAATAATAAAAATCGGCTTTTAAGCTTTTTCTGAATGTCAAAAAGAAAGAAGTGGAATAATGAGCGTTAAGGAGAAAACAAAAACAAGGAAAGCTAAACCTGAAAAGGTAAATCCTGTCTCGGCATTTCTCTGGAAAGATAAAAAAAGAAGAGCAAAGAATTTCTATTTTCTTCTTGTTATGTTGCTTTGCTGTGTAACTGTTGGTATGGGTTATATCACAGAAAAACTTGACCTTATGGATACAGGTGACGATACGGTTATATCAGGTGAAAACGCAGGTGTTACCAGTGAAGTTATTTTTGAAGAAGAAGATCTTGAAATTATGCAGGCTATAGACTCTGCAGGTTCTCTCAATGATTTTCTTTATCAGTGGGCTAACAACGGCGGTGAGCTTTATTCGAGTAAGAATGTAATTAATATACTTCTTGTAGGTCTTGACTCAAAGGATGCTTTGGAAAACGGCGGTCGCTCAGACTCATTGATACTCGTATCCCTTAACAAAAAAACAGAAAAAATCAGTATGTGCTCTTTCTTCCGTGATTCATGGTGTTATATGAATCTTGCAGGCAAGGACAGTTACGCAAAGATAAACTCATCATATCTTTATGGCGGACCTGATGCACTTATTGATACCATCGAAAAGAACTTCAAGATTGATATTGACCACTTTGTTGCTGTTGACTTCTCATCTTTCCGTGATATCATTGATGCCCTTGGCGGTATTACAGTAGAAGTGCAGGAGTACGAGGCAAACTATATTAACAGAACAAATCCTGATTTTCACATTGAGGCAGGCCCTGCCGTTAAGCTTACAGGTAAGCAGGCACTTGTTTTTGCAAGAATCAGAAAGAGTGACTATGACAGTGATGTCAGCCGTACAAGAAGACAGAGACAGGTTATAACTTCTCTCATTCAGAGTGCGAAGAGTGCTTCACTTAGTCAGCTCAACAACACACTTGATGCGCTGTTTGCTTATGTAAAGACTGATCTTACCAAGTCGCAGATACTTTCATATGCGGCTCAGGCTCTCACTAAGGGCTGGATCAACTATGAAATTACACAGTTCGCATTGAGTGATAATGATGTTTTCCGTACAGGTTATGTAGGCAACTCCGCGGTAGTATTTATGGATTTCCCGCTTGCCGCACAGAGAGTACAGACAGAGATTTACGGTGAAAGTAACATTGTACTCGACGAAAACAGAGCAAAAGTATTTGATTTTGCAACAAGATTTGATTAATAGATAAATTTATTGAGGTTTTAATATGGAAATTAAAATGGAAATAGGTACAGTACACGAAATTAATATTACTGTAGAAGAAAGTATGACTGCTGCAAGTATGAAAAGCGGTAATCTTCAGGTGCTCGCTACACCTTATATGATTGCACTTATGGAGCAGGCATCTGCTGAGCTTTGTCAGCAGTTCTTACCCGATGGTATATCAACAGTAGGTACTATGGTAAATATTCAGCATCTTGCAGCTACAAGTCTCGGTGCACCCGTACGCACTGTCGCAACTCTCACAGACTTCGACGGCAGAAAAGCAACTTTCGAGGTTGTGGCATATGACAATGCCGGAGTTATCGGCAAGGGTACCCACGAGCGTGTTACTATCAAGATAGATTCATTCCTCAGAAAGACAGAGGAAAGAAAGAATATCATCGCTGAATAAATTTAATATTGTGAGGAAAGCCGATTTGTCTGAGTATAAATCGGCTGAGTTTTGTATGGCTAATTTTGATTATGTG
>JAZTWC010000078.1:0-19714 GCA_045635665.1 Acutalibacteraceae bacterium
GTCTGTTCTTTTAAGTCCTGTCATAAAATCCATAACTGTAATTTCCTTTCTATATCAATTGTATTATTTACATTAATGATGCGATATCGAGTCCCTCAACCTCAAAGCCTTTGAGGGAGTCATTGATTGAAAGACGCATAATTTCTTCTGCGATATCGTCGATGTTCATTTCGGTTTCGCTGCCGTCTGCCATATTCTTGACCTTGGCAACGCCTACTTCAATTTCGCTGTCACCGAGCACAACTGTGTAAGCTGCTCCGATTTTGTTAGCGTACTTCATCTGAGCCTTAACACTTCTGCCCACAATATCAAACTGAGCGTGCATACCGTTACCTCTGACATCTGAAGCTATCTGTGAAGCCTTGAGAGTAGCATTCTCGCCCATTGGTGCGATATAGAGGTCACACTTTGCTTCGGGCGGGAATTCAATACCCTGAGCTTCCATAAGCATAAGAAGTCTTTCCATACCCATAGCAAAGCCTAGAGCAGGAGTGTGGTTACCGCCGATTTCTTCTACGAGACCGTCATATCTGCCACCACCGCAAACGGTACCCTGAGCACCGATCTCAGTTGAAACAAACTCGAATACTGTCTTGGTGTAATAGTCGAGACCGCGTACGATTGAGGGGTTAACCTCATAGGGAATGTTCATAGCATCGAGATACTGCTGAGTCTTTTTGAAGTGGTCATCACACTCGTCGCAGAGATAATCTGTCACCTTGGGAGCATCCTTAGCGATGTCTGAGCAAACGGGGCTCTTACAGTCGAGTATGCGCATAGGGTTGCGCTCTAATCTGCCGAGGCAGGTGCCGCAAAGGTCATCTTTCTTGCTCTCGAAGTATTCCTGAAGTGCCTTGTGATAATTTTTTCTGCACTCGGGACAACCGATAGAGTTGATCTGAATCTTGAGATTCTTCACATCAAGGAAAGCGAAAATATCATTGACAAGTGAGATAAGCTCAGCGTCAGCTGCAGGTGACGCTGTACCAAAGCACTCGCAACCGAACTGATGGAACTCACGAAGTCTGCCTGCCTGAGGTTTCTCGTATCTGTAGCAGGAAATAAGGTAGCAGACCTTCTGTGGCTGAGCCTCATTGAAAAGGCCGTGCTCGATGTATGAACGAACTACGCCTGCTGTACCCTCGGGACGAAGTGTGATTGAGCGGCCACCCTTATCTTCAAATGTGTACATTTCTTTCTGCACAACGTCGGTGGTATCGCCTACACCTCTCTGGAAAAGCTCGGTGTGTTCAAATACGGGCACTCTGATTTCTTTGTAGCCGTAATTTTTAGCGATTTCGAGAACTGACTGTTCAACAAACTGAATTTTGTAGCTCTCTGATGGTAAGGTATCCTGAGTACCTTTGATTGATTTTGTTACTAAAGCCATTTTATATCCTCCAATTAGTAGTCAATAATTTCGCCTTTTTGGTTACTTTTTGGGCATCGTCACCGAAGCACCGCCAGTGGCGGATAAAGCGAGGTGAGAATGGCGCAGCGGTCAAAATTCATAGGCGCACCAAGCCGCAATGAATTTTGGGAACCGCAAGAGGGCACAGCAAAAAGTAACGCCCGCCCGGCGAGGGCAATGAAATTTATTTTATCCAGATAATTGCAAATCCTTATTTATCTATCAAGTAAAATCTATCTTTCATAAACTCGATTCTCTTTTTCAGAGCATCCTGGGTTATCTCTGATTTTTGCATAATATCAAAGCCGTGCATTGTGCCCTTGGTTTCGTTCAGGACTACAGCTATACCTGCCGAACGAAGCTTTTCAGCATATAAAATGCCATCGTCATGGAGACAGTCAAATTCAGCCGTTTCGATATATGCAGGTGGGATCCCATCAAAGCTCTCTGCCTCAACCGGTGAAAAGTAGACGTAATCAGAGCGATTTTTGTCTACTTTTGTCATAGGGGCAATACGTGTTGAGAGAACGGAATTCCACATAGGGGTATCAGTATATTTCTTGCAGGACTCGCTGTTGTTGCGTGCATCAAGGAAAGGATACGGCAGCATCTGAAAGACAAATTTTATTGGGTGCTTTCGGTCTATTGCCATCATGCATACACCAACTGCCAGAGTCGAGCCTGCACTGTCGCCGCCGATACCGATACGATCTTTATCTATGCCGAGTTTTTCTGCATTGTCATATGTCCAGCACATTGCCGCATAACAGTCCTCAAAGAAAACGGGATGAGGATTTTTCGGCGCCAAACGATAGTTGACAAAAACCACTTTGCAACCGACCTGCTTTGCATAACGCATAGCGTTTTTATAATGGTATCCTGCCGCCGAAAGAACAAATCCGCCACCGTGAATATAGATAAGGCATGGAGCTTTATCTTTCAGGGCTTTCGGAGACATAAAGAAGCATTCGATATTCTCACCGTCATAGCTCCTCACTTCAAGACGCCTGACATCAACAGTTTTGTCTTTATATATAAACTTAGGTGTTTTCATATTCGCTACCGCTATAGCGAGAAACCTCTCGCTTATTGGCGGAGCAAAATGTGAAAAAGGGAAAAAGTCTTTACTGATAGGATATTTACTCATATCGCTTCTCCAAAAATTTATCGTTTGTATCCACTAGCCGTAGGGTATTACTTTTTGCTGTCGCACAAAAAGTAATCAAGTTACTTCTTAAGAGTAAAGTTTGTGCTTCAGCTGAATTACAACAATTCTCTTAGTTTATCAAGAAAGGCTTCTTCACCAAAAGTGTTGACCTTAAAAAACATTGCCTGACTTCCACCTGATGTAATAGCCGAAAGATGAACAGGCTCGTTGCCGTTCTGAAACAGAGTAACACTCATACTTACACGGTTGCCCCCTGAATAACTGTAGCGTTCAAAGACGCGTACACTGCACTTAGCATCACCGCTACGAAAATCGCTTGAATCTTCAAGTGAAGCCGACATACTGCCGCTTACTATTTCGTTTTCGATTTTTCTTAATATCTGCTCGAAATTACCGTTAAGGGTTTGCTCTAACCTTGCCATATTCATCCTCCATATTTTTTATTGCGCTCGCCGCGGGGCGTTACTTTTTGCTACCGCACAAAAAGTAACCAAAAATGCGGACTTCCTCGGCGGGAAAAATCCTCCCTACTCGACGGGGGTTCCCCGCGATTCACAATTAAAAAAGCTCCATCCTCAATGCATATCGCATTGGGGATGAAGCTGAAACTCCACGGTACCACCCCGATTGAACACATAAGTGCTCCACTCGATGCCTTAACGCGGCAAACGGACTTTCGTCAGCTCGGGAATGTCTTCACCCATCGCCTTGCACAAGCACTTCCAGCCAAGGTGCTTTTCTCTGAGGTGCGGTAGAAGGGTTACTCTTTTCCGTCATCGCTTTTAATACTATCAAATTGTATATAACTTAAAATCCAACCTTGGGATTGACAATATCACGCCAATCAAGGTCGCCTCTTTCGAGGGCGTGCACAAGAGCCTCTGCTGTAGCGATATTAGTCGCAACGGGCACATTGTGTACATCGCAAAGTCTTAAAAGATTTGCTTCGTTAGGCTCCTCTTTTTTCGCAGTAAGAGGATCTCTGAAAAGAAGGAGTAAGTCGATTTCATTACAAGCGATTCTTGCCGCAATCTGCTCGTCACCGCCCTGATATCCGCAAAGGAATCTGACAATGTTAAGACCGGTTGCTTCGCTGACCATTTTGCCCGTTGTACCTGTTGCACAAAGGGAGTGTTTACTGAGTGTGCCACAATACGCTATGCAGAACTGTGTCATAAGTTCTTTTTTTGCGTCATGTGCTATAAGTGCAATGTTCAAAATAGTTTCCACCTTTCTCCTTAAGTGAAAAAAACATAACGTTTTTCATACTTGCCTAATTAATCATATAATAACAAAAAAAATGTCGTTTTGCAATACTTTTTGATAAATTTCACTGAAATATTATTCATCATATTAGGAAAATATTAATCGTTTTTTCATTACACCTTGAGTCTTGCCTGCTGGCCTGATAATCTGGTGGCAATATTTGTCAGGGCTCTGTAGGAAACCTGACCTTTTTTATATATGTTTCTGCCCATAGCACCGAGTCGGATCTTCGGATCTTCAGGCACTATGCCGATAAGCTGTATCTGAGTAGCATCAATAACCGAATCAAAATTCATAAGTCTTCCTCTGACAACATCCCTCTTTGATACACGATTGATTACCAGACGTATATTTTTTAAGCCGGCTTTTTCTATTTCTCTGCCGGCAATGCAAGCACTTCTCACACATACAAGGTCGGGAGTCGACACAACTATAGCTCTGTCAGCTACGCTCAGAGCAAGCTGTAAACCTCTTTCGATACCTGCGGGAGCATCGAGAAGAATAAAGTCAAAATCCTGCTCATACTTGCTGATAAGCCACTTCATTGAGTAGTCGCTGATGTTCTCATAACTATCGGGACAAGTGACAACACTTATGCCCTCGTTTTCATATAGAGCTTCGTCGCTGCTGCATCTGCTGAAAATTACGTCGCCAAAATTATACACTAATTTTTCTGTAACACCTGTAAGTACATCGAGACTTCTCAGGCAGTCGCAGTCTATAAGTAACACTCTTTTGCCCAAGGCATGCAGAGCCTTACCAATACCCACACAGACAGATGTCTTACCAACACCGCCTTTGCCCGATGCTATAACGATTTTCTGAGCCAAAGGATCGCCCCCTCTGAGTTTATTTTAATAAGCTGTTTTCGTACTGGTTATTTTCCTGAGTGTCTTTTTCAGCGAAATAGTGCTCCATAATTGCTGAAGCGATAGGTGCTGTTGAACCACCGCTACCTGCGCCCTCAACACTGACACATATAGCAATTTCAGGCTTTTCATAAGGAGCAAATGTAATAAGGAAACCGTTGTAGGTCTCTATTTTTCTGCCGTTTACTGTCTTTGATACTGTTGTTGTACCTGTCTTGGCTGCAACCTTGCAGGGTACCTTTGAGAAGTTAGCGTAACTCTTTGTACCTACAAGAAGCATGCCACGGTGTACAAGATCCCAGTTTCCGTCTGAGAAATTGGCCTTAGAAAGCACCTGAGACTCTGTCTGCATAACTGTCTCTGAAAGATCCGAACTCTTTACACTCTTGATGATGTGAGCCTTATATCTTGTACCCTTGTTGGCAATAGTTGAAACATAGGAGCAAAGCTGTATGGGTGTGAACTGGTTGTCACCGTGACCGATACCTGCCTGAATTGTAAGACCGGGAGTCCACGGCTCACCTTTTACCTCTCGATGCTTAACAGTATCAACTGTACCTTCACTTTCTGACAGCTCGATACCTGTGGGCTCTCCGAGACCGAACATAGAGAAATAGCTGTTAAGTTTTTCGATGCCGAGACGTCTTGCTGTTTCGTAAAAATAGATATTGCAAGAGTTGAAGATTGCGTTGACTACATTCTGATAGCCATGGGTGTTGGTACAACCGGGCTGATAGTCTTTATAGTATCTGTAACGGCCGGTGCAAACAATGCCGGTGTTACCCTGAATAAGACCTTCTTCAAGACCCGCCATAGCAACTGCAGGTTTGATGGTCGAACCGGGGGTATAAGTACTCTTGAGAGCTCTGTTCCAGAGAGGCTTGCTGACATCAGCTGAAAGCTTGTCATAGTCCTCCTGATATGTTGAGTTGTCATAATTGGGATACGACGCAATAGCAAGCACTTCGTTGCTTCTCGTATCCATTACCACAACAGAGCCTGTGAGCATATAGCTTCGTTCTGTTGATATCTGAAGCTTCTTTATGCCCTCAGCTAGTGCATCCTGTGCGACTTTCTGAAGATCTCTGCTTATGGTAAGAACAACTGTGTTACCCTGCTCGGGCATCTCAGTATAGGTTTCAGTCTTGTTGCCCTCAGCATCGGTAGTTATGGTTTTGACACCATTCTTTCCTCTGAGATAACTTTCCATTACAGACTCGATACCGCTTTTGCCGATCATATCGTTGATGGTATAGCCCTGATCTTTTTTGCTTTCATATTCACTGTCACTGATATTGGCAACGATGCCTAAAATATGAGGTGCAAGGGTGCCATCGTAGTAGTCTCTCTCACTTGATACCTGCACGTCAACACCCGGGAACTGGTCGCTTCTTTCTTTGACAGCTGACACGAGAGCACTTGAAACATCAGTTGCGAACTCATAGTTACGGCCTGTATTGAAGCCGTCTTTAACCATCGAATAATAAACAGAAGCGATATTTCTCGCATCCTTGAGGGAGTATTCCTCAAGCTTATACTTGCTCACAAGAGCATTAAAACAGTCCTCAACATCTGCATAATAGTTAAGGTCAAGGAAAGCTTCGCTTTTAAGGTATGAAACCTCATTAGGCTTATCTTTATTAAATACGAGCTTGCCGTTTTTATCCAAAAGGATAGGCAGATTGTCATTCCACTCAACCTTGTTTTTACGGAATATGCGGATAAGCTCAATCATAATCTTGTTTCTTTCGGTGTAATCCTTAGGGAAAGAAAGGTAGTTAAAAACTATCTTATTGACCTGCTTATTTATTACAAGAGGATAACCGTTTCTGTCAAGGATTTCACCTCTTATGGAAGGAACCGGCACAGATACAACTGATACAGCAGCTTGATTTTCTTCATCGGTACCGATAACCTGCACATTGAAAAGATGCACAAGAAACACTGCAAAAATAACACATATAAAAGCTATGGCCGACGTGCCGCGCTTTTTGCTTGCTTTCTGATTCATATGAAACGGCTCCTTTCTTTATTTAGTGATTATAGGGGAATACACTTAAAAGTAATTAATATTTCTTGCTTTGCTTTTTGTCTGTTGTAAGTCTGACAATAAATCTCACCAGATAATAGTAAACTGCCGTAAAGGCGACACTGTACACCGCCGAGGGCAGATAAAAACTACCGAGAATATTCCACGCGCCCTCATAGTCTTTGAGGAAAATAAATACAAACCAATAGACTGTGCTGACAAAAAGTGATGCACCTGCAGAGAGAATGAGCGCGGAAAAGATATTGTTTCTGATGACATAAACCGTCAGCGCGCCTGCCGCATAACCTGCCAAAGCCATTACTACAGCATAAAAGCCGTCACCTCTGACAGTTGCAAAGTCCCACAGTACACCTGCCAGCACACCAAAGCTCAGACCGCCCATACTCTTTTCATACATAGCTATGCATACCATAAGAGGAATGAGTACAAAAGCCTTTGCACCGCCGATAGACGGGATTGCTCCGCCCGTATGCTGAAAAACTGCAGTAATTGCGAGGAATAAGGCAAAAAGAGCACGTCTTATATATAGATTTTTGTTATCTGCAAACTTCACTCTTTTCACCGTCCCTTCTTTTTAATGCAAAATTTTGCTTAGTCTATAATTTCTTCAACACCCTGACCTTTGAAGTCAGTAATAACGAAAAGATCTTCTATTTCTTTGACATTTATACCGGGTTCAATAACTGCATAGTTTGAAAGGTCATAACCGCTTTCGCAAACCTCAGATACTGTGCCGATAATAAGACCCTTTGGATATATACCGCCGATACCCGAAGTGAGAATGATACCACCGGGAGATACGGCCGTTGTTCTTTCAAGACCGGAAAACAGACAACTGCCCTTCAGTGAGTATTCAGCTGTTGTTGTGACATAAGCTGTTTCTCTTGTCTTGCTGTCGAGAGCGCTGATGTTGACATCGGGGTTGAGTATAGACTGCACCACACTGTATGATGGGTGCACTTTCTTGACGATACCAACAACATAATTGCCGTAAACAGCAGGGTCGTTTACACTCACACCGTCACTTGAACCCTTGTCTATAATCAGCGACTTGAACATATCACCGCTGTCTGTGCCGATAACATTTGCTCGCTCAAGCTTGAAATCGGGATTTTCTTCTTTAACGCCAAGCATAGTCTCATACGACTCAAGCTTCTGACGCATATCGTTATACTCCACCAACTGATTTTCATACTCTGCAACACGTTGACGGAGTCTCTCTATTTCACTTTTATAGCTGCCTGAACTTCTGAAACTGTCACCGAGCCATCCCACATTTTCAGCGATGTACCCTGCCGCTTTCTGAACGGGACTGAAAACTGTACCGATAACATTGGTAACAGGTGATGATGAGTTTGAAGTTGCAACAGCTATGATTACACCCACAAGCAGGGCGCATATAACAAACATAAAGGTTTTAAACTTGCGACTTTTTAAAAACTGCAACATTTTTACACCATTCTTTTCTCTTAGAATCTCTTGCCTACATTGCCGAGAACATCACTTTCAAGATATATACCTGTACCGTCAACAACGCAGTCGAGGGGATTGTCCGCAACATGAACAGGCATACCTGTCTGCTGAGTGATAAGCTTATCAATACCGCGTAAAAGAGCGCCGCCACCTGTAAGTGTGATGCCGTGCTCCATAATATCTGCTGAAAGCTCGGGAGGTGTCTTTTCAAGTGTTGACTTGATTGCATCAAGAATCTGATTTACGTTATCAGCGAGAGCTTCTCTGATTTCTTCACTTGTAATTGTGATATTCTTAGGAAGACCGTCAACAAGGTTTCTGCCCTTGATTTCCATTCGGCCCTCACCTGCATATTCCATAGCAGAGCCGATTTTGATTTTGATATCTTCAGCTGTTCTCTCACCGATAAGAAGATTGTACTTCTTTTTGATGTAAAGGCTGATAGCACTGTCAAAGCTGTCACCTGCAGATCTGACTGAACGTGAGCAAACAATATCACCGAGAGATATAACCGCAACCTCTGATGTACCGCCGCCGATATCAACAATCATACTACCGATAGCTTCACTGACAGGAAGACCCGCACCGATAGCCGCAGCCATAGGTTCTTCAATAAGGCTTACATATTTTGCACCTGCCTCAATAGCAACGTCGTGTACGTTTCTTCTTTCAACCTCGGTTACACCTGATGGGATGCAGATAACAACTCTTGCCTTGGCAAGGTACGCACCGCCGAGAGCTCTCTGAATAAATTTTTTGAGCATTTCACAGGTAACATCGAAGTCAGCAATAACACCGTCTGTCAGAGGGCGCATAGCTGTGATTGAACCGGGGGTTCTGCCTATCATTTCTTTAGCCTGCATACCGACAGAAACAACCTTGGCAGGTTTTGTGCTGACATTGATAGCAACAACCGAGGGCTCACGGATAACTATACCCTTACCCTTAACAAAAACAAGGGTATTGGCTGTGCCTAAATCTATGCCTATATCTTGGGAAAATAACATATATAATTTCTCCTTCCGGATGTAAATTCAAATGGATACAGTAAGATATTTTATTATATAATAAAAACCTTATATACTCAATACCTCAATGAAAAAATTATCACTTTTTTTATTTTTGTCAAAGCTTCAATCTTTAATTCAAAGCTTTACTTTACCGTAGATGCCAAAGTCTGCGAGTACCCTTGCACTCTCGGCAACAGGCAGACCCATTACTGAAAAATAGTCGCCTTTTATCTCCTTGACAAGGACACAGCCATAGCCCTGAATTCCGTACGAGCCTGCTTTATCTTTGCCTTCTTTTGATGCGATATAGCTTCTGATAGTCTCTTCACTCAGAGGATAAAACTCAACCTGAGTTGTATAACTGAAAGTCTCGGTTTTATCTTTACTGCAGATGCAGACACCTGTTGAAACAGTGTGTGTCTTACCCGAGAGCATTGTCAGCATATTGTAAGCATCGGCATCATCTATGGGCTTGCCTAAAATCTTACCGTCCACTGCCACTACAGTGTCACAGCCGAAAACTACCGAGTCTTTGTGATTTTCCCACACGGACAGAGCCTTTCTTCTGGCAAGCTCTTCAACCGTCTTTTCAGGGGATAAATCTTCAGTTATATTCTCGTCAGCATCGGATACGATTATATCAAAGCTAAAGCCTGCATTTGAAAGTATCTCTTTTCTTCTCGGTGAAGCCGAAGCAAGTATAAAATCACTCATATTTTACCCTCGCTTTTCAGTATACTGAGCTTTAGTACAGCTGCAACTGTTTTCGCGTCGCGGATATCACCTTTCATAACCATATCAATTGCATCGGCAAACTTGATTTTTTCTACGCCTAAAAACTCGCCCTCATCAAGGCGCTGACTTGTACTGTGAAGACCTGTTGCCGCATACATACGGATAATCTCACTGCAATATGCAACTGTGGGATAAATCTCACCTAAGGATATAACTTTGTCAGCCACTACACCGCACTCCTCTTCAAGCTCACGCTTGCCTGCTTCCAGGGGATCCTCTCCTTTTTCAAGCTTGCCTGCAGGTACCTCTAAAAGCTCGCGGTGGAAGGGATATCTGTACTGTCTGACCATAAGAAGCTCATCATCTTCTGTAAGAGCGGCTACGCATACACCGCCACTGTGCTCGACAACCTCACGAAATGTCTTGGTACCGTCTGAGAGTTCTACATCATCGAGGTGCACTCTGATAATTTTGCCATCAAATATTTCATTTTCTTTTAATGTTTTTTCACTGAAAGCCATAATATGTCCGCCTTTCGTCATATAGTTTTATGTTTATGAATATTTATAATTTAAGGACAGGTGATAAACAATGAATTACATAGTTAAACCCCGTACATTTGATTATAACACAAATAAAGAAATAATAGAAGAGCTAATTCTTGAATATCCGTTTTTATCTGCAGAACTCGTTGGAAGAACTGCTCTTGGGCGTGGAATTTTTTCTCTGAGTATCGGCAATCAGGATAACTCCGTCATATATGCAGGCACTTTTCACGGCAGTGAATGGATAACAAGTCTTGCACTAATGCTTTTCGCAGAAAGACTTTGCCACAGTATAAAGCACTCTCATCTTCTCTGCGGTGTGGATATGAAACGGGCACTGACTCAACTTGGTGTGACGATTATCCCTTGCGTCAACCCTGACGGTGTGGAAATAGCCACTCACGGCAAGGAAAGTGCCAAAAGCTTAAAGGCTTTCATTGAGACTATAGGCTGTGACGATTACTCCAAGTGGAATGCCAATGCTATGGGTGTGGATATAAATCATAATTTTAATGCAGGTTGGCATGAGCTAAGGCAGATGGAAGCTGAAAAAGGCATAACCTCCCCCGCCCCAAGACAGTTTGGAGGAGCCTATCCCGAGAGTGAAGCGGAGACAAAAGCTCTCACAAGACTATGCCGTATAAGACAATTCCGACAATGTATGGCTCTGCACTCACAAGGCGAAGAGCTTTATTGGCAGTATGGGAACTACTCACCGCCTCAGTCAAATATGATGGCTAAAATCTTAGCCGACTCCTGTTCCTATACTCTTGTGACTAACGTCGGCCTTGCGTCTCACGGTGGATTTAAGGATTGGTTTATCAGCGAGATGAAAAAGCCGGGCTTTACAATGGAAATAGGCAAAGGAGAAAACCCTTTGCCTGCAAGTGAGCTATATGAGATTTACAATCGCATTGAAGAGGCACTTGTGCTTTTTGCTCTTATGTGACGAAAAGGGTACCCTACCGCAAAGGCAGGGTACCCTGTAATATTGTTTTAAATTAAAGATGTGCTTTTACATTGTTCTCATAGTGGCCTGTATCCTGGAAGCCAGTCTGAGTGTTAAGTTTTTCTGCTGACCATGCTTCTGCGATCTGCTGGTCTGTACCACTGAAAATCTTAGCTCTCCAGAAGCCGTCCTTGGAACCATACATACACCAGTCTGATTGCCACATTTTATCACCTGTTGCCTTGTAAGTCCAAAGCATCCAACTGTATCCGAGCTTGTTCATTGTTGAGAAGCAGTTTTCCCAGGTGGTCTTTTCATGAGGATAGAATTCACCAACCATAAGAGGTACATTGGGATGAAGAACAATTGTGAGAAGAAGGAAGAAGTTGAAGATAAAGTCTGAGTTGTTATAGAAGTGCACCTGATATACTACATGCTCCCAGCCCTTTAAGAATGTCTTGGGAAGCGCAAAGCCTGTCCAGATAGCTTCCATTGTGATAATGTGATCAGCATCTACGGCACGAACTGTATTGTAAAGACGAGTATAAATTGATTCGTTCTTGATTCTTCTTTCAATTTCTGTACACTGAACATCACACATAGGTTCATTGAGAAGGTCATACATAGCAACAGCGGGGTTGCCGTTGAAACGAGATGCAATAGCTGTCCAGAGTTCATCTGTAAGCTCACGGTATCTGTCGCCCTCTTCTCCCTTTGCCATCAACGGAGCACCTGCAAGATCTTTACCTGCATGAGGAGCACTGCTCTGTGAACCTGCAGCACCGTGCATATCAAGAATAACATAAAGTTCTCTCTTTGAACATTCTTCTACAACCCAATCAAGTCTTGAGAAATCCCATTCACCATTTTCGTCAAGGATTTTTTCCAAATTAGAGTCCTCATCATAAACATTGCCTGTATAGAAGTTTCTGTACCAGAAGGGCACACGCACACAGTTAAAGCCCATTGACTTGATATTGTCAAGGTCCCACTCTGTAATCCAGTTGTCATAGAAAATATTGAGAAGCTCCTGAGCCTTTTCTACACCGAAACGCTCCTCTAATACATCATAGATCATTTCACCGTCATATTTTTTGCCATAGTAGGGATCAAATACTTTTTTCTGATCTTCTGTGAGATCTTCATAGAAGGTACCCCAGTATCTTTCCTGCTCTTCTTCTGTCATTTTTGACTTGTATTCAACATCAATACAATCCGGATCAAGCCAGTTTTCTCTTACAAGCCATGCACCGAGGTTAACACCTTTAAGCTGAACGGTTTCGCCTTTCTGATTGACAATTTTTCTGCCCTTTGTGGTAAGGAAGTCTTCCTGAGTAAAACCTGTTACTTCATCTGTAGCCTCTTCGTTTTCAGCCCCTGCAAAGACCATTGTTGAGGTCAGAGTAAGAAGACAAAGAACAATGCAAAGAATTTTCTTAAGTGTTTTCATTTTCATTTCCTCCGAAATTTAAATTTTGCACTGAGCCCGCAGGGCTCTGTACTTAAGAGTTATTATATAATCTCACAAGCACTCGTGTCAACAGATGCTGTCAACTCCCTTAACTTTTGGGAATCTTATCCAAAGAGAACAGCGTTTTTTTGTTGAAATTAACATCAGTTTTAAGCTGAAAACTTTTGACAAAAGCCACATTCGGTATTATAATAGACCTTGCTAAAAAAACAACGAGGTAAATATTATGCGAATGAGAAAAAAGAAATACCTTGACGAGAGAATTGACGCCGTAAGTGAGCTTATACTCGAGACAAAAAGCGACGAAAGAGACTTCAACAAGGCTATAGAAGAGAAAGAATATTTTGACTATAAAGAGATTTTCGGCAACGACAACCCTGTACGCATGGAAATCGGATGCGGTAAGGGTCAGTTTATATTTGAACTTGCACAGCGCCACCCTGATATCAACTTCATCGCTGTGGAAAAGGTTAAAAATGTAATTGTTGCCGCAGTGGAAAAGGCACAGAGCATCGGTCTTACCAACGTACGTTTTATCTGCGGTGGTGCTGAGTATCTGCCCAAGTACATCCCCGAAAACAGCATCGAGCTGATTTATCTCAACTTTTCCTGCCCCTACCCCAAGGTACGCTATGCCAAGCACCGACTCACCCACAGAGACTTTCTCGAGCTTTATAAGAAGCTTCTGACAGAGAATGGCGAAATTCATCAGAAGACAGACAATATGCACTTCTTTGAGTTTTCTATCGGTGAGTTTTCAGCGGCAGACTACAGAATTGAGAATGTGTCACTTGACCTTCACAACAGCGACTTCGAGGGCAACATTGTCACCGAATACGAAAAGAGATTCAGCGATTTAGGGCAGCCTATTTACCGACTCGAGGCTAAAGTTAAAAAATAAAAAAAATCAAAGCAGTTTCACCGAATAAGATGAAACTGCTTATTTTATTACTATCCTATAAAAATGACTACAAAAAGTCTTTCTATTAATCTGACTATTTTTTGCAGAAATTCTATTTTAATTCCTGAAGTTTCAAGATTACCTCTGTCACTTGCCGGTGTACCGTCATAGTTACTGGTCTTTGATGAAAGCCAGGAAATCATACCATCGGGATAAGTCAAAGCGACCGTGTCGCCGTTACCGTCAACAGTTGTCATAAGAGGGTAGTCACCATCCGTCGATGAGAACATATCATAATTGACAGCAAACCATGAATGGTGTCCGCTTGGTGCAGCACTACCGTCAGGATAAACTGTTTCGGACATTGTAGAAAATCTGCATTCCTCAGGTATATTGCTTTCTGCGGCTATTTTTTTCCATGCTCTTTTCACGATAATATTATAGTTCATCAACTGATCTTTCTTACCGCTTGTGAGCCATATGGGGATGTCGGCTATTTTTTTTGCTGACGCCTTGTCAAGAGCCCATGCAGGACAAATGGGAAAACCTGCAGCAAACATTTCAGGATAAGCAGCCAACATCTTCAGTACCATTCTTCCGCCGATAGAATAACCGCCTATGTAAATACGGCTCAGATCAATATTCTCTTTATTTTCAGCAACAAAAGCATCGATAGTTGCTCTGAGAGGTAAAAGCAGACTTTCTTCCCAGTACATATAATTTTCTTCCAAAGAACGCGGAGCTAAGATAAATGCGCCCTCGCTGTCTTTGAAACGACTCTGAAGCTCCTCTGTAGCCCAGGCCTCAATATCATTTGCGGAAAGCTGATCACCAGGCTCAAATCCGTTACCCATACCGTGAAGCCATACTACAAGAGGGTATTTTGTAGTATCACCTGCCTTTACAGGCGAAAAATATTTATAATCCAAGGTATATCCATCAGTTTCAGGTCCGATGCCATCACGAAAACGGATCTCAGCATAATAAAGTCCTTCTTCAATATCAGCGAAACCGCCAAGAGCACCCATTACACATATTCCGAAAAGCATTACAAGTGCAAGTGCTGTTGATATAATTTTCTTAAGTTTCATATTATCACTCCTATAATAAAGTTGTAACATAAAAACATTTTAAAATCAAGTAAAATTTATTATATTTCACTCTGAGTAACAAATAAAAATCAAGCAGTTTCATCGATCGGGATAAAACTGCTTTTGTGTATGCGCTTATTGTCAGTCAAAAATGCCGGCAAAAAATTCTTTGACGCTTCTGATTGCGTCGGTTAAAGAACCAATAACAGTAAAACAATAAACTTCGCTATCAGAAAGTCCGCTATAATTGCTTGTTTTGTCTGAAAGCCACGATATCATGCCATTAGGGTAAGTCAGTTTTACTGTGTTGCCATTTCCGTCAACAGTAGACATGCGTGGATACTTACCGTCCATAGCCGAAAACATATCGTAAGTTACTGCATCCCATGAACTATGTCCGAAAGACGGCACTCTTCCGAGGGGGTCAGATGTTTTTCTGAGAGTTGAAAAACGGCACTGTCCGGCAACATTGGTTTCTGCCATAATTTTATTCCATGTCGGCTTTATTACATTGTTATAGTTTACAGCGAAATCATTTTTTCCGCTTGTAAGCCAAACGGGAATATCCGCAATTTTTCCCGGTATATCTTTAGCAAGACCCAAAGCAGGACAAGCAACAAAAATAGCAGCAAACATTTCGGGGTACTCGGCAGCCACATTAAAGCTCATCCAACCGCCAAGAGAGTAACCACCAAGATAAATGCGTGTAACATCGATATTATCTCTGTATTTTACAATAAAACCATCAATAGCAGTTTTTAACGGCTTGATAAGGCTCTTGTCCCAACCGAAGCTTTTAGGTGCACGAGGAACAAATATAAATGCTCCGTTTGTACCGGTAAATCGTTGTTGAAGTTCGGCCGTTGTCCAGGCTTCTATGTCACTTCCGCTGAGCTGGTCTCCGGGTTCTTTATTATTGCCCTGACCCTGAAGCCATATTACCAGGGGGTATTTTGTAGTATCGTTGTTTTTTACAGGCGAATAATATTTGTAATCAATAGCATAACCATTTCTTCTCAGGCCGATGCCGTCATTGAACATCAGATCCGCGTCAACCATCTGCTCGAGGATGCTGCGATAACCATCACCCAGAAATAAAGATATTATCGAAAATGCAGATATTGAAAGTGAAAGCGAAGATACGAGCATCAATACGACAAGCAACGTCGCTATAAATTTTTTCAACTTCATGTTATCACTCCTTTCACAAAGTTGTAACATAAATGCAACATAAAATCAATAGCAAAAATGCTATTTTAAAAATTACGTAACAAATATTTTTTTCTAAAACGACAAAATCGATCTGTTTTTTAACCTTGGCGAGCACAAAATAAAAGAGACGCGAGTCTCACCCGCGTCCCGATAAAATCTGATGATTAATAATTTTCTTTGCGTACTTCGAAGTAGCTCTGAGGATGTGCACATACGGGGCAGATTTCAGGAGCCTTCTTGCCCATTACAAGGTGACCGCAGTTGCGGCATTCCCACATAGTCTCTTCGCTCTTTGCAAAGACAGCCTGCATCTCTACGTTGTTGAGAAGTGCACGATATCTTTCTTCGTGGCTCTTTTCGATTGCTGCTACCATTCTGAACTTTGCAGCGATTTCTGCGAAGCCTTCTTCTTCAGCTTCCTGAGCCATACGGTCATACATATCTGTCCACTCGTAGTTTTCACCAGCTGCAGCTGCTGCAAGGTTTTCAGCTGTGTCGCCGAGTTCACCTAAAAGCTTGAACCACATCTTAGCGTGTTCCTTTTCATTGTTTGCTGTCTGCTCAAAAATAGCAGCGATCTGCTGATAGCCTTCCTTCTTAGCCTTTGAAGCAAAGTAGGTGTACTTGTTTCTTGCCATGCTCTCGCCCGCAAATGCTTCGAGGAGATTTTTTTCTGTTTTTGTGCCTTTGAGTTCCATAATAATGTCCTCCATATATATAATATTGTTTCCTTTAGGTCAGCACCCTGCTGACTTTTTTACTTTATCATTATTGGTGTGTTTTGTCAACTTTAATCAGCCGACTTCTTTTAAAACTTTTTGCATAACCCTGTTGGCTACGGGTATAGCATGAGTATAACCCAGACCGCCGTTTTCAAGACAGACAACAATAGCATAAGGGAAGTCCTTTTTGTTGCTGAAGCCTACAAACCATGCGTGGCTTCTGCCGTTTGACACCTCTGCCGAACCCGTCTTACCACACATTTCGAGTCCCGGAAATTTGTTGTCGCTATAGTAATTCTTTACATTTGAGCGAAGAAGCTTTTTGGTTTTATTGGCTGTTTCCTCGCTGAGTTTTATGTTGGAGTTGACCTTGGATTTGACGTCAACTATCTCTGATGACTCCTCGACAAGGTAAGGGGTCATAGCCTTACCACCGTTTGCGATAGCTCCCATAAACATCAGCATCTGACTTGGGTTTACAAGAGTGGTATACTGACCGATACCTGCCCAGCCAAGATCAAGTTTTGTGCTGTCGCTGACATCGAAAGTACTTCTTACAGTTTTTGCCTTGCTTATTGTTACATTCTTGCCAAATCCCAATGCTCTGACGGTTTCAGTGAGCTTATCTTTGCCCACTTCGTTTGCAAGCTCAGAGAATACGCTGTTGCAAGAAACATTGAGTGCTCTCTCAAAATTAAGAGTACCGTGCACGCCGTTGCAGATAACATCACCCTTACCAAAAGTCTTTTTGCCGGTACACTTGAATTTTCTCGTGTAAAGGTCAGGGATGTTTTCAATAGCACAGATAGCTGTTACTACCTTAAAGGTTGAACCGGGAGTGAACACACCTGAGATAGCTCTGTTCATATATATTCCGTTATATCTGCCGGTGGTATTGGTGTCGATATCTTTGGGTTTATTCTGAGGGTCATAGGTCGGTGCTGAAACCATACATATTACCTCGCCTGTCTCATAATTATATACTATGACAGTGCCCTTGTTGCCACCCATAGCCGAATATGCTTCAGCGCATACGTCAGCGTCAATTGTAAGTTTTATATCCACGCCCTCATCACTTGACAGTGTGCCGTAGATACCATCAACAAAGTTGTAACCGATAAGATTTGAGCGATAGAGAGTCTGCACACCCGTTGCGATGTACCCTGCTGAGTCACCGACAACATGCAAAGTTGAAAGTCGCTTATTATAGTTCGAATTATACTTTCTCTGTCCGTTTTCAGTTGAAACGAGGACTTCTCCGTCGCTGTCATATATTGTGCCCGCCACAGTAAGCTCACCGTTTTTATAAATAAGAGCATTGGCTCTGTTGGAAACCCAGTCGTCACCATCTGAGATAAAACCATAAAGCATTATGCCAAGACCAGCAAAAAAGGCAACAATAAGGAAAATTATAATATATGTTCTTCTCGTAGTATTTCTCATCCTGCTACCTCCTTAAGTTTTATAAAGTCTCGGATAAGCTCGGATATCAGCCGACTTGATGAAAGCAAACAACGCCCACGAGCATATCATACTTGAGCCACCCTGGCTGACAAATGGCAAGGTTACACCCGTCAATGGTAACAAGTCTGTTATACCGAAAATATTCAGACATATCTGGAATAACAGCATTGCCGAAGCCGAGCAAGCAGCTATTGAATAGAAAGTTGAAGGCGCACTTCTTGAGCTGATAACAGCATAGATTGCAATAAATGCGAAAGCCAACACCACTGCAAACGCTATGATAATGCCCATCTCTTCACAGATAAGGCCGAAGATAAGGTCAGTGGTTGAGGCATAAACATTTCTCAGAGCACCGTTGCCTACACCCAGACCGAAAAGTCCGCCGGATACTGAATAAATAAGCACTCGTGTCTGCTGATAACCTTTACCGTAAATATCTTCCCATACGTGGCGGTATGCCGCAAAACGAGCAGCAACGTGAGGTCTGAAATAGATAATCAGCACTGCGCCGATTAAAGCAGCCGCACAGATAAATATGATAGTACGCATATCGCCTGAGCGCATAAAGGATATAACTATAAATGTAAAGAAGAATATCAGAGCTGTGCCGAAGTCACGCATAAGGAAAAGTACACCTATACAGCCCATAGCAAAGATAATATACATATAGATGTTTTTCGCTGTCAGGAGCTTGTCGAGAGTTGCAGCTCCGACAAATATAAATGCAATCTTTACAAACTCAGAGGGCTGAATTGAAAAACCACCGAATGCAAGCCAGTTATAAGCACCATTTATAGCACCGACCGCAAATTTGATATAAACAAAAGAGCCTGCAAGGAATAAAAGAGCAAAAACTGCAAGTGGTATTCTGACAAACATAACTCTCTTTACATCCATAATAAACCACAATAGCACATCGTACACCAATACGCCTGCGATAACCGTGATAAGCTGTTTGAGTAAACCTGACGGGGCAACACTGGCCTGTAAGCACAGACCGATACCACTTAAAAAGAAAGCTATAAACTCAAGCTCAAAGTTGACCTTTTTAGGTACAACTCTCATAAAGCCCACATAGAGCCACTCAAATAATATGTAAGCGAGAAGATATATTGCAACGGTGTAATTTATTTTATCGCCACCGAATATAACAGGAGTAAAGGAGATAACCTGAAAGGATGTCAGAAGAAAGAGAATGAAGCTTCTGTCAACATATTTATACTTTCGTCTCACCTTGTCGCCGCGGCTGACATTTTTGCGCGGATTCTGCTGTTGCATAGTCATTCTCCTTTCTTATGATACTGTTTTTGTTTTCACTCTGTAATAGAGTCTTTCATCGCCCACAGCGATAATGTCACCGTCGAAGAGAAGCTGAGG
>JAZTWC010000079.1:0-5815 GCA_045635665.1 Acutalibacteraceae bacterium
TGCTGCGGTGATGGCTTATTTCACAAAACGCAAATCTATGAACAATGCTTTTAAAGCGATATATATAACATTAGCTTTGCCTTTTGCTGTATATCCTCTCGCTTTTATTCTTGGTGGAACACCGCTTCTGGTTATACCTATATTTTTATGTATGCCTGTGGGGTCATTATTTTATTATCTGCAAGACGAGATATGCGATATTATCGGTGTACCGACTTATGAAGCAACTTGGCTGATTTTCGTTATAATCGCAGTTTTGCTCATTCCCGTTATCATCGCGCCCATTGTGTACAGATTCACAAATTCCGAGGAATAACATAATATCAAATAAAAAAACATACGGAGCTATCCATAGGACAGCTCCGTATTTGTCATTGTAAAATAATATCTTTTATCTCGCTGCAGGTGTCTGCAATCAGATCACAGCCCGCATTGATGAGCTCTTCTCTTGTGCGAAAGCCCCAGGTTACACCGATGCATTTAAGTTCGGCATTGTGTGCAGTCTGCACGTCAACCTCACTGTCACCTATATAGATGCAGTCACTAAGGTCAGTGTTAAAGTACTCTGCCGTCTTAATGACGTTTATAGGTGAGGGTTTACGCTCTGCTTCGATGGAAACTCCCACAGCCTTGTCTATAAGACCGGGGAAATAGCTTTCGCATAATTCCTCAACTGCAGTGTGGAGTTTGTTGGAAACTACGGCAATTTTTATGCCATTATCTCTCAGCTCCCCAAGAAGTCCGATTACGCCCACGAAAGGTGCTGTTGTATCTGACATATGCTCAAGATAGTGCTTTCTGAAAACATTGAGACAGCTTTTCTGAGTCTCTTCGTCGATACCGTCGGGAGTAGAACGCTCCATAAGCTTTACAACACCGTTGCCTATAAAGGCGCGTACCTCGTCAATTGTTCTTTCAGGGAAGGAGAAGTTCTTAAGGGCGAAATTTACTGAAGCGTGAAGATCGCCCAATGTGTCAAGCAATGTACCGTCGAGATCAAATATAGCAAGTGAATACATAATTATCTTACGGGTTTGGTGTGCCAGATATCTCTAGCATAGTCATTGATAGCACGGTCAGTTGCGAAACGGCCTGCACCTGCTGTGTTGAGAAGTGACATTCTGTTCCACTTTTCTCTGTCTTTCCATACTTCGTCAATCTTCTTCTGAGTAGCTCTGTAATCAGCGAAGTCTGCGAGTACCATATAGGGGTCGTGGTTAACAATGTTTGCAATTTCGGGGAACTGCTTACCGTTTATACCGCCCTGAATAAAGTTGATAACCTTTCTGAGCTCTGCATTACCGCTGAGGTAATTTGAGGGCACATAGCCTCTTCTCTTAAGGTCTTCAACTTCGGGAGTAGTCATACCGAAGAGGAACATATTTTCCTCTGTTACTGACTCGTGGATTTCAACGTTAGCACCGTCAAGAGTACCGAGAGTGAGAGCACCGTTGATCATAAGCTTCATGTTACCTGTACCTGAAGCCTCTGTACCTGCAAGTGAAATCTGTTCTGAAATGTCAGCAGCGGGCATAAGCTTTTCAGCCATTGTTACGTTGTAATCTTCGAGATATACAACCTTGAGTCTGCCTCTCATATCGGGATCGTTGTTGATAAGATCAGCCATAGCGCAGATAAATGAGATGATCTTCTTAGCCATAAAGTAACCTGATGCAGCCTTAGCACCGAAGATATAGGTGTGAGGTACATAGTCACCGTCGGGATTTTCCTTGATTTCAAGATATTTTGCAACAATCTGAAGAGCGTTGAGATTCTGGCGCTTGTATTCGTGAAGTCTCTTAACCTGTACGTCAAAGATTGATGTGGGATCAAGCTCTACGCCTGTCTTTTCCTTAACGTATGCGGCGAATGCCTTCTTGTTGTTGGTTTTGATCTTTTCGATGTTAGCAAGAACCTTCTTGTCCTTAGCAAACTTCTTGAGTTTTTCAAGCTCGTCAGCATTATAGATGAAGCCGTCACCGATGAGTTCTGTTACATAAGCAGTAAGCTCGGGGTTAGCCTGACAGAGCCAACGTCTGTGTGCGATACCATTAGTTACATTCTTGAACTTGTCGGGATTAAGCTTGTAGTATGAATTAAAGATAGTATCCTTAAGAATCTGTGAGTGAAGAGCTGATACACCGTTAACGCTGTGGCAAGTAGCAACGCAAAGGTTAGCCATCTTGACAACGCCGCCTGAAATGATAGCCATTTCTTCAACCTTGCCTGCATCGAAAGTTGTGTTCCAGATGTAAGCACGGTATCTGTTGTCAATTTCCTTGATGATCTGATAAATTCTGGGAAGAAGTGATCTGACAAGGTCCTCGCTCCAGCATTCGAGAGCTTCTTTCATAACTGTGTGGTTGGTGTATGCTGTTGCCTGAGTAACAATGTTCCAAGCCTCGTCCCAACCGTAACCGCACTCGTCGAGAAGAATTCTCATAAGCTCGGGGATTGAAAGTGTAGGATGTGTATCGTTGATGTGGATAGCGTTCTTTTCAGCAAGATTATCAACACTGCCGAAGTGACGAAGATGTCTGCTTACGATATCCTGGATTGAAGCAGATACTAGGAAGTACTGCTGCTTGAGACGAAGGCTCTTACCTTCGTAGTGGTTATCTGCAGGGTAAAGTACCTTGCTGATAACTTCAGCCATAGCCTGCTGCTCAACAGCCTTCATATACTGGCCCTGGTCAAACAGGTGCATATCAAGTGAGGGAGCCTTGCTCTTCCAAAGACGAAGAATTGAGATGCCCTTGCCGTCTTTACCGCTGACAAACATATCATAGGGTACAGCGATGATGTCATTTGTGTTTCTGTATTCTACACTGTGGTACTGGTTATCCCAGTTGTCAATAACTTCACCACCGAAACGTACGGTAAATGTATCTTTTTCTCTGGGAGCGAGCCATACTTCACCGCCGGGAAGCCAGAAGTCGGGGAGCTCTGTCTGCCAGCCGTCAATAAGCTTCTGCTTGAAGATACCGCACTCGTAAAGAATGCTGTAGCCCATACCGTAGTAACCCTGAGTTGCAAGACCGTCAAGATAGCATGCAGCAAGTCTGCCAAGACCGCCGTTACCGAGACCTGCATCGGGCTCGCAATCATAGAGCTTGTCGAGTTTTACACCGAAATCTTTGAGGGCATCGCCGACAACCTTTGTAAGGTTAAGATTGTAAAGGTTGTTTTTCAGTGAGCGACCCATAAGGAATTCCATGCTCAGATAGTAAATCTTCTTTGAGTTCACGTTATCAGCTTCGCTTCTGAACTCACGAAGACCCTGATGCATAAGCTCTCTGACAACGAGAGCTACTGCTTTGTAATACTGTTCATCGGTTGCTTCTTGTGTAGAAACACCGAAGTAGTGTGAGAGCTTACCTGAAATAAGCTCTTTTGCTTCTTTCTTTGTAAGACGATAATTCATACAAAACCTCCAAAAATATCTATATAAAAGATATAATTATCTTGATTATATGGTTATTTTATACTAAAATTGCGGGAATTTCAAGTGTAATAAACAAAAACAGCAAAGTATGTTATTTATGACGGAAATCCGGGCGTTTTTTAGTATACTTTAACGAATAAAAGCATGAAATCGACGCCTGTGAGCGCCGATTTCGGTATATCAGTTTAATTTATTGCTTATCTGAAAGCTGACATATCTTCTTCTATAGTCATATTGTCAAGGACAGCAGGGTCTGCAAGAGACATAATCGGAGCCTTATAGTTATTGAAATCAAGGGCTGAAATATTAGTCTCAAGACATCCTATCATATAGTCGAAGTTGCTTTGTGCTTTTTCGGGTGTCTCTGTGCAGAAAAGTGCTTTAGCAAAAAGCGCCATAACATCAGCAATCTCATCTGTGTATTTATCCTGATTGTCGCAGATATAATAGAAATACTTTGACATCATGTTTGGGATAAGAGTCTGATGACCCTCTTCAATGACAAAGCTTGCAGCATCCTGGCCGCAGATAACATCGTGTTCAAGGTCCACAGTCATTTCACCAATGTGCTCAAGCAGAGCGACGAATGTTGTTTCATCTGCAAAGAGATATCTCTCAATACTTATGTTGGCGTATTCGCCTACGGCCCACAACAGCTCGGTTGCTCCGCCGTTTTTATAGTGGTCATTCATTGTACCCTTGAGGTTGCTGAAGCTGCAGTAAGTATCACCCGAAAGTAAAGAAAGCTTCATAGTTTTTTCTGCAGAGTCCACACGTAAAACACCGAGAAGTGATATTTTCTCATCATATGTCAGAGCAAGAAGGAAGTTTCCTCTGAGCTCTTCGTCGCTTATGGGTAATGTGACTGAAGCTTCGGTTGTGCTGCTGTCTTCGGGCAAGGTTGTAGGCTCATCTTCGAGAAGCTCGCCAACAATAAAAACTCCCGATACCATAGCAATAAGAATAACTGCGGCTGAGAAGACAATTGCAAGAGTCTTCTTTTTAGGATTTACATTCAGGAAACTGATATTATTTATTTTTTCGATTATATTATCTATAAAAGCCATAACGGCATTGATATATTTATTTAACTCGTTCACTTTGTCCTCCTTAAAGTCAGGTTGGCAAGGTTAATTATATTAAAAGAAAATCTTGAATAATCTATGTAGTAAATATAAATTAATTTTCAAACTTATTTTTGAAATTATAGCATAACTTTATATACCAAGTCAAATAAAAAATGCTCAAATGAACAAAAAAATTAAGGCTCCGCCAGTTAAGCGGAACCTTAAAGAATGAGAGAGTTATTTCAGATTGTTATTATTCTGTCTGTTCTGTTCGTTGTTGTGGTTTTTACCCTGAGGCTGAGGAGGATCGGCAGACTTCTGAGGGTTAACCGCAAAGTTGTTTGTGCTCTCTCTTCTGGATTGTTTTTCTCTGTTGTTCTGTGACATATTCATTCTCCTTCAGTACACTTTATTAGTGTACGCATATAGTTTTGCCGTATTGCAGACTTTATATACACAATAAATATGAAAGTTTTTGCCAAAAAACTTATTTTGCAGAGTAAAACTTTGTCTTTTACTCTTGAAATAAACGGAAAAAAATAGTAAAATTAAAGTTACCTAATTTACATTTGAAAGGATGAACTGTCATGTGGCAAGTTAAAAAAGCTTTTTTCAGAGTTTATCAGCAGACCTTCAGAGTTGCAATGTGCGTATTTGACTGGTCTGAACCCACTCTTCTTGAAGGCCCCGGCGCTATCAGAAAGCTCCCTGAGTTTATCAAGAGCAAGGGTCTTAATAAGGTTCTCGTTGTAACCGATAAGGGTCTTATGGGTATCCACCTTCTCGACTCACTTTTCGAAGAGCTCGATAAGGCCGGCGTTGAGTATGCTGTATATGACGGCACACAGCCCAACCCCTCAATCGAAAATATTGAAGATGCACGCGCTCTCTATGTTGACAACAACTGCCAGGGTGTTATCGCATTCGGCGGTGGCTCACCAATGGACTGCGCAAAAATTGCAGCAGCAAGAGTTACCAACCCCAAAATTCCCGTCAGAAAGATGCGTGGTGTATTGAAGCTTCACCATAAGCTTCCTCCTCTCTTTGCAGTACCTACTACAGCAGGTACAGGCTCAGAAACAACTCTCGCAGCTGTTGTAACAGATACAGCGACTCACGAGAAGAACGCAGTTAACGACCCGAGACTCAGACCCAAGTTTGCAGTTCTTGACCCCGAACTTACAGTAGGTCTTCCTCCTCACATTACTTCAACAACAGGTATGGATGCTCTTACTCACGCAGTTGAAGCTTACATCGGTAAGAGTAATGTTAAGTCAACAGAGGAGTATGCTAAAAAAGCAAC
>JAZTWC010000080.1:0-33187 GCA_045635665.1 Acutalibacteraceae bacterium
TAAACGTATTGGTCGTGGCGCAGGTTCAGGCCAGGGTAAAACAGCTGGTAAAGGTCACAAAGGTCAAAAGGCACGTGCCGGCAGAGGTATGCGCCCCGGCTTCGAAGGTGGTCAGATGCCCCTTCAGAGACGAGTTCCTAAGAGAGGTTTCAACAACATCTTCAGAACAGAAATGGCAATCGTTAACGTTGCTACTCTCGAAGCAAACTATGATGCTGGCGCAGTAGTAACAATCGATTCACTCATCGAAAAGGGCCTTGTTAAAAAGGTACTCGATGGCGTTAAGGTTCTTGGTTACGGTGAAATCACTAAGGCTCTCACAGTACAAGCTAACGCTATCAGCGAATCTGCTAAGCAGAAGATTGAAGCAGCAGGCGGAAAGATCGAGGTGATCTGATATGATTAGTACTTTCATAAATGCTTGGAAAGTCGCTGATCTTCGTAAGAAGATGCTTTTCACAGCACTTATAGTATTGATTTTCAGAATTGGTTGCGTAATCCCCGTACCTTTCACAGCTATCACAGACAGTATTGTTTCAGCTAACGACGAAACTTTCTTCGGCTATCTTTCAATGATGACCGGTGAAGCTTTCTCAATGGGTACAATCTTTGCGCTTTCAATCACACCCTATATCAATAGCTCGATTATTATCCAACTTCTTGGTGTCGTTATTCCCGCTCTTGAGAAACTCTCAAAAGAAGGCGAAGAGGGCAGAAAAAAGATTGCTACAATCACACGTTATACAACAATCGGTCTTGCTCTTTTACAGAGTACAGCATACTTCATTTACCTCAGAGCACAGAGAGAGCCTTACCTCATCGTAACAGATGCAGAAGGACAGCTCTTCACTGGTTTTGCAGCAGTGCTCCAGGGTCTTGTAGTTGTTCTTTGCCTCACAGCAGGTTCATGTTTCGTAATGTGGCTTGGTGAGCAGATTAACGACAAGGGTATCGGTAACGGTATTTCAATGATTCTTTTCGCAGGTATCGTTTCACGTATTCCTGCAACAGGTACAATGCTTTACACATACTTCACACAGGGCGGTGCTTACTATGCACTTGTTCCCATCGTTGTAATCTGTCTTCTCGCAATGATCGCTTTCATTGTATGGATGGACAACGCTGAGAGAAGAATCCCCGTGCAGTATGCTAAGAGAGTAGTTGGCCGTAAGATGTACGGCGGTCAGAGCACACACATTCCTCTTAAGGTTAATATGTCAGGTGTTCTTCCCGTTATCTTCGCATCATCAATTCTTTCTCTTCCTCCCACGGTAGAGATGTTCCTTAAAGAAGATACAAAAGAAAAGTTTGCAGGTTTCTTCAAACTTTTCGGAACAGACCACTGGTTCTATGCCATCATCTATTTCTTCCTGATTCTCTTCTTTGCTTACTTCTATGCAAGCATTCAGTACAATCCGGTTGAGATGGCTAACAACATCAGAAAGAACAGCGGTATGATCCCCGGTCTTCGTCCGGGCAAACCCACATCGGATTATATCAAGAAGATTCTTGGCAGAATGACACTTCTGGGCGCGCTTCTCCTTTCAGTAGTAGCACTCTTCCCGAACATTCTCACAATATTCACAAATCTTATTGGTTCTCCCTTGACTCTTTCACTCGGTGGCACATCACTTATCATCGTAGTTGGCGTTGCTCTTGAAACAGTTAAGCAGCTTGAAAGCCAGATGATGATGAGACACTACAAGGGCTTCCTTGACTAATATTAAAGGAGTGATAACCATGAAGTTAATACTTTTAGGTGCACCCGGTGCAGGTAAAGGCACACAGGCAGAGTACATCTGCGATAAGCTTTCAATTCCTGCCATATCAACAGGTAACATTATCCGTGCAGCTCTCAAGGCAGGCACAGAAATGGGCCTTAAAGCCAAGGAATTCATTGACAAAGGTCAGCTTGTTCCCGATGAAGTCGTAATCGGTATTATTAAGGAAAGACTTGCTGAGGATGACTGCCAGAACGGCTTTATCCTCGACGGGTTCCCCAGAACTATTCCCCAGGCTGAGGCTCTTGACACAATGGGCATCGAAATCGACAAAGTTATCGATATCGAAGTTCCCGACGAAAAGATTGTTGAGAGAATGTCAGGCAGAAGAGTATGTCCCGCTTGCGGTAACTCATACCACCTGCTTTACAAAAAGCCTGAGAAAGATGGCATCTGCAACGCTTGCGGCGCAGAGCTCATCATCAGAGCTGACGACCATCCTGATACGGTAAAGGACAGACTTGATGTATATCACAGTCAGACTGAGCCTCTGAAGGATTTCTACGCAAAGAAAAACAAATTATTCATAGTTGAAGGACAGGAAGAAGTTAAAGATACTTCAGCTCTTGTTCAGAAGGCTTTGGAGGAATAAGCATGATCGTGCTGAAGACGACTCGCGAGCTCGCTCTTATGAGAGAAGCTTGCAGAATATCGGCAGAGGCGCTTAAGGTGGCCGGTGAGGCTGTCAGACCCGGTATCTCAACCTGGGAAATTGACAAGATTGCCCATGACTATATAATCAGTCAGGGAGCTGAACCAAACTTCCTGAACTTATACGGTTTTCCGGCTACTGCGTGCATTTCCATAAATGATGAGGTCATTCATGGCATACCCAGCAAGAAACGCATACTTAAGTCAGGGGACATCGTCTCCATCGACTTGGGTGCAAGGGTAAACGGCTATAACGGTGACAACGCTGCCACTTTTGCTTGCGGTGACGTAAGTGACGAAGCAAAGCGGCTGATGGATACCACACGAGAAAGTCTCTATGAGGCTATCAAGTACGCGGTACCCGGCGGCAAGATCGGCGATATAGCCAGTGCCGTACAGCGTTATTGCGAAGCTAAAGGCTACGGCGTAGTCCGTGAATTCACGGGCCACGGCATCGGCAAAGCAGTACATGAAGACCCAAGTGTACCAAACTATGGTACAGCCGGCCGAGGCGTACGCCTGTTACCGGGCATGACAATCGCTATTGAGCCGATGATTAACCAAGGCACTGCAAAAATCAAGCAGCTCCCCGACGGCTGGACAATAAAGACCGCCGACGGAAAGCTCTCAGCCCACTTTGAGCATACGGTGGCTATCACAAAAGACGGCCCCGTGATACTCACTAAGATATAAGGTGAAGTATGGAACTGAAAGTAGGGCAGGTTATGGAATCACTTGCGGGTCACGATAAAGGTGAACTGATGGTGATAGCAGGCTTTGAAAACGATAAGGTTCTGGTGTGTGACGGAAAACACAGAAAGCTGGAAAAGCCCAAGTGTAAAAACGCAAAACACCTCAAGGATACCGGAAAGTTCCTTGAACCGGACTCAATGGCAACAAACAAAATGCTAAGAAAAACACTTAACAAAATAGCAAACCCAGGGGGTTAAAGTTATGTCAAAACAGGATATGATCGAAATCGAAGGTACAGTTGTTGAGGCACTGCCTAACGCAACTTTCCAGGTCGAACTCGAAAACGGTCACAAGATTTTAGCACACATATCGGGAAAACTCAGAATGAACTACATTCGTATTCTTCCCGGTGACAAGGTCACAGTCGAGATGTCTCCATACGACTTGACCCGTGGACGTATAACATGGAGATCTAAGTAACATAAAGGAGGTAATTCCTAATGAAAGTCAGACCTTCTGTAAAGAAAATATGTGAAAAATGCAAGGTAATCAAGCGTAAAGGCAAGATAATGGTTATCTGCGAGAATCCCAAGCACAAGCAGCGTCAAGGCTAATTGACGTAATCAATTTAGGAGGTGCAACTAAATGGCTCGTATTTCAGGTGTTGACCTTCCCAGAGACAAGAGAGTTGAAGTCGCTCTTACTTACATCTTTGGTATTGGTCACAAGACTGCAAAGGATATCATTGCAGCAACAGGTGTAAACCCCGACACAAGAGTTAAGGATCTCACAGAAGAAGATATTTCAAAGCTTACTGTGTTTATCAACAACAACTTAACTGTAGAGGGTGACCTCAGAAGAGAAACAGCTTTTGATATCAAAAGACTTATTGAAATTGGTTGCTATCGTGGCGTTCGTCACAGAAAGGGTCTCCCCGTAAGAGGTCAGCGTTCAAAGACAAACGCTCGTACACGTAAGGGTCCCAAGAAAACCATCGCTAATAAGAAGAAATAATAGGAGGATAAAATTATGGCTGCTAAGGTTGCTAAGAAAGCTACCAACATTCGCCGTCGCCGTGAACGCAAGAATATTGACCGCGGTGCGGCCCATATCCAATCCACCTTCAACAACACAATCGTTACCATCACTGATTTACAGGGTAACGCCGTGTCATGGGCAAGTGCCGGTGAAATGGGCTTCAGAGGCTCAAGAAAATCCACTCCCTTTGCTGCACAGACAGCTGCTGAAACAGCTGCTAAGCCTGCAATCGAACACGGTATGAAAACCGTTGAAGTATATGTTAAAGGACCGGGTGCCGGTCGTGAAGCTGCAATCAGAGCTTTACAGACAGCAGGTCTCGATGTAACAATGATTAAAGACGTTACTCCGATTCCTCACAACGGCTGCCGTCCCCCCAAAAGAAGACGCGTATAACGGAGGTACAAACATATGGCAAGATATACAGGTGCGGTATGTAAGATGTGCCGCCGTGAGGGTAAGAAACTCTTTTTAAAGGGTGACAGATGCTATACAGGCAAGTGTGCTTTTGAGCGTCGTTCTTATGCTCCCGGCCAGCATGGTCAGAGCCGCAAAAAGAATTCTGAGTATGGTCTTCAGCTTCGTGCGAAGCAGCAGGCTAGACGTTATTACGGTATCCAGGAAGGTCAGTTCCATAAGTACTTCATTATGGCTGAAAAGAAGGCAGGCGTAACAGGTCACAACCTTCTTCGTATCTGCGAAAGCCGTCTCGATAACGTTGTATACACACTTGGTTGGGCTTCATCAAGAGCAGAAGCTAGACAGCTTGTTGTTCATGCTCACTTCACAGTTAACGGCAAAAAGGTTGATATTCCTTCATACCTTCTCAAGGTCGGTGACGTAGTTTCAATCAGAGCTAAGAGCCGTGACAGCGTTAAGATTAAGACCGTTCTTGAAGCTAACGCATCAAGACCCATCCCCGCATGGCTTGATCTCAACCGTGACAACCTTGAAGCTAAGGTGCTCGCTCTTCCCGAGCGTGATCAGATTTCAACTCCCGTTGAAGAACACCTTATCGTCGAGCTCTATTCTAAATAATAGACTCGATCTTGTAGCGTAAAACACATCCACAAATTAATAAGGAGGGTTTTGCATGATAGGCATTGAAAAGCCCAGAATCGAAACTGCAGAATTAGCAGCTGACGGTACCTACGGTAAAATTGTCGTTGAACCGTTGGAGCGTGGCTACGGTGTGACATTAGGTAACAGCCTTAGAAGAATTCTTCTCTCATCACTTCCCGGCTACGCAATCACCAGTGTGAAAATTGACGGTGTACTTCATGAGTTTTCAACCATCCCCGGTGTAAAAGAGGATGTTACAGAAATCATACTCAATCTTAAGAGCGTCATTCTCAAAATCCATGGTGAAGGACCCAAAACAGTGTACATTGATGCAAGCGGCGAAGGCGAAGTTGTTGCCGGTGACATCAAGTGCGATTCAGAAGTTGAAATCATCAATACTGATCATCACATCTGCACACTTGACAAAGATGCAAGCATCAACATGGAACTCACTGTTGCCAAGGGTCGTGGATATGTATCAGCTGAGCAGAATAAAAAGCTCATGCAGCCTGTGATCGGTGTAATTGCAATCGACTCAATTTATACACCTATTCTCAAGGCTAACTATACAATTGACGACATTCGTGTCGGTCAGGACATTGGTTTTGACAAGCTCACACTTGAAGTGTGGACAAATGGTACAATATCAGCTACGGAAGCTGTTTCACTCGGTGCCAAGTTTCTCAACGAGCATCTCGCTCTGTTCGGCGACCTCTCAGGTGAGGCATACGATACAGAGATAATGGTCGATAAGGGCGAGGACGCCAAGGAAAAAGTTCTCGAGATGACTATTGAGGAACTTGACTTGTCAGTACGCTCATTCAACTGTCTGAAGCGTGCCGGCATCAACACAGTAGAAGATCTTATCAATAAGACAGAAGAAGAGATGATGAAGGTTCGTAACCTTGGTAAAAAGTCTCTTGATGAAGTTATCAATAAGCTTCATTCATTCGGCCTTGATCTTCGCAGTGAAGACGAATAAACAAATTCTATTTAACGGTAAAGGAGTGATTTCTAATGGCAGGTTCAAGAAAACTTGGTAGACCTACTGATCACAGAAACGCTATGCTCAGAGGTATGGTAACATATCTTCTTGAGAAGGGTAGCATTGAAACCACCGTTACAAGGGCAAAAGAAGTTCGCAGCATGGCTGAGAAGATGATTACTCTCGGTAAGGATGCTTCACTTCACAACAAGCGTCAGGCTTTCGCTTACATCACAAAGAAAGATGTAGTTAAGAAGCTCTTTGATGAAATCGGCCCTAAGTATAAGGACGTAAACGGCGGTTACTGCCGTATTATCAAAACAGGTCCCCGTCGTGGTGATGCTGCAGAAATGTGCATTATCGAACTTGTTTGATAGTACAATAGCAAATAAATTAAGCCTCTCAGTTAATCTGGGAGGCTTTTTTCGTACGCGGGGAAGTTAGTGCAAGAGGTGGGAGGCGGCTCCATAGACGAAGCCTTCGGCTTCGTCTCACGGGAGAGCCAGAAGGGCTCTCCCGTGCAAATCGCCCGTGGCGATTTAATGGAGCCGCCGCACCTGCCCGCGGTACCGACTATATATAAAAAGATAAGCAGCAACATCAACCAAGGAAAGATGTTACTGCTTTTTAAATTCTTCGCCGTTTATAAGATAGTCAATTGAGACGTTGAAGTATCGGGACATTTTGCCGAGCATATCAAGGCGGGGCTCACGTTTGCCGTTTTCGTAGTGAGATAAGGCTTCACGGGAAATATTTAAGTCCATAGCAACCTTTTGCTGATTGAGGTTGCGCTGTTTTCTGATGAGTTTGAGACCCTTCATTAAATCACCTCTTGACTTATTGTAACGTTTTGTTACAATAATTATGTTACAATCTGTAATATCTGACTTCGAAGGTAAAATTTTATGAATAGGAAAAAATATAAAGCGCTTTCATTTAGATTTCACAATTAAGGGATATATTGTAAATATAAAATATGGAGGAAAATATAATGAAGAATCTTAAAAAGTTAAGTTTAGTATTTGTTGTCACCGTTATTACAGTGCTGTGCATGGCGGTATCTGTAAGTGCATCTTGGGAAAAATTCACCGAAGAGAGCAACATAGAATATCACTTTGACGATGTAACAGGTACTATGTACTTTAGAGGTGAGGGGAAAATTGAAAAACCATTTACAGGTCTTTGTGAAAATCTGAATTATGATGATTACTACGATGAAGATATTTATGATGCAGATAATTCCTATTTATATGAAATCAAAACTATTATCATCGAAGAGGGTATAACCGAAATTGGACACTGTGCTTTTATGGGTAACCTTGAGGGTATCAATGGTGGTTACAATGGTATAGATTTGCTGAAAAATCTTGAAACAGTAGTTTTACCTGACAGTCTTGAAGTAATAGAAGATTATGCTTTTTCTGGATGCAAGAATTTAACTAAGGTTTATTTTTCTGATAATCTTAAATCAATAGGTAAATATGCATTTTATAAGACTGGCGTTAAGCAGTTTACTGTTCCTGAAACACTTGAAACTATAGGTACATATGCTTTTTATGGCACAAATCTTAAAAAAGTTTATATCTCTGAAAATGTTACAGAAATAGGTGCTAATGCTTTCGGTGACTGTGACAGCCTTAAGAAAATAACTTTCACTAATGCAGTCAGCTATATCAGTGGGTGCGATGCTTTGACTAAGATAGTTTATCCTGAGACTAAAAATTATCTCATTGCAGAGAACTGCCCTAATCTGCAGAAGGTAATATTTAAGAATATTACAAGCAAAAATAAGGTTAAGATCGCTGCCGAAGATGTAGATGCTTTTGTTCCAGGTTGTCCTAAGGCTGATTTAGGCTATATGGATGAGTCTATTGCCCGCGCCCTTGATGACTCTTATGCAACTAAGCATATTGACTATGCAATTATAACACCGACTCTCAATAAAAAAGTCCCAAAGGTTGAATCTTTCAGATATGAGCAGAGAAACAGTACAAAGCTTTTATGGCAGTCGGTTCCAAATGTAGGTTATTATCAGGTTTACTATTATAACGGTGCCAAATGGGAACGTATATATTCAGGTTCAAATACTCAGCGTTATATCACACAGTCAGGCAAATACAGAATAAGAGCTGTTTCTTATGACGGTGAAAAACGAGTATATGGTAAGTATTCGACAATAAATGTCAAGCTTATGAGTGGTGTTAATTCTGTTACTGTAGTGGGTACTACACTTAAATGGACTAAAGATGCCAATGCGGAGGACTATCAGATTTGGTATAGTAAGTATCCGAATTCAGAATATAAGAAGCTTGTAACAACCAAGAATACATCTTATAACGTCTCAAAGAAACTCACATCCGGCACATACTATTTCAAAGTCAGATCACACGGTATGGTTAATGATTATTATGTATGGAGTAAGTTCAGCGGTACTACTATGGTGGTTTTACCATAACACTTCGAGTCAAACGGCGGGATAAAACCTGCCGTTTTTGATGTGCTTGACCGCGTACCAAAAGGCTCTTGCAAAATATGGCAATGAGTGGTATAATCAGCGCATAAACTTTCAGGAGGTAATAATATGTGGAATGCAATTCAAACTAAATTTTACTATTGGATATCGGCAGTTTTTACCGTCATATATGTCAGTCTCGTGGTGTTGCCCTTTGAGATGGGTGTGCCTGGAGAGAGAAAGTGCGCACCTGAGTTCAACGGTACCTTTGTTCAGTCGTGGCTCAGCAGCTCTTGGGACGAAGAAGATTGGGCTGATGAAATCGCCATGATGGAAAAAGACGGTGTTAAGTACCTTATAATTCAGGATCTCGCCACAAAAAATCTTGAGGGCGAGTGGACAGTTTACTACGATACAGCTCTGCCTGCTTTTGAAAACGCAGATGTAGGTACCGACGTGCTTGCTAACACTCTCGAAGCTGTAAAGGGCACAGATATTCAGGTTTTCGTGGGTCTGACAGCCTTTGATAATCTCTGGTCTACCGGCACTCTCACCAAAGAGTATGGGGAAGTCTGCGATATAACTGCGGATATGATGCAGGAAATCTATGATAAATACTATGCCGGCAATGAAGACAACTTCTATTGTTGGTACTTCACTATGGAGTTCAGCAACAATGTTCTTATGCAGATGGGTATGCCCAATATCATCAAGGGTCTTAATGTTGTCCTTGATAAAGCGACAGAAATTGACCCCGATATTCCTATGATGATGAGCCCCTTTATGTCAAACTACTATACTGTCGGTAAAAGCGCAGCTCTGATGCAGTGGATGAAGCTTTTCAGCAAGGGACACTGGCGTGACGGTGATATTGTGGCACCTCAGGATGCAGTTGGTGCGAGATGGCTTGACGTAGATGACCTGATTGATATGTGGGAAGTTTATTCCTGGGCAATAGACTCTTGCCACGCTGATGTTAAACTCTGGGCAAACTGTGAAAACTTCACCTCAGCTGTGGCTGACTCTTTCGGTGCAGGTATACTTAACCCTAAGCCTACAGAAAATGTTGTTCACGTACCCGTTACCCTCGACAGATTTACATATCAAATGGATATAGCTTCACGTTACTGCGAGAACATCATCACATTCTCATACACCCACTATTACTCAGAAAATCAGGTAAGCTCAGCCTTTATTGACACATATAACGACTATGTTGATAATGGCTATGTCCTTGAGACTCAGGCACCTGTTATGGGTGAAATGACCAAGACTCAGAGTGATGACGGCATCGAGCTCAATTGGAGTGAGGCTACTGACAATATCGGCATATCACACTACCGTATAATGAAAAACGGCAAGTTTTTGCAGAGAGCTGAGACTTTTGACGGGTACCACCGACTCAGCTGCACAGATGCAGATGGCAGTATGAGTGACAGATACACTATTGTTGCAGTTGACGCTGCAGGCAACATCTCACAGGAAGTTGAAGCAAAATAACGAGCAAGTTCTTTTGGTTACTTTTCTTTCAAGAAAAGTAACGCCCCGCGGCGAGCGAGAAGAACGAATTGCCTGACGCTATGAATTGAAGCAACGATTCAAAAAAATGCAGAGAACAAAAAAGTTCTCTGCATTTCTGCTTTTTAAGTTAATTATTCTTCGAAAGTGCCGTCCTGAATTGCCATAATCTGGTCAATTCTTCTCTGATGTCTGCCACCTTCAAACTCTGTGTCGATGAAAACATCAACCATTTCGAGAGCAAGACCTGCACCGACAACTCTGCCGCCGAGGCAAAGAGCATTTGCATCATTGTGAAGACGTGTAAATTTAGCGCTGAAATAGTCACTGCAACAAGCTGCTCTGATGCCCTTAACCTTGTTAGCAGCCATTGAGATACCGATACCGGTGCCACAGCAAAGGATTGCTTTTTCGCATTCACCTGAAATTACTGATTTGCAAGTCTTATAAGCAATTGCTGCATAATCGATTGATTCGGGTGTATATGTACCGAAGTCTTTATATTCAATGCCTCTTTCTTCAAGATGTTTTTTGATTTCTTCTTTTAAGTGGTATCCGCCGTGGTCTGCACCTAAAGCTATCATTTTTATCTCTCCTTCGATTAAATATTATGAGACTATGATATCACAATTTGCACTTTTTGTAAAGGTGTAAAAGTGCTGTATTTTAAGTCTGATGAAGAGGTTGGGCGGGGGCTCCGTTGCCGAACAAAGTTCGGCACGAGGACGCCTGCGGGCGTCCTCGGACAGCGACCTACATAGGTCGCTGTCACGGAGCCCCCGCTTCCCCTTTACCGCAGACTGCAAGAAAAAAGCCTCTTCAGATAGAAGAGGCTGAAATTTAAAGTTTTTGTCTGGCCTTGAGCTCTCTCTCAGCCTGGGGAAGTCTCAGATATACGGGCAGAAGCTCCTTTGAGTCGAGAGCTTCATCTATGTGTTTTTCAGCGGCAAAGCACACACTGCTACCTTTCTGATATTCGCAGTTGGCAGGAGCCTTTGTATAGCCGAGAGCATTATGACAAAGCTTAGCGCCGTCACCGACAAAGATGATATTTTCATAGTCCTCTAAAAGCTTGCCGAGGTCATCAATTTTGATAGCCATATCTTCTGTGAGTCTTGTGACTTCTTCGTCGTCGATAAGGAAGATGCCGCAATAAACCTGATTGCAACGAGCATCCATAACACTGACTGCAGTACAGCTTTTGCCAACAAGATTGTAAGCCAGCGCTTCAAGTGTAGAGACGGGTACACACTTTTTGCCGAGAGCATCGCAAAGCCCTTTGATAGCCGCAACGCCTATTCTGATACCTGTGAAAGAGCCGGGGCCCACACTGCAGGCAAACATATCTATGTTATCGAGAGTGATCTCTGCATTTTTCAGCACAGAGTCAATCATAGGCATAAGTGTACGGGAGTGGGTAAGCCCTGTATTAATACTGCTTTCTGAAAGTATTTTTCCGTTTTCTGTCACAGCGACAGATGCACAAACGGCGCTGGTATCAACTGCTAAAATTTTCATTTGCATCTATTCCTTCAATAGTGATAATTCTTTGGTTTTCTTTTTCACCTTGCTCAATTGTGACTCTTATAGTGTCATCAGGCAGGGCGTTTTCAATATTTTCGCTCCATTCGACAGCAAGGACAGCACCCATATCAAGGTAGTCGAAAAATCCGCTTGAGTAAAGGTCATCCCAGGAGTCAACCTTATACATATCAAAGTGTACAAGGGGAGGGTTACCGCCATAATCGTTGACGATGGCAAAGGTGGGACTTGATACGTCTGCCGTGATGCCCATACCACGTGCAAGACCTCTGGTGAAAGCAGTCTTACCCATACCGAGACCGCCGAAATATGCTATAACATTGCCCGATTTGACAGTCTTACCCAATTTCTCAGCGATAGCTTCAGTAGCTGCAGCAGAGTCTGAAAAAAATCTCAGCAAAAATATCACCCCATTTAAGTATATTTTACTGATATATTGTATCATAAAAAATCAATAAGTCAACTTTACTCTTGAAATATTTATGCTTTCATAATATAATAGTTGATGACAACAAAACTTCGGAAGTGATATAATTGGATTTTAATGATATAAAAAAATTTATTAAGCAGATAGATTATAAAAAGGTATTTCTGCAGACGGATATAATTTATCTGATAATCTGCCTTGCCTTATCGGTTTTTGGCATATTGATGGTAAGTAGTGCAACCTTCAGCGGAGATTCATATTTTTCACGAGATGCCAAGGTTATGGTACTTGCTACTTGCTTGGGTCTTGGTATAGCAATGATAATCTCATTTATCGACTATGACATCATACTGAAGCTGTGGCCCTTGGTGGGTCTGGCTGTAGTTGTGCTGATGCTAGGTCTTTTTAAATTCGGTGTTTCTCCTGAGGGGCGAAGTGATGCTTTCTCATGGTACAAAATCGGCTCGCTGTATTTTCAGCCGTCGGAAATTGTAAAAATAGGTTTCATCATAACCTTCTCTTATCACATAAGCAAGGTTAAAAATCATATCTCATCTCTCAAACATGTATTTTTCCTTTGTGCTCATGCAGCTATTCCCATTCTCCTTGTTGTGGTAACAGGTGATATGGGTTCGGCACTTATCTTTATGATGATGTTTATCGGCATGATGTTTGCCGCAGGTGTACACTGGCTGTATTTCCCGGCAGGTGCCCTTGCAGTTGCGGCGGCTTCACCTATAATATGGCTTAAGGTTTTCGATGATATTCAGCGTAACCGTATACTTGCCTTGTTTAACCCTGAGGCGTATCCCACGGAGATATATCAGCAGAATCAGGCAAGAAAAGCTATAATCAACGGTGGCTTCTCGGGTATGGGTCTGTTTAAGGGTGAGCTTTCACACAGCACACTTTTACCTGAGCGACAGAATGATATGATATTCTCTGTTGTATGCGAAGAATCGGGCTTTATAGGCGCTTTTATACTTATGCTGTTATTTACCCTTCTTGCAGTGCGTACAGTCCGTGTAGGCCGAAGATCGGGCAATTTTGCCGCTGAGATGATGTGTTACGGTGTGGCATTTATGATACTGGCCCAGGTTATAATTAACATCGGTATGTGCACGAGACTTTTACCCGTTATCGGTATCACTCTGCCTTTCATCAGTGCCGGTGGTACCTCGGTAATGTGTCTGTATATTGCGATTGGACTTGTGCTGAGTATTTACCGTTCTAGTTCGGGTATAAATTATGAGGATTTCAGATACGCAAGAATGGCAAGAAGCTATAATTAAATTCGGAATTCGGAATTGCGACAAAGTTAAGGCGAGTAGAGAAGTTTCTACCCGCCTTTTTTATCTTATGTTCAGACTTTAATTTTCATAAGTCCATGCTTATTACAGTAAATGTAAAGATAACCTCTGCCGCGGAACTGCATTCTCGTTTCGGCATTTCCCTCGGGGTATAGCTTTATAAACTGTACTTTGTCGCTGGTGACGTAAGCCATAAAAGATATGAAGTGGCTTTTGGTCATAGGGTGTTGTACTGTGATAAATTTTTCGTCTTCCACAGGTTCTATGGTAATGGTGTGAGCTTCGTCGGTTTCCTCAGCTTCGAGAGGTGGCAGAGTGATACCACAACAACTGACAACAGTTGCACCTGTAGTGTGTATAACATTACCGCAGATAGGACAGACATAAAATTTAGAGAAGAGAATGTTTGACGAGGTGTTTTTGTTAATGACAGTATCACCTGACATAAGCTCCATAACCGAAACACCAAGAGCCTGACTGAGTGGCTCAATAAGTGAGATATCGGGGAGACCCTTTGAGGTTTCCCATTTTGATACGGCTTTGCTGCTGACGCCTATGAGCTCTGCAAGGGCAGTTTGTGTCAGCCCCTTGTCTTCACGAAGACGCTTGATAGTCTGTGCTGTTATATATGTGTTCATAGTGGTACTCCTTTGGCTTTGTGAGTACATTATAGTTTATGCCGGGAAAAATTACAACCTACGAATCGTGGGAAAGAAGAAGCGAGCAAAGTTTTGGTCAAGCTTTTTCAAAAGCTTGTGGGGTGCGGGGCAAAGCCCTGCCACAAAAAGAATACCAACAAAAAACCGAGCTGACAAAATCAACTCGGTTTATCTTTATTTATATTGCCCTCGCCGCGGGGCATTGTTTTTGCTGTCGCGCAAAAAGAATCAAAAACGCGATGATGCTCGCTTATAATTACAGACTGCAAGCGTCGTGGTGGTCGTGATCCTCAATCTTGCCTACGATTGGCTCGGGATCAATGCCCTGACGGGTGTAGTAGTCGGCGAGAGCTGCCTTGATAGCCTGCTCAGCAAGTACACTGCAGTGGATTTTTACTGCAGGAAGACCGTCGAGAGCTTCAACAACTGCCTTGTTTGTAAGCTTGAGAGCTTCGCTGATGGGCTGACCCTTAATAAGGTCAGTTGCGATTGAGCTTGTTGCGATAGCACTTGCACAGCCGTATGTCTTGAACTTAACATCAACGATGATGTCATTCTCAATCTTGAGATACATCTTCATGATGTCGCCGCACTTAGCGTTGCCGATTTCACCGATGCCGTTTGCATCTTCGATTACACCAACATTATGAGGGTTGGCGAAATGTTCCATTACTTTTTCACTGTATACCATAGTTATTATTCTCCTTTAGTTGTTCTTTTCGTTTTCGAGGATGTGCTCCCAGAGAGGTGACATTTCACGCAGTCTCTCGATAATGGGGGGCAGTACCTCTAAGATATAGTCAACGTCTTCCTCAGTGTTGTTTTCACCCAGTGACAGACGAAGTGAGCCGTGAGCAACCTCATGCTTGAGACCGATTGATAAGAGTACGTGGCTGGGGTCAAGACTGCCTGATGTACAAGCCGAACCGCTTGATGCACTTACACCTTTCATATCCAGCATAAGAAGTAAGCTTTCACCCTCGACACCCTCGAAGCACATGCTGAAGTTGCCGGGAAGTCTCTGCTCTTTGTCGCCGTTGATTCTTGAGTGAGAGATTTTACTCGCACCCTCAAAGAGTCTGTCACGAAGAGCCTTTACCTTAGTGTGGTTCTCTTCGAGATGCTCAACCATATCTGTGATTGCCACACCGAGACCTACGATACCGGGTACATTTTCTGTACCGGCTCTGCGACCTGATTCCTGGGCACCGCCCTCAATAAGGTTGGGGAGACGAAGTCCCTTTTTGCAGTAAAGTGCGCCTGTACCCTTAACGGCGTGGAACTTGTGACCTGAAAGTGAGAGCATATCGATGTTCTGCTCTTTAACGTCGATTTTAACGTGACCTACAGCCTGCACAGCGTCTGTGTGGAAGAGGACACCTTTATCGTGGCAGAGCTTGCCGATTTCAGCGATAGGCTGAATGGTACCGATTTCGTTGTTAGCATACATAATAGTAACAAGGCAGGTCTCGTCTGTGATAGCTTTTTCAACGTCCTCTAATTTGACAATGCCGTTTTCATAAACGTCAAGGTAGGTTACTGTGAAGCCTTCTTTTTCAAGAGCCGCCATAGTGTGAAGCACAGCGTGATGCTCAAATTTTGTGGTAATAAGGTGCTTCTTGCCTTTTTTTGCACCGAGAGCAGCTGCACCTCTGATAGCCCAGTTATCAGCCTCGCTACCACCTGAGGTAAAAAAGATTTCTTTTTCATCTGCACCAAGAGCAGCAGCTACCTGAGCTCTTGCAGTTCTTACGGCACTTGCAGCCACCTGGCCGATACCGTAAAGGCTTGAGGGGTTACCGAAATGCTCTGTCATATAGGGGAGCATTGCATCCACAACTTTTTTTGAAACGGGAGTAGTTGCGGCATTATCTGCATATACATATCTCATTTCTTAATACACTCCAATCCTGATTTTTCTGTGGCGATACTTCTTTCTGCAAGGTCTTTGAGAGTTATTCTGCTGACAACAGAAATTGTCGCCTCATATATCTGAGTCCATATAAAGGATGTAACACAGTCGCAGTAATTTTCACACTTACCGTTATCCTCGGCACAGGCAACGGGGGCGAGAGAGCCTTCTGTTGCTTTGAGGATATCCTCCACGGTGATTTCTTCGGGTGATCGGGTCAGATGATAGCCACCCTTTGCACCTCTGACAGATTTGACGAGATTTTCTTTTGAAAGCAAGTTGACAATCTGTTCGAGATATTTTTCGGATAAGTGCTCTCTTTCTGCGATATCTTTAAGAGACACCAGAGTGTCGGCACCATTAACAGCAAGGTCTGTCATAATGCGAAGACCATATCTGCCTTTAGTGGAAATTTTCATCTGATTCACCTCTTTCTGTGATAAATCCTACTTTAATGGTAGTATATCACTATTTTTAATTCATAGCAAGTAGATATGAATTATTCGGTGTAAAATTATCATTGGTAGAATATGGTGAATTTATACAATGTGCACAAATTATGCCAGAACGCGGGTAGGTAAAGGAAAAACGGCAGGTTTTATCCCGCCGTTTGAGTATATTGTTTGATTTAAGGTTTGATTATTTCTTCATCCAACCAAAGAGCTTAGCAAAGAGGTTTTTGAAGAAGTCGCTGAGTTTTTGAAGTAATTGTTTGAGTAAACTGGTTCTCTGGGGTTCTGTATCATCATTGTCTGTTTCAGTATCTGTGTTAGTATTATCATCGGGTGTTTCTTCGGTTGTATCATCTTTATCTTCTTCAACCATAGGAGCATCTGCACCACAAATACACTTGCCGTCTGTGTAGCTGTGAGTTAAAGTTTGGGTTACTGAACAGAGAACACAAGTTTTTGTATGTGTTTTATCATTGTCTTTTACAAAATCACCATAAAGATGAATACCATTAAGACAATTATCAACCATAGGTTCGTCTGCATCACAAACACATTTGCCGTCTGTATAGCTGTGTTTTACTGTTGCAGTATCAGTGCAAAAAGCACAGATGAAAGTATGTGTTCCGTCGCCATTGTTAGTAGCGATATTGTTTGAGATAACATGATTTCCGTTGAGGCAATCATAAACTTGAGTCCAATATGTAGTAAAAGGTTCAATATCACGCTCAAAATCGTCCTGAGTATAATTATCAGTGTTGTTATTTATTGCGGCATAATAAGTTTCTTTAGCTGCATCGGCTTCTGCTTTAAGATTAGCTGGTGTTTTAGCGACTAAATTGTCAACTTTTGACAGACCGAATGTTGTAGTGGTTCTGGTATATGCTTCCGCATATTTGCTAGCATCAACTTGTATTACATAAGTACCGTCTGCTATTAAGCTTTCAAAATAAACTACACCTTCTTGCAAGGCTAATAAATATGCATTTGCAGCTTCTGGCATTGTTTTTAATATTTCAGGTTCTGTAGCAGCATTGGAGCTTTCCAACTCGGGATAAGTTGAGAGAAGATTTGCAAATAAGAGTAATGCATACCAAGAATTTGCATTAAACTTTTCAGCAGATGTGGTTGATTCATCTGAAGTATACATATTATTACAATAAGCGGAAATTTTGACGCCTGTTTCAATAAAAGCTTCGTGGTCAAATTCTACGGCAAATGCCATAGGCATAGTTGATACAATCATAATGATTGCAAGGATGAGTGATAAGATTTTCTTGGTTTTTTTCATTGGAAATTTCCTCCTTAAATTTGTAATTCAATTATAGCACTAATATTTATCTTGTCAAGTTTTTTGCAAAAAAATACAAAAAACTATACTGTACACTTGATTTTAATGAATTTCTGTAGTTTTAATTGTATTTTTATTCAGAAAATGCCTGGGTACACTTCCTGACATTCATAATTCCTCACTCATAATTCATAATTATCCTTGGGGGTGGTATTATGTTTGCAGTCTTGCAGATAAAGGATAAAAATAACATCTTCGCTAAAAGTAAGATAGAAAGTATAAGATTTACTTTGCCTAATGATGAACACTTCTTTACAGTAACGGCAGAAAAACATTTCGGCAGGGTACCGTGGAAAAAACTTGAAAGCTGTATGGGAATACTGCGAAAAGATGTGATTTTAACCGAGGGTGCCACATTGCCGAAAGGGTGCGGGATCACCGAGTTTGTGCCTGATGTTTTCCCGAGAATATTACTTATCAATTCAGCAATAAAAGAGCTTCAGGGTGCTCGCAATAAAAGCCTGATAGTGTTCGATGAAAAATTTATCTATGCTGACTATATGAAAAAGCTTGTGAATTCCTTTGAAAGGATAAGAGTTGTTACGCCTGTACCGCAGAAATATGACAATGTTGCCTGTGAGCTTATGGAAAATTTCGGATTTTCTCTTGAGGTGACAGATAAGCCTTGCTTTAAAGCGGAGGTTGTCATAGCTTATAACTGCGATGTACCTCTGTATTTTGGCGGCGAGATTTTCACGAGGGAAAGTACGTTCCTGATGAATGCCAAGGTTTATTCGGGCAGTGACATTGATTTGCCTGAGGAGTATGAGAAATTCTGTCCCGAGGGTGTGGATAAACTGCAGTTTGCTTCGGCACTATATGAAAAATGCAAGGTGAAAAATCTCGGTAATATGACATATAAAGACTTTGGCTGTTGACATATGGTAAGTATCGATATATACTTTTAATATTACAGAACGAGGTGAAACTATGACCTATAATCAGGCTATTGACTACATAATGTCACGGCGCAAATTTCAGAAAAGTAATGGCCACGAAAGAATTGAGCGACTTCTTGAGCTTCTTGGCGACCCACATAAAAAGCTTAAGTTTATCCATGTGGTAGGTACCAACGGCAAAGGCTCAGTGTCTACGGCATTGTCATATATCCTCAGAAATGCGGGGTACAAAACGGGTCTGTTCACTTCACCTTATATAGTGGAATTCGGTGAGCGTATACAGATAAACAACACCTACATCAGCCACGAAGTTATATCTGAGCTGACTTCTCTGATAAAAGAAAAAACTGACCTTATGGAAAAAGAAGACCTTTACCCGACGGTCTTTGAGGTGACAACAGCCCTTGCTTTATTGTACTTTGCCAAAGAGGGATGCGATATAGTTATCCTTGAGGCAGGCATCGGAGGCGAGCATGACAGCACCAATGTTATACCTGCACCTTTAGAGTGTATTTTTATGAGTATATCTCTTGACCATACAGAAATGCTTGGTGATACCATAGAAAAAATCGCCACAGAAAAAAGCGGCATTATCAAAAAAGGCTCTGCTGTTATTTCGTACCCCGACACGGGTGCTGACTTCGGGTTTATCCCTCAGTGCAAAGAAGCTGCCGATGTAATCAGAGATAAGTGTGACCTTGAGGGCTGCAACTTTTATCAGCCTGAAACAGATAAACTTCAGATTATCCGAAGTGACATTTACGGCTCGGAATTTTATTATGACGGCATAAAAATCAAGACAAGACTTTGCGGTGCACATCAGATTGCAAATATGATTACAGCTGTCACAGCGGCAAGAAAGCTTTGCAACTTTGGCTATTGTGTCGGCGAGCAAAGCATAAAAGACGGCATATATGATTTCACTATTCCCGGCAGAATGGAGATAGCATCTGACTCACCTCTGACTATACTCGACGGTGGACACAACGAAGGCTGTCTCAGGGCTCTCAGGTCTATGGCAGAGACTTATCTCAAGGATAAAAAAATCACTCTGCTTATGTCTTTTATGAAAGACAAAGACTACACCTCAGCTCTGTCAATAATTGCACCTATGGCTGAAAATATCATCTTCACTCAGACAGACGCAATAAGAGGCGAAAGTCCTGAGGTTTTGGCTGAAAATGCAAAGCCATACTGCAAAAACATTATCTGCTGTCAGAATTCTGATGAGGCTTACAGTCAGGCTCTTTCCCTTACGAGTGAAGACGGAGCGCTTATAGTTACGGGATCATTTTATCTTGTCAGTGATATAAGAAAAATCATAACAGAGTAAAATTTTTTAAGATTACACTTTTCACCAAAATTTTTATAGCTTATCCCTTATGATACTACTGCTATCATAAGGGAATTTTTTTATTGGGAGGCAGATTATGTCAGCAAAAATAGAATACAGAGAAAAAGAAATACGTGTCTATCTCAGCGGAGAAATAGACCATCACAGCGCCGCACTTATAAGGGCGAGTATCGACGATGCAATTATACACAAGCATCCGTCACTGCTTATACTTGATTTTTCAGCTGTCAGCTTTATGGACTCATCGGGCATCGGACTTGTTATGGGAAGATATAAGCTGATGAAAACAGTGCAGGGCAGAATAAGAGTAGAAAATCTATCCCCCGGTGCATATAAGGTGATGGTGCTGGCAGGTCTCGAGAAGCTGGGCGAAATCAGACAAAAGGAGGTAGTATAAATGGATATTGTAAATGAAATGAGACTTGTTATGGACTCAAGGAGCATAAATGAGGGCTTTTCACGTATAGCCGTAGCATCTTTCATAGCTTCGGCTGACCCTAATATAGAAGAGCTTACCGACATAAAAACAGCCGTCAGTGAAGCTGTCACCAATGCTATAGTACACGGCTACAGGGAAAAAAACGGCAAAATTTACATAACCGTCAGCATTTTTGAAAATAATACTATCAGGATAAAAATCCGTGACAAGGGTGTGGGTATAGCCGACATCGAAAAAGCAATGGAGCCGCTGTTTACCACGGCGGGAGAAGAAAGAGCAGGTCTCGGATTTGCGGTTATGGAATCTTTTATGGATAAGCTCAGAGTCTCATCCAGACCTGATATGGGCACTGTTGTGACTATGGAAAAGAAAATATGGGGCAAGAGACTTTGAGAAAATTCGGAATGCGGAATTATGAATTGCGGGGGAGTTGCAACAATAAAGAAATTACTAACCGCAGAGTCAATAGAGATAAAACTTGCACAGTAAAAGTGGCGGGAAGTGAGTTGCCTTTTATGGTGAGTTTGTCGCAATTCCGAATTTCTGATTCATAATTTACTTGAGGAGTGAGGAGTTATTGACAGAGCTTAGGGATGAAAAGCAAGAGATGATTGAAAATAACTACGGACTTGTGCATGCCTGTGCCAACAAATTCAGAGGCAGAGGTGTTGAATACGATGACCTGTTTCAGGCAGGGTGCATCGGACTTATAAAAGCGGCTCAGAAGTTTGACTCATCTAGAGGTTTTGCATTTTCTACCTATGCTGTGCCTGTGATCTTAGGTGAAATCAAAAGGATTTTCCGTGACGGGGGAGCTGTTAAAATAGGCAGAAGCCTCAAGGAAAAAGCACGTCATGCTATGCGGATAAAAGAAGAAATGTCCCTTTTGCTTGGCAGAGAGCCTACAGTCAGTGAACTGGCAGAAAAATTAGATGTGGATATATCTCAGGCAGCGGAGCTGATTACTGTATCGATGCCTGTAATATCTCTGACGGCCACTGACGAAAAAGGTACAGTACAGCTTGATATTCCTACTCCGGCTCCCGAAGAAGAAATCTCAGAAAAGTTAGCTCTCAAAACAGTAGTAAACTCCCTTGAGGAAAAAGACAGACGCCTTATCGAGCTTCGCTATTTCAAGGGGCTGACTCAGGTTAAAACAGCCAAGGAGCTTGGCATGTCTCAGGTACAGGTCTCCCGAAGAGAGAAAGCTATACTGATGTATATGAGAAAAGCTATGAGCTGAAAAGCCTATGGTATTTTCTGGAAAAATGTGTTATAATGACCTTACACAGTTTTGTGAGGTGTAATTATGTCTAAGTTAAAATATATAATATGTGCCGTTGCTATAGTTTTGATGCTCATAGTCACAGGGGTATACTTCGGTAGTGTACCTACGGAAAAAATCAGACTCAAAGATACAGAGGTACCCGTATGGTCTGAGGAAATGGATAGAGAACTCTTTATCTGTGACGGCAAAACAAAGAATATGAAAAAAGTTGTCTCCTCAGGTGTATTGCAGATGTATATCGATGAAAAGACACTTGCTGTATGCGTTCTTGATACAATATCCGGCAAAGTCTGGTCGACACTGCCTCAGAGCGATGCAGGTGAGGATACGGCAAATATCTCCATCAATGTTATTACAGGGGGCAGAGAGTATACACTCTCATCACAGACGGACTCTGTTTACAGGGGCAAAAGCTCATACAGTATCAAGGACGATACACTTACAGTCAGCTACAATTTCTGCCGTGAGACACAAAGGGGCAAAACTATAGATATCACCTTACCTGTTAAGTTTTCTCTGTCAGACGGTGCTCTTAAGGTAAAAGTGGATTGCAGTGCTCTTTCAGACAATTCCGAAGGAAAGGTCTATGTGAAATCTATAGCGGTGCTTCCCTATTTCGGGGCATATACAGACGGTTCAGAGGGTGACTTTATGCTTTTACCCTCAGCATCAGGTGTCATAGTCGATGCACATAAAAAGCCCAAGACTTTCCAGGAGATATCACTGCCTGTTTACGGTGAAGATATAGCCAAAGACTGCACTGCAGACTCATATGTACCCATTGGCACCTTTGGTATGAAAAAGGGCAGTAACGCATTTATCTGCCTTATAGATAAGGGCGAAGCCCTTGGTACCATCAAGTGCCGTAAAGAGCTGAAAAAAGGCGGTTACAACAGAGTTTACTCTGAGTTTGAGATAAGAGCCAACACAGAGCAAGAGGGCAGAATTTATCTCTCTGAGGAAACCTATGAGGGTATTATAAGTCTCAGCTACAGATTTTTAAGCGGTAACAATGCCGACTATATCACCATGGCAGGAGCTTGCAGAGAGCTTCTTATCAGACAAGGCAGACTCACCGACAGCAACACACTTCCTACTAATAATTATCCCTTTAATCTGACAGTAGTCACAAAGACTCAGGAGTCGGGTGACACTTCAACTGCTGACCAGACAGTGGAGATGCTTAGCAGTGTTATGGCCAAGGGTATAGGTAACATCAATCTGATGCTTACATCAGCTGAGGAAAAAGACTTCGGTAAGGTTATGGATTTTGCCGTGAAAGAGAAGTTTTCACTGTCATTTACACATAATCTGTTTTCATATGAGGGCAAGGGTGATAAGACTCTCACAGGTAACAGAAACCCGTCAGGTCTCAGCTCAGCAGATATCACCGACAATGTCGAAGATATGATTTACACTATGAGAGAAGACGCTGTAGGTCTCAGGCTTGATGATTGCGGAAAGATATTGCCCTCATCTTACAGCAAAGGCAATGTCAGAAGCCGTGACAAATTGCTCACAGAGATATCATCCTTATGTGCATCACTGTCGTCACACGGAAGTCTCACTGTATCTACACCCAACATCTATACAGTCAAGTATGCAACAAACATTGTCAATCTGCCTTTGAAGAGTCCTCTTGAAGATAACAGATACTGCACAGGGGTGCCGTTTTTACAGGCTGTGCTTCATGGCATATGTGACTACAGCTTTACGGCTGTCAATCTCAGTGATGACCCCAATATGGCTATGCTCAAAGCTATTGAGTACGGGGCAGTGCCTCACTATGAGTGGTACTTTGCTTCTATGGGCGAGAATGATAAGTACTGTTACAGTAACTCTCTGTCTCAGGCCAGACTGCTCTGGGAGAATTCAAAAGCTATGTTCTCAGATCTTCGTGATCAGCGTATAACATCTCACGAAGAAGTAAAGGAAAATCTTATGAGAACAATTTACAGCAACGGCACAGAAATCCTTGTCAACTATGGCGACAAGGCTGTAACTGTCAGCGGTATCACAGTTGACCCTATGGGCTTTGTGAGAGTAAACTGATAAAATACTGCATACTCTCTCATAGAAACTGTATATACAAGTAATTGTGAAGAAATGAATATTCCTCACAATTTCCTCACACTAAATGTTGAAAACCTTGTTAGTAAAGTTTAAAACTTTACGAAAACAAGGTTTTTATTTTTCTTATTTAACCATAAATGTTGAAAAATCGGACTTTTTAACTTTTTCAACCCATTTTTCAACACAGGGAAGAAAAAACCTTTACAGTTAAAAAATAACTGTAAAGGTATATGCTTGACGTTTTATGCAGGCATCAGCCTATGTATAAATGCAGTGAAGAGTGTATTATTTATCACTGTCCCGCTTATATGCAAATCCTAATTTGTATATATAAGTATTGGTAAAGAGTGTTCCCAGCTGATATTGTCTCTTGATGGTGCAACAAGCCGCCATAATAGTGAAGGAGCTTATGAGCAAGGCTACATATGATCTGAGGATATAAAAGTCCGCTGAATAATATAGGAATATATCCATAGACTCACTTCTGAGGGACATATAAAGGGAGTTTTTATACAAGGTGACCATGGACATAATAATAATCGCAAAGAGCAGTAATTTTATATCATTAGCAAGTGTATCTGAAATGCCGGGACAAATTTTACCACCGGCTTCATACCTACCCGTTACTATAAGAAGAACCGCAAAAAGCAAAGCTGCCACTGCAATATAAACAAATGACAGACGTGTTCCCTTTTTTACTCTGGCAAGGGTGCTGATGTGAGTTTCCTGGAAGCTTTCATAATCAGCTATAAAAGAGAAGTCTTCACCGAAATAAATATACAGATCAAATTCGTCTTCATATTTTTCAGCAAGCCTGGTGATGAAATGGTTATAGTCTGTCATAGTACCGGTTTCATAAAAAGGGTTATGGGCGTCTCTGACAATAAGCAAAGACTCACTTGTTTCAGGAAAGTAACTTCTTATATTGACCGAAGACTCCTGATAGTTTATCTCGGGAATATCTGATATGACACGGTTGGTTGTATGATTGACAATGGCAAAGTTGAAGTCTTTATAAGACTGAAACCTTGAAACTATGTCGCGATAATGGTCGTCGGCATTGACTATAAGCTGATCGTCATTGATAGTATCTCTTTTGTAATAAAGGCTGTATTGCATAATGCTGTCTATAGCTGTCTCGATTTCACTTTTCAGATATTCCGAGGTCTTGTAGTCATAGTCATACCACTGAGTAAAGGCGTTTCTCACAGCCACAGGGTTGTTTCTGAGCATAACCGTAGAGTCGGCAAGGCATATACCGGTCTGAAGCATAAAAAAGGTTACCAGCAGGACTATGAAAATTTTTGACCATATGGTATAGAAAAGATTGGGTATCCACTTCATATATAAATCAGTCCTTATAAATTTTCACAAAGAAGAGCAAGCTCATCCATAGTGAGCTTTTCGGCGCGTACATTTTCCTCAAGACCGGAAGCACGAAGAGCTTCAGCAACCTGAGTTTTGCTAAGACCCATACCTGAGCTTATAGAGTTGAGAGCCGTCTTTCTTCTCTGAGCAAAGGCCGCCTTGACCATCTTGAAAAATTTCTTTTCGTCACTGACTTTAACAGCAGGCTCTTCTCTGATATCCAGACGTATAACTGTGCTGTCAACATTGGGTGCAGGCATAAAGGAGCCACGGGAAACATTGAAGAGCTGTCTGACTTCGGCATAGTAGTTGGTACACACTGTGATAGCACCACTGTCTCTTGAGCCCACGGGGGTACAGAGTCTGTCGGCAGCCTCTTTCTGTATCATTACGGTTACGGCCTTGATTGGCAGTCTGCTTTCAAGGAGCATTGTGATAACAGGTGAGGTGATATAATAGGGCAGGTTAGCGCATACAACCACATCCATACCCTGAAACTTTTCTTCGATGAGAGCCTTAAGGTCGGTTTTCATAACATCGGCATTGACGATTTCAATATTGTCAAAGTCAGCGAGAGTCTCATCTAGTATGGGCAGAAGTCTCGTGTCAAGCTCAACACAGACAACCTTTTTGGCAATCTTTGCAAGCTCGGCTGTCAGTACACCTATACCGGCACCGATCTCAATAACACCTGTATTTTCATCGGCAAGTGAGTATTCAGCCATACGGGGGCAGACGGAGGGGTTAATCAGGAAGTTCTGACCCAGAGCCTTTGAAAAGTTAAAACCGTGTTTTTCAAGCACACTTCTGATTACTGAAATATCAGATAAATTCTGCATTATATAAAACTCCTTTAAAAAAGATAATTTTTGTATTATACATCTTGAAATATATTCCATTGTGATGTAAAATGAAAAGGTAACTTATATATATTATAGACGAGGTGATCAAATATGTCAATTCTTGTTACAGGCGGTGCAGGATATATCGGTTCACATACCTGCATTGAACTTATGAACGCAGGCTATGATATCGTTGTTGTGGATAATTTTTACAACAGCAAAAAGGAATCTCTTAAGAGAATAGCCGAGCTCAGCGGAAAGGAATTTGCATTCTATGAGTGCGACATCCGTGACAAAAAGGGTATGGACCACATTTTCAAGTCAGAAAAGATTGATGCAGTTATCCACTTTGCAGGTCTCAAGGCTGTAGGCGAAAGCTGTCAGAAGCCTATCGAGTACTATGACAACAATGTCAACGGTACTCTTGCACTTTGCGAAGTTATGAAAGATAACGGCTGTAAGAAAATCGTATTCTCATCATCAGCAACAGTTTACGGTATGAATAACGTTTCTCCTCTTAAGGAGACTATGCCCACAGGCGGTACAACTAACCCCTATGGCACAACAAAGTTTATGATTGAGATTATTCTCGCTGACCTTTTCAAGTCAGACAATGACTGGTCAGTATCACTTCTTCGTTACTTCAATCCCATCGGTGCTCACAAGAGTGGCCGTATCGGCGAAGATCCCAATGGTGTACCCAACAACCTTATGCCCTATATCACACAGGTTGCTATCGGCAAGAGACCTTTCCTCAGCGTTTACGGCAACGACTACGACACTCACGACGGCACAGGTGTACGCGACTACATCCACGTTGTTGACCTTGCTCTCGGCCACGTAAAGGCTCTTGCAAGAGTTCTTTCAAAGAGCGGTCTTGATGTTTACAATCTTGGCACAGGCACAGGCTACAGTGTACTTGACGTTGTAAAGGCATTCGAAAAGGCAAGCGGTGTAACTGTTGAATACAAGATAGTTGACCGTCGTCCCGGTGACATTGCAACTTGTTACTCAGACCCCTCAAAAGCTCTTGAAGAGCTTGGCTGGAAGGCTGAGAGAGGCATCGAAGAGATGTGTGAAGACTCCTGGAGATGGCAGAGCACCAATCCTGCAGGCTATCCCGACTAATTCGGAATTAGGAATTCGGAATTCGGAATTCGGAATTGCGGTCAAGACCCGTTGATAAAACAACTCGGCATTCCGCCAAATAAATATCATATCAGTACGCGGCAAAGTTATGGCGAGTAGGTAAAATCCTACCCGCCATTTTTGATATATTAAACAAAAACCGAGCTGACTTAAATCAACTCGGTTTATCTTTTTTTATGTTGCCCTCGCCGGGCAGGCGTTCTTTTTGCTAGCGCACAAAAAGAACCAAAAATGCGCTGATGCTTTTCTTATGCCTTTTTCTTCTTGCTTGCCATCTTGATGAGAAGAAGTGCAAGGAAGAGAATTACAAACATAAGAGGAAGTACAATGTAAAACTTCTGTACAAAGCCTGCAATGATGAAGCCTACGAATGAAATCGCAGCAACGAAAATTGCATAGGGAAGCTGTGTGTTTACGTGATTTACATGGTTGCACTGTGCACCTGCTGATGCCATAATTGTTGTATCTGAAATGGGTGAGCAGTGGTCGCCGCATACTGCACCTGCAAGACAAGCTGACATACCGATGTAAAGAAGCTCATCTGTGGGGTCAAATACTGCTGCAACAATGGGAATAAGGATACCGAATGTACCCCATGATGTGCCTGTTGCAAAAGCAAGAAGACAAGCAACAACAAAGATGATTGCAGGCAGGAAGCTCTGAAGACCCTCTGCTGCACCTTCCATAAGGTCGTGTACGTAAACGTCTGCACCGAGAAGTCCTGTCATATTCTTAAGTGCTGTTGCAAATGTAAGGATAAGGATAGCGGGTACCATTGAGATAAAGCCCTTGGGTACACATTCCATAGCTTCCTTAAAGCCGATAACGCGTCTTGCAACAAGATAAATTACGATAAGTACAGTGGCAACAAATGCACCTAAGGGAAGACCTACTGTAGCATCTGTGTTAGCAAAGATATCCTGGATTGTTTCTCCACCGTTCTGCTTGCCGATATATATGAGACCCCATACACTTGAAATGATAAGAGCTATAATAGGAAGTGCAAGGTCAATAAGCTTACCCTTTGCATTGGGAGCATCTTCAACAGCTTCCACTCTGTCGCCTGTTGTGAAAAGGTCACCCTTTTCTGCGTTAGCTTCGTGAAGCTTCATTGAGCCGAAGTCTACCTTCATAGCAAGACTCATTACAACAAAACCGATAGTGAGAAGTGAATAGAAATTGTAGGGGATAGCTTTGATAAAGAGCTCGTAACCGTTGAGACCTGTGCCCTCGGCAAAGTCTGATACTGCTGCAGCCCATGATGAAATGGGAGCTATCATACAGATAGGAGCAGCTGTTGCGTCAATGATGTAAGCAAGCTTTGCTCTTGAAACGCCTTTGGCATCTGTAACGGGTCTCATAACTGAGCCGACTGTAAGACAGTTGAAATAGTCGTCGATGAAGATAAGACAGCCAAGTAAGAATGTGGCAAACATAATACCTGTCTTTGACTTAACATGCTTCTTTGCCCACTGACCGAAAGCATATGAACCGCCACACTTATTGATAAGAGCTACTACAATACCAAGAAGTACAAGGAAGATAAAGATACCTGCTGTGTCTGATACTGCAGGTATAAAGCCCTGATTTGTCAGGTTGTCAATAGCACCGACAACATTGAATGATGTTGTAAGAAGTGCACCGAAAATGATACCCACAAGAAGTGATGAATAAACCTCTTTTGTGATAAGTGCCAAGGCAATAGCGATGATTGGTGGCACAAGAGCCCAGAAAGTATTGAAGAATTTGTTGGTTTCTTCTTCAACCTCGCCTGTTGTTGTGGTATCCTCAGCATCAACAGCCGGCATATCAGGCATTTCGCCTTCGGCTGCAGGGCCCTCGCCTTCAGCTGCGGGAGCTGTGAGATCGTCGTCTGAGATTGTTTCTGAGTCGAGAGCATCTGTCACAGCCATAAGCACTTCGGGTGCTGCTGCATCGTCAGCCTCTGTAGCAAAAGCCATACCTGACATAGGTACTGAAAGAGCAAAAATAACCATAATTGCAAGGAGTATTTTTGCTATAGTCTTTTTGGATTTTTGCATTTTATTTTCCTCCGTTTTGTTAAGATGATAACAGTATACATTATTTTACTTTAAAAATCAATGCTTTAATGCAATAAACTCACTGATAATTTGACTCAGACAAAGTCGAAAGGGAGGCTCTCACAGCCTCCCTTTCAATATATTTTCTCTTTTTAAAAGCATCAAATATGCTCTCACTCATTCGTATTTCTGAAGTGTTTACATTCTACCACCTTTCGCGCTTTAATGCAATATCCAAACTAACCAAAGAATTTGCGATTATTTCGTCAATATTAACAAATGGAATAGGTTGGCTTACAGAGGTATATGTACTGAACTGTGCAAGTTACATAAAAAACTTTGGAAATTTCGTACAAAGTGGTAAATTACAACATAAAAATATTAAAAATATTTGCAAATAAGTGGAAAATTGAAAAAATCTGTGATATAATACTTAGTATGAATTTTTGCTCTGTCTATAAATGACAGTCCGAATATAAAAAATAAGAGGTGCGAAAATATGAGTTTCAAAGAATTAATCATCAATGCAGGTAGCTCATCACTTAAGTATCAGGTATTTGATATGCCCGAAGCAAAGGTTATTGCTAAAGGTATCTTCGAACAGATTGGTACAGCCTGCACATTTACCCACAAAGTTGATAAAGACGGTGAAGAAGTAAAGCTCTTCGACAAGAAGCCTGTTCAGGCTATGGATCACAACGATGCTATCACTATTCTTCTTGACACACTTACCGACAAAGAAATCGGTATCCTTGAGTCAATGGCTGACATCAACGCAGTTGGTCACAGAGTTCTTCACGGCGGTGAAGAGTTCAGCGGCAGTGTACTTGTAACAGAAGATGTTAAGGCTGCAGTAAGAAGATGCATCCCCCTTGGCCCTCTCCATAACCCCGCAAACCTTATCGGTATCGAAGTTTGCGAAAAGATTATGGAAGGCATCCCTCAGGTTGCAGTATTCGATACAGCTTTCCACGCAACTATCCCCGATTATGCATATATGTATGCGCTTCCCTACAAATACTATCTCAAGCACGGTATCAGAAAGTACGGCTTCCACGGTACCAGCCACAGATATGTTTCAGCTCGTGCTACTGACTTCCTTATGAAGAAGTACCCCGGCAAGTACAATGCAGACGAGCTCAGAGTTGTAACATGCCACCTTGGTAACGGTTCATCAATCTCAGCTGTAAAGGGCGGCAAGTGCTTCGATACGACTATGGGTCTTACTCCTCTTGAGGGTATCATGATGGGTACACGCTCAGGCTCAATCGACCCTGCTATCATCGCTGTTCTTTGCGAAAAAGAAGGCCTTACAGCTAAGGAAGTTGACAATATCCTCAACAAAAAGTCAGGTATGCTTGGTCTTACAGCAGAGTATGACGAAAACTACAACGAAATCGAAGGCTCAGCTACAAGTGACAACAGAACAATCGAAGGCCGTTCAAGAAATGGCGACAAGAGAGCTCAGCTTGTTGAACAGATGCTTTGCCATCAGCTTGTTAAGTATATCGGTGGTTTTGCTGCTGCTATGGGTGGTGTAGATGCTGTAGTATTCACAGGCGGTATCGGTGAAAATAACCCCCACTACCGTACATGGGTTGCTGAAAAGCTCGGCTTCCTCGGCACAACAATTTGTGAAGAAGCTAACTCAGTTCGCGGTCAGGAAATCGAAATCTCAACAGAAGACAGTGCTCTTAAGCTCCTTGTTCTTCCTACAGACGAAGAATTACTCATCGCTCAGGACACATACGAACTGGCGAAATAAATTCGGAATTCGGAATGCGGAATTCGGAATTGCGGGCGAGTGAGATACAAGATTAAGTTGTAACCCGCCCGGCAAGCAAGTTCTTTTGATTACTTTTCTTTCAAGAAAAGTAATGCCTCGCGGCGAGCGATAATAACAAATCAGGCGGTCAGGTTAAATCCTGTCCGCCTTTTTGCATGTTGACAATAGTATAAAATTATTGCTATAATGAAAATCAGAAAGAGGTGCTTATTATGACCGCTAAAAGAAAAATACTCGTTGCCATTGTCGCTTTTTTGGCAATTGCAGGAATCACACTGACTATCATTATTATGCCGGAGGTTCAGATGAAAAACAACCTTAAAGATATTACTTTGTACCCTGCCGAAAAGGCAGACTCAGCTGACAGAATATACTTCCTTAATACGGGCAGTGCCGATGCCATACTCATTGAAAGCGACGGCAAGTATGCCCTTATAGATGCTGCCGAAGACAGTGATAATCCGAGAAACTTCCCTGACCTTGAGTTTGAGGGTACAGAGGAATATGTCTGCGATGCAGTCAAAAAGATAGCCGGCGATAAAAAAGGCAAGGCTACACTTGAGTTTGTGCTGGGTACCCACAGCCACTCTGACCATATCGGTGGCTTTGATACACTTATACTCGACGAAGATATCACTGTTAAAGCGGCATATCTCAAAGAGTACAACGAGAGCATTATCAAAGATTACGAAATCGAAAAGTGGGACAATAAAGAGGTTTATGAGCAGATGATTGACGCTTGTGAGCAAAGAGGGGTACCCGTTATACATAACATCAGCGAAGAGCCTTTCAAATTCGGCAACTTCACACTGAAATTCTGCAATACCATAGACAAAGACCCCGAAGACAAAGTAGGCGAAAACGAAAATGCAGTAGGTCTGCTGATAGAAAAAGGGGAGTACAGAGCTTTCCTTGCGGCTGATATCAACAACTATGATGGCGACGAAGACAGACTCGCAGAAGAAATCGGCAAGGTAAATCTGCTGAAAGTGGGTCATCACGGCTATGACGGCTCAACTACAAAAGGTTTTGTCGAAGCGCTCAGCCCCGAGGTAGCGGTTGTGACCAACAAAGAGGGCGGTATCAGCAGAAAGCCTTTGAGTAACCTGAATAGTATCGGTGCTAAAGTTCTTGAGACGGGTACATACAGCGGTATTGTTGCAGAGTTTACAGATGATAGTATAAAGTTTTACAGTGATTTAGATAGTATATTAGAAAAATAATAGTGTAAGAGCGCATTTTTGGTTACTTTTTGTGCGCTAGCAAAAAGTAACGCCTGCCCGGCGAGGGCAAATAAAAAAAGTCCCTCAGAGTTAGGGGCTTTTAGTTTTATGCGTTTTCAGTCGCGTACCAATAAAACACACAGTAAAAAATAAACTCCCCTGCATAGCAGAGGAGTTTTGATAAATCCCATTCGGGATAAATTATCTCTTTGAGAACTGGGGAGCACGACGAGCGCCTTTGAGACCGTACTTCTTTCTTTCCTTCATTCTGGGGTCACGAGTAAGGAATCCAGCCTTCTTGAGTGCGCCACGGAGTTCTTCGTCATACTGAAGAAGAGCTCTTGAAAGACCGTGACGGATAGCACCAGCCTGGCCTGTTACGCCACCGCCTGATACGCGGCAAACGATGTCAAACTTCTCAGTTGTACCTGTGAGATTGAGAGGCTGACGAACGATGAGCTTAAGTGTTTCAAGACCGAAATAATCGTCGATATCTCTGTCGTTGATTGTGATTTTACCAGTACCTGCATATACACGTACTCTTGCTACTGACTTCTTTCTACGACCTGTACCGTAGAAGAATGGTGTTGTTTCGTACATTATTCTTTTCCTCCCTTTCTATTAGAATTCAACTGCTACAGGAGCCTGACCTGCATGAGGATGCTCAGCGCCTGTATATACGCGAAGTCTTGTCATTGCTGTACGGCCGAGAACTGTATCGGGGATCATACCCTTAACAGCCTTAGTTACGATGAATTCGGGCTTTGTTCTCATAAGTGTTGAGTACTTAACCTTCTTCATGTTACCGATGTAGCCTGTGTGATGATAGTACATTTTCTGATCGAGTTTCTTACCTGTAAGGATGAACTTGTCAGCGTTGATGATGATTACGTG
>JAZTWC010000081.1:0-11827 GCA_045635665.1 Acutalibacteraceae bacterium
ACACCTATACAGCCCATAGCGAAGATGATGTACGTATAGATATTCTTAGCTGTAAGGAGCTTACCAAGGCTCGCTGCACCAACGAAAATAAATGCTATCTTTACAAACTCAGATGGCTGTATTGAAAAGCCGTTGAATGCAAGCCAGTTATATGCGCCGTTGATGGCACCGACAGCGAACTTGATATAGACAAATGAGCCTGCCAGAAAAACAAGTGCGAACACTGCAAGAGGAATTCTCACAAACATAACTCTCTTTACGTCCATAATAAACCATAGAAGTACGTCATAGACAAGCACCCCTGCGCATACTGTTATAAGCTGTGTGAACATACCCGAAGGAGCAACACTGGCCTGAAGGCACAGACCTATACCGCTTAAAAAGAAAGCTATGAACTCAAGCTCAAAGTTGACCTTTTTTGGCACAACTCTCATAAATCCCACATAGAGCCATTCGAATAATATGTAAGCGAGAAGATATATGGCAACTGAGTAATTTATTTTGTCACCGCCGAATATAACGGGAGTAAGGGAGATAACCTGAAATGATGTCAGAAGAAACAAAATGAAGCTTCTGTCTACATATTTATATTTTCTTCTGACCTTGTCGCCACGGCTGATATTTTTTCTGGGATTTTGCTGTTGCACGGTCATTCTCCTTTCTTATGATACTGTTTTGGTTTTTACTTTATAATAAAGTCTCTCATCACCTACGGCAATTATATCTCCGTCAAAGAGAAGCTGAGGTGCTGTAACCTTTTTGCCGTTGAGAAGTGTAGGTCTGCCTGAGCCTGCATCTTCTACCGCCCAGCCGTCTTCATAAAGCACAATCATCGCCTGATTTTTGCCCGCAGCTTTGCCGATGAGTTTTATATCGCTTCTTCGCGCTGTACCGATTGTAACCTCGTTACCGCATAACACAAAGATCTCACCCGTATCTCTGTTGACAATGCAGTGCTGTGTGACTCGTCTGACATTTTTCTGTACCCTCGGAGTTTCCACTGTATAAGAGCCACTGCCTGAATATCGCGGTGCGCTCTGACGTGTCTGCGGCGTACTCTGGCGTGTCTGTGGTCTCTGCGTCTGAGCGGAAGTCGCACTCTGTCTCGGCTGTGTACCTGCTGTTTTTGTTTTAGGTGCCTGAGCAGTTTTCTTCTGAGTGCTCTTTTTCTGCTTGCCTACTCTCTGCACGGGGTCATCAGCAACTTCAAAACGGAAACGCACTTTACCAAGGGTTATAATATCACCGTTTTCGATAGTCTGTTTTTTGGTAACAGATGTGCCGTTGACCTTTATGGGCGCTTTTGACAAAGTCTCAAAAATGTACCAACCATCTATACGTCTTGATATAACAGCCTGTACTCTGGGAATAGAGTCATATGGCAGAACAATATCACAGCTTGAACCTCTGCCGATTGATGTTTCCCACATATTGAGTGGGTGTCTTTCACCCGAATGCATATCTGAAATATATCCGTAAATCTTCTCCTTTGGGTGACCGAGCCATAAGGCGAGGATACATTTCACCAGAAGCATTACCGTTATAATCGGTAAGACTATTCTTGAAATATCCGTAATAAATTCCATATTAACCTCACTGCATTATTACATTCATAAATATAATCATATTTCACTTGATGTATTTTGTCAATAATCCTGCTGAATTTAAGAAACATTATATCAGCAACTTAAATATTACCTTAATCCTGCAAAATTCCTTTTCTTTCTTTGCCCGGTGTATTGCCGTAACACTCTTTATATTTGGCTATAAAGTGACTTTCTGAACAAAAACCGAGCTGATAGGCTATCTGTGAGTTTGATAAGCCTCTGTTGATAAGACGCCTGCTTTCACTGAGTTTTTCTCTGAGGATGTATTTAGCAATAGTTTCTCCCGTATTCTGCTTGAAAAGAAGGCTGAGATGATCTTTTGATACACTGCAAAAATCTGCCACCTGAGTGGTAGTTATTTTCTGATAGAGGTTTTCTTCTATATAGTGCACAGCTTTTTTTACTATGGGATGTGCTATTCTCCCTCTTGTGTTTCTTGCCACGAGAGACGCAAGTTCAACTGCCTTTTCAGACAAAAACTCCATCACCTGCACAGAGCTTATCATACTGTCAACTTTCTGTATATATTCATCAGACAGCCTGTAGGCCATTATCTCACTGACACCGCCTTTTATTGCAGCTCTTATGCCTAAAGTGATACAGCACACCGCGAAATACTGCATCTGTCTTAAATCGTTATAACTCATTCTGCCGACAACTATGCTATGATTCCACAGTGTTGACATCATCTTCTTTGTACCCTGCACATCACCTCTCTCTATACAGCCGTAAAATATAACTTCCGTCTCATAAGGGGTATGCTTTTTATCCGATTCAAGCTCAGAGTAATACGGGTCACCAATGTCAACAGAAACAACCTTTATCTTTTTATCTGAATTTCTTATCATAAAATTCACCTCTTTTTTATTATATCACTATTTTATGATATAAACAACTGTTATTTGATATAAAATTTTATTATAATACTATACAATGAATATGTATACTTTATTGTAAAGGAGAAAGAAACTATGAGCGAAAAAAACTACCAGGCAATACTTGAGCAAATGACACTTGAAGAAAAGGCATCTTTGTGCTCAGGTCTTACAAACTGGCTTACAAAACCAATTCCACGTCTCGGCATTCCCTCAGTATGGATGAGCGACGGCCCTCACGGTCTGAGAAAAGAAATGCAGACCGGCGGTACCAACATAATGCAGAAAGCTGAAACAGCTACCTGCTTCCCCACAGCTGTTACAACAGCAAGCAGCTGGGACCCCGCACTTCTCGAAGAAGTCGGCACAGTCCTCGCTGACGAAGCTAAGGCATATAAAGTTACAACACTTCTCGGCCCCGGCGTAAACATCAAGAGAAGCCCCCTTTGCGGCAGAAACTTTGAGTATATTTCAGAAGACCCCTATCATGCAGCTCGTATGGGTGCAGCTTTTGTACACGGCGTTCAGAAAGAAGGCATCGGCGTCAGCCTCAAGCACTACTGCGCAAACAATCAGGAGCACATCCGTATGTGCATCGACTCAGTAGTTGACGAAAGAGCTCTTCGTGAAATCTATCTCACTCCCTTCGAATATATTGTAAAGACTGAACAGCCTACAACCGTAATGTGCTCTTACAACAGAGTCGGCGGCACATATCTTTCAGACAACAAGCGTCTTCTCACAGATGTACTTCGTGGCGAATGGGGCTATAAGGGCATTGTTGTATCTGACTGGGGCGCAGTAAACGACAGAGTTGAAGGTATCAGAGCAGGTCTCGACCTTGAAATGCCCGGCAACGGCGGTATGAACGATAAACACATTGTTGAAGCTGTTAAAAACGGAAGTCTCGACGAAGCTGACCTTGACAAGGTTGTTCTTCGTATGATTAAATTTGCATTTGACTGCAAAGAAAACGAAGGCAGAGGCTATACTCCCGACTTCAAGGCTCACCATCAGGTTGCAAGAAAGGCTGCTGCTCAGTCTGCAGTACTTCTTAAAAATAACGACAACGCACTTCCTCTTAACTCAAAGCAGAGAGTTGCAGTTATCGGTGCTCTTGCTAAAAACCTCAGATATCAGGGCGCAGGCTCAAGCCATATCAATCCTCCCAAGACAGTTGCTTTCACCGAAGCTATGAGAAACGAAGGCCAGTCCTTTGCATATGCTCCCGGTTACTCACTCAAGGGTGACGGCTATAACAAAAAGCTCATCGACGAGGCTGTTAAGGTTGCTAAGGGTAAGGATGCAGTCCTTCTATTCATCGGTCTCACAGATGCATATGAAAGCGAAGGCTTCGACCGTAAGCATATGAACATCCCAAAAGGGCACAATGAACTTGTTGATGCGATTACAAAGGTCAATGACAATGTTATCGTTGTACTCTCCTGCGGTTCACCTATCAAGATGGATATGTGGGAATGCAAGGTGAAGGCTATCCTTAACCTTTATCTCGGTGGCCAGGCAGGTGGCGAAGCTGCTTACGATCTTATCTACGGTAAGGTTAATCCTAGCGGTAAACTTGCAGAGACATTCCCCTTCAACAATGAAGACAATGTTGTTGCCAAATACTTCCCCATGGGTCCCAGAACTGTAGAATACCGTGAAAGTATATTTGTTGGTTACCGTTACTTCGATGCAGCTAAAAAAGCTGTGCAGTACCCCTTTGGCCATGGCCTTTCATATACAAAGTTTGAATACAAGAACATCAAGCTCAGCAGCAAAAAGGTAAAAGAAGGCGAAAAACTCACCGTTACCTTTACTCTTAAAAATATCGGCGATGTTGCAGGTGCTGAAGTAGCTCAGATTTACGTTTGTCCTCCCGAGAGCAAAATCTTCAAAGCCGACCGTGAACTCAAAGGCTTCCAGAAAGTTTATCTTGAACCCGGCGAAAAGAAAAAGGTTTCAATTGAGCTCGATGAAAGAGCATTCAGCTATTATAACGTTAACATCAACGACTGGCACGCTGAAAGCGGCGAATATAAAATCATCGTTGCTGCATCATCAAGAGACAGCCGTCTCTATGACAGCGTAGAAGTTATCACCGCTAAGCCTGATGCCGAAGTACCCGATTACTCAAAGACTGCTCCCATCTACTACTCAGTTGACTCAATGGCAACTATCCCAGAAAAGCAGTTTGAAGTTCTTCTCGGCTATGAGCTTCCCAACAACAGCGGCTTCAAGAAAGGTGAGCTTACAATCAACAACTCCGTTAAGCAGGTTGCTGTAAGTCCTACAGGTAAGGCTCTTTACGGTATACTCAATGTCGGCGCTAAGCTAGTTGCTCTGGGTGCTGAAAACCCCGAAATGATTACAAATTCAGTTAACGACCTTCCTCTTCGCTCATTCAGCGGTTGGACAGGCGGACTTATCTCTCAGAAGAGTGTTGACGGTCTGCTCGATATGTGCAACGGTCAGAAGGGCGGCTTCAAGAAACTTATTTCAGGTTTCAAGAAAGACTGAAATACATAAGGGGACTGTGACTTACAGTCCCCTGTTTTAAAAAGGAGTATATACTATGAAAAAATTTTTGGCTCTTATTTTTGCAATTCTGATGATTGTATCCTGCTTCGCAGCCTGCGGCAACACTCAGAGTGACGACACAACCACCTCACCCGGAAATGATGCTATTCTTATTCCTGAAGAAAATCTCGACGGTGTTGAATACGGCTCATTGAAAAAGTTCACAGCAGTTGACCTTGCAGGTGAAAAAGTAACAGAAGACATCTTCAAAGGCAAGAAACTGACTATGATAAACATCTGGGCAACCTTCTGCAGACCCTGTATAAATGAAATGCCTGACCTTGAAACACTCAGTAAGGAATACGCTGACAAGGACTTCCAGATTATCGGTATCGTTTGTGATGTAAACTATGATGCTAGCGGCTATGATAAGGACCTTTATGCCAGTGCTCTCGATGTTGTGGAAATGACAGGTGTAACCTACACAAACCTTCTGCCCAGCAAATCACTCGATATGATTAAGCTCAGTGAAGTTTACAGTGTACCCGAAACAATCTTTGTAGATGAAAACGGTAACATCGTAGATACAAACTATATCGGCTCAAGAAGCTATGAAAACTGGAAAACAATCGTTGACAATATACTGGAGTCAATGGATAAATAAAATAAAGGCTATGGCTTAAATCAATAAGCCGTAGCCTTTTCAGTTACCTGAGATTATTCTCTTATAAAGTTTGCTTATAAGAATACCTCTGCCTTTGTTGTCTCCCCTGAAGGAGTATTCGAGGGCATTTTTCTTTTTGCTGTCTACTCGGCAATACATCAGCGGTATATCTACAAATCTCACCTTGCCGTAAACTGTAGCTATAATGCCTATCCACTGCGACACAACAGGTACACTGCGGGGAATGGGCATAACCTTTTTGAGTATCTTTCTGTCGACAGCCATACAACTGAGAAGAAATGTATTTTTCCATATATTTACAGGCACATTTTTAGTCACACCATATCTCTCAAAAAACGAGTACTCGGTAATATTGAGTTCTTCGTCTGTTATATAGGCATTGTGTACCACCATATCTGCACCCTGAGAAAATGCATCCATCACTCTCTTGACTTTGTCAGGAAGCCACACATCTTTGCAGTCACAGAAAAAAATCTTATCACCTTTGCAGTGGCGTACAGCATTGACAAAATTTGCAGTGGTACCCTTATTTTTGCCTTCGACCCAGATAACCCGGCTGTCTTCGGCAGCTATCTGTTTTACTATTCGCTCAGTTATGCCTCCCGGTCTGTCATCAGAGACAATAATCTCATCCCCGAAACCAATCTGAGGAAGGACGGATTTGAGCTGTTGACGAATATTCTTATCCCCTTTACTCACAGCTATAATTACAGATATCATCTTTTCCACCGTCCTTAAAACAATAATAAAGATATTATAACATCTATCAGCAAATTTTACAACTATTGAAAAATTTTTTTGGATTTTTTTCATTTTAGGGCCGATATTTCACATAGTTTTTACATAACTGTGTTATACTACCAGCAAATGATATGCAATATATAACATTTATGCTATTTTATGGTAATTTCAAGGAACAGGAGGTAAGGGAATGAAGGCTTTAACCTTGAAAAAATTAAGTTTATTTGCACTCATTATGACAATACTTTTATGTATCGGATCTACCCTTAGCTTTGCTGTTTCGGCACCGCCTAAGGTAGACTCGCTGAAAATCAAGGTTAACAGTTCCTCTGCTGTAACCTTAAGCTGGGATAAAGTAAAAGACTGTGATGCCTATGCTGTTTTCTTCTATACACCAAAAAACGGCAAGTACACATTCATCAAAAATGTCAAAGATACTGATTATAAAGTAACAGGTCTTGATGAAGGTGAAACTTATTACTTCGCAGTACAGACTTACAACAACGACGGCGAAGATAAGCTCTATGGTGACATTTCAAAAAATGTCAAGGCAACCACTAAAATTGACGACCTCGATAAAGTCAAAAATCTTGATGCTCCTTCAATATATACCACAAAGCTAAAGCTTACATGGGATAAAGTCAAAGGTGCAAAGTATGCTGTATACTTTTACGATGCAGAGACAAAGAAGTATACCCACATCGGCAACACTTCAAAAGAGACATTGACTGTCCAGGATCTTAAAGCTGAAGAGAGTTACAGATTTGCAGTCAGAGCTTATAAAAAAATAGGCGACAAGACTTACTACGGTGATTACTCCACCAGCATTAAAGTCACTACAAATCCTATGCCTCTCGAAGTTGAAGATGCAAGAAGCCTCTTCAATAAGGCCATTGACGTATATATGAATTGGGTTTACTCCTGCTCATATACAGCTTCAAGCGGATACATTTACCGTGATTTTTACGGTGTAACAAGTAAGTTTGCCCCTGTAAACCATTCTGATATTAAATCAAAAGCTGACCTCGAAAAAATGCTCAGTAAATACTTCACCAAAGAGGTTTATGAAAACGAGCTTTACCTTTATATCGAAGTTGGCGGTAAGCTGTATCACTATGCAGAGGGTGGCTCAGCTAATCCTGATAAAGGTACCAAGTATTATACTGACTCGATCAAAAAAATAAACTATAAAAAGTATAAATACACACTTTCTCCGGTATACTATCTTGAGTATGAAAACAAATACTCTCCCGACAGTTACACTTTTACAATCGTGAGAAAGGACGGCAACTGGGTATTTGACGGTAATTTCTATACTTGTTGCGCTAAAATAAAAGGTTAAAAACTGCCATAATTCATCAAAAAGAATTACGGCAGTTTCTTTTTATACTTGATTTACAAATCGTGCAATGATATAATATATTGAAACTTCAGGACTACGGAGGTAGACTTATGAAAAACTATCTTATTGTCGGCGCAGGCAGAAGCGGTATAGCCGCAGGTAAAATGCTCTCTCAGCTCGGCGAAACTTTTACAATATATGATTCAAAATGTGACCTGGATACAAAAAACATCTCAGCTCAGATTTCCGATGCAACTGATATACCTTTTCTTTTAGGTGATGTATCAGCCGACCAACTCAGCGGTTTTGATATATGCGTCGTGTCCCCTGGTGTACCTCTTGACACACCTATAATGAAAACTGTTGCAGATTGCAATATCCCCGTTTACAGTGAAATAGAGCTTGCTTATCTCTATGATAAAGGCAGCATCATTGCCATCACGGGTACAAACGGCAAGACAACTACAACCTCACTCGTGTACGAAATAATGCGCGATTATGACAAGGACACACTCCTTGTTGGCAACATTGAAATTCCCTATACAGGCCTTGCGCTGACTTCAAAAGAGGGTGGCGCAACCGTAGCAGAGATAAGCTCATTTCAGCTCGAAACTATGATTACCTTCAAGCCCAAGGTCAGCGCAATTCTCAACATCACCCCCGACCATCTGGACCGCCACAAGACTATGGAAAACTATGCTGACATCAAAAAAAGCATAGCTAAAAATCAGGGTGCTGACGATTTCTGTATCCTCAACTACGAAGATCCCTACCTCAAGGATTTCGGTGCTGAGCTTGGCTGCAAGGCTGTTTACTTCTCAGCTTACAGAGAGCTCACAGACGGCTGGTACTATAAAGACGGCACCATATATGAAACCGAAAACGGCAATGCCACAGCCTTTATAAATGTTGACGAGAGCAACCTTGTCGGTCTTCACAATTATGAAAACATTATGGCAGCGGCCGCTATGACAAAAAGCTACGGTGTACCCGATGAAACCATCAAAAATGTCATCAGAAAGTTCCGTGCCGTTGAGCACAGAATAGAGTTTGTTGCCACTAAAAATGGTGTAAAATACTACAACGACTCCAAGGGTACCAACACAGACGCGGCTATCAAAGCTATCGACGCTATGCCGAGCACCACGGTACTTATCGGCGGCGGATACGATAAAGATGCCGACTTCAGTGAGTGGGTCAGCCACTTCTCAGGCAAGGTGAGAAAGCTTGTGCTTATCGGTCAGACAGCCGAGAAAATTGCAAAAAGTTGCGACGATATCGGTTTCACCGACTACTGCTTTGCAGAAAGCCTCGAAGAAGCTGTGAAGCTTTGTGCCGACTCAGCCAAGGAGGGCGATTGTTGTCTGCTGTCCCCCGCCTGTGCAAGTTGGGGTATGTTCAAGTGCTATCAGCAGCGCGGCGATATGTTCAAGGAATATGTAAACGCAATAGAGGAATAACAGCGTGTTTTGGTTACTTTTCCACGCAAGGAAAAGTCACGCCCGCCCGGCGAGGGCATACTGATAAAACAGATAGAGAGCCTGATAATCATCAGACTCTCTTTTTTCTTTTTGTCTAAAAGAAAGGGTCAGGTTACCCAACCTCTTTTAAATTTATTAATGGTAATTTGTAAAGCCAATACCATTAAGCCCAACGCCAATTGTGTCAATTAATATACGATTCCAGTTCGACATTGCGATACCAGTATACACATTCGGAAGCTTATTTAAATACGATTGAAACTCGCTTGGGAAAGTATTGTATTTCCAATCATCATATACGCTATATTTATCAGTATACTGAGAAATTTTAATTGTGTCCTCTGCCGTCGCATTGTATTCACCATAAGAAGTGCCAAAACGAACATTAAAATAATAATCCACATAAGTACAATTTTTATTTAATAAAGCACTAACATATATGATTTCACTGATGCCATCATAGTGGGCGTCATCATGATAGCGAAATTCAAGACGATCATCTTCATAATAATAAATAAGATCAAAATCAATGAAAGCATCATACTCTGGATCATAGTCTGAGAATGTAATATACTTATAATCATATTCACTGACTGTACTGCCATTCTTTTTAATGTAATTTTTGAGAGTTGCAATATTTTCAGCTATAGTCTTAACAGTTATCTTATAAGTCGCCTTATACGTTGTTCCCTTATATGTGATACTTGCAGTTATAGTAGCAGCACCTGATTTTTTTGCTGTAACTTTACCGGTTGAAGAAACAGTTGCAACAGCTGTGTTACTGCTCTTCCAAGTTACTTTGAGGCCTGAAGGATCGGTTGTTGCAGTGAACTTTAATGTTTCACCTTCAGTAATTGTGGCAGATGTTTCACTTAATTTTATAATAGGCTTCTTTACAGTTATTTTATAAGTACCCTTATAAGTCTTATCCTTATATTTAAATGAAGCGGTGATTGTAGCCGTACCATTTTTAACAGCTGTAACCTTACCAGTTGATGATACCTTAACAACAGATGTATCACTACTCTTCCATGTCAGTTTTTTATCTGCTGGAGTTGTTGTAGCCTTAAGCTGTTTTGTTTCACCAACATAAATTGTAGCAGAACTGCCACTAAAGGTAACACCATAAGCAACCTTAGTTTTTGCAGAATAAACACTTGAATATTCACCATAGAGAGTGGTACCATCAGTAGACTTTGTATAAGCTCTGACTTTAAATTTATAAGTAGCGTTGTCTTTAAGACCAGTTGCTTTATAACTGTTGGTGGTTAATGACTTGATTTTCTCATACTTCTTTGTGCTTGAGTTATACTTATAAACCTGATAACCTGTAGCACCTGTCACCTTACCCCAAGAGAGCGTAATTGAATTTGATGTCTGTGCTGTTGTCTTAAGGTCGCTGACAGCTTTTGGAAGAATTGTAAATGCAAGTTCTGAGGCACCTTCATAGTTGCCGATAAAAGTAACAGTCACAATATATTTACCTGGATTTTTTCTTCCACTTGCATATGTAATAGTGTAATCCTGATTTTCAACAAGAAGCTTACCCTGAATATCCTTAATTTTAATTGAAGGTGTTCTGACTTTTCCATTATACACACACTCAGCAGTCGAAAGTACCACTGACTTGGAGTCAATTTTAGAAATAACTCCACTCTCCATAACCATATTACAATCGACACAAGCATAACTATATTCACCATCGAACTCAGTTGTAGCAGGCTTCAATGTCGATACGTCGCTTTTGACATGGCCTTTTGCAGGCACTACTGTGGATTCTGCAAGTACAGTTCCGCACTTACTACAATATGTACCACCATAACTACCACTTGTTGTACAAGTTGCTTCTGCAGCAGGAGTAGCCACAGCCTCGTGACCTAACAGACAGGAAATTGCTACAGCTCTGGCCTCGTGTATTTCAGCACTTGTAGTTAAAGTTATAACAGAAAAAAGTGCAAAAACTAAACTTAGAAGTAAACTCCTTTTAAAATTCTTTTTCATAATATATTCCTCCTTAAAATTATAAGTATATTCTATACTAATATCCAAAAAAAATCAACACAAAAACAAAAAATCCACTCAAAACTGAGTGGATTGGTATGTACCTTCAAAACTAAACAAAGGAAGCAAAGCAAGGATGTAGTACTTTTGTTTGAACCAAGAATATGGTCAAGCCCTCGACCTATTAGTATTGCCTAGCTGAACGCGTCACCGCGCTTACACATGCAACCTATCAACCTCATAGTCCTTGAGGGGTCTTACTAGCTTATGCTATGGGATATCTTATCTTGGAGATGGCTTCACGCTTAGATGCTTTCAGCGTTTATCCAATCCGCACTTAGTTGCCCAGCTGTACCATTGGCATGATAACTGGTGCGCCAGCGGTGCGTCCATCCCGGTCCTCTCGTACTAGGGACAGCGCTCCTCAAATATCCTACGCCCACGACAGATAGGGACCGAACTGTCTCACGACGTTCTGAACCCAGCTCGCGTACCACTTTAATCGGCGAACAGCCGAACCCTTGGGACCGAATTCAGCCCCAGGATGTGATGAGCCGACATCGAGGTGCCAAACC
>JAZTWC010000082.1:0-62323 GCA_045635665.1 Acutalibacteraceae bacterium
TTATCGCTTATTCCTACGAGGCTTTTCAGCTTTCCGAGTAAGTCGAACATCCTTATCACTCCTTTCTATTTCGTCATAAAGGTTTATTGATTTGAATTTAAGTTCATTCGGCATAAGGATTTCAGAGCGAAGGTAAGCAAAGAAAGCCTTTTCTGCTGTCATACCGTGCCAACTGAAAAAGCCTATTGCCGCAAAGGGTGCCGCACCTAATATGCACACCCAGCTCAAGGTTTCTATACCGAATAAAGGTTTAAGTAAAAAGTACAAGCCTACGGCAACACCGCAGGCAAGTATGGAAAAGATAAATTGACGAAGTGACAGACCGAAGTAGACACTTTCGGTATAGTCACCGATTTCACGGTTTATCTTTACTTCCAAATAGCATCAGCTCCTTTGTCATTAAAGTCCCATCATTTCCTTAACAACACGGTCAGCCATTTTGACTGTGCCGACAAGGACAATCATGTTAAAAATAAGCTCGCCTACATAACTCCACACCTGATTAACAGCCGCCGCAGCTTCATCAACAACTGGCGGAGAATCTGCAAACAGAGAGAAGATTATACAGCCGAGTACGATAATTGCACCTTCCAGACAAACAGCGGTATATGACTTGATAAAGCTCTTACCAACCGATGAGGAAGGTTCACCTGCAAATGATGAAAGTGGAACGGGTGCGATGGCTGTGTACAGATAAATTTTGAAAAATCTGCCGTACACGGTCATTATCATAACGAAGGACAGTACCGTAATGAAAAGACTGCCGATAAGAGTTACCGCCCACAAGGGAACGCTTTCCCAAAATCCGCAATCTTCTATGGCAGTTACAATACTGTCGGGCAAAACCGTCTGACTTACTGCACTCAGTCCTGATGCCGCCATTATTTTTGATACAATGCCCTGTACGATTTCAATTAGCGCCATCATCAGTTCAAGTCCGTAGTCAATGGATGCTTTGGCAAGTATAAATCGGATGAACATTTTGACCGCAATTTCAGGTCTTTTCATTTCCGCAAAGCTGCCGCAGGTTTTCATAACACCGACAACAAAAAAGAGCACTAAAAGCGAATAACCTATCGCCTGTAATGCTCCGTGTATATCTGTTATGACATTCCATATTTCACCGCCCTTGAACTGTTCCGGAGACTGTGTTATTAAAAGCCATATTTCGCTTAATTTATCGTTCCAAGTTTCAAGTGCTTTTTGCAGGTTTTGGACAACCCAATTACTTGATTCCATTGGATTCCTCCCTTCTTGAAGGATAAAGGGAGTATGCATAAAGTTATTGCATACTCCCTTTTATTATACAGTTATTTGCTTAATTGTTTTTCCTAACTTTTTAGCATAGTTGACTGTGTTTGCTGTTCCGCCTTTACTGCCGTTCCAAACAGCTACAACAATATCTGATTTATCAACCATATATTTGTTTCGCTTCATCATGCAATCAGCAGTGTAGTGTGTTTGCAACATCGTTTCCTTATCAGAAGCAATAATGATATTAAAATATCTATCTCGGTATTTTTCCGTCCACTTTGCTGCTTGTGTTTCGCACGGTATTGCACATTCCAATGTAATTTGCGGATATGTCTTTTTTAGTTCAAGAACTATCTCAGCACAAATCATATCAACGCCTAAAGCCATTCCAGATATAAAGTTAATTGCGTTCTCGTTCTCAATCAATTCTGTAATAGTGTTTTTAATTTGCATTTTTAAAGCTCTACACATTTCACTCTCCTCATTCCAGAGGAATTTAAGAGTTTGTGGTCTGTGCCCCGTAAAACATACTGTTTTTTCGACTAAATTTGACATTTGTTTATCCTCCATATATTACTTACAATCAACTCGCTTGACTGTAAGTTAGAGTTTACACTATATAAATCAAATAATTTGTCGAAAAAAGAATTCTCAATAAAAAAAGTCTGCAACATCTTAGTTACAGACTTTCAATTAGTTTCTACTTGCAGTTTTTATCAGTGTTTCAAGAATAGCATAAATCCTTTCTTGCTCTTCAACAGGAAGTTTAGATATTTCCTCAAAGAGTTGTGGGCCCTTTGCTTGATGACTATTTTTAACAACATCTTGGAATATATCATCAGCACTGCATCCAATACAGTTAATAATATTTACAAGTATGTTAAGATTTACAGAACTTCTTCCGCTTTCAATCGAATAAATGTAATTTGTTGAAACATTAGCCGCTTCGGCAACTTGTTCCTGAGTTAAATGATTAAATCTTCGATATTCTTTAAGACGAGAGCCAATATGTTTTAGTACCATTCTTTCATCTCCTTACTAACACTGTCAGTAAAATATTTTGACTAACAATGATAGTATAATGCAAATTTCAACCTTTAAACACTAACCCACAGAATAATGATTTGCTTAATAGTTAGAGTTAGCCGGTAATAAGGTCAAGAATTTCCTTTGCAAAGGTGATAATAATACCACCCGCAACGGTAAGGAAGCCGTTTGCTCTCTGTGAGGGGTCGTGTGACTTGAGTGAGAGACCGACCTGAACAACACCGAAGCCAAGAATAATCATACCGACAGCACGGATAAGACCGAAGATGAAGGTTGAAAGGTTATTAACAACAGCTACGGGATCATCAGCCGCAAAGGCTGTAAGACCGAGAGAGCAGAACATCGTGATGCAAAGGATAATGCCTACATAGGCCTTGTATCCCTTTCTCACATTACCCTGTAAGGGTGACTTGGATGATTTTACGATCGAATTACTTTTTTTCATTAGATTTTTCCTCCTTATAAATTTCTCTTAAAATTTCTTCAACTTCAATATTTGATAAAATAACGAAATCCTCTTCTTCCGTTACTTCCTCTTTTGCTTCAGCATCATTTTTAAGGCTGAAGCGTAAACCGCCTGAAACATAGTCATTGAAGCCGTGAACGTAAGGTTCTGCTTTTCCGTTGGCGGTAAATTCAACATTAGGATGTTTTAAAATATTGTATTTTAAATCCATAATTGGTCTTTCTCCTCGGATAAAGAGAAGTGCATATTTATTGTCGAGCATTCTGACCTCATCGGGTGTCAGAAGTTCTCGTCCTGCCATCTGGTAATTTGTTGAGTAACTACCGTTTTTACCTTTGGACTGACCATAGGTGTTAGTATCAATGGTTTCTTTGCCGAGGAGCTTTGATACATATTCGTGGGTGCTCTGTTCATTACCTCCGAGGTAGAGGAATTCATCACAGTTACCCACTATGCTTTCCCACTGTTTCTCAAAAAGAGCTTTGAGCTGTGCCATATTCTGTATGATGATTGATACAGAAATTTCACGGGAACGCATTGTTGACAAAAGCTTGTCAAAATCATCAGGCAACGCCACATTGGCAAACTCATCCATTACGAAGTGGACATGAACGGGAAGCCTGCCGCCGTGAACGAAATCAGCCTGATAATATAACTGCTGAAAAAGTTGGGTGTATAACATACCTACAATGAAATTAAAGCTCATATCATTATCGGAAATAAGACAGAAAACCGCCGTTTTCTCTTCACCGATTTTGTCAAGCTCCATTTCATCGTTCTGTGTTATTGAAGCAAGTGAGTTAAGGTCAAACTTCTCAAGTCTTGCAAGTAATGTAATCTGAATTGATTTAAGCGTTTTACCTGCACCTTTTCTGTAAGAACGGTAATATCTTGCGGCAATGTGTCCCGGTTTATCTTTTTCAAGTTCATCAAATAATCTGTCTAAAGGACTTCTGAATGTTTCATCATCCTCACTGACATCGCCTTGCCGTATCAAATCAAGCACCATCGGGAAGTTTTGGTCTTCGGGAGGTGCCTCATAATGCAGAAGAGATATTAAAGCTTTGAGAAGCAGACTTGCCGCTTGGTCCCAAAACGGGTCTTGTGCCTGTGAGCCTTTAGGCGTGGTATTCTTGAAAATGTTTGTTACAAGACGCTGTATATCGTTATCATCCCTGATATACACAAAGGGATTATAGCAGTCGCTTTTCTCCATATTGATAAGGTCAAGTATTTTTATCTTGTATCCTTTTTCTTCTAAAAGATAACCTGTATCACGGAGAATTTCACCTTTCGGGTCAAGAATGATAAACGATGTGTTGGCATTGACAATATTAACCTTTGCAAAGTGGAAGGTCTTACCGGAGCCGGAGCCACCTACACATAATATGTTTAAATTTCTTCTGTGTTTTCTGCCGTCAAGACCAATCGCTGTGTTCTGAGTAAGTATCTTATTCGCACATATATCCTTCTTTTCCATATACTTCTTCGATATTACTTCGGGTTTTCCCCATTTAGCGGAGCCGTGCTCCTCTCTGTGGCGGTAGTTTCTTTCACTTGAAATGTAAATACCGATACCCAAGACATATATCACAATGAAAATGAGGACAGTTTTCAGACTGTCCTCACAGAAGGATATTTTAAAAGGATTTTCAAATGCAACACTTAAGTTTTCAATTATTCCTACAAGACCTTCACCCATATACGGTGCAGTTAAAAGAGCAAACCATATAACGGGTATTAAACCGCAGGCATAATGTATAAGGTTGTTTTTGGATAACCTATCTTGCTTCATAGTCGCTTCTCCTCTTATTTTTTTCAAGAGGTGCATCTATTATTTTCAGCAGTAATTCATCGACATCTTCTGTCGGTTTTTCTTCTTCAAGAAGCATATTGCGAAATTCGTTAAAGCCGTTAATCAAAAGGTTGTGTTCAAAGTCGTCCAGAGCTATTACACGCTTTCGTGACCTCATACAAACACTCCCTTATCTCGCATCTCTGCTTTTCGCTCTTGCCTCTATTGTTTTTTCCATCGATGTTATAATTGAGTTGGCTTCACTGCGGATTTTTGAAAGCTCTTTTCTGATTTCCTTGGGACTTCTGTCCTCAAAAAGCTTCTCGTTCTTTTCAAAGTCTTCAGGCTCAAATCCCATTCTTCTGCAAGTGATGTAGGAAACGGCTCTTGCCGTGAATTCATTTGCTTCACGGTTATATTCGCCTTTGTCCATACCTGCGTGAGCAATCTCCTTTGAAAGTGCTTTGAAAATTTCTTCAGCGGTCATACCCTGCATAATATGGATTTCATTTTTCTCTGAGTCATAGATTGCAGGGATGCCTTCGGGTAAATCACTTCTTATCTCAATGGGAACAGGTGAAGTCTTAACAAGAATCTTAATGAGTATATTTTCGTTGGGGAGCCTTCTGCTTCTGCGAGTGTCTTCGGAAGTTGTCTGTGTAATATCAAAGACCTTCTTTGCATTGTAGCTAACTCCCGTTGTGCCGTCCTCTCTTGTAAATTCTTTACCCGGCTCAAGTATTGTAATTGCCTTTTCGCCCTTGTTTATATATACGCCCTGCTCCTGCCAATATTTAGAGTCACCGAGCTTTGTGGCTTCAGGCATCTGATGTGTTACCAAGATTGCGTTACTTACAGAGTATCTGTCAAAGCGGCTCTGAACATCAAGATAAGATTTGAACTTATCTGTATCTGTTAAACTCTTTGTGCCTTCTTCGAGCATTTCATAAGCCTTTGCTCTGCTTTCCTGCCTCTGCTTTTTCCAATCGTCTTTGTTAAAAGTTTCACTTGAATTTTCTTTAACCTCTGACATGTTCTTTATTTCCTTTCTTCTTTTTTTGATTTGGGTGTTTAGGTGCTTTGCTTTGTGAGTTTTTCTTCGCTGCGGACTTTTCCGTTGCTTTTTCTCTTTCAATTTCCTCTTGGTAAAGCTTAAGCTTACCTCTCACAGAAGGCCGTAATTCAGCCTCACTTTTTTCCCTTGAGTGACCCTGAGCTTCTTTGCTCACGGAAGTAGGCTCGGACAGACGGGATTTTTCCATCCTCGCCTGAGAAGGGTTCGTGGAATAACTCTTCTCTCTTTGCTGTTTGCTGAAAAGCCGTTCAATAAATTCATTAGTCGGCATCTGACCGGGTGTGCTTCTGTTGGGTACATCCTGTCTGCCTTCCATAGATTTCTTAACCGCTTTTCGTATTGTCATCTGATTTGGTGTACCGAGCCGGAAGCGTTCAAAAATTCGGTTGACCTTTTCGGCATCTTCTTCTCTTACCATAATATCACACTTGCCGTCTTTGGCTTTGTTATCTTTGAGCACATGATACATAACACCGTAACGCTTTGCTTCCTCGCAAAACTTTCTGAGGTGTTCGTCTTTGATTTCAAAAACCTTTATCGGTTTGTTTGTTTTAAGCATTTTTGTGAGAGAAGCTTTACCTATTGAAGTATTTGATTTATCCTTCAATGCGATAATAAGCAAGTTGGCAAGACGCTCAACATTGTCACCCGTAATCTTTGCTGCTACCTGAACTCCTTCCAAAGACATTCGCACAATTTGTTCGGCAGCATCACCTGATGCGTTCATAATTCATCATCTCCTTCCTTCTGTTGAATTCTTTAGCCTGCTCTATTCGCTCGTCAATGACAGGCTTTTGTTTTTCAATTCTGTCGCAAATAACAATATCTCTCCGCAGCTTTTTAATCATCACGGAGAGATTGGAGATGTGTTCTCTGATTTCGTTTTCTTCTTTTTCATCACCGCTTCTTATTACGACTTTAAGTTTGTTACGAAGAATATCTCTTGCCTTTGTAAGCTCTGACAATTCATCCTTACAAGAAGAACTGAACTGTTCTAACTGCTCGTAGCTTTCAATATCGTTGTCACATAAAAGATTTTGCTGTTCAATCAGACGGTCAAGCTTTCTGACCTCCTGAAAAAAGCGCTTTTGTAATTCTCTGTTTCTTTCAGGTCTTGTCTTTACAATCTTTACAACCGTGACGAAACGAACATAGACCTGCTGATAATTTTCATTATCCAAATCCTCAAGGTAATCCTCGACGGTGTTATCCTGTTCGGGAAGGTCAACCTTTTTTCTTCGTATGTTTTCTTCGATACGCTCGGCAAGTCTGTCAGGTTCGTACTCTTTGCCGAGATTTCTTAATCGTCTTGCTTTCGGGAACAACGGATGCGTCAGCGTGACATACTTGTGACTTAAATCGAAAGTATATCCTCGCTTCTTCATCTCTCTGAAAAAATCATTTTCATTTTCTGAGAGAAGAATACACTCATCAATATCTTTTCTGAAGATTACATTCTTTGTAACCTTGCCTGCCTTTTCCTCCATATACTCATAACGGCTTATGTGCTTTGAAGGTCCGGGATTTTCAATCACAGACAGACCGTACTCTCGACAAAGATTATCAGACAATTCTCTCATCCGTCTGTTGTTTGCTTTACAAGAGTTATACTTTTTTCCGTCAACAAATGAAACGGAATTAAGGACGAAATGATTATGACAACAACCGGTATCAAGGTGTGTGGCTACAACTACTTCAAAGCTGTCACCCCACATTTGCTCTGCAAACTTCATTCCGATTTCGTGTGCTACTTCGGGCGTAACTTCACCCGGTGCAAAAGATTGATAACCGTGAAAAGCCAATATACCGTTTTTCTTGCCGTATTCTTTTTTTGTTTCCCGCATCTGTTCGTAAGCAGAGGCAGGAGTGCAGTTAAGAGCGTTAACAAAAAGTTTCTTTTCTGTCTTCGATGACCTTGTTGCATAGTCGAGTACATCTTTTAAATCTTCTTTGTCTTTAAGAGAAGTTTTTTCAATGTTTGCTGCATAGTTAATCACATGGTCGAGCCTGTTATCAACTTTCCAAAGACTAACCGTTGCCAAATCAGTACCTCTTTGCTTCGTAATGTTCACGGATAAACTTTTCAACTTCTCTTAATTTTTTCAGCTCTACTTTTAAGTCAGGTACATTTAAAATTCCGTTTGTATTTACATAAAACAAAATCTGATTGATGTTGTTACCGACAGCTCTGACTTCACGAATGAGTTTTTTATAATCAACAGGCGGAGCCTGCGGCGGAACATAGCCTTCAACTAAAAGACGGATGAACCTTCCTTTATTCAATTTTGTTTCCTTACAAAGTCTGCAAAGGTTTTCGTATTCTTTTTCATTGAAACAAACTTCAAATCTTATAGGTCTACTTCGCACGGTATCAATCCTTTCCTTTTAAAAATTGCAACGGTAACTGCTCCTGCAATATTTAAAGTGATAGCGAGCAGAAATAGACATACAGATGCTGCTGTGCTCATTGGCATTTCCTCCTTTCATTGGGGTCTTTTAGGGGTTACCCCCTAAACAAGCGGATTTGTCCGGACAAATCCATTGCTTGTTAATACTAATGCCATCAATTTTGCAGTTTTAATAGAGCTCGTCTATGAGGCATTCCTCGTAATCGTCCATAGGACAATTTTCACAATCCGCATCACACGTAATCGTGTTATGTTCACCTTCGGTGAAGGCTTTAATAAGCGTAGTTTCGTCGCCCATACACTTTGTAAGCAGGTCAGTGTTCTCTACGATGTCCTTGACCTTTCTTTCCGCCTCCTTGTCGGAACGAGCCATAACCTTCATATCAATATTTCTGACCTGCATAACAATAACTTTGTACTCTTTCATTTTCATCACCTCCTTATCTGCTTAAATCTTTTTCGGGATTAAAACGGACAGCATTGATTTCATCACCAACGGAATAAAATCTTTCGGGAAGTTTAAATTCTTTCAGCGTCTTTGAAAGTTCTTCTTCGTTAAGACTTGAAAGATTATCATCTTCTGTTCCACAAACGAAACATGTTCCTGCAATAATGTCAACAACTCTTCCGTTCTCATCACGCATAGCTCGGCAAAAATCCAAGCCGTCATTCTTTCCGTCACGGTTATGAATTACAACTCTGCTGTCAAGCAGATAAATATCAATTCCTCCACCGACAATTTCTTTCATTGCTTCATAGGTGGAATCAATCTCTGTTACCTTTGCAATCTTTCCAGGCTGTAAAAGAACAACTTTGATTTTTTTCTGCGGCTCAACTTCTTCCGCATCAAAATTGATTTCAGAAAAATCGTCGGCATCAAGAATGTAATCACCCTTGTACCAATTTTCTGTTGCGATGTGCTGTGCTTCTTCCAAGCTGTTTGCTTCTACATACACATCTCTTTTCAATTTCTCGGTAATCGTTACTTTATATTCACTCATAAAGCATCAGTCCTTTCATAAGAATTTTTATTTTCATTTTTCAAGTGACACAAATAATCGTTCACATCTTTTCCGTAAGGTACAATGTGATTTGTAACTTCATACCTCTCGGATAAAATTTTTGAAAGATGTTCTGCAACCTTTTGTCCCGGCTCATCGTTATCAAGGTGAAGATGAATTGTTTTTATTCCTTCGCCCTTTTCTACAAGCGATGAAAGAGCAAGAGGTACAATAGAAAAATTCTTTGTAATATTTACACCGGAAAGAGAAACAAGGCACTGATCTTTTAAATCAGCGCCTTGCATTTTTTCTATTGTCATATATGAAAGCAAGTCTATTGCACTTTCAAAAATGTGAATTGTATCTGCATCCTTCTGCGTCAGACGAAATGAAAATCTTTTATCACTTCCGCTGACATCACAGAAAAATCTTTTAGTGTTTGTTGAACGCATTGTAGCGTATCTTGCAATTCCTTTTTCATCGTAGCCGACAAAGACAACATTGTTAAGGTAAGAACTTTGATAAAGCATTCCGTTATCAATGAAGAAGTCTATGAATTCTTTGGAAATTCCTCTGCTCATTAAATATGAAACTGCTTTGTCATTGTTCTCTGCTTTCTTTGGCAGAGAAAACTTTTTAGGAGGCGGCTTTGCCTTATGATAAACCTCCTTAGGTATAACCGTCTGTGTGCCGAGAATTAAACCTACCGCATCAAGGAATTGCATTCCTTTAACTTTAATGAGATAGTCGAGAGCACTCTTGCCACCGATACCTCTTGACCACCACATCCACCGTCCGTTAGAAATTTTTAAACTGTCGTGAGAGCGAGTGGAATAAACTTTTCTTGAAACTCTTTTAAGCTCATAAGGCTCATAGTATTTCAGATAAGTCAGCAGGTCCATTTCTCTTGCACGGCTTACATCACTTTCAGAAAACTGTGTCATACTATCGACTGTCCATGCCTTCTCTTTTTTTCAAAAGTGTTACAAGCTCATCAGCAGTGTTTTCAATGCAATCAAGGATTTCTTTCATATGATCGCCTTCGTGCTTTTCCCAAGCTCCGAACAATTTACTGAGGGGTTCCTTCTCTTTTAAAAGAGCCTTGCACTGTTTAGGTGTCAACTCATTTTCTTCAAGAGATAAGAGTATATCTTCCCTTATAATCATTTCGTATGCATACTCGACGATGGTTTCAGGTGATGAATTTAAAAGGTTATCCATAAATTCCGCCTGTTCACTTTTCATCTTTTCGTAAAGTGAAATGTTTAATTCTTCTGCCGTCATTTAATACAACTCCTTAAATTAAAATTAGGGCAAGAGATAATCTCTGCCCTGAAACTTTGTTTGCATTTGTTGTTGCAATTTTTACATTGCTCGTTGTATTCAATTACATTTTTTCGATTAAGAAAGAACTTCCACTCTTTCTTATTGTGCTTATTCAAGGTTTTAACCGAAGATAAGATTGCAACTAAAAGATACGAAGAAAAGTTCTTTATTTTATCTTGCAATGCTTCTTTCTTTTCTTTCAGGTTCATCAGAACTTACCTCGCCTTCATCAATCTCATTATCTTTATGGTCCATATCAAGCAGAGCATTAAGCTCCGCCAAGCGTTCACTTTTTTCTTTGAGCTCCTGCTCCTTCGGGAACGGTCTTGCGATTTCAGCCTTTGCATTTTCAATCTGCTTTTCTGTTTCCGCAAGTTTTTCCTTGCAGGCTTCAAGCCTGTCAGGCAGACGAGAGATAAGGTTATCAAGTCGAGTGATGTTACCCTGAATGTCAGCGCCGACAGATATGCTGTGCTGTAATGCACCTTCAAGAGTTACATTGTATTCTTTCTCAAAGCTGTTAAAGGATAAGTACATATTAAAACCACGGTAAGTACCGATGTATTTCTTTTCGGGTGAAGTCATTGCGTGACACAGTTCAAGAATAGCGGAGCCTGCCGCTTTCTTATCATTATGTGCGACACCTTCAATCACCATAGTAGATATACCGTCCTCAACCGGGAATGTGTTATCCTTTGCAAGCTGAATGTCATTCTCATAACCGTCAATAAGTATTTCGTATGTCTTAATATCTGTCGGGAATTTCTTTATCAGCTTGTCCTCAAGAGCATACCTCTGACTCAAATGGCTCTGATAAAGAAGCTTAAGCTTTGAAACCTCAATGTCCAAGTCCATCTTCTCTTTGATATACGGATTACCTGTAGCAAGAGCTTTAATCTCGGCATAAGATAACGCCTGCTCGTCAACATCTTCTGCTGAACGCACAGGCGATTTGGAAGTCATAATCTGACCTATGAACTTCTGCTTGTTTTCAACAAGCTGATAAAGATAAGCGTCAAAGGTTTCCTCGGTAACATAAGAGTAAATCTCAACTTCGGGATTTTCGTTACCCTGACGGATAATACGACCCTCTCTCTGCTGAAGGTCAGCAGGTCGCCACGGACAGTCTGTGTGATGAATTGCAATTAGCTTCTTCTGCACATTGGTACCTGCACCCATTTTCGCCGTACTGCCAATAAGAACTCTTATCTTTCCTTCACGGACTTTGGAAAAGAGTTCTTTCTTTTTTGCTTCTGTATCAGCGTTATGGATAAATGCAATTTCATTTTCAGGTACACCTTTTGCAATAAGCTTCTTTTTAATATCATCATACACATTAAATTTACCGTCATTGTGCGGAGTTGAAAGGTCACAGAAAATGAGCTGTGTTGATTTCTGCTCTGCTGTCTTTTCCCAAATCTTAAAGACATTATCTGCACAAACAGATACCTTACTGTCAGGCTCATCGGGAAGCATTTCATTGGTAAGGCGTTGGTCAAGTGCCAGCTTTCTGCCGTCATTGGTTATGAGAAGCATATTGTCTTGACTTGAATCAACCATTTTGTTTCTTACCTTCTCGGCTCTCTCTCCGAGTGATGCAACAATCTCTTTCTGAATATCCGTAGGCTTAACCGCAATGTTATGGTAGTTTGCTTTCGGAACGGGAAGATTAAGCATATCAGCCGTCTGAATATCTGCAACCTGCTTGAACATCATCATAAGCTCCGGCAGATTATAGAACTTGGCAAAGCGTGTCTTGGCTCTGTATCCCGTACCTTCGGGTGCAAGCTCAATGGCAGTAACGGTTTCACCAAAGGTGGATGCCCAAGAATCAAAGTGCTGAAGTTTTTTATCCGAGAGTGCGTCATACTGCAAATACCTCTGCATTGTATAAAGCTCTACCATTGAGTTTGAAACAGGTGTACCCGTGGCAAACACAACACCTTTGTTCCCTGTAACTTCATCAAGGTAGCGACACTTCATATAAAGGTCAGATGACTTCTGTGCTTCCGTCTGTGCTATACCGCCTACATTACGCATCTTTGTATAAAGGAAAAGATTTTTGAAACTATGTGCTTCGTCAACAAAGAGTCTGTCAATGCCCAATTCTTCAAAGTTGATTACATCATCCTTACGGCTTTGGTCATTGAGCTTATCAAGTTTTACCTCAAGGGATTTCTTTGTTTTTTCAAGCTGCTTAATGGTAAACTTTTCACCTCTGTCATACTTTGCCTGCTCAATACCGAGAGTAATTTCATCAATCTGCTGTTCAAGCATATACTTCTGTCTTTCGATGCTGATGGGGATTTTTTCAAACTGTGAGTGACCTATGATAACAGCATCATAGTCACCCGTAGCAATTCTCGCACAGAACTTCTTTCTGTTCTTTGTTTCAAAATCTTTCTTTGTAGCTACAAGAATGTTTGCAGACGGATAAAGCTGTAAATACTCCGTTGCCCATTGCTCTGTAAGGTGATTAGGTACAACGATAAGCGATTTGTTACAAAGACCGAGCCTCTTGCTTTCCTGTGCCGCCGCAACCATTGTAAAGGTCTTGCCTGCACCAACCACATGAGCAAGAAGAGAATTGCCGCCGTACATAATTCTTGCAACGGCATTTACCTGATGCTCTCTCAACTTGATTTCGGGATTCATTCCGCTGAAAGTAATATGACTGCCGTCATATTCTCTCGCTCTCATTGAGTTAAATGTATCGTTATACATTCGGCAAAGTCTTTCCCGTCGCTCCGGGTCTTTCCATATCCAATCCTGGAAAGCCTGCTTAATCATTTCCTGCTTACCCTGTGCAATAGCTGTCTCCTTTTTGTTGAGAACGGGTTTACGGTTTCCGTATTCATCCTCAACATAGTCGAAAATACGGACATCCTTAAGATTAAGAGTGTCTTCAATAATCTTGTAAGCGTTAATTCTCGGTGTACCGTAGGTGCTTTCTGACATAACATTCATTCGGTCATAGCTCTTGCCCTTGATTGCCCATTCACCTGTAATCGGAGAGAAGTTTACCTTCATATTGTACTGACAATATCGAGGTGTCCTTAAAGTTTCAAAGATAAAATCCTGAACATCATCAGTAGGAAGCCAAGTGGCACCAAGACGGACAGAGATTTCACTTGCATCCAAATCCTTCGGCTGTACCTTTTCAAGATATTCAACATTGATGTTGTAATCTTCGGGATAGAGTTCAGCACTTCTTTTGGCAAGTGCCAGCTTTTCACGGACATTGCCCGAAAGGTATTCATCTGCAGTGAGATATTTGTCCTGACCGTCACGCTCATGGGTGTGTAAGGGGTTAAGGAAGATTGCACCCTTAAGCTCTTCAAAAAGCTCCTGCTCCGTCTTACCCGAAAGAGAACACATATACGGCATATCTACTCTTGCCTTATCTCCGATTGAAACAGCCAGTGCTTCACTTGCATTTTCTACGGAGGTGACTTTAATATGCGGCTTGATTGTTCTCTTGGTAAACATATCTGCTTTTCTTTTAAGCTCTCCGTTTTCACCGATAACCTCAAGAGAACAAAGAAGATAATATGAGCTGTCATCTGAGAAAACCAAACGGTTAGCTCTTGAATTTATAAGGCCGTATTTCTTCGTAAATCGGTCATAAACCTCGTTGAGCTTATCCTGTGCTGATTGTATAGCCGAGTCGGGATAATCCTCTGTCTGAAGCTGTATAAGCTCTCTGACACTATCTCTTATCTCAACCATACCCTTAATACGGTTTTCTGCAGTTGCAGAAACTTCAACAGCATTCATACGGCTGTTTTCTCTGTAATACACCTGACCGTCAACAACAGTAAAACTGAAATTCCTTACATCAGGGTCTGCAGGTATTGAATTATCAACCGCTTCTCCTGCTTCCTGAATTTCAACCTCTGTTATCTCTGCATGAATGTTCTGTACAGCTTCACTTAAAAGGTCAGAAAGCTCTCTGTCCTCATAAGGTTTACAGGTAAGGGACTGACCGAACTGTGAGGATTCCATAACCATTTCGCCAAGCACCATTTCGGGATGCTCTACGAAATATTTGTTATATTCATTACCGTTCTCATCACGGTCGAGATGCACCCAATCAGGCTCCTCGGTCACAAGGGTATCTCTCTTTTGCAAGAAGATAATATCAGATGTTACCTCTGTTCCTGCATTAGCCTTAAAGGTGTTATTAGGCAAACGAATAGCACCGAGAAAATCAGCTCGCTGTGCTATATACTTTCTGACATTGGAGTTTCTTTTATCGAGTGTACCCGATGAAGTAATGAAAGCAATAACACCGCCGGGGCGTACCTTGTCAAGTGTCTTGCCGAAAAAGTAATCGTGAATAAGCCAATTATGCTTGTTATACTTTCTGTCGGACACACCAAACTGACCGAAAGGCACATTACCGATAGCAATATCAAAGAAGCTGTCAGGCAGGTCTGTTTTTTCATAACCATGTACCGCTATGTTTGCTTTCTGATAAAGTTGCTGTGCAATTCTGCCCGTAATACTGTCAAGCTCGACACCGTAGAATTTACTGTCCTTCATACTTTCAGGAAGCAAACCCATAAAGTTACCGACACCGCAGGAAGGCTCAAGGATGTTACCCGTCTTAAAGCCCATATTTGTAAGTGCTTCATACATTGAACGGATAACAACGGGAGGAGTATAGAAAGCGGTAAGTGTGCTTTCTCTTGCGGCATCATACTCTTCGGGAGAAAGAGTAACGATAAGCTCCTTAAACTCATCTGCCCAATTTACCTTGCTTTCGTCAAAGGCGTCGGCAAGACCGCCGAAACCTACATACTTTGAAAGGATTTCCTGTTCTTCGGGTGTAGCAAGTCTGTTTTCAAATTCAAGATTATGCAAAAGGTTTATTGCATCCATATTGGCTCTGAATTTTGCTTTAAGACCGCCTACACCGAGGTTATCATCGGTTATGACAAAGTTATGCTTCTGACTTTCGGGAACGTCAGGCTTGAGGAGTTTAGATTTAGGCTCCTCCTTCTTTTCCCAAGACGGGGTAAGGTCTGCTTCTTCAGTCTTAATTGTCTGAATAACAACATCAAAGGGCAGACCGCTTTTTTCACCTGAAATTTCTTCAACCTTTTCAGTTGTGTAGCTTTGTTTCGGCTCTGCAAGGTGTTCACGGACAAAATTTATCTTCTCAACACGGTTAATCGGATAAAAAGATGAGGTGTCCCTCATTGACACGTCACCAAAGACAGGGTCAATCTTTTCGATGATGTACTTATCACCGTCAATTATGACCTCTTTACCGATAAGGTCTGCGTCACTGAGTGGAGTAATTCTTGCTTTTTCGTCCTGCAACGCTTTGATTAAAACATTGGCAAGGTTAATATCCTTTTCATCCGTGCCGTATTCAGATTTGATTTCCTCCAAGCCTTTAATGGCTTTGTCAATATCTTCGGGAGTCTGTAAATCAGAGGCAAACTTTTCTGCAAGTTCTTCCTTGCTTTCTCCCGCTTCAAGAGAATCACGGAAATCAAAGAAATCAATGTTCTCATAAAAATCAGCGAGCTTTTCAAAAAGGTCTTTACTGAGATAAGGACTTGGTACTGTTGCAAAACGCTGTGGCGGGTCAAGCTCATTTAAAAACTCAATGGGAATTGTTTTTCCGTCCTTGTCCATATACACGGCAATAAACATTGTTTCACCGGCTTTTGCATCAGCTTTAATATCCTTTTCAAAGCTGTCGGCATTGGTGTATTCAATGGTATCGCTTCTTTTACCGTCAGCATCAAAGTAATCTATTCTGCCGACGGGAGTTGTTTCCTTCGGTTCTTCTTTATGAATTGATACCATTGTAGCCGTATCTCTTTCACCGTTTTCAAGTGATGATACTGTTACATCAAAGCCTCTGTCATTAAGAAGGTTGATATATGTTTCAAGTGCGTGCTTGGGCAACCCGACAAGCGGAGCTCGTTCATCATTTCCTATCGGTCTTGATGTGAGCATAAGGTCGAGTGCTTCCGCAACTTTATTTGCATCACTATTGTACGCTTCAAAGAAATCTCCAACCTGATAGAGAACAATGGTATCGGGGTGTTCCTCTTTAATCTTAAGATAGCTTCTGTATAACGGAGTTAAGTTGTTACCCTTTAAGGAAATGTTGTATATATCAGCATATTCTTTAAAGCTACCAAGCAGCTTTTCGTCCAATCCGAGAACACCGCCGTCTTTATCATAGACAAAGACTTCATCTGTAAGGAAACGGTAGAAATCTCTGCCTTTCCAAGTGTTATCATCATCCTTTGCAACAAGTGTTCCGTTCTCATAAGAAAGTTCAATATCCTCAATTCTCAGTGCAGAAAGCACATTATACAAAATCTTGGTTTCTACCGTTTCAGGCTGTACAAAGGTAAGAACAGTCTTATCCATTTCCTGTGCCGCAGAGAGAATTGAAATCATTGTTTCATCTGTTAAATCCATCAAATCAGGATTACCGTGAAAGCTCTCTAATGCTTTTCTGAAATCTTCGGTACCGTTATCTACAAGATCCTGCTTTGCAACTGTTCCGAGATAATCAAAAAAGCCGTCTGCTTCTTTATGAGCATCGGCTGCTTCAAATACATCTGCAAGATAGAAGTGGTTTATAACGAACTGACCTTTTCCGTCATTACCGTCAGGATTGTAATAGAGCCAATCAAAGCTGCCGTTTTCCTTATAAATAAAGAAAGCATCGGTATAATCGGCATCCAATTCATCAAGAATAGATAAAATATCTTCTGATGGTGCAGGATACCTGTCAATAACGCCCTTGTCCAATGCCGCTACAACAAGACCGACATTGTTTTCATTAAGCTTCTTTTCGCAATAGCTGAGATTAAAATCAAGCACCTGAAGATAAGGCACAAAGACATTTCCGTAAAAATTCTTTTTCTTTGCAACATATCCCGTATGCTTTCCGAGAATTTCAGCATCCTTACCGAAAGCAAAATAAAAGGGACCTATATGAGTAAGAAGCACACCGTCAGGGTTTTCCTTTTTGGTCTGCTCATACTGAACGATAAAATCCGGTTTATTGCTTTCATCAATATCTGATTCGGGTTGCTCGGCAAAAGTTTGTCTTTCGATTTCAATTTCAGTTCTCAAATGATTGTTTGCAGGATTTTCCTTAACCTTTTTATCAAAATCTGATTTTGAGAATTCTTTTGTAAACAGTGGAAACTTACTGTCACTTAAAACAACTGTGTCTTCAAGAGAAAGGATGCTGTATTCATCTGCACCGATATATACGGTGTCACCGAGCTTGTATTCATATCTGTATTCTTTAGGCTGTTCTGCTTCTTCGGGAGCTTCACTAATGAAAGTACGAATATCGTTTTCTCTTTTCCATTCAGCTTCTTTCAGCATCTTATCAGCAAGCCATTGAGGATAACTTGCTTTTTCTTTAGCATTTAAGTATCTGTCAAGCCTGATAAGCTCAGAAATACGTTTTTCAATGTAGTTCCATTTAAAAAGAACACGCCTTTGCGGCACACTGTAATGGTCAGAAATCTCAATGCCCTTTGCATCGTGATTTTCCCAATATCCGCTGCCGGGAATTACACTTGTTCCTCCGCCTGTACCGTATTCATTTTTGAGAAACTTTATGTTTTCTTCCTTTGAAAGACTTTCAGAAAAGTGTCGGTAAATACGCATCTTACCTTCACTGAAACCGCTTCCGGCACCGAGAATATAGTCAATGGCAGCCTGTGGCAAGGGAAGTACAGCATCCTTTACCTTATCACCGATAAATTCTATCTGTTTTTCTGCACTCGGCAAAAGAAGAGCCTGCGGGTCTGTCCATTCTTCAAGAAGAATCATTCCGAAAACTGATCTTTCAATATTGTGCCATTTACCCCACGATTCTTTTTCAGGAGTGTTTCTGTCACCTCTGAAAAAACGAATAGCATCGGAATATGCTTCTATACCTGCCTTTACTCCGTTTGAAAGGGTTATTTCATAAGGTTCTGAGGTAAAAAAGGATTTAATAAAATCGCCACATTCCTCTCTGTCAGAATGACTTTCATAGAAGGTGGCGATTTCATCAATATGTGAGCGAAGATAAGTTCTTAAAAGCTCATTTTTTTCTTTGTCTTGGTGATAATAGTCAATGCCGCTTCCACGGCCATTGAAGTCGTGTCCGCTTAACTGTAAATCAGTTCCTTGAGAACTATCTCTTCTGCTGAGTGACGGATGTTGTTCATCATCTGCACCCAAAGCATCTGATTGTTCTCCTTGAGTTCTTCCGTCACGCCCTGAGCTTTCGTCATCTGTTCTGTCAGGTGTTCCAGCATCTCTGTCGCTTCGTCCTCGGTCTTCTTGAGGGTTCTCATCAATGTGCCCTTGGTTATCAGAAGCATATACATTCCCGACTTGTTCTGCTGAAGGAACTTCATCCTCATCATACCGTACCTGCCAAGAGTAACGTTCTCCTCCTCCGGAAGTTTGATGTTCGGGATTTTGTAATCTCCCACCTGTCTGTACTGAATCTGTAACATTTTCATTGCTCCTTTCGGTAATTTCTTTTTCTTTTGCACCTTCATCATAGTCAATTTCTTTTTCTTTGACAAATGTGCGATTCCTTTTTTTCTCATTTTTCTGAAGATTTTTTACCGTGCTTTCAATTTCTCTTATACCCATTTCGGAAATATCGCTCAGAGCATTACCGAGCTGAACAACAACCTCGTGAGTGTTGAAATTGAAAATAGCCTTGAAATCTTCAAAATCATAAAATGAGTCAGCATCAAGACCGCATCTTTTCATCATCATATATCCGATACTGCTTGAAAGTGCATCCTTAAAGATTACAGAGATATTGTCGCTGTCGAGTTCTTCTAGAAAGCTGCCGTTCTTTACTTCTTCAAGTACAGAGATATAGTCAAGGGCATTATCCTCAACCAAGTTTCTTGCAGTATCGTCAATTACAGACTCAAGACCGCCTTCTGCTACCTCACCGAAAGCATTGCTTAAAGCTTCGCATATCTCGCTGTGGTATCTTTCCTTGACCTCCCAACGGGGTACCTCATAGCCGTAAAATGAGTTGGTGTCAGATACATCAAAAACATACCTTAATCTTTGTCTGCCGCTTGCGTAATCGAACAAGGCAATACCTGATGCTCCTCGGTTTACCCAACGCTGCATCTTTTCATTCCAAAAGCCTATCTCGGCACAAGCCGTTGCTTCGGGCTTTTGTGCATATATGAGTAACTGTTCGCCAAAGTTGTATTTATAGTTATTGGAAGCCGTTTTAAGAAAGGCTTTCCAATCCTCAAAACTGGCAGTTACTTTTTGGATTTTGTCGTTGTAGATTCCTGTGATATATTCGTATTTCCCTGACATTCGGACTTCACCTCACCGTCATTCATTACATTCTCATACTTTACAAGGAAAGAGAAAAGCTTATTCTGCTTGACGCTTTCGATAATCTGATAAATCATAACAACATCAGCAAAGGATATATCCTTTGCATCCATAAGGTCTTTGGGTGTGAGCTTTTTAATTTCATCCTCGGAGCTGATACCGAGAGAAACGAGCTTTTCGAGTGCTTTAAACTTTTTAGCTACTTCGTTTGGTGCTTTCGCCATCTTTTTTCACCTTGCTTTCTTCAATTTCTGATAAGATTTTTTTATAGCATATACCGCAAACATCTCCGTTGTGATAGCAGCATGAGGCACATCCGAGTGCCTTTTCATCAACAAGCATAACTGACGATGTGCTTCATCGTACTTCACCTCTCTGTCTGTCCTTCGGCTCTTTATATACGCCGTGTTCGTTGTAGTTCTGAGGGTCGGCAGATGCTTTTTCCCAGCCGGATATAGCACCCTGAAGCATTGCTTCTGCCTGCTGTTTTGTAATACCCATTTCACTGTTATGACCGTCAGCAAGCTCTCTGTTCTTTTCGGGGCTGTCATAGGCATTACTTGCATCGGTAACTTCATGTTCACCTTTAGTGATGATAATAAGTCTTCCGCTTTCCGGGTGAACAGCATAGCTCCTTTCAGGAAGCGAGGAACGAAGCGGAATAACCTTGTTTTTGTTATTCTCCATAAGCTCTGCAAACTCACAGATATGATAGAGATTACCGCTGATTTCCGTGTGGTAATCGTCAATATACCTGCAGGTCTTATCAAGCTTTTGTCCGTCAGGGTATTTAATTCTGATTTTATCTCCGTCGGGAATGATGAATATCTTTCTGTATGAGGGGGTTATAAATCTGATACCCTTACTTGCACAGACAAGATGATTTTCAAAGAAATGCTTAACATAGCAGTAACAGTAGAGATTGTATTCACCCTTATTGGGGTTCAGCCTTAAAAGATAAGTATGATTATCCGTGTCAACTCTTACACCGTAATACTGATTGTCTGCACCGCTGTACTGCTTTGCATTACTGCGGCAATACTGATTGAGCCTTGCTCTGTCAGAGAGCATATTGCCGTATTTTTCATCAAAACGAAGGACATTGATTACCTCATCAAATTCTCTCGAAAACTCCTCACTCTTGTAATATGAGGAAAGTTCGTTCCAAGTGGAATGAAATTCTTTACCGCTTGAGCCGAGGTCTGCACGGAGGTAACCTATACAGGCTGTCTGCTGATAAAGCTGACTGCTCTGTCTGAAGGTATATTTTTCAAGGTTTTCGGTTAGGGGTGTTACATAAAGCTCTGTCATCTTGCATCCCTTTCCTTTCTTCTGTGGGCAATATTCTTCTGAACCTCGTCCAATCTTTCCTTTGCCCAATCGGGAAGGTCGTCCTTTTCAATGACACCGAGAATATCCGTGCGTTCAAACCTTGATTCCTTACCGCTGTAAATATTTGTGCAGAAGCAGGCAGATCCTCTTGAGTTAGGCTCTGCTCCGAAGCCGCCTGTACAAAGCTGCAACTGCTTTGTTGCAATCTGATATTCGGGCTTGAACACATCAGCACGGATAACAACTACCTTGTTTTTTATTCTGTCATCAGCTTCAAGCACCTGACAGCCTTCTTTTGTAATAGGTGTCATATCAACAGTGATTTTTGATTTTTCATCAATAACCTTTTCTGCTTCATTTTTTACTCTTTCAGCGAATATCTTTACGATTTCCGCATAGTCACTGCCTACAAGAGCATCGACATATCTTTCAAAAATGCCGTTGTTTTCATAGTTGGCTACAACAAATCTTTCATCGGGAGCAGCAGTTTTATCCTCACCGATTATGATTTCTTTTGTACCGATTTCAAATGCTGTGGTAACCTCATAATTACCCGCCATTCTTTTTTCTTCCATAACATAGACCTCCTTTTATTCATTTTTAGTTGTGAGCATTACAGAAAGACCGAGAGGGGTAAAAGAATAGCTTTTTGTACGGTCAAATCTGCTTTTGTTGTGTTCCGTTCTCAAAATATATCCTTTATGGCGAAGTCTTTTAAGAGCGCCGTAAACGGCACCATTACCCATAAAGGGAAATACTGCCGTAAAATTGTTTACAGAGCATCTGTACCACAATTTACCCCAAAGAATGAAGCCTTTTTCTTTCTGTTGCTCGTATAAATATCCTGCGATTAAAGCAGAATTTATACCGCAATTTTCCGCTATGATATTACTGTATTTACAAGTCATAATTTTAATCCTTTCTCAAAGAAAAAGGACTGCTCCTTTTCTTTGAGAAGGAAACAGTCCAAAAGTATTTGTTATTTTATCTTCCTATATACCAATCGTCATACGCAGAATCTGTCAGGCGTACCGCATCAGCCTTGGAAGCTCTTTTTATCATACCCGAAGGTGTCCAGAAATCTCTCTGCTCAATACATACCGTATAGTCGCCGTCGGGATACCATAAAGGTGTGAAATGAACATAACCGTAAGTGCCGTTTTCTCTGAAACGCCACTTATCGTTGTTAAGCTCAAGCGTTCTGAAATTGCCCTCTGTACTTTCATAGCCGAATTCAGGGAATAAAGCTATGGCATACTGTGAGGATGTGTAGCTGTCCGTATTCGGAATATTGTAGCCTACAACGGAGCTTACGGAGTTAGTAAGGGAAAGTGCAAGGCCGTATCCTGACTTCATATTCCACATTCCGCTTACCTTTTTAGCCGTTTCTCCCGTCGCAGGAGTAATATACGGCGTTGTATTGGCTATGCCTATGGCATATTCGTACTTTTTGAATGTGCCGTCTTCATATTTCCACAACCACCACGAAGCAGCACCGCTTGTTGTTGCGGGTAAGGTAGGTGTGCTGAAGCCGCTTGGCTTTTTCTTTTCAAACTGTGTATCGGGTGTTTCCGAGATAATATACGGTACAGTAGAGTTATACATATTCTTTAAGTTATATGATGCACCATCATCAATTATTTCACCCGTAATCTTTACCTGTCCGCCGTTAATACCCGTAGGCATCTTCCACTTAAAGTAAAGAAGGTTTTTATCACTGCCCGGCACAACAACATTTTCTATTGTTTCAGTATGAAGAAGCGTGCTGTTTCTGTAAACCTTGAAGCGAACATCTACCTCATCTGAGGGTGTGTAATTATCCGTATAGCCGTTTTTAAGCCAGAACGAAGAAACAACCTCTGTTTGTTCACGGTATGCAGCGTTGGGTGTAATAGGTACAAGAGTAAGAGGATGATTTACTTTACAAGTAAGGGTTAATTCATTGTTTGTTCCGTCTGTTTCGTAATCTGTATTACCTATACCCATACCTTCCTGATATACACCGCCCCAAATAGTGAATGTTCTCTTATTCGGAACGGTAAACTCTTTACCCCATAATCCTGCATAACTCTTTGCGGGAATGGAATAGACAGCATTTCCTATTCTTTCACGGTCATTATTGAAGTTTTCAACAAAAACCTTTGCATTGGTGTTGTTGTAATAAATGTATCTTACCTTAACCTGCTGTCCCGCTTCGAGCTTTAAGGGGTCAAGCTCTTTTGAAGTGTTCTTATCATAGAGCTTGATTTCATCGAGCTGTAAATCACAAGGTTCAACGGGAAGCTCTATCCAAGATGATTCCTCTGTGTGTTCCTTATCATTCATCCACCAAGTAATGAGGTTAAATCTCAATTTGTTCTGTGATGTCAAAGGAACGGTATATGTGTTAAGAGAGCTGTTAAGGGTCTGAACACCAGATTTTGAAAGTATAATCTTATTCTTTGCTACATCATAACCGTCATTTGCTGTGTATGCACTTATCCATTTTGAGCCGTTATAGTAGTACAATGAGCCTCTTACATACTCAAGAGGATTCCAAGTATTCGCTCCCTTGAACTTATATGCTAACTTGACATGCTGACCGGAATAAAGAGTACCGCTTGAACCGTCCATACCGCTATACGCAGTTATAACCTGCTCATAGCCTCTTGCTTCAACCTTGTATCTGTAGGCAACGGGTTTTACAGGGATATAGAAGGTCTTAACTGCACCGCTTTTAAGAACATTACCCGAAGCGTCAATCCAATCGGTTTTAGCTTCAATTTCATAATATCCTATGCTTTCGGGAACAGTCTTGTAATCTCCCGTAAACTGTACCGGGAAATACTGCGATGAGGAGCTTGAACTGCTGAGCGTAACATCTCTTGTTGTCCATTCTCCACCTTTATACCTTACATATTGTCTTGCTTTATAGCTCTCTATTTCAGCCGGGAAATGTATGTTAAACCAAATGGTATCACCCATAACAGGATAGTTTGTTTTGTAAACATAATCATCAAATACATTGCCCCTTGTATAGCCGAAAAGAGTTGTTTTATCGCTCTTTGCACCTTCATATACACTGCACTGTTCAACGAGAAGAACGGGGTCATATTCCCACTGTGCGTAAAGAGTAACCGTTGCTCCGTCAGTAGTTGTCAGATTTTTAACTGACTGCTTATCCTTATATAATGTACCGCTTCCGTCAGCCTTTGTATTCCAATTCTTGAACTTATATGATGTTCTTGAAAAGCCGTTTGCTGTGAGGTTTTTAGCAACATCATAGGTCATACTCATTGAAGCAGTAGAGCCGCCCGTTGAACTGTTACCGTGGAACTTAATTGTGTAAGTTATCGGTGTCCACTGAGCATAAAGGCTTATTGTGCCGCCATCTGTTGAGGTCAGGTTTTTAACTGACTGCTTATTGGTATATGCCGTTCCGCTGCCGTCTGACTTTGTGTTCCACCCTGTAAACTTATATCCTGTCTTTACGAAACCGTTGGCAGTCAAATTCTGAGCTTTGTCATAGGTCATTGACATTGAAGCGGTTGAGCCGCTTGTACTGCCGTTGCCGTAGAAGTTAATTGTGTAGGTTATAGGCGACCAACGGGCATAAAGATAAACAGTTGCACCGTTTGTGGTAGTCAGGTTTTTAACTGACTGCTTATTTGAATATGATGTGCCGCTGTTATCAGACTTTGTGTTCCAATGGGAAAACTTGTATCCCGTCCTTACATAGCCGTTGGCGTTAAGATTTTTAGCCACATCAAACTTCATATTCATACTCGATGTGGTACCGCTTGTATATCCGTTACCGTCAAAGGCTATGATATATGAGTTGGTATCCCATTGTGCATAAAGATTAACAGTACCGCCATTTGTGGTAGTCAGATTCTTAACTGACTGCTTATCGTAATAGCTTGTTCCGCTGCCATCAGCCTTTGTGTTCCACCCTGTAAAGTGATAACCTGACTTAGCAAAACCGTTAGCAGTAAGATTTTTGGCAACATCATATGTCATTGACATTGATGCCGTTGAGCCGCTTGTACTGCCGTTGCCATTAAACTTAATAGTATAGGTATTCGGCTTCCATTGAGCGTAAAGTGTCATACTTACATCACCAGTTTTAATACCTGAATTGAGATCTGTGGGTTTAATGGTATTATCACTTTGGCTGAAGGTTGTACCGCCTGATGAAGTTGTTCCCCAAGTTGAGAATGTGTATCCCGTCTTATACAAACCGAAAGTACCGGCATTTGTAAGACCGTTATCCTTGGTTTTGTTGTAAGTCCAAGTCTGAATATACTTTGTACTGTCAGCTTCCTTGTACACAACCTTTGATGAAAGATAGTAAGTGTCGGAACTGATTGCACCGCCATTGGCATTAAAGCTGACCTTTAACTTATATGGGGACCACTGTGCATAAAGATTAACGGTTGCACCGTTTGTCTTTGTGAGGTTTTTAACTGACTGCTTATTACTGTATGATGTACCGCTTCCGTCAGCCTTTGTGTTCCATCCGCTGAAGGAGTGTCCTGTTTTAGTGAAAGCATTAGCTGTAAGATTTTTAGCTGTTCCATAGGACATTTTCAACGAAGACATTGAACCGCTTGTACTACCATTACCGTTGAACTTAATGGTATAGGTAATATTCTGTGTTTCGTTGTATGCAATACCTACACCATAGCCCTTAGTAAGGATAGTATTAAAGGTAGCTACAGAAGAACTGCCTATCTTTGATGCGGCTGTCCATAACCCCTGACCGTCGGGAGTATATAACTTATTAGGCCATATACGGTTTGTGTATGGGGCAATAAATCCCCAAGTTTTAGATGTTCCGTCACTGCTGCCGCCGTCAGAGCTTCCGCCTAAAACGCTTCGTCCGCAGTATGCTATTTCACTTACTGTCAGAGCCTGATATTCACCTGCAAGACAAACGTCAAATAGAGGCTCGATAATTACCTTATCACCGTAAACCATATTGGAAACGCTGCCCACACCGAGCTTTGAAAGTACCTGATTGATGTTCGCTTCATAGCTCTGCCATGTTTCAACACCACTTGGATTGGGAAGGTCTTTTACAAAGCTGATATTAGCTTCTTTATAGCAGTTGGTTGTGTTATAGGTAGTTGAAAGTGTGGAGTTTCTGTTAGTAATAACGCCCAGCTTATTATACTTCTTTGAAAACTTCGCAGAGGTTGAATAAGCGTGGTCGCCGTTTGAGGTATCTCTGTAAACATCAATTACCTTTGTTACCTTCATATTACCGTCAGCATCAACGGCAGAAAAACGGTAGCCGACAACACAGTTTGAGTCTTCGGTATCACGGATAACATAACCCGTGTTACTGCCGTTTACGGCATCAATACTGCCGCCTGCACTGTCACCGTCCCAAGAAAGGGCAAAGGCTGAAATGGGAATTGATGAAAAGAGAGTGAGAATTACAAGAAAAATTGATAATATTCTTTTAATAACTATCATCCTTTCCGATAAAAAGTAAAAGCCCGACATCAAGCCGAGCTTTCATAAAGAATTTATTTTTAATGTGTGTGGCAGGTTCTTGCCTTAACTGTCTTGCCGCAATCGGGACATTTTGTATCAACTGTAAACCTTACGCAAGTACCCTTTGAGCCGTCACCGATTTTCTTGGTGCAATCATCACAATATTTATTAGGGTCTTTCTTTTCTGAATACTTGCTACACTTTGAAATATCATAGCAGGCGTTACCCCATTCATCAATAGCATAGAAGCTCTTACAAGAATTAGAGCCGCAAAGTGAGCATCCTTTCTTTTCAAGACTTACAATAAATGAATGTGTTTCTTTGCTTTCACAGTGATGACCTGCCTTGCCGCAAGAGTATTCCTTAACGCTGTCATTATCTGAAGCAGGTGAACCTTCCTCCGTTGTCGGAGCTTTTTGTGTTGTTACAGGCTTGGGATTTTCCTCTTTTACCGTTGTCTGCGGCTTTGTTGTTGTGGGAGCCTTGGTTGTTGTATCGGGCTCTGTTACTGCTTCGTCAATGGAGAGAATGTTTTTATCATCGTTTTCAATCTCCGGCACATTCTCCTCGGTTGTGGCTTCGTCTGTAATATCCTCAAGAATGAGGTTTACATCCGTTGTTTCCTCGCTTACCGTTGTTTCCGGGAATGTTGTTTCATCAGCATTTCTGTCACTGACTCCTTTTACAATAATTCCCACGATTATGAGACATACAATGATTATTGCGGTCACAAGACCTGCAACAATCTTTTTGTAATTATCTCCCTTTACTGCTAAAACTGTCATTTTGAATTACCTCCTGAATTTAAAATTTTTCACTTAATACTGATACGATTTCTATGGGTACATTTGCAGTGTCAATCTTCTGACCAGCAAAAATTATCGGCACAGAAATCGTGTAGCGAACAACAATCTCAAGCTCATTTTCCTGTCTGAAACTCATCTCAGGATATGTCATTGAGTATTTGAGATTTCCTTCACTGTCATAACTATACAGCCGTGAAGCTGTTTCGTCTAATGTGCAAAAGTCACACAGAGTATCTGTGAACTCCTGCGGATTGACACTTTCGGTGTAGTCGTTACCTTGCTTGATACTGTCATATATCCTTGTGGCATTCTGTGTTACAAAGCTGTCAAGAACTACCTTGCAGTTTTCTCTTGATGTATCAATAACCGAAACAGCAGAAGCATAGACAAATACACCTGAAAATATCATTACAATTACAAGAATAAGGACGCATACAGGTACATATCCTTCCGCCTTTTTGTTTTTAAGTATCTTCATTTATTCCACCTACTTCCAATACTTTTCAGAAATACCTGACCTTGTTGTACTAACGGTTACAGGTATCTTAAAAGCACCGACACCTCTGACATAGGTGTGAACAGACAAGGTGACTGTCATTTTGTCACCAAGCTGTACTCTCTCATAGGTCGAGTTGTAGTATTCATCAGCGGATGCAACTACATCAAACTCAAAAAATGAGTTTCTGAGTTCTTCGCATCTTTCGTCAAACTCCTCACCGAAAGAGCCTTCAGAGGTTGCAGTTTCAATGAGAAAGCCGCTAACTGTATCCAAATCCTGACGCAGCATAAAAAAGGTGTAAATATTCAATGTTACAACAAGCACCATCATAAGTGCAATTATGCCAACGGCAATATCAATATAGCCTTCAGCTTTACGGTTTGAAAGAATTTTTTTCATGTTCATTACCTCCTTAACCGAAAAGAACACCGACAGAGCTCATTATCTGTGCGATAATAACCACAACATAAATGAGCATAAAGCAAAAAAGAAGGCTCATAGAAAGCTTCTTTACTTTCCTTGGTATCTTCTGTGCTTCAAGTCTTAATCTCTGTCTGTGGATGTCTGAAAACTTCATAGCAAGATTTGACCAATAAATAGGAGCACTGTCACCTCGTATCATACCGATAAAGCCTCTGCAAACATCGCTCATCATACTTGAGCCTACTCTTGCTTCAAGTCTTGTGATTGCTGCTTCCTGATTACCCGAATTCATATCAGCTATTGTAATATCAAGCTCGTGCTTGAGTTCGGGCCCGGCATTACGGGAATATTCCGTAAGAATGGATAAAAGGCTTCTTTCGTGTTTCAATGTCTTTTCAACATTGGCTACAAGCCTCGGTAATTCGTATTCAATCTTCGCCCTTTTCTCCTTTATCTTTCCTCCTACACTTTTCATATTTATTCTGTAAAGAACGAAAGCAAGGAATATGACAACAGGACAAAGTATCGGGAAGATGAAATACAAAGGAACTGCAAACACACCGATAATGAATGCTTTTACAATAGCGTTAGCCTTAAACATTTCGGGTGTAATATTCATCTGAGCAGTACGAAGGTCTGTTTCAAGCTCTATCCTTTTAAACTCATTCATAGGAATACGCTTTGCTATTGCTCCTGCAAAGCCGCCGAGCCATACATCAATACTGCTTGTCTTTTCCTGATGCTGTTTGGCAAGGTTTGTTATAGCCTTTGATGTTCTCATATACGGCACCTTGAAAATATCAGCGAGAATAAAATAAAAGGCGATACCAAAAAGTACGCCAACAATAATCTTAATCATTTCATTTATCCTCCTTATGCCTTGTATTCAACGGGTTTTGTGAATTTGAGAAGGAACATATATGTCACGATTATAACCGCACCGCATACTCCTAATACAATCTTACCCGGTGTTTCGTATATGAGTGTGTGAAACCAGTCCTTGTTAAGCACATACAAAAGAGGAATATTACCCACAACAAGACCTACCATTGTGTAATACTCTGTTCTTACCGCAGCCATCATAGTTGAAAGCTCACTGTTTACCACTCTCACATCTGTAAGTTTTGCAACAATAGGATGAAGAGTATCTACAAGTGCTCTGTCATCCTGACAACGGATTAATGCATCACACCATTCACGGAAAATATCGTCATCAACCTTTTCTTTAAGATTACGAAGTGCCTGCTTCACACTCGATGAAACTGCAACAGCATCTCCGATGAAAGCATTGAAGCAAGCTCTTAAGGGTGGTTTGATGTAATCAAGGTTTTCTCTTACTGCAAGAATAATATCCTCGTTTCTGATATATGAAGTAGTAATTGTTGAAAGTGTTGTTTCCAAGTCAGTTTTGATGTGCTTTTCATACTGTGCAAGACTATTTCTGACATAGATGAAAGGGATTAGTGCAAATGCCACCGATAATGCAGGAAGAAGGAATATGTTGTCAATGAGAACTGCAACTACCGCACCTGCCGCAAAAAGAACGAGTGAAGCACAGCATACAAGAGCAAATTTATTCTCCTGTCCCATAGCTGCCAACGCCGTCTGTGTATATGCAAGTTTAGAGCCGAGGCTCTTTTTCTTTTTACCTGCTCTCATATTTCTTGCTTTTTCTCTTAATGTTACTTTAGGCGTTGTAAGCCTCATAAGGTCCTCAGTAATCTGCTGCGGAGTCAGATTAAGAAAACAAACTATTGCTACAATGAGCAATAAGGAAGAAATCATAGGCATAATCAAGAGTAATCAGCTCCCTTCTCCAGAAATTTTGAAAGAACATCCTGCGGAACACCGAACTGCATCAGCTTCTTTTTAAGGCTCTCAGACATAATCTCCGGTTGTTCAAAGTGTCCCTCCGTGATGTTTTTACCCTTTTCGATAACATTCTTTGTAATGTTGAAACGGAAAAGTGTGTGGTATGCTCTTTCACCATTTGGAAGTATCTCACACTCGGTAATATCCATTATCTTTCTTTCGTTGTTCTCAAGCTTATGGGTATATACAACAATGGGAAAGGCCTGACCTGCTTGCATAAGAGAGGTCTTGAAATCAATGGGAAATCTCTTCTGACAAAGAAGCGCTATTCTCATATGTGCCGCATCTGCCGCTGAAGCATGTACCGTTGAAACAACAGTGTGTCCCGTAAGACTTGCTTCTACAGCTGAGTAACACTCAACATCTCGCATCTCACCGACACAAACAATATCAGGATTAAAACGAAGGGAAGCTACAACAAGATCTTCCTGAGTAATGTCATAGGATTCATTATCCGAAGGTCTTGAAAGCGTGTGAACTACATTGTTCACTACCTTGCCTTTCTTATCCTTTCTCACAAGAGCTAACTCACGGGAGCCGCTTTCAATAGTGAAAACTCTCTTTCCGTCGGGAATGGTAGTAAGAAGTGCATTAAGAAGTGTTGTTTTACCCGAAGATGTGGCACCAGCCACAACAACAGAAACACCGTATCTCATACAGGTGCAGAGAAAATCAATCATCTTTTCTGTTGCATTGCCTGACTTTATAATCTGTGTTCTGTTTACTCTTGACGGGTGGAGAAGTCGGATAGAAACACTCACACCGATTTCATCATCAACAACGGGAGCTTTAAGTGCCGTAATTCTTGTATTATTCGGCAAATGCCCCTGCGACATGGGTGAAGCATTGTCGATAATCATACCCGAATGATGAAGCAGTCTTTTGACAATATCCGTAGCATGTGTAGGAGAATAAAAATGCTCCTTTACCTTTTCAATCTTGCCGTTTGTATAGGTTATGGCAATATCGTTCCAAGCATTGATATTTATTTCTTCAACATTATCTCTGCCAAGAAAGGGTGTAAGTATGGAATACTCTGCCATTTCAGAATAAATCTTGTCACAGAGCTTTTCATCCGTCATACCTTCAACGGAATAAGCTGTGTCACGCAGATACTTTTCGATGTAGGATTTAAGCTGTGAGAGCTTTGTTGTATCGGTAAGTGTTGCGGCATATTTTGATGAGATATGCTCCTGAACCATAGACAAAAGAGTAACAAAATCAATTTCACGATTCATTTACATCACTCCTTTAAACCACTCTGTTCACAAGAGCCGAAAGCCTTTTCTTATACTCTTTTGCATTGAGCCTTTCATAAAGACTTCCGTCAAGAAGCTGCTGTTTTACCTGTCGGCAATAAGGAAGAACACAAGCGACATTTTTAAGATGTGTACAGACATCCTCCAAAGGTATATAGAGTTCGTGTTCCGTGATGTTTATTACCTTTAAGCTCTGCTCCGTTCCCGATGTGATAATCTTATCTCCGTAGGAATTGAGCCAAGTCATACTTTTAAGGTCGGGTGTAATAACCTGAATAATATGGTCAGCTCTTGCGAGTGCCTGTTTTGAGATAAGGTCTGTATCCTCGTTTGTACAGTCAACAAACACATAACCGTCAGTTGCCGCAAGAACATCAAGAAGATTTTTAACCTTCTCTTTTGTCGGTGTAGGAAAGCTGTACTTACTATCACCGGACTTAAAACCGAGGCAACCGAAGTTTTTCATATTCTTAACAGTTACAAGATTTTCAAGAAGCAGGTCACTTGAAATATCTGTTGAATCAAGTACCTTACTCAATGAATAAAGGGAATCCGGTTTGTAATTAGGAAAAAGCATACCGATTGTAGGAACGGTAGTATCGGGTGAAATAAAGGTAACGGAACAATCAGAGGTTGAGAGGTAAACTTCCTGTGCAAGCTTAAATGCTACAGTTGTTTTACCGCTTCCCGGTGCACCGCAGACGGCAATAAGTTTAGCCATTGTTATCAGCACCTTCCTTGTCAGTTTTCGTTTCAAGGAACTTATCCTGCTTATCAAGGAATTTCTGTGCCTTTTCTGTATCACCTCTGAACACAAGAGCTACATGCATTGAAGCGTTTTCCTCATAATTTGCAAGTACGGTAGCCTGCTTTGAGGAAACGAGAAGTGTAATTGTTGAGGGGAGTTCAAAGCTTCCGTCCTCATTTTCCACAACCTCTGTTTCATCAACACCGCCCGATGTGGTAGTGGTGATTACCTTAACATATTTAAGCTCTGACGGGACCTTCGTTTCGCCTTCCTTATCGGTTACGTACACACTTACAATGTCACCGTTTTCGAGCTTACCTGAAAGACCGCCTGCAAAGGTATTGATTGTTACACTCATAGCAACCTTATCTCCGTTAAGAGAACTGAAAACATTTGCTACGGAGTTTTCATCATCTGTAATCTTTATTTCTGTTGCAAGGTCGCCTTTGAACAAATCAGCCTTTGCATATTTACCTACTACGGCATCCTTTGTTTTGAGTGCCTTTTCGGGAACGCTGTTTTTTGAGAGCTTCACAATTTCAATATCCGTTTCAGCAATCTTACTGCCGTGTGAAATATCCTTTGTGAAGCGGATTACATCGGTTTTCTGTTCGGATATTCTGTTGACAAGAGGTGAAACAAGGAATGTCACCGCAACAGCCAAAACAATACAGACAATACCGATTAAGGTTCTGTTTTTCATTTTCATTTTTAAAAACCTCCTTGTAAGAAAAATCCTGCCATATATCCTATTGAAAGATAGGGAACAAAAGGAAATGCAAGGTCATCGTTTTTATCTTTACCTCTGTACTTAATGAGGGTATGAGCAATAGCAAGACACAGACCAACTATGAGTCCGAAGGTTGCGCTCCATAAGCCTAAAACTAATGCACACGCACCCGTTAATTTAATATCAGCACCGCCTAAACCGCCGTTTGTTGCTACGGCGAATACGAGTAATACTCCAAAGAGAACAAGGGCAGATAAGACCATTTTGGGAATATCTGATACATCTGCACCGATAAACGAAGTAATTACCACCATAACCGAAGCGGCATCATTCAATGTTCTTGTGTGGTTGTCTGAAAGTGATGAGTAAAGAAGAATAAGGTAGAACACAGTTCCTTTTATAAGCATATCCGACAGACCGAACATAAGGAGCATAGCAAGAGATACGCCTGCCGTAATGATATGGCAGACAATCATTTCCTTCTTGTTTTCCTTTTTGTATTCGGGTACCTTCTTAACAGCTAATCTCATCACCAGATGGATAAGTGTCAGATATGCAAGAGAAGCAATAAAGTTAAACAAAGTTTCTTTATCCGAGTAAGCAACACCCGGTACATTCCCTAAAGGGAGAATAGAATACATAGGGTTAATTAAGCTTGTTTTTATCATTGTTTTTCATTCCTTTGAAAAAAAGTGGCGGAGCAGCCACTTTTAAACTACTCCGCCTGAAAATTTAAGTACCGTTAGCCTGCGTAGTTAAACAGTTCCTGAATCTTCTGTGTAACTGTGGGCATAATCGTTGTGTTAAAGAGAGCGTAGAGACCGCCGAGAAGAAGAGCACCGACAACGACTGCGATAAGGATTTTCACACCTGTGTCGACATAAGCCTCAGCACGGATACCGACGAGAAGCTTGATGACCTTTGCCTTGATGACAGCCTCTGTACTCTTTGCGGCTGACTTTGCCTTTGATGAAACACCTTTGAAAAATGACTTGATTTTCTTAAACATATTAAATTACCTCCTGAAAAATATTTTTTTAAGCTGTGTAGTTAAAGAGTTCCTGAATCTTCTGCGTTACCGTGGGCATAATCGTTGTGTTGAACAGAGCGTAGAGACCGCCGAGAAGAAGAGCGCCGACAACAACTGCGATAAGGATTTTTACACCTGTATCGACATAAGCCTCCGCACGGATGCCGACGAGGTGCTTGATAACCTTTGCCTTGATGACAGCCTCTGTGCTTTTAGCGGCTGCCTTTGTCTTTGAACAAAGACCTTTGAATAATGACTTGATTTTCTTAAACATATTGAATTACCTCCTAAAAATTTATTTAACCTGCGTAATTGAACAGCTCACCGATTCTCGTTTCGACGGCAGGCATAATGGTTGCATTAAACAGACCGTAGAGAAGGGTGAGAAGAAGAGCACCGACAACAACTGCGATAAGGATCTTCACGCCTGTATCGACATAAGCCTCGGCACGGATACCGATGAGAAGCTTGATAACCTTTGCCTTGATTTTGGCTTCGGTATTTTCATAGGCTGACTTTGCTTTTGAGCAAACGTCCTTTACGAATGACTTGATTTTCTTAAACATATTAAATACCTCCTTGATTTTTTAACCGGCGTAGTTGAACAGACCTTCAACCCTTGTTTCAACTGTGGGCATGATGACTGTGTTGAACAGACCGTAGATGAGTGTGAGAACGAGAGCACCGACAACAACTGCAATAAGGATTTTCACACCTGTATCGACATAGGCTTCGGCACGGGTTCCGGCAACGAATCTGATGACCTTTGCCTTGATGACTGCTTCTGTGTTTTCATAGGCTGACTTTGCCTTTGATGAAACACCTTTGAAAAATGACTTGATTTTCTTAAACATAAATACCTCCTGAGATTTAATTGAATTTTTCATCTGTTGCGATTTCGTAAGCGGCAAGTACCGCATCGGAAATCTGTTTGCGGGTTTCTGTTGTGATGGGATGAGCAATGTCACTGCGGCGAAGCTCACCTTCGCCGGTCTTCCATTTCTTGTAGGGCATGGAAACGAGCTTATTGCCGTCCTTTTCGATAACTGCGACACCGTGAATGACCATACTGCCGTCAATCACAACGTCGACAAATGCCTTTACAGGTCTTTCGCCCTTAAAGGTTTTCTTGATTTCTACTTTGATGTTCATAAAAATTTCCCTTTCTTTTTTGAAATAAAAATAAGAGCAAAAGATTACCTTGAACGGTTTTCTTTTACTCTTTCTAAATATCGGTTGTAGAATTCGATTGCCTTAATAACAAAATCACAGTATTTCTCTTTGGGTACGCCTTTCGGGATGGCACTTTCAATGCGCTTATCTCTGAAAGGTGATTTTTTTTTCTGATTTGGTTTAGGCTCTTCCATAATATTTTCTACAACCTCTGTTGTGAGATTACCTTCCTGATATGCCTTTCGCATACGGATGGTCTGGTCGTGAGATGGGGTTGCTTCGTTGTACTCCATAGCTTCCAAAAGGTCATATTGTATTTCTTCGGGTAAGTATGAGATTTCAACCGCAGGTCGCATTGCTACTTTACCTTCGTCAACAAGGTCAAGCATTTCGGGTACAAGATAATTCAAGCGGATATATCTTTTAATCTGTGTTTCACTTTCTTTTACCTCGGCAGCCAATTCAGTATTCGAGCGTGTGCCTGTTAAATTCGGTCCCGTCGGGTCCGAATTATTCTTTGTGGGTCTTCCTGCTTGTCGCCTTAAAGCATCAAGTCGCATTTTGTAGGCTCTTGCTTTTTCCGAGGGTAAAACCGTTTCTCTTTGAAGATTACTATCCACCATTGATAATATCGCCTCATCTCTTGACATTTCTTTTACTCTTGCGGGTATTTTCTCATACCCTCCAATTTCAAAAGCTCTTTTTCGTCTGTGCCCTGACACCATTTCATACATTCCGTTTTCAACAGGTCTTATTATGACCGGCTGTATCAAGCCTCTTTCTTTGATGCTTTCAACAAGCTCATCCATACTTTCATCGTCTTTAACGAGATAAGGATGATGCAGAAAATCACGGATTTGTGTTAATGGCACATCAGTAAGCATTTCATTCTCTGCCATACATTAGCCTCCAATGAAGTTAGCAATAGCAGCAATGATATGGAGAAATGCCGCTGTGTAAAGACCGGGCAAGACAAGTAAACCGTGAATCATTTGTTTTTCCTCCTTGTATTATTTTTTTGAGGGTGACTTCACTTTATCTAAAGTCCTGTGATTTTTTTGAACATTGTTTTTACCTCCTTGTTCGCAAATTTTTGTTAAATAAAAATGCCGCTACTTTTTACAGTAACGGCTATGTATTAAAATAAAAAACCGAATTATTATTAATAACTCGGTTATAATATATCTAGAAACATAGTATAGCATTATAATTCACTTGATATCTATGCTCCTGTACTCTACGCAATTCTCTATAAAATTTATATTGTCGTACGGGACAAATGTTTTTTACCATCTGACCGCCTACTGAACCTGCTTCACGTGATGTGAGGTCACCGTTGTAACCCTGCTTTAAGTTTACGCCTACTTCTGACGCTGCTTCCATCTTAAATTTGTTAAGAGCCTCTCTTGCTTCGGGTACAACACTCTTGTTTGAACTTTTAGCCATTTAAATACACTCCTTTGCAAATAAACTGTTTTGCGTTTGCAATATTATTGTGTGATGAAGATTTAGTTATATTTGTGTAAGTTTTTTCCTAGCAAATGAATTTTATCGGAATTTTTTTCACAATTTCAGGAATATTTTTCAAATATCCTTGCATAATATGCAAAAATGATGTATAATTTTTTGCAAAGTTCAAAGGAGGCAGACAAATGAATAACACGAGACTTATTGATATGCACACACATTCAGATAATTCTCCTGACGGAACACACTCACCTATGTATATGTGTGAGCATGCTGTCAGAAAAGGTCTGCGTGCTCTTGCTGTAACTGATCACTGCGAAACAGATAAATTTGTCGAGCAAAAATATGCCAGCAGTGTCTTTCACTCTTACTTTGAGACAGCTAAAGCAAGAAATGCCTTTGAGGGTCAGTTGTTGGTACTTACAGGCCTTGAAATCGGGCAAGCTTTCACCAATAAACTCTTAAGTGAAAAAATCATCAGGAAGTATCCATATGATTTCGTGCTCGCCAGTGTCCATACTCCGAGAGGCTTTGATCAGGACATAAAAGAAATCGATTATACAAAAATCGATGTATATAAATTTATGAATGACTATTTTGAAGAGTTAACTGAACTTGCACAGTGGGAATACGCTGATGCATTGGCACATATAACCTGCCCGATGCGAGGCATACAAGGCATATATAAAATCGATTTCGATTATAGCAAGGTACAGGACAGTCTCGACAAACTGTTGCTTACGATGATCAAACACAACAAAGCTCTAGAAATTAACACTTCAGGACTCAGACAACCTATCGGACGCACAATGCCCGATGAACAAATAATCAAACGTTACCATGAACTTGGCGGCGAATACGTTACAATAGGCTCTGATGCCCACAACGCGTACGATGTAGGTGAAGGAATCGAAGAGGCTATGCAAATGCTTAAAAGATGCGGATTTGATAAAGTTACTTTCTACGTAAGCCGTCAGGCTATGCAGATTGATATATAAAGGAGATAACTAAATGCAGAATATTGACTTAAACTTAGGAATTAAAATTGAGAAAAAAACTCTCATAAGTATTACGGCTATAATTGTTGGTATTATGATTTTTGCCGGCATACTGACTCAGGTTGTGCCCACTGGTGTTTATGATGTTGATGCAAACGGCGCAATTATAAATGGTACATATCACGAAATTCCTCGCGAAGAGGTAGGTTATAGCTTCTGGCGAGTGTTTGTTGCACCTGTTGAGTCCTTTATCTATGCGACCTCTGATGCGATGACAGGTGTGCTGATTATCCTTGTTATCGTTCTTATTGGTGGTACATTCCTTATACTTGACAAAAGCGGTGTTCTTAAGTATCTGATGACGGTTATTACCAATAAATTCTCCAATAAAAAATACGCTCTCTTATCAGTTATGATTCTCGCCTGTATGGCTCTCAGCTCATTTGCAGGTATACTTGAAGAGTCCGTAACTTTGGTGCCGCTAGCAGTAGCTATATCTCTTTCTCTCGGATGGGACTCACTGGTCGGTCTTGGCATCAGCCTTTTATCAATAGCTTTCGGTTACTCAGCAGCAACTTTTAATCCTTTTAATGTTGGTATTGTTCAGTCGATGGCCGATATACCTATGTTCTCAGGAGTGCTTTTCAGAGTTCTTGTTTTTGCTGTTGTTTATGCTGTACTCGTAGGCTTCTTTATTTCATATGCCAAAAAGATTGAAAAAGATCCTACAAAGTCAATTTTTTATGAAAATGACAAGAAACTCAGAGACAGACTTCTCAACGAAGAAGAAACAAAAAAAGCGCTCGAAAACCCCAACTTACCAAAAGCTGCAAAAGTTTTCGGCTATGCAATGCTCACAGTATTGATTATCACTATCTGCTGTCTTGTTGCTAACATATTTATTGATAACTCAGCTATTTCAGATATTATCGGTTATATGCCCCTTGCTTCAATGGCTATACTTTTCACAGCCGGTGGCATCAGAGCCGGTTACGTATCGGGCATCAGAGGCAAAGAGCTTTTGAGCGGCTTTGCCACAGGCGTAAAGACCATTCTCCCTGTTGCTCCCGTAATCATCTTTATTATCAGTGTAACTTATATACTTAAGTCCGGTATGATAATTGATACAATTCTTTACACTGTCTATAATGCAATTCAGAATGTAAATCCCTTTATTTCAATCATTATCATTTTCTTCGTAATCTGCATCTTTGAGTTTTTCATCGGTAGCGGTTCAGCAAAAGCTTTCCTTCTTATGCCTATTCTTCTCCCTCTTGTTGATATGATAGGCATCGGCAGACAAAATCTCATCGTTGCTTTCTGCATCAGTGACGGCTTCTGTAATGTTTTATTCCCGACTAACGGTATATTGATGATTGCTCTTGGTATGATAAATGTTTCATACATCAAGTACTTCAAGGCAACCTGGAAGCTCTTCGCTCTTGAATTTATCGCGGCCATGGGTCTGTTACTCTTTGGTCAGGCTATCGGATACTAAGAGATAAATTAAAAGAGATATCTTACCAAAAGTAGGATATCTCTTTTTTTATCGGTTATTTAATTAAATATACTCTTGTTTCATAGGGTCTTGTTGTAAAAGTATTTCCGCTGATTTTATTATCATCATAGTTACTAAGAACTAATTCAGCTCTTGACAAATCAAAGTTATCTGGTGCTTTGAACTCCAGAGTTTTTTCACTGAAAGAGCAGACCACAAGCATCTTTTCATTGCCGAGCTTTCTGATATAAGCGAAAAGCTTGCCTTTAGTTTTTACGATGTCAAAATCGCCGTATTTTACAATATCATTTTCTTTACGGAATCTGAGCAGTTTCTTGTAATAATTAAGGATTGAATCAGGATTGTTTTTCTCTGCTTCGACGTTGATTTCGGTAAAGTTTGGATTAAGTTCAAACCAAGGCTCATCGGCAGTTGTAAATCCTGCATTTTTGCTGTTATCCCAATGCATAGGTGTACGGGCGTTATCTCTTGAAGCATACATACAGAATTTCATTGTGATACTTTCAGGTATGTGAAGCTTTTTGAACATTGCATAGTTATTGAAAGACGACACATCCTTATATCGGTCTATTGTTGGAATACGTGGATTCGTCATGCCGATTTCCTGGCCCTGATAGATAAAGGGCGTACCGCTTTGACAGATGTACATTGTCGCAAGCATTTTACCGCTTTCAGTGCGATACTTTTCACTGCCGTAACGGGAGATTATTCTGGGTTGGTCATGGTTTTCAAGATAATTAGCATTCCAGCCTATACCAAACAAAGATTTCTGCCAGTTTTCATAAACTTTCTTAAGTTTACCGAGCCTGAATGGTGTGACAATCCAGTTGGTAATGACGTTATCGCAACCCATATGCTCGAAATGAAACATCATATTGAGTAACTGATCATCGCCCTCTCTTATAAATTCAAGAGCTTTTTTAGGCGTCATCATAGGCGCCTCACCTACTGTGAAACAGTCATACTCATCGTAAACTTCTTTGAACTCTTTGAGATACTTCTTAAGATTTGGACCATTCATATAGTGCTCTATACCTGTAGCTGTAGGCATAGGGAATCCGTTAGGTAACCCCGGTTTCTTCGATATAAATGTAATAACATCTTCTCTGAAACCGTCAACACCCATATCCAACCAGAAACGTATGATATCTTTAACTTCCTGACGCACCTTGGGATTATCCATATTAAGATCGGGCTGACCTTTGGCAAATACGTGAAGATAGTATTTGTCTATCTCCTTGCAGTATTCCCAGGCTTTGCCCTGGAATGTAGATAACCAGTTGTTAGGTTCCTTACCCGGCTTTCTGCCTTTTCTCCAGATGTAGTAATCGTGATAAGGGTTATCCTCCCCTTTTTTACTCTCTTTAAACCACTCGTGCTCATCTGATGTATGGTTTACTACCAGGTCCATAATGACCTTGAGACCACGTTTGTGAGCCTCGTCAAGTAAAACCTTAAACTCATCGAGAGTGCCGTAATCAGGCGAAATATTGCGATAATCTGCTATGTCGTAACCGTAGTCCGCATTAGGAGACGGGTACAAGGGTGAAAACCAGATTGCATCAACGCCCAAATCTTTTATGTAGTCAAGTTTTGAAATTATGCCCTTAATATCACCGATACCGTCACCGTTGCCGTCGCAGAAGCTACGAGGCCATATCTGATAGACGGACATTTCTTTATACCATTTTCTATCCATAAATCCTCCTAAAAATATAAGGCTGTCTACTAAATATAAACAGCCTTAATGTGATATTTATTTTGTCTTAGCAGCTTTTCTTGCTTCGATTTCAGCAACAAGCTCTCTCTGACGCTTTTCTGTAAGTGAGTAGAAGAACATGGGAACTGCACAAGCAAACATACTGATTACACCTGAGAGGATAAGTACGTTCCAGAGTGCATCAGGTGACTTAACGAAACCTGTTTCTGCGTCGATACCTGCGATGCTCATTGACATAACGCCGATGAATGCGCCAACCGCCATACCGATTTTGTTGATAAGAGTCTGCATTGCGAAGCAGATGCCTTCACCGCGTTCGCCTGTTTTCCATTCAAGATAGTCAACTGTGTCGCCGATCATAGCATAGCTCATGATGTTATTAACACCCTGAGGGATACCAAGAAGAACAAGACCAATAGCACTTACGATGAGCTTCCAGGGAGCATCGTAACCAACGAAGTACATAACAGCCATTACAACACCACCGAAGAGGTGAACAAGGATGTATGTATATTTCTTTGTGAACTTCTTTGTAAGCCAGGGTACGAGCACTGAAGCAACAAGACCACCGGGGATAACAAGAAGAGTGATGATGCCGTATAAGCCTTCATTTTTGAGGATGTACTTTGCAAAGTAGAGACCGCCGGTGTATGAGTAAACCATTCTTGCGCCGCCGAGTACACCTGAAAGAACGATAAGAAGAAGTTCCTTGTTTTTGAAAAGGAGCTTGATATTGTGCATAAATGAGGGAACATTGTCATAGTCAGCTGTGATGTGTTCTTTTGTGTTTTTAAAACCGTAGAAGAACATAGGCATAGCAGCTACTACAAAGAATACTGCACAAATGAAGTAAACCCACTTGAGTGTGTCAGCATTAGCCTGTACGCTATCATTCATAACTGTACCGATGAATGAACGAGCAGCTTCTTCAACTGTACTGCCCTGATTTGCAACGATTCCTGCAATCTGCTCTGCCTTGTCAACAAGAATCTGATCAAGATGTGCTTCGGTATACTTGAATTTTGCTGTAACAGCATCTGTGATAATAGGTACACCAACTGTAACGATACCTGCACCTACTGTACAAACAAGACGAACAACTGTGAGGATGTTACCTCTTACGGTTGTGTCATTTGTAAGACAAGTAGCAAGACCCCAATAAGGAACGTCAGCGACTGTATAAAGAACTGACCAAATTACATAAAGTACAGCAATTGTTGCGAATGTCCATGTAGCTTTTGCTTCGAAAACAGGAAGGAAGCAAAGGATAGTACTGATACCGATGGGAATAGCCATCCACTTGAGGTAAGGACGACATTTACCCCATTTGGTTCTTGTTTTGTCAACTACTGAACCCATGATGGGATCATTGAACGCGTCGAAAACACGAGTTGCGAGCATAAGGAATGCTACTGCGATCGCGCCTTCCATAGCGCCGACTTTAACGCCCTCTGCACCGAAAAGAAGTGCGTCTGTCATGAAAACTGTGAGGTATGAACCGATGATGGTACAGATGAAGTTCTGACCGAAACCGGCAACACCGTAGGCAACTGCCTCTTTTGGCTGAACGCCCTTGCCGGGAGTTGTGCCGAAAAGCTTGTGAAGTAAAGATGTAACCTGCATTTTTACTCTCTCCTTTGATTTTAATGATACTAAACATTTTATCACATTGTATACAAAAACGCAAGGTAATTGACCTTTTAAATTATAAATTTTTGGTTAAAAAAACAGAAAAAGACAGCTCCGTGAGAACTGTCTTTCACTTAATTATAGCATTTTCTTCAGATGCTGGCCTGTATACGACTCTTTTACTGCCGCAACCTCTTCGGGTGTACCCTGAGCGATGATTGTACCGCCGCCATCTCCACCTTCAGGACCAAGGTCAATTATATGGTCAGCTGACTTGATTACATCTAGATTATGCTCGATTACAACAACGCTATTGCCTTTATCGACAAGACTCTGAAGTACATTTATAAGTCTGTGTACATCAGCTGTATGAAGACCTGTGGTAGGCTCGTCAAGTATATAGATTGTCTTACCTGTTGCCGTACGGGCAAGTTCTGTCGATAACTTGACTCTTTGTGCTTCACCGCCTGACAAGGTAGTTGCAGGCTGACCGATTTTTACGTATCCCAGACCGACATCGTATAATGTTTTTAACTTTTTATATATTTTGGGAATGTTTTCAAAGAAGTTCATGCCCTCTTCTACTGTCATTTCAAGCACATCGTAAATAGATTTGCCTTTATATTTGACCGCAAGAGTCTCGTTGTTGTATCGCTGACCCTTGCAAACCTCACATGGTACATAAATATCAGCCAGAAAGTGCATCTCAATCTTGACGATACCGTCACCCTGACAAGCCTCACATCGACCGCCTTTAACATTAAAAGAAAATCTGCCTGCATTGAAGCCTTTGGCTTTAGCATCTGTTGTCATAGCAAACAGCTCTCTGATATCGTTGAATACGCCCGTGTACGTTGCGGGGTTTGATCTCGGCGTACGGCCGATTGGCGACTGATCTATATCGATAACTTTGTCAAGATTCTCGATACCGGTCATTTTTTTGAACTTACCGGGAATTTTTTTCGAACCGTTAAGTTCATTGCTGAGATATTTAAATAAAACTTCATTTATCAGCGAGGACTTACCTGAACCCGATACACCTGTAACACAAACAAGATTGCCAAGTGGAATTTCAACATCAACGTTTTTAAGGTTATTTTCACTTGCGCCATAAATCTTGATACTTTTTCCGTTACCTTTACGTCTTTCGGTGGGTACGGGGATCTTTTTTCTACCGGAAAGATACTGCCCGGTAATAGAATTCTCGCAGTTTTTAATATCCTCTACACTGCCACAACATACAATTTCACCGCCATGTATACCTGCACCGGGACCCACATCAACTACATAGTCAGCTTCAAGCATCGTATCTTCATCATGTTCAACAACGATAAGTGTATTGCCGATATCACGCAGATGTTTAAGCGTATTAATAAGCTTTTCGTTATCTCGTTGATGCAAACCTATACTTGGCTCATCCAAGATATAAAGCACACCCATAAGCGAAGAACCTATCTGAGTCGCAAGACGGATACGTTGACTCTCACCGCCGGAAAGTGAACCGGATTGTCTGGTCAGAGTGAGATAATTAAGGCCAACACTTTCTAGGAAAGTAAGTCTTTCAATAATTTCCTTAAGAATGGCCGCAGCTATCATGTTGTCTCTGTCTGAAAGTTTTTCGGGTAATTCACGCGCAAATTTAAGTGCATCAGTGATTGAAAGTGAACAGATTTCATGTATGTTTTTATCACATACTGTCACACTAAGAGCCTCTTTGGAAAGTCTCGCTCCACCGCACTCTTTGCACTCATTAGTGGTCATCATTGTTTCAATTTCGTGGCGCATGGCTTCAGAGGTCGACTCGTTATAACGTCTTTGCAAGTTGTTGACTATACCTTCGAAAGCTGAATAATAAGTGCCGCTACCATAACTCATTGTACGCTCTAACTTGAGTTTTTCGTCGCCTGTGCCATATAAAATAGCGTTGACAGCCTCATCTGAAAGGTCTTCGACAGGCGTATTGAAATCGAACCCGTATTTTTTGCCGAGTGCATCATAGTACATTCCGCCAATTGACGAATTGTCTCTGCCTGACCAACCGCTGGCTTTGATTGCGCCTTCTGCGATCGACAGCTTTCTGTCAGGAATGATCATTGATGGGGAAATCTCCATAAACACACCAAGACCCGAACACTTTTTACACGAGCCGAAAGGACTGTTGAAAGAGAACATTCTCGGTGTTATTTCGCCAAAGCTTACACCATGTTCAGGGCAGGCGTAGTTAAGAGAAAACATAAGCTCCTCACCACCGATTACATCAACAATTAACAGGCCATCAGTGAGTTTAGTTGCTGTTTCGATTGAGTCTGCAAGACGAGACTTGATACCATCTTTGATAACAAGTCTGTCAACAATAACTTCAATATTATGCTTTTTGTTTTTGTCAAGTTTAATATTCTCTGAAAGATCATATATCACCGAGTCGATACGGACTCTGACAAAGCCCGATTTTCTGATACCCTCAAGTTCTTTGACGTACTCCCCTTTTCTGCCTCTTACAATTGGGGCGAGAAGCTGTATTTTACTGCCCTCTTCAAGTTCGAGAACTTTTTCTACAACCTGATCCACTGTCTGCTGTTTGATTTCTCTGCCACATACAGTACAGTGGGGTACACCGATTCTCGCATAAAGAAGACGGAAATAGTCATAAATCTCAGTAATTGTACCAACAGTTGAACGTGGATTTTTTGATGTAGTCTTCTGGTCAATTGATATAGCAGGAGAAAGACCTTCAATGTAATCCACATCCGGTTTTTCCATCTGACCTAAAAACTGACGTGCGTAAGATGACAAAGACTCAACATATCGCCTTTGCCCCTCAGCATAAATTGTATCAAAAGCAAGAGATGATTTGCCCGAACCTGAGATACCTGTAAATACAACAAACTTATCCCTCGGCACGGTAAGATCAACATTTTTGAGATTATGTTCTCTTGCTCCTTTAATAATCAAATTCTTTTGTGACATATAACACCTACATTATACTCTTAAGTTTTTCAATTTTATCACGAAGAAATGCCGCGTGCTCAAATTCAAGTATTTTGGCAGCCTCTTTCATCTCGTTAGTAAGCTCTCTGATTATGCGACTTCTCTCGTCTCTGGTAAGTCGTCTGAATTCTTTTTCAGAGTCGAGATTTTTCTTTTTAGTTTCGGATATTTCTATAATATCACGAACATCTTTTACAATTGTCTTTGGTGTAATTCCATGTTTTTCGTTGTACTCGTTCTGAATCTTTCGTCTTCTGGCTGTTTCATTTATGGCATATTCCATAGACGGTGTGATTTTATCGGCGTACATTATAACTTCACCATCAGCATTACGGGCAGCTCTGCCTATAGTCTGTACAAGGGAAGTTTCAGAACGAAGGAAACCTTCTTTATCAGCATCGAGTATTACAACAAGTGATACTTCAGGCAAATCAAGACCCTCACGTAACAAGTTGATACCGACCAGTACGTCAAATTCACCAAGTCTGAGATCTCGGATAATTTCCATTCTCTCGATTGTGTCAATATCATAGTGCATATATCTGACCTTTATGCCTAAATCAGTAAGATACGCAGTAAGAGCTTCGGCCATCTTTTTAGTCAGAGTAGTAATCAGCACACGTTCTTTTCGTTCGATGCGTATATTGATTTCACTGAAAATATCATCCATCTGACCGTCAGTTGGTCTGACACTGATAAGGGGGTCGAGCAGACCTGTGGGTCTGATAACCTGCTCAACAATCTGCTCACTCTTATCTTTTTCAAAGGTACCGGGAGTTGCACTGACAAATATTTTCTGACCGACTTTGCTATAAAATTCATCAAAAGTCAATGGTCTGTTATCGTATGCTGACGGAAGTCTGAAGCCGTAATCTATCAGACTATCCTTTCTTGATTTGTCACCGCCATACATTGCTCTGACCTGCGGGAGCATAACGTGCGATTCGTCAACAAAAAGCAAGAAATCATCAGGAAAATAGTCAAGCAAAGTAAAAGGTGCAGCACCTTCCGGTCTGCCGGACATTATACGCGAATAGTTTTCTATGCCTTTACAGAATCCTGTTTCTTTAAGAAGTTCAAGATCATTTAAAGTTCTGTCTTTAATGCGTTGTGCTTCCAGAAGCTTACCTGCTTTTGTAAACTCAATATATCGCTCACTCATTTCATCTCGTATAGCCTCAAGCGCCTCGTCAAGTTTATCTGGCGAAACAACGTAGTGAGATGCAGGATATATAGCTACATGGCTGACATTGTTTTTTATCTCGCCCGTAAGGGGGTTGATTTCACTGATACGGTCTATTTCATCACCAAAAAACTCAATACGAAAAGCTGTATCTGTGGTGTATACCGGATAGATTTCGACAGTGTCCCCGCGTACCCTGAACTTGTTACGAACAAAATTGATGTCGTTTCTCTCATATTGTATTTCAACCAATTTGGCGATAAGTTCATCTCTGCTTTTCTCTGTGCCGACACGAAGGGAAATAACCATATTACGGTAATCAATAGGGTTACCGAGGGTGTATATACACGAGACACTGGCAACAATGATTACGTCTCGTCTTTCAGATAACGCAGATGTAGCCGAGTGTCGTAATTTATCAATCTCATCGTTTATAGCCGAGTCTTTTTCAATATAAGTATCCGTAGTTGGGATGTAAGCTTCCGGCTGATAATAGTCATAGTAAGATACGAAATACTCAACAGCATTATCAGGGAAAAACTCCTTGAATTCACTGCAAAGCTGATAGGCAAGAGTTTTGTTATGGGCAAGCACAAGTGTAGGTCTGTTAAGTTTAGCAATAACATTAGCCATAGTAAAAGTCTTACCTGAGCCTGTTACACCCAAAAGAGTTTGCTCATTATAGCCTTTGTTTACACCATTGACGAGAGCATCTATGGCTTCTGGTTGGTCGCCTGTCGGTGTAAATTTTGATACAAGTTTAAAATCTCCCATAACTGACTCCTTTCGTACAAATGTTCGTGTAAATTATACTACAATTATTTGCAAAAATCAACTGTTTATTAATGAAAAATCACCCCGAAATCAATCAGGGTGATAAGTGATCATTTCAATGGTCTAGTGCCGTAAATAATATGTATGTGGTGAGGTGACTTAAGCATAGAAAAGTATGACTCATCCGTGATAATTATATGGTCCACCAATTGTACTTTGAGATATTTCAGCATTTCTCTTGCAGATTCTGTTACCTCACAGTCCCCTACAGAAGGTCTGAGGGTACCATTAGGATGATTGTGAGACAGTACAACTTTCTTAGCTTTTACTTCAAGCACAATTGAAGCGAGCTGTCTTATATCAAGATATGATGAATCTATATCTCCGTCGCTGACAACACGACAGGCAATAAAATTATCGTGCTGATCGAAACACATAGCGTAAATTCTCTCATTGGGAGTGTCGAGATACAGAGGTCTTAGAAAATCAGCCATCTGCTTCGGTGTATCAAATTTCCGCTTATTCTTATGTACGTCGCTGATATATCTTTTGTACGTCGGTAAAATCATTGATAAAAGGCATGCGGCATTTTCTGTCATACCTTTAACACTTTTCAGATCCTTGTAACTTGCCTCGAGCACCCCTGAAAACGAGCCGAAAGTTGCAATCAACTCGTGAGCTAAGGGATTAGTATCACGTTGTGGTATACCAAAGAACAAAAGCATTTCAAGTATATTATGGTCGGGCATACTGTTGAGACCAACTTCATAGTACCTCTGCTTGATTTTTTCTCTGTGACCTTTGTGTATGTTTTTATCTTTAAGTGAGTTTTCAGCCATAAATGCACCTCAAAAAAATGGAGTCTGTAAAGCGATACAGACTCCGAAAACTATAGCAAGATAATCAGATAGAAATTTCAAGTGACATCTTGTACATATCAAGGTCAACTGAGTTTTTCATATTGAGAGCTTCGAAGATATCGAAGTCGAGAATTTTTTCTTTCTGCATAGCAACTACGCGGTTACCGATTCCTTCTTTAAGAAGCTGAACAGCATGATAACCCATCTGGCTTGCAACAATTCTGTCTTTAGCTGTGGGTGAACCGCCGCGCTGTACGTGTCCGAGAATTGTTGCTCTTGCTTCAACGCCTGTTTCAGCCTGAATTCTCTTAGCCATTTCTTCTACGCCGCCGATTGCTTCGGAAACGAGGATTACAAAGTGAACTTTATTGCTCTTCTGAGTTCTCTTCATTCTCTCGATTACATCACGTTCGAAATCGTAGGGAACTTCAGGAATAAGAGTTGAAGTAGCACCGCAAGCAACACCTGCTGTGAGAGCAAGGTAACCTGCACCTCTACCCATTACTTCTACAACTGCACAACGATCGTGTGATTCAGCAGTATCTCTGATTCTGTCAACCATCTGCATAATTGTGTTCATAGCTGTGTCGTAACCGATAGTGTAATCACAACAACCGATATCGTTGTCAATTGTACCGGGAATAGCAACACAAGGAATACCGTGAAGTGAAAGGTCTCTAGCACCTCTGAATGAGCCGTCACCGCCGATAACTACAAGACCTTCGATACCTCTTTCTTTACAAGCTGCAATAGCTTCCTGAATACCTTCTTCAGTCTTGAACTTGGGGCTTCTTGCGGAGTAGAGAATTGTACCACCTCTGTTGATGATATCTGAAACTGAACGAAGGTTCATCTCATACATATCATTTTCCATAAGACCGTTGTAACCTCTTCTGATACCGTAAACTTTCATACCGAGTTCACAACCTGCACGTACAACTGCACGAACAGCCGCATTCATACCGGGTGCGTCACCGGCACTTGTCAATACACCAATTGTTTTTAACATTAGAACGTCCTCCTATACTCTGAAGTGCCATATGGCAACATATGAATTTCATTACATTCACATAGAGTTTATAATCATTATAATTAAATATTACTAAACATTATACACTAACTTTAACAAAAGTCAAGATTAATACATAAAATCGACAATTTTTAGCTTCGAACAACAACATTTACATCACCGAGCAATAATTTAAACTCCTTGATTAATGGGTTGTTGAGATTTACCGCGCCTATTCGTACATACTTTCCTTCGTCGGCATAGTACGCGTACACAGGAAAAGCGCCTGAGAATATATCTAGCAAAGTATCAATCTTTTGCATTTGCATACACTCTTTACTGCTGAGTTTGATAAACAGTCCGTTTCGTTGTTTTTTCTGAGGCTTGGGATCATCTTTAAACAAGTTTTTGGGGTTAGGCTCGATAATCTCGCAAACAACAGTAGGCTCCTTATCTTCACGCATACTCAATCTACCGTCAATAAGTATAATATTACCAGCCTGAAGATATTGCATTCTGTCGGCATATTGTCTTGAAAATACTATACACTCGATAGAAGAGCTGATATCTTCAATGGTAACAAAGCACATAGTTGAGTTTGATTTTGTTGTACGCTTTTCAATCTTGGATATAATTCCGTAAATTCTTACCTTACTGTTATCTTTATAACGAGAGCCGAATTCACCTTCAGACTCAAGTATTTCAGCGATATTGTCGGCTTTTATCTTCTCGGCAATATCACGGTACTGATCCATAGGATGGCCTGATATATAAAGACCTGTTATCTCCTTTTCATATGCAAGAAGCTCACTCATCGGCATTTCGTCCATTTCAGGCGCAGTAAAATCTGTAGCAAAGGAAAATCCTGAGTCTGCATCAAAGAAGCCTATCTGACCGACAACATTTTTATTCTTATCCGCATCAAGGTCAGTTATAATTTTCGGTAACATATGAAGCATCTGACGTCTGTTCATATCCAGTCCATCAAGTGCGCCACTCTTAATAAGACTCTCCACTGCCCTTCTGTTGAACTCTTTTGAATATACCCTCTTGCAGAAATTATAAAAATCAGTATATTTACCGCCACTTTCTCGGTTGTCAATGATAGTTTTGATAAAGCCTCTTCCGAGATTTTTTATAGCTAAAAGACCAAATCTTATAGCTCCGTTTTTAACAGTGAAGCCTTCAAATGAGCTGTTTACACTTGGTGCAAGAACTCGTATGCCGAGTCTTGAAGCCTCAGCGATATAATTTGATACTTTTGCCGATGAATCAAGGACACTGGTCAATGTAGCCGCAAGAAGCTCACAAGGATAATGACACTTAAGCCAAGCTGTCTGATATGACACATAAGCATAAGCGGCTGCATGAGACTTATTGAAAGCATACTTAGCAAAGTTTGACATTTCATCAAAGATTGCGTTTGCTGTTTCTTCTGAAACGCCAATAGCCAAAGCTCCGTGACACTCGGTTTCACCATTTTCGTTCTTGAGACCATAGATGAAATTCTGACTTTCTTTTTCCATTACATCGAGCTTTTTCTTCGACATAGCTCGGCGCACAAGGTCAGCTCTGCCATATGAGTAGCCAGCCAGTTTACGGCAGATTTCCATAACCTGCTCCTGATAAACCATGCAGCCATAAGTTACATCGAGAATATCTCTCAGAAGCTCAGTTTTATATTTAGTATCTTTCGGATTATGTCGATTGTGGATATAAGTATCAATTGAATCTGCAGGTCCTGGTCTGTAAAGGGAAATAACCGCGATGAGGTCTTCTAAACTCTGAGGTTTAAGTCTTGAGAGTACACTTCGCATACCACTAGATTCATACTGGAATACTGCATCAGTTCTGCCTTGTGACAGCATATCAAAAGTTTCGGCATCGTTTATATCGATAGTATCAAGGTCAAAGTCCGGGTGGGTACGTTTGATAAGTTTGACAGCATCGTCAATAACCGTAAGTGTACGAAGACCAAGAAAGTCCATCTTGAGCAGTCCGAGATTTTCTAAAGTGACCATGGTAAACTGAGTAACAACACTTTCGTCATTGACAGCAAGCGGCACATATGATGAAACAGGATCACGTGTAATAACAACGCCTGCCGCGTGAGTAGAAGCGTGTCTCGGCATACCCTCAACCTGTCGGGCATAATCAAGAAGTTTTTTGACCTCTTCATTGCTTTCATAAAGACGTTTGAGGTCTTCGGAATATTTTAGAGCTTTATCTATAGTGATTTTCAGCTCATTCGGTATAGCTTTGGCGACCTCGTCAACCACATTATATGGCATACCAAGTACCCTGCCGACATCACGAACAGCTGCTCTTGCGGCCATTGTGCCAAAGGTAACAATCTGAGCTACGTGGTCACTGCCATATTTTCGTATAACGTAGTCAATTACCTCCTGACGGCGCACATAACAAAAGTCAATATCAAAGTCAGGCATACTGACTCTCTCTGGATTAAGAAATCGCTCAAAAAGTAGATTGTATTTTAATGGGTCAATACCGGTTATGCCTATACAGTAAGCGGCAAGCGACCCGGCACCGGAGCCTCTGCCCGGTCCGACGGGTATCTTTTTACTTTTGGCATAACGGATGAAATCGTGAACTATCAGGAAATAGTCAACATAACCCATCTTGTTGATTACGTCGAGCTCGTAATTGAGTCGGTCGATATATTCCTGAGGAGGGTTATCTCCAAGATGCTTGTTAAGACCGAAGAAGCATTGATTTTTGAAGTATTCGAAGTGATCCATATCGTTAGGTACTTCGAAGTGCGGGAGCTTCGTATTGCCGAACTCAAACTCTACATTACACTGTTCAGCGATAATCTGAGTATTATCTATGGCTTCAGGAAGTTCTGGGAAAGCCTGACGCATCTCTTCTTCAGTTTTGACGTAAAACTCATCTGTAGAAAACTCGAGACCTGTCTCTTCACCCAAGGTGTGGTTGGTCTGTATACAGATAAGTACCTGCTGAACTGAGGAATCCTCTTTACGGATATAATGAGAGTCATTTGTTGCAACAAGAGGTACACCTGTCTCTTTAGAAAGTCGCACAAGATCAGGCATAATATCAAGCTGTTCGCGAAGTCCGTGATTTTGGATTTCGATATAATAGTTACCCTCGCCGAAAAGGTCGCGGTACCATATAGCTGTAGCTTTCGCCTTATCATAATCCCCTCTCATAAGTAGTTGAGGAATTTCACCTGCAAGACAACCTGACAGAGCTATAAGGCCCTCGTGATGCTCCTCAAGTAATTCACGGTCGATACGTGGCTTGGTATAGATACCCTCAGTCCAGGCCTTACTGACCATAGCAATAAGATTCTGATAACCGATATTGTTTTTACATAAAAGGACAAGATGGAAACGCTGTGAATCAAGACCATAGACTTTATTATGTCTTGATCTTTCGGCAACATAACATTCACAACCGATAATGGGCTTAATGCCCTTTTCTTTAGCTGCCTTGTAGAAGTCAATTACTCCGTACATAACACCGTGATCGGTAATTGCAACACTTGTCTGACCAATTTCATTAAGATGATCCATCAGCTTATTTATACGACAAGCACCATCGAGCAAACTGTATTCTGTGTGAAGATGCAGATGTGTGAAAGCCATCTTATCCCTCCTTTTTGGTTTATTTTACCCTTAATTTTTCAACTAGCTCTTTATCAGGGTTAGTAATAATTGTCCAGTATTCGTGATAAATCACCATACCAGCCTTAGCTCCGTTAGGCTTTTTAAGAGCTTTGACTCTTGTGTAATCGACAGGCACCAAAGATGAATCTTTAGCCTTGCTATAGTAAGCGGCTATAACTGCAGCTTCTTCGATTGAGTCATCTGATATTTCCTTGCCGTCACCAACGATTATAACGTGTGAGCCCGGTATCTTCTGAGTGTGAAGCCACATATCGTTTTTGGCAGCGGTTTTAAGAGATAATTTATCGTTTTGTATATTGTTTCTTCCAACAAGGATTTTAAATCCGTCGCTTGACATAAATTCAATTGGCGGTAATTCCTTAGGTGGCTTCTGTTTTTTGCTTTTGATATTTTTGATGTATCCGCCGTTCTGAAGCTCAAGTCTGATAGCTGAGATTTCGCTATCGGTGTCAGCTCGTGACAGTTCATCGAGCACACTCTCAAGATAAATTATTTCATTTTCACCGTCTTCAATTAACTTAGCAAGCATCTTTTCTGCAGTCTGTGCTTTACGATAATCCTTGTAGTATTTTTTCTGATTTTCCGTTGGTGAAAGTGCAGGATTGCAGGGTATTTTAATAACCTCACAATTATCATAATAGTTCTCAACTTCATAAAACGTTACACCTTTTGTTAACCTGTAAAGGTTAGCAAGTATAAGTTCACCATAAAGTCTGAGTGTGTCTTTATCTTCGCATCTCTTGAGTTCCTCTCTTTGAAGAGACAGTTTACGTGATGTTCTTTCGATGAGATTGTTCAGAAGCTTAATCAGCTCATGACCTCTGTGATTTATACGGTTGATTCTGTCACGCTCAAAATAAAAGTCATCGAGCAGTTCTGCAGGACTTTCGTATATTTTAACATTGAGCAGGTCGCCATACTGTCTGATATCAGTAACGGACATATCTTTTGGTTTTCCGTTTTCTTCACAAAGCATATAAACAGTATTATTTGAAATTTCGCTGTAAAATTCTTCCAAAACGACCTTGAGATTGTCGATAAGCTCATTACTGAGATAAGAGACCTGCAAATCTTCAAAAGCTGTTTTATGGGCGATTTCGCGAGCGACAATGGGTGAAATGCCTTGGATTGAGTTAAGAACAGCCGATGAAAGAGATTTTTCACGAAAGCTCAGTATTCTGTCTAGGATAGAATCGATACTTGCGGTCTCAATTGACAATTTATCCTGTTGTGGTGGCAAAGCATACTGCAAGCCCGGGAGAATCTGTCTGACACTTGAGGTGGTAAAATCAACTCGTTTCATTGATTCGATAATCTTTTCACCTGAGAGAAGTATCATATTTGAGTACTTACCCATAATTTCCATTACGATGGTAAGCTCTACTCTATCGCCAATTTCGTTAGTTGCATCAAAATCAATAAAAATTATTCTGTCGTTTTCGTGCTGACGAACATCTTTGATCATCGCACCTGTAAGATGCTTACGAAGAAGCATACAAAACATAGGCGGTACCGGTGGATTGTCTATATTGTGTGATGTAAAATGGAACCTCGGACTATCAGCGCGTACACATAAAAGAAGCTTATAGTTGCAGCCTTTGCCTCTGAGACCCAGAATAACCTCATCTCTTGTAGGCTGATTGACCTTGTCAACACGCAAACCTACCGCTTTTTCACGAAGTTCGTTTTTAACTTTTGATAAAAATATTCCGTCGAGAGCCATACTACACCTTATCTGATAATTTTAGTCGGAGCACTTTGCCTGAGAAGTAAGCACTCCACATCGTTAAATTCATTATTTATATATTTCATTAAGGCAGATACTGCCGGATTTTCTGTTTCATAGTGACCTGCCTGAATAGCAGTCACACCAATTTCTTTTGCCGCCAGAAAAATATGATGCTTGATTTCGCCTGTGATAATTACGTCAGCACCCATTTGAGCTGAAGTAAAGAGGAAATCATCAGGACCTGAACCTCCACATACCGCGACTTTTTTTATGATGTTATCACAGTCGGCGACTCGACAGGCTGTACCGAGAACATCAGCAACTTTTTTTGAAAACTCAACTGAAGTCATGGGCTCAATGTCGCCTATACGAGCCATGGGTACGGGGCACTCTTCATCGGGTACACCAACTGCATTTTTGATGCCGAGAAGCTCACATAAAACGTCATTTACGCCACCCTGAGCACAGTCAAAGCAGGTATGGGCAGAGATTGCACTGATACCACTGACGGCCAAATCATATGCAAGATTGCCTTTCAGAAAATTTTTCATAGGTCTGAAAATAATAGGATGATGAGTAATTATCAAATCAACACCCTTGTCGATTGCATCACTAAGGACTTCACTTGTCATGTCAAGAGCAAAACCTATCTTTTTAACTTCTTTGTTTATGTCTCCGATTAAAAGTCCGCAGTTATCCCAATCGCACTTGGTATTGTAAGGTGCAATTGAATCGATATAATCAGAGATATTCTTTACTGTAACCATTCAGTTTTACTCCCCTAATAATTTTTTAATATCATCGATAACCTCTTTAAGATTATCTGTGTCTTCTTTGTTTGCACTCATAAGTGCGTCAAATTTTTTAGTTAAAGCAGTCAATATCTTTTTGAGATATTTTATGTCAGTATCGGTCTCGGCCTTGATTTCACCTGTATATATGTAAGAATGTTTATGCTCGGTTATAGTTGCAGTATAGTTGGCACTTATAATGCAGTAATATCTCTTACCGTCAGTTGCTGTTTTTTCCTTAGTGATTGTAAAGCCGTTGTCGACAAACCACTGTCTTAACACCTCTGCGTGCGTCATAGGCTGAGCAACTATGTTGATATTTTCATTCTTAACCCAAGGTGCCTTTTCTAATATCTCAGCTATAAGATTGCCACCCATACCTGCAATAACAATGTCATCACAAGCATCTGATGGTATATTTGTAAGTCCGTCTGATAATATGAGCTCAATCTTTTCGCTAAGACCTTGTTCAATTACAGTTTGTCTCGCATTATCAAGAGGGCCTTTTCTTAAGTCGGCCGCGATACCACAGGGGCATATTCCGTTTTCAACAAGATAAGCAACTAAATATCCGTGATCTGTACCGATATCAGCAACTCTTTTTCCGTTTCTGACAAGACTTGCAACTGCCGAAAGTCTGTCATCAAGTTTAATCTTTGACATAAATACCTCTTTAAAAATCAGAGCCGCCCAAAATATCAGGCGGCTCCCATAAAATTTCTCTTATTTTGTAGCAAGATATTCGTTTACTCTTGCTATGAGAGCATCAGCATCTACGCCGTGTACAGCGCAAGCTTCTTCTACAGTTTCGCCTCTTGAAGCAGGGCATCCGAGACAGTGCATTCCCATTTCAAAAAAGAATACTGCTGTACCTCCATCCTGATCAAGGATATCACCGATAACCATATCTTTTGTAATTTCTTTCATTGTATGAACCTACCTTTAAATATTTAATTAAGCAAGCTTATTCTTAAGTTCAATAGCTTTCTTTGCTTTAATTACAATGTTTTCAGCATCAAGACCGAATATCTTGAGAAGCTCAAGAGCAGGACCTGACTTACCGAATGTATCGTTAACGCCGAGTTTTACAACAGGTACGGGGTACTCTTCTGCAAGAGCTTCACTTACAGCTGAACCGAGACCTCCGATAATACTGTGTTCTTCGGCAGTAACAATTGCACCAGTTTCTTTAGCTGCAGCAACAAGGATCTCCTTGTCGATAGGCTTGATGGTGTGAATGTTGATTACACGAGCATCAATACCTTCAGCCTTCAGTGTTTCAGCAGCAATAAGAGCTTCATTGACCATAAGACCTGAAGCAACGATAGTTACATCCTTACCGTCTTTGAGAAGCACACCCTTACCAAGTTCAAACTTATAGTCTTCGCTGTTTACACGAGGCACAGCAAGTCTGCCGAATCTCATATAAACGGGACCTTCGTGGTCAACTGCAGCGTGTACAGCAGCTATAGCTTCAACGTCGTCAGCAGGGTTGATAATAACCATATTGGGGATTGAGCGCATGAGAGCGATATCTTCACAGCACTGATGGCTTGCGCCGTCCTCACCTACTGAGATGCCTGCGTGAGTTGCACCAATCTTTACGTTGAGGTTGGGGTACGCGATTGAGTTTCTTACCTGCTCAAAAGCTCTGCCGGCCGCGAACATAGCGAAACTTGAAGCGAATACAGTATAACCTGTTGTTGCAAGACCTGCAGCTACACCCATCATATTACCTTCTGCGATACCGCAGTCAATGAACTTCTCGGGGAATTCCTTTTTAAAAGTGATAGTCTTAGTTGCCTTTGCAAGGTCGGCATCAAGAACAAGAATATCGTCTCTAGTACCGAGCTGTTTCAAAGCGGCACCGTAAGCGTCACGGGTTGCACATTTAATTACATCAGCCATAATTACACCTCCAAGCTCTTCATAGCTTCGTCAAGCTCAGCCATAGCCTGAGCATACTGTTCAGCATTTGGAGCACTACCGTGCCAATCGCACTTGTCTTCCATAAATGATACGCCTTTACCTTTGACTGTCTTAGCAACGATGCAGGTGGGCTTATCTTTACATGCTTTTGCAGCTTCGAAAGCTTCTTCAATCTGTGTGAAGCAGTGACCGCAGATTTCAATTACATTCCAACCGAATGCTTCAAATTTTTCCTTGATTGGATAAGGTGAGTTAACCTCTTCAAGAGTGCCGTCAATCTGAAGACCGTTGTAGTCAACGATTGCGCAAAGATTATCAAGCTTGCGGTTACCTGCAAACATAGCAGCCTCCCATACCTGACCTTCTTCGATTTCACCGTCACCGAGAGGTACATATACTCTGAAGTCTTTGCCCTGAAGTTTAGCACCAAGAGCCATACCGCAAGCTGCAGAGATACCCTGACCGAGTGAGCCTGTGCTCATATCAACGCCGGGAGTATAACGCATACTGGGATGTCCCTGAAGAATTGAGTCGGGCTTACGAAGAGTCTTGATAAGCTCAACGGGGAAGAAACCCTTGAGTGCAAGCGCTGCATAAAGTGCAGGTGCAGTGTGACCCTTTGAAAGTACAAGTCTGTCTCTGTTTTCACAATCAGGCTTGTTGGGGTCAACTCTCATCTCACTGAAATAGAGATAAGTCATAATATCAGCAATTGAGAGTGAGCCGCCGGGATGTCCCGACTTGGCATTGAAGGTGCCTTCAATAATGCCCTTTCTTACTTCTATTGCAGTCTTTTTAAGCTGCAACTTTTTGTTTCCTTCCATATTAATCCTCCTTAAAAATTACTATGGTTTTTAATAATGTATTCAATTAAGTCTGCAACGGCACCCTGATTGCAGTGCCCTGCGACAAACTTAGCTATGTCTTTCATGCCCTGAGGAGCCTGACCGCAACAAGCAGGCAGAGCTACTTTTTTAAGCATTTCATAATCGTTGAAATAGTCACCGATTGCGGCTGTCTTGCTATGGTCGACGCCTAAAATGTCAGCGAGCTTCAAAACGGCTACACCTTTATTGGTATCTTCGTTTACAATTTCATAACTCCATACAGATGAGAGCATAAGGTTTTCTTTTGTATTTGAAAGACTTTCAATAAACTTTTTAACCTGAGTAATTGCAGGTGGAATTGCAGTATAAATTACCTTATACCAGTTATCTTTGGGAATTGACTCGAAATTATAATAATATTTAATTGGTAACTGCGCATTAATAGCCAAAGCTCTTGCTGTAGCTGTGGGTCTGAAAAGATATACATTCTTATCAGTTATAACCTGAAAAGCAAGTGTCGGAAACTTTTTGACACTCTGTCTTACCATATCAATACAGTGTTCGTTCATAGGGCTGTGCCAGACCATTTTTTCTTCGGCAAAGTCATAAATTCCTGCTCCGTTGAGAACGATAGCCTTACCGTCAGCGATATCGAGTCTCTTGAAGTGCTTTCTCATTGACTCGGGGCTTCTGCCTGATGCGAGAGTAAAGTTGCCACCGTGTTCATTGATAAATCTCTGAATCATGTCGTAGTTTCTGTAAACAAGATTTCTTGCTTTGTTGTTAAGGGTACCGTCAATGTCGCTGGCAAGGAGCCAATCAGATAAATCGAGTTTATTTATTGTTTTATCCATTTTTATTTATCCTCCTGAGGAACTGAGTAAAATATTCAGGTAATTCGCTTTTAATTTCGATGTAATCGTTTGTTCGGGGATGTCTGAACCCGATAAGGCCCGCATGCAGACACTGACCTGAGAGAGATTCAATTACTTTCTTTGGTCCGTATACGGGGTCACCTGCAACCGGGTGCCCTATATACGACATATGTACTCTTATCTGATGTGTACGGCCTGTTTCAAGCTTCAGGCCGAGGTGTGTGAAACCGTCATATTCTTCTATGACTTTATAGTGAGTTAGAGCGTTTTTTGAGTTTTTAGGGGTAACGGCCATCTTTTTTCTATCAACAGGGTGTCTGCCGATAGGCGCATCAACTATACCACTGTCAGTTTTAAATTTACCGTAAACCACACTCTGATACTCTCGTGTGAATGAGTGAACCTTAATCTGCTCAGCAAGATTAATATGAGCAAAATCGTTTTTAGCAACTATAAGAAGACCGCTTGTATCTTTATCTATACGATGAACAATACCGGGTCTGATTACTCCGTTGATACCTGAAAGACTGCCTTTGCAATGATGCATCAGCGCATTTACCAATGTTCCATCATAGTTACCTGCAGCAGGGTGTACAACCATACCCTTAGGCTTATTGACAACAAGCAGATCACTGTCTTCATATCTGATATCAAGAGGTATATCTTCCGCTGTGATTTCCAGCTCTTTTGCCTGAGGGATGATAACTCTTATAATATCTCCATGACGAGCCTTATAGTTTTTGCTTATTACAGTATTACCGACACTGACATTTCCCTCGTCAATAATTTTTTGCACAGAGGAGCGACTCATACCGTCAACGGCCTGACATATAACTTTGTCTATTCTAAGTCCGACATATTCATCGTTAACCTGAATTATATGTGCATTAATCATCGGAAGCCTTCTCTTTCTTAGCTTTGTTTTCTTTGTAAATCTCATAAATCTGATTACAAATCATCAGTATTGCCGCACAGGTTACAAGACAATCCGCAAAATTGAAAATATAAAAATCCACAAACAGAACTTCAATATAGTCGATTACATAACCTCTGAAAATTCTGTCGATAATATTTCCGAGACCGCCTGACATCATAAGAACTATGCAACAATAATCAATTCCAAATTTGATTTTACCCGAAAAAATCACAAAGGCTATTATAACAAGACATATCACAGCAAGTACAGTCATTGTGAGAGTCTTGCCGTTCATCATTCCCATCATTGCACCATCGTTTTCATAATAAGACAATTGTAAAACATTATTGATAACAGTTAAAGATCCAAGTGGCTTCAGATATAAATCAACAAAATATTTGATTATCTGGTCAACCGAAACAAGACCTAACATCAATACAATTGAATATATTTTAATTTTTAACGGGGTTAAAGCAGATTTATTCAAATAATTCACCTTGGTATATTAATCAGTGGTAATATCATCATCGAAATAGCTGTCAAAATCAGGCTGATAGCTGAAATCAATGGGAGCTTCATCAAAATCTTCAGCGAAAATCGCATCACTGAGATCTTGTAAAATTATTGTCTGTTCAGGAATTGCATCCTGAATTTCCGGCTCTTGTTCACCTTCGCCATAGTACTCAGGAGAAGAAACCGAGCTGATATCCTCATAAAAATCAGGATACTGTGGTTTGAAAGCCGCGGGAGCTTCATACTCTACATTGAGATCGAACTCGGGAAGATCTTCAGCGAGTTTGTTGGTATCAACCTCGATTTTAGTAGGCTCAAAAACAAAATCTGCATCATCACTTATTGAATCGACAGCAGGTTTGATTGTGGCAACAACATTGATAATTTCGTTCTTATATTTAGCAATTTCCGCCTTGAGTCTTGTGAGCTCAGCTTTAGTTGAAGCGATAATTTCATCGCTCTTTTCTCGAGCATCTTTAGCATCGTGATAAGCTGCAGCAACAATTTCAGCCGCTTTTGTCTTGGCATTGTCAATAATTTCGTTTGCCTTTTCTCTTGTATCACTGATATACTTTTCTGAGAGCTCTTCTGACTGCTTTTCGAGAGTCACAATGTCTTCCTGAAGCTTGACAATTTTCTCATCAGCTTCATGGGTAAGATTATAGTAGTAAGCCTCAGCTTCAGCTTTTTTGGTCAGAAGTATACCTTCTGCTTCCTCTGATGCCGCTTTGATTATCTCAGCTGCACTCGCGTCAGCCTGAGCCTTTATAGACTCGACGTAGGTTTCAGCGCGTACAATAGCGGAGAAAACAGTATTTTTGTTGTTATTATACTCTTCAAGAGCAGGGCCGAGTGTCTTATATTTTTTCTCGAGAATTCTGTATTTTTTGAGAAGTGAATCGTATTCTTCTGAGGATCTTCTTACGTAATCGTCAACTTCAGTTGCAAAATATCTGTTTTTGCCGGCTGAAGAAAAGCCTGACTTATTATTGAACATTTTTATCTATCCCCTATCTGTCGGAAATTATAATTCAACCTGGTTATAAAAATCACCGTGGAGCTCAATCTCTGAAGGTATAAACGCACAGATGCTTTCGGTAAATCTAGCAAATACACATTTGGTAACGTACTTCGCACCGTCGAGGAAGTCCATAGCTCTTTTACTCTGTTCTTCATTGAGCAGTGAGAGATTAACAACAACGATAGCATTTCTTTCCATCATAAGATTAGCAACATTCTTTGCGTCATAAATATCATGAAGAGAAATAAATGTAAGTCTGAACTTTGAGGTTGAACTTGTACGAGCCTTGCTTGAATTGATATCATAAAGGTTTGAAGCAGGAGCATTGTCAAATGTCATTTCATCCATACCTTTTAAAGGTTCGATATCCTCTGTGAAATCGGGCAAAGCTGCAGTAGGTGAATAATTAAATGAAGGTGATGAGAAATGACTCACAGGTGTATCATCATCGTCACCGAAAATATCTTTAGCAAATTTCTTGGGCTTTCTTGAGTCCTCGTAATCTTCGTTACCGAGAGCACTGTCAAGAATATCTTCATCAGCTCTAGAATTTCTTAAATCCTGAACCTTACCGAATATATTTTTAATATCCATAGTTTTATCTCCTCTTTTTTTTAGTATATTCTGGGACCAAATATAGCAGAGCCGACTCTTACAAGAGTGGAGCCGTTTCTAACTGCAGCTTCATAGTCGCCTGACATTCCCATTGAAAGTATATACATACTGTTATTATCTAACTTTTTGCTCTTTATGTCAATAAATATTTCGTGCATTTTTGAAAAATATTTATTTAAAGTTGCTTCATCGTCACAA
>JAZTWC010000083.1:0-20243 GCA_045635665.1 Acutalibacteraceae bacterium
CCTACAATTCATAATTTTTATAAAAGCACCCCTCCACTACCCTCTTGCTCATTCCCTCAGAAAGCAGAAACTCCCACAGCTCCCCTATCTTGTCTATCCCGTCTAGCTTCGGTGACATGTCAGCTCCGTCAAAGTCACCACCGAAAGCTATGCATTTTTCCCCACCAAGTGACAGCAGATACTCGATATTATCTCTTATCTTACCATAGACATCAATCTGCCCCGTACCAAGAAAAGGCGGATAAAAGTTAAGTCCGATGAGACCGCCTCGGCTGATTATCTCTTTAATCTGCCACTTTTTCAGGTTGCGGATATGAGGGCAGATATCATAACAATTGCTGTGGGTCGCCACTATCTTTACGCTGTCAATAAGGCAAGCCTCATAAAAACCTCTTTCGTTCAGATGTGAGACATCAAGTGTCATATTGTACCTTGCCATTTCCTTAAGCACCTGCCTGCCGAAAGTCTTAAGACCACCTTTGGCATTTACACCTGATGCAAGGTCGTTTTCACCATTCCAGGTAAGACTCATCATCTCTACTCCCCTATCTCTGAAGTAGGCGATGTTGTCAAGGTTACCACCCAAGGCAGAAGCGTTTTCTATCGACAGATGTGCAGATATATCGGGACACCCGGAAATGACAGGCAATATCTCTCTATCGTAGTAGTCAAGCATATTTTTACATAAAGAAAAAGCAGCTTCACCCCTTAGCTCATCACTGAGCCATAGAGCAAAATACTGCCTGTAGTTTTCTATACCTTTGGTTTTTACTGCATTTATCTGTAGGTCACCGTCATAAAAGGATTTATCTTCTTTGTAGCATCTGCTGATTGTGTCACAATGCAGATCGAAATAATTCATAATTAACTCCTCACTGAACAAGGACGGCCAATGGCCGCCCCTTTACAATTCATAATTAACCAAGTATTTTCTTAAGGAAAGTTCTTCTGTGTTCAGGACAAATGCCGTGTTCAGCAATCATCTCATAGTGGAGCTTTGTACCGTAGCCCTTATGCTTGGCAAACTGATACTGTGGATACTTCTCGTCCATCTCGATGCAGTATCGGTCTCGTGTAACCTTGGCTAAAATTGAAGCAGCTGCTATGGATATGCTTTTGGCATCACCCTTGACAAGAGTTCTCTCTTCGATGGAAAGACCCGGCTTCTGATTGCCGTCGATGAGGGCAATATCAGCCTTGACTGAAAGCCCCTCAACAGCCTCTCTCATAGCCTTGAATGTAGCCTGAAGTATGTTGATTTCGTCAATCGTTTTTGCGTCCACCATTACTACAGAGTATGCTAAAGCCTTTTCTTTTATGATATCATAGAGCATATCTCTTTTCTTTTCACTGAGCTTTTTTGAGTCATTGATACCCTCTATTTCACAATCCAAGGGTAAGATAACAGCTGCAGCACATACAGGTCCACATAAGGGTCCTCTGCCCGCTTCATCGACACCACAGACCACTTTGAAGCCTTCTGCCATTGCTTGTTTTTCGTATTCGTATGTCATTTTAGTTTCCTCGCTTTTAATTGACTTATAGCTCTATATCAGCCTTGTACTTATTGTCAATGAGTATGTAATCAACTCCGTGCTTCTGAGCTGATATTAGCATATTCTTATTGTCCTGCAATACACTGTCTAAGGTGCATTCCTCATCGTCGATACGGTTTTCGATAATATTGGCATATGCCTTTATATCTTCAAAATTATTTCTGATATACTTCTCACTCATTATCAGACAGCAATATCTGATATTATCAAGATATTCCCCTGAAAAATCACTTTTCCAGTCAAAGGGTATATAACAACCCTCTACTATCAAATTCTGTTTATTTTCAATGGCAGTTTTAATTATCTCTCTGACTATAGGCCACAGATAAGCAGTCAGCTCATCATCGTCACTCATAGGTGTAAGCTCTGTATTACCGCTTCTGATAAGTCCCATTTTAAGGTGGTCTATTGAAAGATATGGGTATTGGTACTTTTCAAGAAGTCTCTGAGCCAAGAGGGTTTTGCCGGTGTGTGATGCACCTGCTATAAGTATAATCATAGTATCACTACCTCGATTAGTTTTTAGGGACAACCTACCCCCTACAAATTTATCATTTCATCAATCTTCCTTGGCGGGAAAAGAGTTCAGTTTTTATATAGACTTTATCGCGTCCCAATATAATCATCCCTCGCCGCTGGGCGTTATTTTTTGCTGCCGCCCAAAAAGCAACCAAAAACGCGGAGTTTTTTGTTATTTAAACTCCTAACTTTAAAGCTGCCGCTTTCGCGACAGCTTTAGTCTGGTTCTTATTCAAGGACTGTGCAGAAGTTGAAGATTGCTGCAGGGAGCTCATCTTTATCTGCTGAAATTGTGAATACGAAGTTCTTTTCGTGAGCTGATGAGAGTTCATAAATCTTCTCAAGGAACTCAGCAAGAGCCTCATAGTTTCTGCCGCCGATACGAAGAGTAGCGTCAACAAGTACATCTGTGATGTCGTGGTTGCCTGCGCATACGCCTGCAAGGAAACCGAAGAATGATGCATAACCCTTAATCTCGTAATCGTCAGTAGCGATAAGTCTAGCCTGATAATTAACGTCATATGTTAACTTGGTTTCTTTCTCCACACAAACCACGTTACCCTTTGAAGTTTCAACAGCCTGGTTTACGCAAGAAATCAAGCGCTTAGTCTTTCCTGAACCTTTGTGTCCTAAAATAATAGAAATCATTTATAATTCCTCCTTTTATTTATTGCTTCACAGATACCCTGAAAAAGGCACTGCTATTCAATTACGCCTTTATTATATCACTTACTGAGTCTTTCTTCAAGTACTTCTTTCTCATTTTCATAGCCGGGTTTGCCTAAAAGTGCAAACATATTCTTCTTGTAGCTTTCTACACCGGGCTGGTCAAAGGGATTGATACCTAAAACATAGCCTGAAACTGCACAAGCCTTCTCGAAGAAATAAATGAGATAGCCAAGTGATTTTTCTGTCATATCCTCGTTACTGATAACGATGTTTGCTACGCCACCGTCATTGTGAGCAAGGATTGTTCCCTGGAATGCCTTTTCGTTAACGAAGGTCATTGTCTTGCCTGTAAGGAAGTTAAGACCGTCAACATTTTCGGGATCTTCTTTGATGTAAACTTCTTTCTTTGGCTTATCGAAGGTTACAACAGTCTCAAACATAATTCTTTCGCCTTCCTGGATATACTGACCAAGTGAGTGAAGGTCTGTTGAGAATACTGCTGATGTGGGGAAGAGGCCTTTGCCTTCCTTGCCTTCGCTTTCGCCGAAGAGCTGCTTGAGCCACTCGTTCATCATTGTAAAGCTTGGCTCATAGCTGATATACATTTCTGTCTTCTTGCCTTTGTTGTAAAGAGCATTTCTGACAGCTACATATTTATAGCAATCGTTCTTGTCAATGTCTGTATCCATAAGAGCTTCTCTTGCATCTGCTGCACCCTGCATAAGAGCATCGATATCGATACCTGCTGCAGCGATGGGAAGAAGACCTACAGCTGTAAGAACTGAGTATCTGCCGCCTACGTCATCGGGTACAACGAAAGTCTCGTAACCCTCTTTGTCTGCAAGGTTTTTAAGGGTACCCTTAGCCTTGTCTGTAGTTACGAAAATTCTGTCTTTAGCACCCTCTACGCCGTACTTCTCGATAAGAAGCTCACGGAATACTCTGAATGCAATAGCAGGTTCTGTTGTAGTACCTGACTTTGAGATTACATTAACGCAGAAGTCTTTACCGTCGCAGAGCTCGATGAGTTCATTAAGGTATGAGGGTGAAATGCTATTACCTGCATAATAGATAGCAGGTGTGCCTTTGCGAAGGTCATTGTAGTTCTGACTCTTTACAAATTCGATAACAGCTCTTGCACCGAGATATGAGCCACCGATACCGATAACAATAAGGACATCACTGTTGTTCTTTATTTTATCTGCAGCAACTTTGATTCTTGCAAATTCCTCTTTGTCATAATCTACAGGAAGGTCTACCCAACCTGTGAAGTCGTTGCCTGCACCTGTTTTACCATGTAAATCATTGTGAGCTTTTACGATCTTATCCTGATAAGAATAAATTTCTTCATCAGTTATAAAAGCTTTTGTGTATTTGTCGTTTACCTTTACTGACATATAAGTGTACTCTCCTGAGTTTAGATTATCTATTTAGGTTATTTTAATATAATTTTCACCATTTGTCAACTGATATAAGCATAAATATTATGCACTTTTTGCAAGAGAACGCAAAAATCTGACTATAATGTGACCAAGATTTGTCTTTTCGACATAAATATCGCTGACCAGGTTATACTTTGCAATTTCTTTGTCATCTATTTTGAGTGTCACCGTACCGAGAGTCTGATTCTTTTCTATGGGAGCTTCAACATTTTCACTGAGAGATATCTCTGTTTCTATTCTGCTTTTTTCTCCTGCCTTGAGTGTCAGAGGACCGATACCCTTTATTATAGGTTTTATACTTTCAGCGGTACCCCTTAAGATTTCTACTTCGCCTATAAGAGACGAATCAATCTGCGGTGTCACAGTCTCAAAGTTGGCAAAGCCCCAGTCAAGCATTGCCTTTGCCCCCTCAAATCGGTCGGTACTGTTCTCCGCCCCCATAACAACAGCTATCAGATGAAGTCCGTCTCTTTCAGCCGAGGCACTCAGACAGTGGCCAGCCTTAGATGTTGTACCCGTCTTAAGACCTGTTGTACCGCTGTAAAATCTGACAAGCTTATTGGTGTTGACAAGTTCTGTCTCGCCGCCACGAAGTGAGTCCATCCATACTGTGGTATAAGTCCTGATTCTCTCGTGCTTAAGCAGTTCACGGGACATAAGTGCTATATCGTATGCTGTGGTCAGGTGCTCCACTGTGTCATCGTCAAGACCTGAGCAGTTGACAAAATTAGTATTAACCATACCAAGCTCCCGAGCTCGGTCATTCATCATTTTCACAAAGCCCACTTCACTGCCTGCTATATGCTCACCAAGAGCCGTACAGGCGTCATTTGCACTGCCTATAGCTGTCGCTCTGAGAAGCTCGTCAACTGTCATTGTCTCACCCTCTTTGAGCCATATCTGACTTCCGCCTTTACCTGCAGCTGTGGGACTCGTTGTCACTTTATCTTCAAGCTTAATCTTGCCACTGTCAATAGCTTCCATAAACAGCAATAAAGGCATAATTTTCGTCACCGATGCAGGATAAAGCTTCTCGTTTTCATTAAAAGAGTACAGCACCTGACCCGTTGAGACATCCATAAGTACACCCGACTTTGCCCTGACTTGTATCTCACTTTCCTCTACGGCAGTGGTACCGAAAGAAAATGAGACTATGAGCATTACGGACATAACAAATAAAGTAATAAGCTTTTTCATAAATATCACCTCAAATTTTCTATCACTGATATTTATGAATCTTAACCGTATTTTAAAACAAACATCTTGAATAATAAAAGGTTTTGCTTTATAATATTGCTATCATAATACAAGGTTGAGTTAAAATGAAAGTTAAATTTTACACTCTCGGCTGCAAGGTTAATCAGTACGAGAGTCAGGCTATAGGCGAAAGCCTCAGAAAAAGAGGGTACGAAATCGTCGACGGAAAAGACAGCTCCGATGTGGTAATTGTCAACTCCTGCACCGTTACGGCTGAGTCTGACAGAAAGACCAGACAGGCTGTAAGACGTTTTAAGAGACAAAACCCTCACGGCGTTGTTGTGCTGACAGGCTGTATGCCTCAGGCTTACCCCGACAAGGCAAAAGAGCTTCTTGAAGCTGATATTGTCCTTGGCAACAAAAACAACAAAGACCTCCCCGACATCCTCGAAAACTATATCAAATACGGCTCAAGAGCCTTTGAAGTCAAGGAACATCAGAAAGGTGACTGTTTCTGCGGTGACACTATCACTGCTTTTGAAGAAAGAACAAGAGCTTATGTCAAGATACAGGACGGCTGTAACCGCTTCTGCTCCTACTGTGTCATTCCTTATGCCCGCGGCAGGGTGCGCTCGAAGCCTCTTGATGAACTGAAAGCTGAGCTTAAAAATATCAGTGCCAACGGCTATAAAGAAGTCGTTTTAGTTGGTATCAATCTTTCTTCTTACGGCTCGGACATTGGTTGCACCTTCCCCGAAGCTGTGAAGGTTGCCAACGATACTGAGGGTATACTTCGTGTCCGTCTCGGCTCACTCGAGCCTGACCATCTGACAGACGAGGTCATCGAAGAGCTCTCTAAATGTGAAAAGCTCTGCCCTCAGTTCCACATCTCACTTCAGAGTGGATGTGACAGTACTCTCAAGAGAATGAACCGCCACTATGACACTGCAGATTACCGTAGGCTTTGCAAAAAGCTTCGAGAGTGCTTTACTGATTGTACTCTGACAACAGATATTATGGTGGGCTTTGCAGGTGAAAGTGATGAGGACTTCGAGACGAGTCTCAGCTTTATGGAAGAAATCGGCTTTGAGAAGGTCCATGTATTCCCCTACTCTATCAGAAAAGGTACAAGAGCTGAAAAGCTTGAGGGTCACCTTGACAAAAAAATCAAAGATGACCGCTGTAAGATTATGATAGATAGGGCTGAAGAAATCAGAAGAAAGTTTTTCAACAAACAAATCGGTAAGACCTACAGCATCATCATTGAAAGCAAGTCAGATAATGACTACTATACAGGCTACACCGCCAACTATATCCCCATAAAAGTAAAACTGCCGTCTGATTCAAACGGCAGTATGGTCGATGTTAAAATTGTCGGTGTATCCGACGAGGATTATCTCATCGGCGAGATTATTTAACAATTATCAGAGAGTGTTTCTTTTCAAGGGAACACTCTTTTATTTTTTCACAGCAAAGGGAGAAAAGGTCAGTATTACGGCACTCGGCCTCATATATTTCGAGAGCCTTGCCCGTGAGTTTTTTAGCCTCGGAGTGCTTGGTGATTATAGGCAGAGCCGAGTTGTTTTTAACCGATGATAAAAGTGACAGTCCCCTTTCGCTGACAGCAAGAATTTTTATATATGGAGGAATACCCTCACTGTAGTCTTTTCTCACTTTCAGCCAAAGATTGAGCACCTCGCGTCTGACTCTCGAGTGGGTATAATTTTTGCTCTTCGCCATAGCGTAAAGACTCTCAAGGGAGTCGGCTTTTTGCAGGCTATCATAAATTCTCATATCAAGGCCGTTGGTATCGCTGACGTAAAGGGAAAATTCATCTTTATCCATAAGTCGAAGTGCTGAAAGTATAGCTCTTTCGCAATAGGATATATTGTATGTGTCAGCTTCTTTATATAAAGGCACAAGGTCAGCGGGTACAAAAGCGAGAGACTCGTCACTAAGACGAAGCTTTCTTATCATACTGGCACTTGCTATGTTATCTTTTGCCGTATCACTGTCGTGAGATGCACCCTGACGTTTTACGGGTAAAAGTCTGATATTATCTGAAAGCTGACGGATATACTCGATTGCAAGGGTATTGTTGGGAGAAGACACTATCTCCCCCGCTTTGTCGCCGAGACTTAAAGACAGCACCTTGCTTACAGCTTCGGGATATGATAATCCTTCGGCAGTGTACCTTTTGATAAGCAGACCTGTTTCCTCGTCTTTTAACTTATCGGCACAGGCTCTGAGCAACTCTTCATCATCGCTTTCGCAACCGAAAGACAAAGCATCTATACCGAAGTTTTTCAGCAGACCGATACTGCCCCTTGCAAAAGTCTCTGCCGAAGCCATAGCCCAGGGAGTCGGCAGATCAATAACAACATCAGCACCACTCATTATGGCACCCCTAGCTCTGAGATATTTAGAAAAGAAAGCACACTCGCCCCTCTGGACAAAGTTACCGCTCATAACGCAGACTATCTTGTCAGCACCCATAGCTTTAGCTCTCTGAATCTGATAGAGGTGTCCGTTGTGAAAAGGGTTATATTCGCAGACTATTCCCGTTGTCATATGCCGTCTCCTTTCGTCAGTTTACTATATTATAAATTCAGTCTTGAGTGTTGTCAAGACAAAAACTTAAGGGAGCAGATATCTGCTCCCTTAAGAAAAAGTTGTTATTCAATTATGCTTCGCTGATAGCTTCAACGGGGCATGAACCTGCACAAGCACCGCATTCGATGCAAGCGTCAGCATCGATAACATACTTGCCATCACCTTCGCTGATAGCTTCAACAGGGCAATCTGCTGCGCAAGCGCCGCAAGCCATGCAGTCGTCACCAATTACATATGCCATAGTAGTTTCCTCCTATTTTGTCTTTTTAGTATCTTCATTGTAGCACATAAATTAAAAATATCAATAGGTTTTATTAAAAAATTTTTGGTTAATTTGTATTTTTTTGTTTATAAACCATTTAAGCTATACTGCCACAGTGTGATTTTACCTTTGCTTCAATAATATGACACTATACTATCCGTTATTCAAAAAAATTTATCGCTTTTTCCACTTGTCAAAATGAGAATAATATTATATAATGTTATGAATGTATTTTTGTGGAGAGGTGCAAGATGTTTGAAAATATAGCTGTTATACCCTCATTCAAAAACGCAGTGTCTTCAGCTGTAACATCAGGTAAACTCTCCCATGCCCTGATATTTGAGGGTGCATCTGAAGAACTCAGATTCGCTGTAGCGAAAGAGACTGCCAAAGCTGTTCTTTGTCATAGCGACAACAAGCCTTGCGGAAACTGTAATGCCTGCCGTAAGATGGACTCTATGTCTCATCCCGATTTGCATATAGTATGTGCCGACGGTGCAATGATTAAAGTTGACAGCATACGCGACGTCAAAGATAAGGCTAAGGTCTTTCCCAATGACGGCAACAAAAGTGTTTTCATCATATGCGAAGCTCAGACTATGAACCCTCAGGCTCAGAATGCACTTCTTAAGATTTTTGAGGAACCTGCAAGTCACGTATCATTTATACTCACCTGCCCCTCAAAGTCGTCACTGCTTGATACGATCATCTCCAGAGCCACGGCATACTATCTTGGTGAAGAGTACACCGACAAAAAATCTGAACTTCAGGAAAAGGCCGCTACTCTCGCAGCTGAGCTTTTGTCTTGTGCCGTAAACGGCGATGAACTGAACTTTATGAAAAAAACTGCAGTCTTCCAGAAAGATAAAGCACTTTTCATAGCAGTTCTGCAAAGTATACAGCCTATACTCAGAGACTCACTCGCTTTGTCAGCAGGAGCCAAAAACCTTATAACTACTGACAAGGTACTTTGCGATGAGCTCAGAAGCAAACTCACTCAGAAAAAACTTATGGAGCTTCTCACTCAGATGCAGCAGTTAAAAACCTCAGCGGAAAACTCAGCCAATCACAACCTGGCGATTACGAGACTTCCCGCTATAATCTATTCTATAAAATAACACCGATACAGAAAGGGTGATAAACTATGGCAGAGGTAATCTCAGTCAGATTTAAAGAGGTGGGCAAAAACTATTATTTTGACCCTCAGAAAATAAATTTCAAACGTGGTGACAAGGTCATCGTAGAAACAGCAAGAGGTCTCGAATTCGGTGAAGTAACTATCGGTAACAGAGAGATTCCCGATGAAGAAATCAGTGCACCTTTAAAGCCCGTACTGCGTATGGCAACACCTAAAGACTTCACAACAGTTGAAGAAAACAAACAGAAAGAAAAAGAAGCTTTTGATATATGCTTTAAGAAAATTCAGCATCACAAACTCGAAATGAAGTTGGTCGATGTAGAGTACACTTTCGACAGAAGTAAGATCCTCTTTTACTTCACAGCCGACAACAGAGTCGACTTCCGTGAACTGGTAAAAGACCTTGCAGGTATTTTCCATACCCGTATTGAGCTTCGCCAGATTGGTGTACGTGATGAAAGCAAAAAAGTTGGTGGTCTCGGTATCTGTGGCAGGCCCTTCTGCTGTAACACTTTCCTCGGCTCATTCCAGCCCGTATCAATCAAGATGGCTAAAGAGCAGAGCCTCTTCCTTAGCACAAGCAAAATCAGCGGTACCTGTGGCAGACTTATGTGTTGTCTCAAATATGAGCAGGAAGCATACGAACATCTGCTTAAGGTCACACCTAAAAACGGTGCTATTGTTGAGACCAAAGAGGGCAAGGGCACAGTTGTGGACTTCAACCTTCTTACAGGCAATCTTAAGGTTTCACTTGAAAAGAAGCCTGAGGCTGCTCCTATCGTAGTCAACAGAAGCGACGTAAAAATTGTCAGAGACTCACAGATCAAGGTCGATAAGAAAGAGCTTGAAGAGTTTAAAAATCTTGAATAAAAATCAAACGGAGATTTACCTGAGTAAGTCTCCGTTTTTTATGCTATTTTATTTTTCTGCAGCATCAGATAGTCTTTCGCGCTCTTCTTTTTTCTTTTTCTCGATGCGGATTTCCCACTGAATGTAGAAAGTAAGCGCCGCTCTGAGAAGAATAACTGCACCTAAAAGAAGTATTTCATCCCAGTTTCTTACTATTACCGTTCTGAGAAGTTCACCGCCAATTTTAAAACTCATAGCCAGAGCGATGCCCTCAACAAGATTGAGTCGCATATGCTCGTCTTTTTTTATTGCGTCGATTATACCCTTGATTATAGCACCGACCACAACCAATACACCGACAAATTCCACGAAAAGAATAAGATATTCAACGATAATGCTGAATCTATCTTCAAGCACACCAAGTAAAGCTTCCATTAACACACTCCTGAATTTTAGTTCGAGACATTATAACATATTTTGGAAGATTATTCAACACTTTCGTGAGATTTGTTGTACGCGGGTCAGCCTGTGCCGGAGGCTGGAGGCGGCTCCATTAAATCGCCTGACGGCGATTTACACGGGAGAGCCCCGGGCTCTCCCGTGAGGCGAAGCCGAAGGCTTCGCCCATGGAGCCGCCGCACTCCCCCGCGGTACAAAACAATCAATTATATCAGGCTATCCTCATCTTAAGTCGCAGCTTATCACTTATCATAGCAATGAACTCAGAGTTAGTCGGCTTACCTCTTGAATTCTGGATTGTATATCCGAAATAAGATGAGAGTACATCGACATCGCCTCTGTCCCAGGCTACTTCTATTGCGTGGCGTATAGCTCTTTCTACTCTTGAAGCAGTTGTTTTATTATTTTTGGCAACGGTAGGATAAAGCACCTTGGTAACAGCATGCATAAGATCAGGATCTTTTATCGACAGAGCAATTGACTCTCTGAGATACTGATAGCCTTTGATATGAGCAGGCACACCGATTTGTCGCATAATATCGGAGATGATTATTTCAAGTTCCGAATCGGGATTATCGATGGGTCTGAAAGAAATCTGCTCTGTCCAGCCTGAAATCTGAGCCAGGCGTTGAGCCATTATGTTAAGCTCAAAGGGTTTAATAAAGCAATAACTTGCGCCTGCAGATATAAGCTCACTTTCCAATCTTGCGTTTGCACTTGTCAGCATAACAGCAACTGCAGGTTTCTTCGTCAGCTTTTCATCTTTCAGCTGATTGAGCACACCCAAAGCATCAACTTTAGGCATAAAAGCATCCATAAGAACAATATCAGGGTTATTGATTTTTATGTAATCAAGAACTTTTGCTCCGTCTTTTGCTACTGTAACAACATCAAAGCCGTAGTTTTCAAAGAATTTTGCATAATGGAGTGAATATTCATCACTTTCCTGAACTGATAAGATTTTTAATTGTTTGCTCATTTTCTTGAGTCTCCTTTCGTTTGTGAAGATTTGTCACATTTCGTATATTATCATATAAATTATCAAATTGCAACAGTTTTTCATAAGAAATTGTAACTTTTTCTTTGTATATCTCGGTAAATTAAAGTTAAATATTACTCGAAACAATCACAAATTGAAAAATCACTGTTGAATTTGTATTATCATTATACACATATACAAAGTCGAATTTTGTGAAAAAAGCTCACTGAAATCAATCAATGAGCCAAAAATTTACATTTTTAGTTTATGCCGTAAGCTCAGATAGCTTCTTTGCCATAGTCTCTGCAAAAATTCCGTAGCCTTTGGTCGGGTCATTGACCATAACGTGGGTTACAGCACCGATAAGCTTTCCGTCCTGGATTATAGGTGAGCCACTCATTCCCTGCACAATACCGCCGGTTTTTTCAATAAGTTTTTCATCAGTGATTTTCACTACCATATTTTTATTCTCAGCGTTTGATGCATTAATCTTGCTGATTTCTACATCATATCTGCAAGGACCCGACTCGTCAACTGTTGATATAATCTGTGCCTTACCCTCTTTGATTTCGTGACTTAGCGCAATAGGCATAGCTTCACTTTCGTCAGATACATTGCCAAGAACTCCGTATACACCTATTTTATTGTTTGACAGTAGTTTTCCTATTGTCTCGCAAGTAAAAGTACCGCACAGTTCACCCGCTTTACCTTTTTCACCTTTGTAACAGCCCGTTATCTTCGAGCTGACAATATCGCCATCTGAAAAAGGCAACAGCTCCGCTGTATCGATATCGCATACGCCGTGACCAAGCCCTGCAAAAGCTCCCGTTAACGGTTCATAAAAAGTCATGGTACCGATACCTGCAGCACTGTCTCTGATCCACATACCTGCTTTATACTTGCCCTGAGATAAACTGTAATAAGTATTCAGAACCGTAGTATGCTTTCTGCCGTTTCTTTCATACTCAATCTTAAATTCAGTTTTGTCTCCTTTTGACAGCAACTCGCTCAGAGCGTTACTGCTGACTGCGTCTTTACCATCAACCTTAAGAATGACATCGCCTTTTTTAAGACCTGCCATATCACACGGTGAAACACTACCCTTTTGGGTATCTACTGTTTCCGTTTTGATTATCAGAACACCTTCAGTAAAAAGTCTCAGACCAAAGATTTCGCCGGAGGGTACAACATAATATCTGTCGCTTACGGTCAGCGAAGAGTTTTTGATAGGTATAGTATTGAAAAGATTTACACAGACGTTGTATCTGCCCTCTTTATCAGCAGTCCGGGTACCGCCCTGACTATAGGTAACAGTATAGAGATTATTGACCCTTATATTCTCACCTGATATGCCGTAAATTTCATCGGGCACTGTGTAAAAACCATAAACCATCAAAAACAGCGTTATAACGGTGATAGCTATGATTAAATTCTTGATAAATCTTATTCCCTTAACCATTTTCACCTCCGCTGCGACTGTTTTTCAGCCGCAATTATAATTTTGACTAAAGCATCAAAAATAAACCTGATAAAAATATTCCTTAACTTGAAATTTTTATTTTTCGCGCGTAAAACCGCTGACCTGTACAAAAAAAGAAACCTCCCTGAACAGATAAAACCGTTCAAGGAGGAATTATATTTCCGACAATCATCTGACGAAGTTTGTCATTATTCTTTCTTCTTTTTCGGGTAACCCGAATTTTTCCTTGCCCAAAGCGATGCTCTTAACGAGGAATGACATATTCTCTGCAAGAGTTCTTATTGACTGCAAGCCCTCAAGGTCCTCTGCAGCTTCACCTACTTCTCTGCCGTGGACACTGTTCCAGTACTGGCCAGAAGCTACGGGCATACCGTAAACTGTAAAAAATTTATTGAGCTGATCGAAGGCTGATGCACCGCCACCTCTTCTAAGAGCAACCACAGCTGCACCGACCTTCATAGTCTTGTCAAAATGGGTGCTGTAAAAGAGTCTGTTGAGCAGTGAGACAAGAGTACCGTTGACACCTGCGTGATATACCGGTGAGCCGATAACCATACCGTCACATGCTTCAAACTTGACAGCGAGCTCGTTTACAATATCATCAAATACGCATTTATGATGTTCAAAACAATATCTGCAGGACGTGCAACCTCTTATATCCATAGAGCCAACACGGACAATTTCTGTTTCAATGCCGTTTTTATGAAAGACTTTTTCCATCTCTTCAAAAGCCATTGCAGTGTTGCCCTTCGCTCTCGGACTGCCGTTTATCATCAAAATTTTCATACAATTCTTTCCTAACTGTGCTTATTATCCCTTTGGTTCAACAGAGATATATGCTTTATACTTACCGTATACCCAACAATCATCGAAGCCTTCGATTGAAATTTTTGAAACTTCAGCCACCTGATCACCGGTCTTTGTAAGTTCAAGAGCCGAAACATCAATATCAACCTGAATATCAGCTTCTGTTATCTGCTGAAGTTTATCCCAGGGTCCTACAATAGAAATCGCATCAAGTTCGCTCTTTTCATAATTGATATTGTAGTTATAGTTATCATCGCCACCAAGGAAAACTCTCTTAGCAGGATTTTTGTTGAGAGTTATTATGCTCTTATCAGACAGATCCACAGTAACAGTGAATTTTTCGATGGTTTTATCTACAAAACTTGCCTTGTGATCATCTTTAACTGGCAACTCAAAAGAATTTACTTTGTTTGACAGATCACTGAAATAAATATCTCCCACAGTGAGAACATCTTTATGTTCTTCTTTTGTGCTGAAAAGCATAGTTACCTTTTCAGGTGTTACTTTGTATCGGGGTGCAGCATCGCCATATACTTTAGGCATTTCTAAAAACTTAACAGCAGTATCAACTTCCACCTTGACAAATACCGGTACCGTTACAGTCGGTGGGTTCTCCTCATCACTGACAGCAGTGCACACCAAGAATTTCGAGTCAACATCCGACTCTTCCTTATAGGTATAACTCACATTTGCCGGAATGACCTTTGTTTCCTTGAGCGGAAGGTCAGCATCTTCGATTACCGCCTCGAAATTAACCTCTTTAAGATTATTAATAAGAGACTCAGGGCCTTCAACCTCAACAGTACTCATTGATGTTGAAAGCTGACCTACAACAAATTCACCTGATACGAGAGTATTCATATCATTGTTTAATACCGGCACAACATCAAATGTGTCTTTGAGCGGTTTGTCAAAATAAACTTCGATAGTTGAAGGAGAAACTTTAAGTACAGTGACATCAGCGCTGGACTTTTCGTCACTGACTTTTGCATTCAGTGTTACTTCAAATTCACCGGCCTCATCAACATGTGAGCTTTTTGCTTCAATAATTATATCGCTATCAGAGATAGCATTAAGGTTATAGCTTTTACCACTTATCAAAACCTTAATATCATAGTCATCTTTATCATAGTATGCTATAAAATCATCGTTCTGAGTAAAATTTATAGACGTGGAATGAATAGTCTTTGTGGTGTCTGCACTATAGTTGATTTTCACTGTAGCCCAAAGTAAAACCGCCACTACAACCGAGAAAACCATAAGGAATTTATTGTTGTAAAATAAGCTTTCAACTGTGCTTTTTTTGTTTTTGCTCATTTACTTCTTCCTCCTTACGATTTTAAATCTCTGAGCTGACTCTTCGGGTGCCATATATTCTGTAAGCTCTTCAATAAGCTCACCTAAAGTAAGATTTCTCTTTAATGAGCCGGCGCTTGCAATTGAGATAGCACCTGTTTCCTCTGATACGATAACAACAACTGCATCGCTGTGCTCTGTGATACCGATAGCGGCTCTGTGTCTGGTGCCGAGTTCTTTGCTGATATTGTTCTGTGTCAAAGGCAGTATGCATCCCGCTGAAAGGATTCGGTTATCTCTGATAATCATAGCACCGTCATGTAAAGGAGCCTTTGGGAAGAAAATGTTTTCGATAACTGCACTTGATACAGATGAGTCTACTGTTGTACCGGTACTGATAACATCACCAAGCATTGTCTTACCTTCGACAACAATAAGCGCACCGATTTTTTTCTTGCTCATATTAGCCGCTGCTTTTGCAATATTTGATGCGCTTGCGCGGTACTCATCAAGAGCATAGTTGTTATTCCTCGAGAATAAGTTAACCTTTCTGAAATCACCTCGTCCGAAACTTTCGATAGCCTGACGGATTTCAGGTTGGAAAAGAAGTATCATCACGATAACGATATCACCGAACAGGTGGCTGAAAAGATAACTTGCCGCAGACATTTTGAGAGCTGACACCACAAAGTATACAATACCGAGAAAAACGATACCTTTCACAAGATGGAATGCTCTTGTCTGTCTGACGAGCTTGATACAGTAATAAAGAGCCAGTGCCACCAACACAATATCCATAAGATCATTGAGGTGAAAATCGTTAAAAAGCTTGATTATAGCTTCGCCCATATTTTTCAAATATTCCACTACATTCTTCCTCCTTTTTATTATATCTATACTTACTTATATCTGAATTATCATATATATTTCATTGTATCACAAAAAATTTCTCTTTGCAATTTTATTCAGAGAAAATACTAAATTTTTTATATCATTTTTTGTATTGAACCATCCGGGGCTTACTCTGACAATGCCATTGCTGTCTGAAGAGAAATTTTTATGTGCGAGATAAGCACAATGATAGCCGGCTCTGACGGCAATACTTTTTTCTGTATTCAGTATATCAGCTACAGTTTCGCTGTTTGTATTTTTGATATTACAAGCAACTAAGGGTGCAGGATTTGCACCTGCAATATCACTGTAAAGCTTCAATCCTCTTATTACCGACAAGTCTTCTCTGAGAATATTGCAAAGGTAGTCTTCTTTTTTGTGTATGCTGATTTCTCCGCCTACAGAGGTGATATAGTCCATACCTTTCTTCATACCCCATATGCCGGGGAGGTTCATAGTTCCGCTTTCAAGCTTATCCGGGTACACAGTCGGCTGACTCTCACTCATAGAAAAGCTTCCCGTACCACCCTGACAAAGAGAATCAACGTCGGTTTCCTCACCCATAAGCATTATTCCCGTACCCATAGGTCCCATAAGACCCTTGTGGCCCGGTATACAAAGTATATCAATGTTCATCCTTTTCATATCGATTTTACAGGTACCCGCGCTCTGAGCAGCATCAACTACAAATATTATTCCGCGTCTTTTAAGCTCAGCACCAAGTTTTTCTATCGGCAACACCGTACCAAAAACATTTGACACCATAGTGCATATAACTACAGTTGTGTTCTTATTAATAAGGGAAAGGAAATTTTTCACCGTCTTTTCAGAGTCCGACGGTACAACCTCGGCAACACTATAGGTTATGATACCTTTTTCATACAGAGCGTGTACCGGTCTTAAGACTGAGTTATGCTCCAGATTTGAAATTATAGCATGATCGCCATTTTGCAGTGTGCCCTTAATGGCGGTGTTGAGAGCGGATGTGCAGTTGCTTGTGAATATCACTCTCTCACTGTTACAGCCAAACATATCGGCCGCCTTTTGCCTTGTGAGATAAACCATCTCCCCTGCCCTCATAGTCATCTTGTGACCGCCTCTGCCTGCGTTTGCTCCAACAAACTTCTGAGCGTAAACCATAGCATTGATCACCCACTCAGGCTTCGGAAATGTAGTAGCCGCATTATCAAGATATATCATAGTCTCTCACGAAAGCTTTCCACACCGAGATTTTTTATGTGGTGCTGTGACACTATATCATATGCCGACCATATATCACCATAGACATACAGTGCAAAATTGCAACCCTCTTTGTGATTGGGATTAGGATTGCGTTTGAGACGGGATTTTATGCCGTGTTTATTTAGAATGACTCTCGCTTTTTCGCCGAGAGTCTGACTTTCAAATTTAATATATGTGTGAGTCAAAGGTCACTCCTCCTGAATATAATTTGTCTTTACATTATATGTGACCTTCACTTTTTCTGATACAAAAAGCGTACCCGACACCTATCGGATACGCCTATAATATTAACTTTATCTGACCTTATAGAGATTAGCTTCAAAGGGTACAAGAAGATCTTTTTTGTTTGCCTTGATATTTGATACCATAAGCTCAAAGCCGTTTGTGCAAACAGGCTTTTTAACCTGCTTGTCGGTGAGGTTGATTTCCACATAATATGTATCCTTTTCACCGATACGGTAGTATGCAAGCACATCGCTCCATTTTTCCTTTGCAAGTCTGAAGTCGCCGTAAACAAGAGTGGGTATCTCGTGACGAAGGGCAATCATCTTACGGTAGAAGTTAAGCACTGAGTCTTCATCTTTATCTTGAGCTTCTACATTGATTTTATCATAGCCGGGCATACACTCAAGCCAGGGAGTGCCTGTAGTAAAGCCTGCATTTTCTTCAGCTGACCAGCACATAGGCATTCTGCAGTTGTCTCGTGAACCTGCAAGAAGATTTTCATAAGCCTGTTGCTGAGTCATACCCTCAGCGGTCTGTTCTTTGAAGTAGTTGATTGACTCAACATCCTTGAAGTCATAAGGAGATTTGAAACCACCGTTGGTCATACCGATTTCCTGACCCTGATATACAAAGGGGACGCCCTTGAAAGTCATCTGCATAAGTGCGAGAAGTTTACTCAGCTCGTTTCTGAAGTGACCGTCGGGACAAACCTTACTTGTCATTCTTGTGGTATCGTGGTTTTCAAAGAAAACTGTAGGCCAGCAGTGGTTGCCGTAATTAAGCTGCCACTTGACAAGCTCTTTAGCCATAGGACGAAGGTCATATTTATATTTCTTGAACTTATTCTTACCGGGGTTTTCAATATGGTCAAATGCGAAAACAACATTGAGCTCTTGTCTGTAATCGCCTGTCATAAGCTTTGACATTTCTATACCCGTACCCTGACACTCACCGACTGTGAAAGCGTCATATTTGCCGAAGGTATTGACATTGAGCTCGTGTAAAAACTCGTGAAGACGAGGACCGTAGAAGTAATGCTCAACGCCCTTGACGCCCATAAGTGAGCCGATAACATCGTTACCGTCGGGAAGACCCTCTGCCTTTGATATGAAGCTGATAACGTCAAGACGGAAGCCGTCGATACCCTTATCGAGCCAATAGTTGACCATTTCATAGAGTTCTTTTCTCAGGTTCTCATTTTCCCAGTTGAAGTCCATCTGCTTTGCTGAGAACAGGTGAAGAGCCCACTGCTTTCTTTCGGGATAGTAGTTCCATGCCTTACCGCTGAAAATTGATTCCCAGTTGTTGGGAGGTGTGTTTTCGTCGCCATCACGCCAGATGTAGTAATCTCTGTAGGGTGAGTCGGGGTCACTGACAGATGATTTAAACCACTTATGCTCGTCGGAGCTGTGGTTGATAACAAGGTCCATAATCAGCTTGATATCACGCTTGTGAGCCTCTTTAAGGAGCTTGTCGAAGTCCTTCATTGTGCCGAACTCTTTCATTATCTTGCGATAATCTCTGATATCATAGCCGTTATCATCGTTGGGTGAATCGTAGATAGGACTGCACCAGATAGCATTGATTCCAAGCTCCTTGAGATAGTCGAGCTTTTCAATGATACCCTTAAGGTCACCGATACCGTCGCCGTTTGAGTCTTTGAATGAGCGGGGATAAATCTGATAGAAGACAGCCTCTTTCCACCACTTCTTTTCGATGGGTGCATCGTCTTCTAAAGGTACGCTCTGCTCTGAGTTGAGAATACCGAGAAGCGAATCAACGAAAGCATCGTCAACCTTACCGCCTGATATTTTCTGTATCTTTTCGAGAGTAAGCTTCGAAAGAGGGCCTTTCTTTAAAATATCAAGGCTCATACCAACGCTGTAGAGCGCCTTTGCAAGTATATCGTGACCTGCAGGTGTGCCGATAATTTCGCCTATGGGAGTGCTTTTTGTAACTGTGATACTCTTCATAATATTTCCTCCAAAATTAAACTGATTATATAATAAAACAAAAGCGGAAGTTTTACAATATGTTATTTGTAAAATATTTGGCAATTGAGAACATTTTCTTCGTTGTTTGCACTCGCCGTGCAGGCATTCTTTTTGCTATCGCCCAAAAAGAATCAAAAACGCGCTGATTGTCTCGGCGGGTTATAACTTATCTCTTCGACGGCACTCCCCCGCAATTCCGAATTAAAAAAGACGGTAGTCACCTACCGCCTTTAATTTTAAATTATGCTTCCCAGGGGAACTTATAGTCAAGACCGAGGTCATCACGAACCTTGTTCATTTCAGCCTGAACTGATTCGTTGATGGGTACACCGCTGTCTTTTCTCTGCATCCAGATGTCGTACTCTTTTTCACCTGCTGTGTAGATTCTGTCTTCACCGGGCGCCTTCTTTGATGCTCTCATTGAACGAACGATGTCGCCAGCCTTCTTACGAGCGATTTCTTCGCCGAGGAAGTGGTTTGTATCGATAGCGATGAAGAAGTGACCGAGCTGATAGGGTCTGATGTTGCCGTCAGCATCCTTACCGTCGAGATCCTTACCGTATGCACCGTCCTGAAGAATTGATGAAAGGAATTCTACGAAGAGAGCAAAACCGTAACCCTTGTA
>JAZTWC010000084.1:0-11432 GCA_045635665.1 Acutalibacteraceae bacterium
GCTGTACAAGTGTAGGTCATAGTACCGGCATTTTCGCAACCAGCTTTAGGATCTTCTGTACCATTATTCCATGTATGAGCTACTGATTCAGTTTTAGCTGAACAGTTTTCTCTTGTACAAGTCTGATAATGTTTACCATCCTTGCCATCTGATTCCATAGTGTAAGAATCTGACCAAGCGTGATCGAGAGCATCTACATAAGTATCAACATCGTTGTCTCCACATTTTGTACATGTATGTGTTGTATAACCCTGAGCTGTACATGTAGGTGCTGTTACTACTGATTTGTAGTCGTGATCTGTTGAAGGTACTGTATCTCTCTTTTCAGTTTTGCCACAACCATTTTCACAAGTATAAACAGTATAACCCTCTGCTGTACAAGAGGGAGGTACTGTTTCGCCCTTAACCCAATTGTGATTGTCGGGTGCTATTGCAATTATAAGGTCTTCAAGAAGGTTTTTATCTGCATCAAATGTATTCTTACATTCGCTACATTCATAGTGGCCCTCTATACCTGTTGCAACACAAGTAGCAGAAACTTCGGCAATCCATTCACCAAAGATGTGACCACTTGCACTGATAATAAATGAAGTTGTATCATCTTTGCCGTTTTCTGAGTACAGTTCCTCAGCTTCAGCAAAGTACTTGTTACATGTTAAACAGCTCTTATATGCATAGTTACCTGCATCTTCACAGGTTGCATCTTTTGCTGCTAGATTGTCTGTAAACGTGTGACCGAGAGCACTAGGAGTTTCTTCTTTAGTTGCACCGCAATCACAGTTAAAGAACTTATAACCGGCTTCAGTACAAGTTGAATTTATACGCTTATCTGTGTCTTCAACCCAACCGTGATTCTCTGTATTTTCTCTGCCACACTTACAGATTTTTTTGTGCTGGCTCGCATTGTCTGCGATCTGTTCAAATCTAAAGCCATCAACAAAGCAAGCCTCTCTATAATTCATGCCTGCTGTTGTACCATAAGCTTCGCACTTATCGCACTTGTACTGGTGATAATTTTCACCCTCAAGCATCTTAACAGCACCGCTGAAAACATGATTACCCTCTTCAAATGCTGTACAATTTGCATCTGCTGTACAGGTACGTCTGTGAGTTGTGCCATCATTGTACTGTGCCCACTCACCGTAAACGTGGTTACCTGTAGCACCGATTTCAACTTTTGTTGAGTAATCACACTTTGAGCACTGTTTATATGCATCCCAACCGGGTGTGATACAAGTAGGAGCCTGAGCCGCTACATCAGTGAGAGTGTGAGCTGCAGAAACAACATTCTTCTGCTGTGTTGCATCGCAACGTGAACACTTATAGATATCATAACCATCTTTTTCGCAAGTGTGAGCTACTGTTTCAACGAATACTGAGTAATCGTGACCGAGAGCCTGTCCTTCTGTTGCGCCGCAGACTGAACATATCTTGGAGTCGGAACAAGTTGCATCAATCCAAGTGTGACCATTTGCCTGATCAACTACACTGATTATTTCATTTGTACCAGCTTCATCACTGAACATTTTTGAACATTCAGAGCAGTACCAATATTCTATATTACCAACAGCAGTACAAGTTGCAGGCTTAGCAGCTACATAGACAAGATTGTGGGATGCTAATTCAGCATCAGTTGTTTCTTCATAGCCACAAACTTCGCAAGTTCTCTTTAATTTACCTGCATTAGTACAAGTTGAATCAATAGAAACGCTCCAATCACCATATTTATGTGCGCTTGAAGTTGCAATTTCAGTGTATGTTACATCACCTGTAACAACATCAATATCTGGCCATGTATAAACGATATGTCCTGTTGCCTCTTTTTTAGGCGAAGTATTGTCCGGCTTAGTAGGTGTAGCACCATACTCATAAGTTTCTGTTAATTTATTAGTATTTGCAAAAGTCCAGGTTACAGTGTATTTAATAGCTGTCCACTGAGCATAGAGTGTAACAGTTGCACCGTTTGTTGCAGTGAGTTTTGATACTGTTGCACCGTCTGCATATGATGTACCTGTGCCATCTGCTTTGGTGTTCCAACCTGCAAATGTGTAGCCTGTTTTGCTGAAGGCATTAGCTGTGAGAGTCTGAGAAGCAGAATACTTAATGCTATTAATTGCTGACATTGAACCTGCACCGCCATTTGCATCAAAGGCGATATTGTAAGCATTTTCTGTCCATTCTGAGTGAAGAACCCAATCCTGAGTTATACCAAAACTCTGAAGATCGGCAACAACTGTACCATTGCCATCGGATACTTGCTCGCCAGTATCTTTAACACCATTGGCAGTAATTGAGTCAACCCACCAACCATCAAAAGTGTAACCCGGTCTTACAGGAATATCCAGCTTTGTGCCAAGAGCTGTACCATATGTATATACCGTTCTTATAGGATTACTTGTCCAGTCTGAGATTTTTGCATAGTCGCCCCTTGTGTGTGAATACATAATGATATTCGAGAATGTTACAGTCTCACCAAGAACTGTTGTACCAAAACGGAACGCTGCCTTAGTTGCACCTTCCGGAGCAGTAAATGAAATGGTTGATGTACCATTACCTGAACCATATGCATGAGCAAAAGGATTTCCTCTATTGGCAGTGTTAGCTATAGAATTGCCATCCTCGTCATAGAAGAAGATATGTACCTGATCACCTGTACCACCTGATGTTGTGTATTGGAATGTGTATGTCTCACCGGGAACAAGTGTTATATTATAGTGACGATTGCCAGCACCCTGTGAGGTATAATGGTCATTGGGATCAGTCTGAGTGTTATTTTTATCGTTAACAATTGTAAAAGTTCCTGAATTAACATCAACAGTCATTGAACCCTTCGCAGGCGTTCCAAGTACACCTGAATTAGAGTTAAGCCATGATGATAATGAAAACATATTTTCAAATGAAACATCATATGTTGCAAGCTCAAGTTTAATATTATTATAAGTGTTTACAGCAGACTGTGCAGCTGTAGCCCAACCTGAAACATCATTCTTACTTGAGTTAATGTAGTTGTTAGGTTTTGCAGAAACAAGAGCTTTTGCAGCAGAAACAAACTTTGCAACTGAAGCTACTGTATATTTCCCGGGAGTTGCTTTGATATCCTCAAGTTTTCTCATCGCATCGCTGATTGCATTTTTGAGAGGAACATAGTTTATGATGTAAAGTGTATCACCTGACTGAGCATATATCTTTTTACCATTATCCCCATTGTCTCCGTAAAAGCCAAAATATGGTTGAGCAGAGCGCCAATACTCCGTGTTGCTCATCGAACCAGTAAATTTAATAAGGTTAGCATAGAAGTGATTGTCTGAGTCACCTGATTTAGTCTGGAATAAAGATGTGTTTCCTGTATCATCCTTATTATAACCCATCATCGCAGACTGACCGTGCCACATATATTGGAAGTTAAGTCTGCCATCTGAACCACGCCAATTTTCATTAATAGAAAAACCATTTCCACCTGATTCAATCCAACTAAGTCTATTGACTGATTTTCGGCTCCAAGTGCCTGTATAATACATAACCGGGTTAACAGCCACACCAAGACGAGGTAAATTAGTTGTATCTCCCTCATACAACAAAGTAGCTGTAGGATGATACCAATAAACAGTTACACCGTTTGTACCCGTCCAACTACCACCGTATTCAGTTTTAGCGGATGTTGCTGAAGCAGCGATAGTTACTGGTCCGTCTGTGTAAAGAACATTGTGATAAATAGCATCATAATGCGAAGTTGATGTATAGTCGGCATCAGATTCAAAAGAGCCATGAATGGTTGTAACATTTGTATTAAGGTTAATAACCGAATTTGCAGCATCTGTGTTGATATCAACGATAGGCACACCTGTATTTGAAGCAACATTAGTTGCCTTTGTATAAGAAAGTGAAGTGCCACTTACATTGATATGTGTGTCAGACCATGAATTGCCGTTACCATCGTTAAATATTTCAGGCATAATAAAGAGGAAGCAAACCTCTGACTTGCCTGCATTCTTTGCATTTTGAACAGCTGGAGTTACATCAATATTATGTGAACCTGGTGCATTCTGATAAACAGTACCTAATCTGTTTGCGGTGGCAAGACCATAGTAACTCAGAGCATTGCTTACGCCCGTTGCAGAGTTATAATTACCACCATAAACACTTGCTATATTATTCACTACATATGTACCTGAAGTTGCTTGACAACTATCGGTAGCAAGAGGATAAACATCAACACGGCAATTATTTACCAAAGTACCACCATGGTTACCCGTATTTAATGTAAGTGTTGCATTAGAAATTGTACTTGCAAACGATGAAATATTGAAACGTATATGGCCGACAGTTGTGTTGCCCGCTTCACCATCACTACAAATAACAATTCTTGACGAGCTACCTCTGTCACCATTACCATTATAAATAGCTGTTAAAGCTGTAGGATTGACAGTACCATCAGCAGCATGAGCGTGCTCGGGTGCAACAAATACCCAGCACGACATAATCATCAGCACTGTTAACATGAGAGAAATTGATTTTTTGAACATTGTTTTTTTCATTAATTCTCATCTCCTTATAAGATGTTTTTCCCTTTTTGCAAGGGAGTTTATTTTGACAACGCCGGGCCGTATTTTGCCGAATACATCTGACCTCCATATACTTTTGCCGACAAAATCAAGCACTTTGTTGCCGTATTTAACAGCAGTAAAACTGTTATAATTATACACTATAATAATATCACTTTAAGGCAAAAAGGTCAATATTTTTAGCACAAATTCTGTATATTTTTCACAGTTTATTGGCGGACTGTCATTGTACCCTGCCGTCTCACTTACCCGCGTACCAAAACAAAAAGAGCAACCTCTTTGTGAGATTGCTCTGTGGGGTTATTTAGTTTCAGCCTTAGCCTGAGCGTCTTCAAAAACCTTGATGCCCTCTTTGATGTAATCGTATACACCGTTCCAATCTTTGTCGCACTTTTTGTCAAGGCGACGATCAGGGAAATCATAGCTGTTTGCGAGATATTCGCCAAACCACTCGGTAAACTTTTCAGCACCGTAGTAGTTTACGTGGCCGTCGTTGTAAAAGTCTGTGCTGATGTCGTAATTACCGTCATTCACATCGCAGACAAGATAGCTGAAGCCGTTTTCTTTGAGGATGTCACACATTGTGTTCATTCTCTTGGCTTCTGTCTCACTGTGACAGTGAGGTGTATCGAAGAAGAGTACCTGATAGTCCTGATTTTTGAGATAGTCAAGCAGGTCATAGAGCACCTCTTCGCAAATGGGGTCGAGAGCCATTCTTTCGTTGCTCTTGACAGTCTTTGCATCCTCGCCCAAGCGCTTGATGCTTGCAGTTGAGTGCATAAGGAAACCAAGTGACATTGACTCGGGGTCTTTTATCTCATCAAAGGAGAAGTCCTCGTTTTCCCACTTGCTGTGGTACTTGATGAAGCTCAGAAAATATGAGGGATCATATCTTTTAGCCTCAGGGTCGCCGGTTTTCATTCTCAGCTTAAGTGTGGTGTTGATAGCTTCATATCTTGTGAAAGAAAAGAAGTCTAAACCGTCGATAACACGTCTTGCTGCAGCATCAAACTTTGCCGAGCCCTCTTTGTAGGTGTTGAGAAAAGCTCTCATATCGATGATTGCAAGCTTTAAGTCCTGATTTTTTTCAGCCTCTTTGAGCATTATCTTTATCATCCAAGATGGCATACCGTCTGTCGAAATAGGATAAGCTGTAATGCCGTGTTCTTCATAAGCCTTGGGAGTTATCCAATATCTGTCGATACCGCTGGTACCTACCATAACCGCATCAACAGTATTTTTGGGAAGTTCCTGATAAGTCTCTATTCTCTCGGAAATGTGTGAGTTTTCGTATTCAAACAAATCGCATAAAGCTAAAAGGAGAACCGAAACAACAAGCAAAAAAGCTACTGTGCGTAAAATCTGATTTTTTGTCATGCCATTTCCTCCTTATTAATAAGCCTGATAGATAAAGTCTGCCGCGTTGTACATGGGGCCGTAGATACCAAAAACGAGTACAACGATAAGGGCAATAAGATATATACCCCAACGGAAAACTATGTTCTGCTTTGCGATAGTCTCGCGGATTTTCATACCGTTTTCCTGCAGCACACTGACAAAAAGAAGTACAAGAGTAGCAACAAAGAGAACAAACATATTCTTTTCGTCTATACCAAGCTCAAATATTTTTCCGTCAAAACCGAAGATAAAGTCGAGATCCACCTGAGTAAAGATACTCTTAACCATATGCAGTGCTGCCGTCAGGCTGGGAGCTTTTACAAGTATCTTTGATACACCAAGCACAAGGAAAGTTCTTACTATACAGAAGAGTTTCCAGCTGAATGTATCGGTATTTATATTGAACTTAGCTATAATCTTTTTGAATGTAGGTGCAAGAGCAACGCTTGATGCAACTATAGTCGCATTGTAAAGACCGAAAGCTATATACTTCCAGGCTGCACCGTGCCACACACCGATAAGGAAGAACACTACAAAAGGTGTTATTACCGAGGGTACAAGCTTAGCTATCTGCTTTTTGCCTCTCTGACGGAAGAACTTGCTGATTTTGGTAACGGGCTTTGAAAGCATTATGGGGAAGAATACATATTCTCTCATCCATGCGCCAAGGGTAATGTGCCATCTTCTCCAGTACTCTGCAACACTCATCGAGAAGTAAGGTCTCTCAAAGTTAAGAGGCAAGTTAATGCCAAGCATCTGAGCTGCACCTCTTGCAATATCGATACCACCTGAGAAGTCGCAGTAAATCTGAAGAGCATACATCAGCATACCGAAGAAATAAATAGAGCCGTTATATTCGAGATACTTGTCCGCTGAGAAAATAGCTGATACAGCAGGGAATGCTCGGTCAGCAATAACCATCTTTTTAAAGAAGCCCCAGAGCATAAGCTGTGCACCAAACTTGAAGTTATTGTAGTCAAATTTATGTTCCGCACCAAGCTGTTTGCCCACATCGTCAAATCTGCTGATGGGACCCTGAACGATAGATGGGAAGAATGATACAAAGAGCGCAAATTTGCCGAGATGCTTTTCAGCTTCATATCTGCCTCTGCCCACATCAATGAGGTAACCCATTGACATAAAGGTATAGAAAGATATACCAAGGGGTACAATTATGTTCACAAGAGGAAGCTTGGCATCATAGTGGAACACTGTGAAAATTGAGTTGATATTTTCAATAGCAAAGTTGAGATACTTCACTACCACCAATATCAGCAAATCAAGAATTACCGATGCAAACTGAATATTACGTATTTTGTTGTTAGTTTTCTTTTTAAGTTCCTGCTTTGTCTCTTTAGGTGTATCCTTCGGCAATTTTGCAAGCTGTGATTTATAGTCATCACGGACATTCTGCATAATTCTGCCGGCAAGATATGTTATCAGTGTGGTTGCCATAATAAAGGCTATCTGCTCTATGCCGCTGAAAAGATAGAATACATAGCTGGCAACGAGCAAAACCGCCCACTGAAACTTTTCAGGCACAAGGTAGTATACAACCGCTACAAGAACCAGAAAGCCAAGGAAACCAAGGGATGTATATGCCATATTAATACTCCTTAACAGTATGTAAGCAGCTCATCAAAGGGCTGCTTACTTAGTTTTATTAGTCTTCGTCCTGAATTCTTGAAATCATTTCGAACATTGCTTCTGCACTGTTGAAATTTTCAGCTGTCATATCATCGATGCTGATGTCGATGTCGTACTCCATGCTGAGTTCGCTTACGATTGAAACAATATCAAATGAATCGAGGATGCCGTCGTCAACCAAAGCCTTTTCGCTTTCGTAGTCGATATCGCTTCTGATCTGGCCCAGAATGTCAAGTAATTTTTCCATTTTCTACACCTCTTATTTTATGTTCCTGATAAATTTATAAGGTTAACCTTACATACATCTACAGTTTATAACATTTTTTTTGCAAAGTCAATAGTTATACTATTACATAAGACAAGTCTTAAAAAATATTTATTATTTGAGCACCTTTCGGTCGATTTTGCCGTTTGATGTCTTGGGTATCTCTTCGACCTTGGCAACGAGCTTAGGCACCTTGAACGCTTCGAGGTAACTTGCCATATGCTTTTTAAGCTCGTTGATATCTACATCTGCGCCTTTTTCTTCGACAATGTTGAGTTTAGGCACACAGCCGCCCATTCTGTCTTCGATTGCAAAGCAAGCACATTCTGCAATACCGGGGAATCTGAGCACGATGTTTTCTACCTCTGTGGGAGCAATCTTGAGACCGCCGATACTGATAACATCACCGCGTCTGCCGAGCATATAAACGAAGCCGTTTTCATCGATGTAACCCATATCATTGGTATAAACAACACCGTCAACAAGAACTTCTTTTGTAAGCTCGGGCTCTTCAAAGTACTCAGTCATAGTCATACCGCCTCTGATAGCGATGAGACCCTGATTTGTTGATGAGGACTGAATTTCCTGACGGTTATCATCAACGATAAAGATGTGAGCGTTTTTATTAGGCTTACCGACACAGCTGATAAGCCCCTTATGCTTTGAGTAGTCAAACATACTTACACAGCCGGCTTCAGATGAGCCGTATGCGAAGTAAAGTCTTGTCTCGGGTAGAAGTGAGCAAAGAAGCTCTTTATCAGCCTCGGGGAATGCAGCTGAACCTGTATGGATATGGTGAAGCTGACCTGAATATTTAGCAAGCTCTTTCTTTGAAAGTACAAGGAGCATTCTTACAGCCGCGGGAGGCATAAGGATTGATGTAACTTTGTACTTTTCAATGTAGCTATAGAATTTTCTGATATCCTTGAAGCCATCGAGAAGTACAACTGTTGTACCTGTGAGCATACTTACATAGAGCTTTCTGATAGCTGACGCGTGATTGATAGGCGCGGGCACAAGATAAACATTATCGTCGGGAATTTCAGCGCCATACTGTACATTTTCTGATACAGCAACAACAGCTCTGTGAGAAATAACAACGCCCTTTGACTTACCTGTGGTACCCGTAGTGAAGAGGATATCGCAGGTCATTTCCTTTGTGGGGAATGTGAACTCGAGGCCATCCTTGTAGTTTTCAGCACCGATTTCTCTTACCTTGTCTGAGTCAACGCTGACAAAGTCACCCTGAATATCTGTGTTTGAGATAACCATTGCGGCTCCAAGCTGTGAAGCAACATCTTCAAGGCCTTTTACACCTATTGACTTTTCAAGGGGTACGTGCACGTTACCTGTAAGCTGAATAGCAAAGCAGGAAACAGCAAACCATATATCTGAGTCTGATTTAACAATAATTCTTGAGCCTTCTTTAAAGCCGAAAGATTTTATATATTCAGCAAAACCCTGAATTTCTTTCCAGAGCTGTGCATAAGTGATCTGATTGTCATTGGCAATAACTGCTGCTCTGTCAGGTCTTTCTGCAGCAAATTTTGCAACTGCCGATACTATTGAATCCATTATTTTTTACCTCCTGCAATTTTTACAGCAATGTATTATACAGATTTATTGTGTCGATTTTATGAAATCTATCAAAATTATGAATGTTTTCCATAAGTTTTTTCTGTTTTTCTTCGCTGAGGAGTCCCTCACTGCAAGCTGAGAGCTTGTCTTCGAGATCTTTCCATGTCAGAGGATTAGCCGCATCACCCAAGGGAATAAGGACAGTTTTTTCAAGTACACTACCGTCTTCTGTAGTCACAACCACCTTTGAGCCTCTTATACCATTGTCACGGTCTTCCATAGTCGGGTCAACGATGAGCTCGATATTATCAATAATTCTGAGAGTTTCCTCATCAATGTCAGAAATATCAAGGTCACCTAAATTGAAATGCCCCTTAAGAAGCGCAATAGCAAGTGAGTAGTGTACAGAAAATTTAGCATCATCTGACACCTTAGGCACTTTTATCTGGCCTGCGATGTCGATTGCGTTTTTGTAGATATATACTTTTACATCTTTGATTTTTGTGCCCTCGGGAAGTCTATTTCTTATATCAAGAGCACACTCAATACCGCAGTGTGTGTGTCTGCATGAGGGATAAGGCTTCATATAGCTTTCACTTATGGTAAAAACTTTGCCGAGACCGTCGGTTATCATATTGCCGTCAACTTCGTCACTCATAGCGTGGAAGTAACCTTTTTTACTCTCGAGGAAGTACTCGGAACTTTTTACTCCCCTCTCTATTATCTTAGCCGAGAGTATACCCGTCTTTGCCGCATTGGCAGGGTTGATAGGCTTACAGCTCTGACCACTTTCTGCGATGATAATAAGACCGCTTGCCTGAACTGCACATAGAGCCATTGTATTGTATATTCCCTCTGAATCCATACCCATAAGCTTAGCAGCCACCGCACCGCAAGCTATGGCACCTGCAGTACCGGTAGAATGGAAACCTCTGTGTACAAGACCTGGCTGTACCGCTGCGGCAACTCTGTTATAAACCTCGTAACCCGCGTTAATAGCTGTGATAATGTCTTTGCCGTTTACATCGAGAGTCTGACAAAGAGTCAGTGCAGTAGAAATTACATGAGCACCAACGTGCCCCATAGCTTTTCTGTTGCCGTCATCCATATCAGCTCCGTGAGCCATACAGGCACTTAGGAAAGCCGCATTGGCTACAGGCAGACGCTTATCTGAATATATAAAGTCACATTCAGGCTTACCGCCCATATCAGTGATAACATCTATAACAGCATCGTTAAAAGTGCCGTTGACTTTAACCCCTGCAAAACAAGCCGCATAATAGTCGGCAATATATCGTTTGGTGGTATCAACTACATCCTCAGACAAATCCTCAAACTTCAGATTATATACGAAATCAGAAAGTATCTGACTATAGTGAATCATACTATTCCTTCTTTCAAATAACTTTAAAGACCAATAACTTATCAATTATACCACAACAAAACAATTAAAGCAACCGCCCGAAGACAGTTGCTTTAATAAAATCATTATATACTTCTTCTGATATACTTACCTCTGCCACATTCAGCAGTGATTACACCGTCTTTCTGAATGATTTCACCACGGCTGATAGTGTACTTGGGCCATCCCTTGAATGTCATGCCCTCATAAATTGAGAAGTCACTGTAACCGAATAACTCGGGAGTGATCGTCTTTTCAAGGTCAAGGTCAACAATTGCAAGGTCAGCATCTTTGCCGATAGCAATTTCGCCTTTATCTTCGAGGCCGAAAACTCTTGCTGTGTTGATACTGTTAACCTGAGAAAGTCTGTGAAGAGGAATATTTCTCTTGTGGTAACCCTCACTGAGAAGTACGGGAAGTATCATACCGGGGCCGCCAAAGCCTACATATACACCCCAGATATCATCACCACGTTCGTACTTTTTAGCCTTCTCAACGGGCACATTCTCTGTAGCCATAGTCTTGACACTGCCGTTTCTTATACCCTCCCAGAGAGCTTCGATATCCTCCTGAGCATGAA
>JAZTWC010000085.1:0-11289 GCA_045635665.1 Acutalibacteraceae bacterium
TTCATCCTTTCGAAAACTCATTCATTGTAATTATACCACAAGGCATTCACCTTAACAATATTTTGAGTAAAAGTTTTTTATGATAAACTTGATGATTTTTTTCGCCGATTTGCACAAACATAATAAAACAGCGAAGTAATCACTACGCTGTTTTTCTATATTTCCAATCTGTATGTTTGAATTGCTTCCCGGGTCTGCGTTTTGCGAGCAAAAATACTGCAAGTTAACTCATCGTTTGTTTCTTATTCCTCTAGTAAAATCCAAACAAAATTATGTAAGGGGTATTGTATACGTGTACTGAGAATACCAAAGGCCGTTAGTAAAGCTTCTTGTTCGGATAACAACTTCATCGTCATATACTTCAAAAACAAAACCAAGTCCTTTTTTCGTTTCATTATGTGTTCTTGAAAATGAATAAGCAGGAAGGTTTACAGATATAATGTTGCCGTAGGTTTCAACACTTTCATATCCGTATAATAAAGCTGTTTGAGCATTTGTCACACTGTTATGAATGTGGCCGCTGATATAAAACACATTTTTATACTGCTGAAGTAAAGCTTCTACCTGTGCTGACTGAACGCCTATACCCCCTTTAAATTCGGTCGGCTCACCGATACCCCATGTATCAGGAAGACCATGAGTGAGATTGATAGGCTGATGAAGCACCACAAAAATCGGAAGGTTGTCGGCTGCAGCTTTTTCCAATTCAGACTCCAACCATGCAAGCTGAGTTTCACTTATATATGCATTTTCACCATCATCCTCACTGCCAAGAACAATGAATGTATATCCGTTGATTTTTGTTGAATAGTAGACTTTGCTGATATCTCTGTTGGCAATTTCTTTACTATAGCGGAAAAAACGCTCGTGTGAAAGACCCACACGTACACCGTAGTCTCCTCCCCAGGTGTCATGATTTCCTATGGAAAAAATTATGTTTTCAGCAGGAGAATAGGAATCAAAGCCTTTTTTGAGCATACTCCAATGCTCCTCGTACGCATGATGGGTAATATCACCGCTGAGAACAAGCGCATCAAGAGGGTGTTCTGCATAATGCATATCGCTCAATCCGAGTTTCAAAAGATACAAACGTGATTCATCTTCATTCATATGTGTATCAGAAATAGTAGCAAAGGTCAAATTAACCTTTTCTTCATCTAAAGGTATGAAATCTGTTTGCACATCAATCGAGAAGAAGGGAGCAAACAGGCTTATGACAAAAAGAACTACAGCGATAAATACTTTATAAAGAGTTACCAGCATAATTACATCTCCTTATTGAAAATTACTGATATATATTATCATATAAATACTATCTTTGCAATATTTTCTTAAAAAAGTTAAAAATGTTGTATAAAGCAGTTACAACAGAATCACTACAATCTATAAACTTAATCTGAACTGCATTCTTTCACACTTTAATTTATTATACCACGCCCTCACTAAAAAGTAAATTCTCGCAGTATAAATTACCTCAAATCACAAATACTACTATCACAATTTGCAATTTAAGGGAGAGAAAGATATATGAAAGCAACGGGAATTGTGCGCCGTATCGATGACCTCGGGCGTGTAGTTATACCCAAAGAAATCAGACGAACTATGAGAATCAGAGAAGGTGACCCTCTGGAAATTTATACCGACACCGATGGTGAAGTCATCTTCAAAAAGTATTCACCTATCGGCGAGCTTGGACCCTATACCAAACAATATGTTGACGTACTCGGTCGCACTACAGGTATGCCCGTGGTTATCTGTGACAGAGACCACGTTATTGCAGTGTCGGGTCTGCCTAAAAAAGACCTCTCGGGCAAACGCATTTCGCCTTTGCTCGAAAGCTATATGGAGCGCCGCAGCACCTATATTTCAGGTCAGGATAAAGATAATCTTGTTGTCTCAGAAGACAACCCCAAAGCCGTCAGTGTTATGTCACCTATCATCGGCGGTGGTGATGTTATGGGTGCAGTTGTGCTCTTATCAGGCGAAAAAGCAACGGCACCCTCACAGACAGATATCAAGCTCACTCAGGTAGCGGCAGGTTTTCTTGGCAAACAAATGGAAGAATAAACTAAGCCGACTGTTCCGATTGTACGCGACTGACTATCATAATGATTGAAGTATTATGCCGCCCATAAAAAGACTGCTCATCCGACAGTGAATGAGCAGTTTTTTACTTTTAAATCAATAATGAGCGATACCGCAAATGCAAACCTTATTGCTCTTGAAAAGCTTCCAGAATGCCAGCTCTATCTTATAGATAAAGCCCATAAAGCCTGACTTGTGACAATTGCAATTATCCACAAACTTAACAGACGCCTTGGTCAGATAATCATTGCCCTCTTTGATTTCCATATCATTCCACTGAGCCTTTGTTCCATTGAAAGTAACCTTTGAAAACTTTTCGCATTCTTCAAAAGCACATGCATCTATACAATCAATACCTGCACCTATCTCTAACTCAGTGAGATTATAGCAATTTGAAAATGCGCCAACTGCAATATACTCTACACCGGGCTCAATTATTACAGTCTTGAGGTTTGAAGTGTTAACGAAAGCTCTTTCACCAATTTCTTTTACATTACCGGGGATAGTGATGCTTCTTAAATTATCACAGCTGTCAAAAGCTTCTCTGGCGATGCTTTTCACATTCTTATCTATGATAACCTTTTCAAACTTAGCATCATAAAAAGCTTCCGCTGCGATATCTACAACGCTTACAGGTATAGCATAAAACTTTGTAGTCTTACCTTCAGGATATTTAATAAGCTGTGTTCTGTCTTTATTGAATAAAACACCATTGACAGCTGAGAAAGTCTGATTATTTTTATCAACTTTTATTTCTTCAAGTGCTTCGCACCACTGGAAAGCCTCTTCACGAATAACTGAAACTTTTTGTGGAAGTGTTATTGTTTTAATACTGTCACACCAGAAAAAGGCATCTATACCGATTTTTTCGAGATTAGCAGAGAGTGTTACCTTTTCAAGGTTATTGTTTGACGAAAAAGCACCCTCACTGATGACTTTAACAGTATCCGGCATTACATACTCTGTATTTGTGTTTTTTGCAGGGTATTTGAGCACTCTGGTCTTTGCTTTATTTAACAAGGCACCATTTTCAACTACAAAATATTTGTTGTTTTTATCTACAGTGAACTTTTCAATATTCCCACAGTAACCGAATGCATTTGTATCGATTTTTTTAACTGCACGACCAATTTTTACAGTTTCAATATTTGAACAACTATAAAAAGCTTCTGCACCAATCTGAGTTACACTGTCAGGAATTTTTACAGATTCAATAGATTCGCAATTTGAAAAAGCATCTTCATCTATATACTTCAAACCTTCAGGCAATTTGATGGTTTTGAGCGCTTCACAACAATAGAATGCACGGTAATTAATTTCCTGTAAATTTTTAGGCAATTTTACGCTTGTAAGATTTTTACAATAACCAAATGCATCCCAAGCGATGACCTTTACAGTATCAGCAATAGTTGCTTTTTTTAATGATTCGCATCCATAAAAAGCAGAGCCGCCTACTCGTGTTACGCCTTTTTTTATAGTGACACTCTTGATATCACTTTCTTCGAAAGGTGATTTGTTGTCGGTATAATAATCATAGTCATACATTTCACCTTTACCGCTGATAATAAGCTCACCTGTCTTCTTATCGTAAGTGTAACTTACATTTTCACCGCACTTGCCCTTTGAACCGAGAGCACTGACTGACATCATACCGCAAACTATCAAAGTACATACAAGTGCCATAAGTAAAAATATTTTTGTTATTTTTTTCATTTTCCCCATTCCTTTCATTATTATTCGCTTTAATGTTTATTCAGAACAATATGAGTATATCACCGCGTAACAACTTTGTCAATATTATTAACAAACAATTATATCTCTTTTGTCGCGGCAATAAAATAAAAAGACGCGAGGCTGACCCGCGTCCCATAAATATTAGCTTATCTGTCAATATGAGCTAAGAAGAACTCCTTACGCTCATCCGTATTGATAACAGTAACAGGCTTAATCTGATTGAGTACCCTGCCCTGTTTTTTGAGCATTTCTCTGTAATCAGCATAGGTGCCGTCCTTGAGAAGAACAACCTCCGGCTCGTCAATCATACCCCAACGGCGGTATTTGAAATACTTTTCGTTGCTTTCGTTGAGTTTTTCGTCGAGTATCTTTGACATCTCGGCAAGCTTATCCTTGCTGATTTCGCCCTCAGCTTCAACTAAGAGCATATAGCGTACCGGGTCATGATCGTGGTCAGGATAGTAGCTGTAACCTCTGAATGTTACGCCTGTCTCTCTCTGAAGCTCTGCAGCAGCCCAGTCAACCATCTGTGTTGTGGTCTTTTCATTGGCAATATTCATTGCAAGATTGTTTCTGTAAAGGAACTGCATCTTAGGTGTCTGTTTATAGTAACCGGTAATGCGTACTACGTCTTCAATTCTGTATCTGTAAAGACCTGAACGGTTTGTTACGACAAGCTCATAATCCTTGCCTACTTCAACCTCATCCATTGTCAGAGGTCTCTCACAATCGGGATCATCCATAGGAATGAACTCGAAGAATACCGACTGCGGAAGAAGTACACAGTCCTGAGCGTTGAGCTCGCAGGGAATAGCCATATATCCCTCAGCAGCAGCGTAACCCATACTGTGAATAGGAGCATCACCGATGTGCTTGCGAAGTCTCTGAACATAGAACTCAAGGTTTGAGCTTACCATACCGTAGGTCCATGCAAAGCCGGGCCATATTCTCTTGGCAATAGGTGTATCAAAACCTTTCTCAAACTCTGCACGAAGCTCTGCAGCTCTCTTGGGGTTGGGCTTTAATTTCTTTTCCCACTTAGCACGAAGCTCTTCAGGACATTTGATGCTTGGGTCGATAGTACCGAGCTCAATATCTTTGCATACCATTTCCCAGTTAGCTTCAAGGAAGTCGAACATAGTTGTAAGCATAGTAACAACCATTGATCCAAGATATGTAAGATCGCGTCTTTCAAGAGCGAAACGAAGGTGGAAATATGTAGAGTTGACTGCATCCTCATTTTCGGGATACATAAAGTCATTGGGAGTTGTCATAAAGAACTTTGCGATAGGCTTAAGATAAGTCAGAGGCACCTGGCCTGCACCATTTGACATCTTTCCGTCATCCATCTTATGACCTGTAAGAATCATAACAACGGGACCTACCTGCTTGGGGAACTTCATTCCGTTCTTTCTGAACCACTTTGAAGCACAACCGGGTGTACCTGAGAAGCCCATACACTGCATAATCCAGAGATCTGCTGCGCTACGGGGAAGAATTTTAGGTTTACCTACTGAGCCTGATGATGAGCAGTAACGGACATTGTAAGAGCTCATCATAAGATTTTTCTCACCTGCAACCATACGGTCAACATAGTCTGAGTATGTATCGTAATTTGAGAAAGGTACTTTTTCCTGGAAGTCTTTGATTGAGCTGATGCCCTCAAAGCCTAACTTCTTACCGTACTCTGTATCCTTATTCTTTCTGAGGATGCTCTTGAGTATTCTCTCCTGGGTTTCCATAGGTCTTGCGGTGTAATAGTCAACCTTTGCCCACTCAGCATAACCGAGGAATACACCGATATCTGAAAATCCTGCCATAATTTTAACCTCGCTTTGTTATTTATTCTCTAATATCAATATACTTAATAATAACATTTTTAATAATGTTATGTCAAGTTGTTTGCCGATTCATCAATATGTAAACTCCCATGTTTCGTTAGTCTCGCCTTCAATTCTGCCGTCAGCACTCATACCTAATGCCGCACCACCGCCGACACCGTTGATTTTGAGATTTTCGTGGTAACGGATAATCTTACCTTCAGCATTTACTGTAATACTGATTTCAGCACCGGGATAGTCGAAGTCAGCCTTGGTGATTTTACCTATAGGCAGCTCAACCTTGGTACAGTCAAAAGTGTCACCTGCCATACTGTGGAAAGGCGGTCTCGGGTCTGCCATAGTGCTTGTTTCGGATACCACTACAACAGTATAGATTGTATTTTCACCGTCTTTTGTCACATAGGCATCTGCCATACCCTCTTCAGTCAGCTCAAAATATCTGTTACTGGGCGGTATAACACCATAGAAAGTCAGCTCATTACCCTTGTCGTCTGTTGTCTTGCCGTCTGTGAAAGTGTATTCTGTCACAGTTTCACCGTCAAAGAAGCTGAGAACCTTGTTTACTACACCGATAAAAGCAGGCAAACTGCAATCGGTAAGTGTTAGAGCAATATTCTGAGTCTTTTTTGCTTTCACGGTGCCCTTTAAGTCTTTGATATAATTTACACCGTCGCCTACTTTTTTTAGGATATCTGTCTTGGTAAGCTCATCTTTTTGTGTTACCTCAGGCTCTGTAACAGTCGGAGTCTCATTTACAGACGGAGCTGTGGTTGTGATATCTTCTACAGGCTCAGTTACACTTGGCACAATCTGAGGCTGAGTCTGAGCAAAACCAAAGTTAAATGCCGGCACATTATAGTTAATAACAAGCTTATCAAATTCAGGCTCAGCAGTGTATATTTTCACCGCATTATAAAGAAGAGCCACAGCAACTATACTAAGAGCCACCACAAGAAACACGCCTTTTTTATCTGAAGGCTTTTTATTCTGCTTTTTAAGTGCCTTTTTTTCCTTTCGGGTAAGCTTTCTATTTTCCTGATTTTTCATAGTGAAAACCCCTTATGAAACAGTTTGTATTTAATTATATCACTTTATCTGTACTTTTTCAAGGTATAATCGACAATTGTAAGTCAGCGGTGGAAGCGGGGGGGCTCCGTCGCCGTAAACGGCGCGAGGATGCTGCTGCATCCTCGGAAATCGCCCCAAGGGCGATTTCACGGAGCCCCCGCCTGCCCTCTTCATCCCACTTCCCCGTGCACCGCCGAAAAACCAAAATGGCGGGTAGGTTTCAGCCTACACCGCCATAATTTGTGGGGATTTTAACTTACCAGATAACTCTTGTTGCAATTTCTTCTTTGATAAGCTCAACAAAGTCTGCAACTGCCATTGAGCCCTGGTCGCCGTGACCGCGTTTTCTTACAGATACTGTACCCTCTTCAGCTTCCTTGTCACCGACAACGAGCATATAGGGAATCTTTTCCATCTGAGCTTCACGGAGCTTGTAACCGAGTTTTTCGCTTCTGATATCGATATCTACATCATCGATGCCTGCCTCAGCGAGAGCAGCCTTAACTGCATATGCAGCATCCTGATGACGGTCTGCAATAGGAAGAATACGAACCTTTTCGGGAGCAAGCCATACGGGGAAAGCACCTGCATACTTTTCGATAAGAAGCGCCAGTGTTCTCTCGTAGCAACCGATTGATGTTCTGTGGATAATATAAGGATTCTTCTTTGTGCCGTCTTTGTCAACATATTCCATACCGAACTTTTCAGCAAGCATCTGGTCAATCTGGATAGTGATAAGAGTGTCTTCCTTGCCGTGTACATTCTTGATCTGAATGTCAAGCTTAGGACCGTAGAAAGCAGCCTCACCGATACCGATTTTATAGTTGATGCCAAGGTTGTCGAGAATTCTGCCCATCATACCCTGAGCTTCATCCCACTGTTCTTTGGTACCGATATATTTTTCTGTGTCAGCGGGATCCCACTGTGAGAAGCGGTATGATACGTCTTCGTAAAGACCGAGAGTCTTAAGCATAAATGTGCAAAGCTCAAGACAGCTCTTGAATTCGTCTTCAAGCTGTTCGGGTGTACACATAAGGTGACCCTCTGAGATTGTGAACTGACGGACACGGATAAGGCCGTGCATTTCACCTGGTGACTCGTTTCTGAAAAGTGTTGATGTTTCACCGAGTCTCATAGGAAGATCTCTGTATGAACGGGCTCTGTTGAGATATGCCTGATACTGGAAAGGACAAGTCATAGGACGAAGAGCAAAAACTTCATCGTCAGTTGCTTCGTCACCCATTACGAACATACCGTCCTGATAGTGATCCCAGTGGCCTGAGATTTTATAAAGATCGCTCTTAGCCATAAGAGGTGTTTTGGTACGCAGCCAGCCTCTCTTCTTTTCTTCGTCTTCTACAAAACGCTGAAGAGTCTGCACAATGTGGGTACCCTTGGGAAGAAGAATGGGAAGACCCTGACCGATATAGTCAACTGTTGTGAAGATTTCGAGTTCACGGCCGAGCTTGTTGTGGTCACGTTTTTTAGCTTCTTCAATCTGAGCAAGGTGAGCTTCAAGGTCACTGGCCTTTGTGAAAGCTGTACCGTAGATTCTCTGAAGCATCTTATTTTTGCTGTCGCCTCTCCAATAAGCACCGGTACAAGAGGTAAGCTTGAATGCCTTAACTCTTGATGTATCAGGAAGATGAGGACCAGCACAAAGCTCTTCAAATTCGCCCTGACGGTAGAATGAAATCTTCTCACCCTTGTCAGCGTGTTCTTTGATAAGTTCTACCTTATAGATTTCGCCGCGGCTTTCCATAAGAGCGATAGCTTCGTCAGCATCCATTTCAAACTGCTCGAGTACAAGACCCTCTTTAACTATTTTCTTCATTTCAGCTTCGATTTTTTCGAGAATTTCGGGAGTGAAGCTGATTTCGCTGTCGAAGTCATAATAGAAGCCATTGTCAACTGCAGGGCCGATAGCAAGCTTTACATCGGGGTAAAGTCTTTTTACAGCCTGAGCAAGAATGTGTGAGCAGGTATGCCAGAATGTCTTTTTAGCTTCGTCTTCGTCAAATGTGAGGATTTCAACCTCACAGTCACTGTTGAGTTTGGTGCGAAGGTCGCAGATTTCGCCGTTTACTCTTGCAAGACAAGCAGCCTTGAAAAGACCTGCGCCGAGGCTTTTTGCGATGTCCATTACGCTTGTGCCGTTTTCAAACTCTTTAACGACACCGCCTTTAAGTGTTACATTAATCATTGTAATCATCCTTTCTCTGAAAATTCGGAATTCGGAATGCGGAATTCGGAATTGCGGGCAAGCTCCGACAAAACACAAACTCACAGTCCGCCAAATTCATTGTGTTATATTTTGATTTTGTTTTTTAGTTATAGATACCAATAAACTTATAATTTCTTCACAATCTCTATATATACTATTGAATTGTGCCTGAGAAATATAATCAGTTTCAAATAAAAGTTCAAGCCAATAAGCCGTCTCATCAGCTTCTTTTAAAGCTATATTAAGCTTAGAATAAAAATCCGCCTTACTCTGACCACGCATGGCTTCTCTTGTATTTGCACCTATGCTTGTTCCGCTGCGAAGAAGTTATTTTGATAAAATATATTCATTTTTATCATATCTGAGCATCTTATAAAGTTTTATTATTCTGATAGCAAAACCTTTAGTTTTATCTAAAATAACATTATTCATATTGACACCTCTTTATCAAACCAACTATGCGGGTGCAATTTAATTTTTCACAGCTGTTTTACTCGCAATTCCGAATTCCGCATTCCGAATTCCGAATTTTTTTTGCATAGCAAAAATAAAAAAACTCCATCCCAAAGCAGTTCTTCTGCATCGGGATGAAGCGATAAGTTGCTCCATGGTTCCACCCATATTCCATACTATATAATATGGCACTCATAAGACTTTAACGCAGTCATACGGCACACCTTATTTCGGTGTACTCTCAGGAGTGGTAGACTTTGTTTCTGAAATCTGTCGCACTCACAGCAAATGTGCGACTCTCTGAAAAATCTCTTTGAAACAGTCCTCTCCCTCAACGATTTATGGGATGTTAACTTTTTCATTTGCTTAAAAGTTATTTTATCACTGTGAAATGGGTTTGTCAAGAGTTTTCTTACGAGAACAAATTATGCTCCACATTATGAAGAGTCAGCTGTTTTGCAAACTCCTTGTAGTTTTTGTAGCTGTTATCAAATTTATATACTATTTTGCCGTCAACGATTATTCTGACCCACACAAGATATCTCCATCGGTTGCTGTCTACTTTCTCTATGTTCTCATAGCGGTACGGGGTTTCACCAATGTGAAAGCCGTTTTCGTCAAAGGTAAGCTTTTCATCTTTTTTGATTCGTATGAGCTCGTTAACCATAAGTCCCGCACTTATCACTAAAAGTATGATAAACGCCAGGATTTCACCTGCAATCAACGCACACAATCCGATAACAAGAGGCGCACAATAGCAAATCATATTGATGTTTATCTGTCTTTGAAGTTCGTATTTCATTTTACTTATCCTCAGAAATAGTCAAGATGAAAGCCTTGTGACTCTATAACAGCCTTGAACTCCGGGAAATGCTTATACTTACGGGTGAATGTGTAAATACTCTTACCGTTTACTCTTATCTGAAGCTTTGTACTTATGCGTGCATTTAAATCGTCAATGCTTGCACCGAACTGATTAAGACCGTTAAGCTGTATGATTTCAATTTCTGAATAGGCATACTCTTTGCCCTTGATTTTTATTTTCTTTGTGTTGAACTTAAGAGTTTTATGTGATATGTATACAATCTGTGATATAGCCAATATAACTCCCACAACTATCAAAGCTATGCCTATCGCAGGAGCACTGACACCGATTATATCTTCAATATAAACCGTTACAAAAACACCCAACAGCATAACTATAATATCATCTGCGAGTAATGAATATTTAGGTCTGAGTTTAAACATAATTTTTTCTCTCCTTTTTTATTATATTTACATTATACAACCTATAAAGTGCATTTTCAACTACAAAGCCAGCAAAATACTCCCTTTTTTTTTTACTTTTACAGCAAAAATTCTACCCAAAAACCGCCGACTTACCGCAAAAAAGGTGAGCGTATGCTCACCGTGTACTAAAAAAACGAAAAATCATAAATGAGCAAATGCTATGAAAAACAGAGAAAATCAAAGAAAATCAAAGCATTCAAAATGTAAATTAAAAAACTTCAAAAAAAGTATTGACAACAAAAGCGACTTATGATAATATATCCGAGCATTAAAAATAAATTATTGGAGGAAAAAGTTATGTCAACTTACATGCCCAAGGCTGGCGACATCACACGTCAGTGGCACATCATCGACGCTGAAGGCAAGACTCTCGGCGCTGTAGCTGCTAAGGCTGCTGTTCTTCTCAGAGGTAAGCACAAGGCTACATTCACACCCAACGCTGACTGCGGCGACCACGTAATCATCATCAACGCTGACAAGTTCATCCTTACAGGTAAGAAACTCGATCAGAAAATGTACTATCATCACACAGGCTACATCGGTAACATGAAGAAGGTTAAGTACTCAACACTTATGAGAACAAAGCCCGAATTC
>JAZTWC010000086.1:0-25885 GCA_045635665.1 Acutalibacteraceae bacterium
TCCAGGCTATTCAGAGCTATCATAAAATACAGATTAAAGGGTATCACCCCGGACTTCAGTGACGATGCGGCACTGAAGATTATTTTTCATCAGATAAGCGAGCACATCGCCCTCAACGAGAAAAAGTATAAGGAAACTTGCCAGAAAAAGTCTATTGCCATGAAAAAAAGATGGGAAACTTCTAACAAGAACTCTATAGAAGACTATAGAACACTATGCCCTACTATAGAAGAAGGTGTTACTTTAGGTGATACTGATACTGTAACTGATACTGTAACTGACACTGACACTGGTACTGTTAATGTTAATGATACTGTTAATGATACTGATGCCTGCGGCGCTAAAAGAGAAAACAAAAGAAAAAATTATTATAACAAGAAAAAGGACGTGCCTGCTCTTTTGAGAGACGAGCCCTCTTATGATGTTGATGCTTTTATGCGTAAGGCTATAGGGATTAAGTATAAGAAACCGGAGGTCACCCCATAGCATTAATGCACTGTAGGTGCATTTCATCAAAAAAAGGGCACCTGACAGGCACCCTTGCAGATTCATAATTTTTTATCGCTCGCCGCGTGGCATTCTTTTTGCTGGCGCACAGACCCCCTCAGTCTTTTGCTTCGCAAAATCCAGCTCCCCTTAAAAGGGGCGCCGAGACGAATCAAAAATGCGCTGATGCTGTCACCCGAACACTTCGAGGCTTCTTCTGAGTATGCCGTTGATTTCAGCTATTGCAGTGCCGTAATTAGTCACGGGTACACTCTGCTGACGGCACCTCTCAAGGCGGTTTTGCATCTCATTTTCACTCAGAGTACAGCCGCCGCAGTGAACAACCAAAGCATAAGCACTAAGGGTTTCGGGGAAGTCTCCGCCACTTGTGAAGTCAAACTGCAGTTTTTTGCCTGAAAACTTCTCAATCCAACCGGGTAGCTTGACTGTGCCGATATCTTTGCACTGTCTGTGGTGGGTACAGCCCTCACTGATGAGGACTTTGTCTCCGTCTTTAAGGCTTGACAGCTTGTCGGCACCTTGTACCACAGTGGCAAGGTCGCCTTTATATCGGGCGAAAAGTATGGAAAATGAGGTGAGTTTTATATCCTCGGGCACAAGCTGTGACACCTTCCCGAAAGCCTGAGAGTCGGTGATAACGAGCTTTGGCGGATTTTTAAGATTGTCTAGTGCCTTCGTGATTTCATTCACTTGCACAACCAAGGTCACTGCGCCGATTTCAAGGAGTTCTCTGATAGTCTGCTGTTGGGGCAAAATCAGTCTGCCCTTTGGTGCGGACTCGTCTATGGGGGTCACGAGCATAACTGTGTCGCCTTCTGACACAAGGTCAGCGAGTATTTTTTTGTCGGTTTTTGCTGTCTTCCCGAGTGATGCGAGTTTGTCTTTCAGCTCATTTATGCCCATATTTTTTTCGGCACTGACATAGACTGTTGCCCCCTCATTTTTTGGTACACTGCCGAGGAGGTCACTTTTATTCATAGCGATAATCAGCGGAATTTTTCTGCTTTCTATCTCGGCGGCAAGAGACTTATCCTCATCGCTCATACCCTTGAGCGCGTCCACAACAAGGACGGCAATATGAACGGTGCCAAGGGTGTCTTTTGCGCGTTTGACACGCATCTCACCTAAGGTGCCTTCGTCATCGAGACCGGGAGTGTCGATGATGACCACAGGGCCGAGGGGAAGTAGCTCCATAGCCTTTTTGACGGGGTCTGTGGTGGTGCCTTTTATGTCGCTGACAAGAGACAGCTTCTGAGATGTGACGGCATTGACAAGGCTGGATTTGCCTGCATTGCGCATACCGAAAAAGCCTATATGTATTCTTTCGGCTGATGGGGTGTTGTTCATATTTACCTCCTTGTTTAATGCACCGCAGGTGCATATCGAGTTGCCCTAGGCAACATATCGAATTGCCGTCAGGCAATATATCGAGCTGTCGTAGACAGCATATCGACTCAGTACTTATTTAAAATCTGCACTGACTTTAAGATGATGCTGTTGGTTCTATACTCTTTACCAACTCTTATTCCGACATTCGATGGCCGCTGGTTATTATATTTTAGTCAGTTTTTACGGGGCGGGTTTGCTATGTATATTATGCGGGGAGATGTTATTCTTTTTATCTTGAGTTTGTCGCAATTCCGAATTCCGAATTCCGAATTCCGAATTTATTTAAAACCTGAAGTCTCTTCTGTTTGAGCTCTTTATGGCTTCGATGTTCTCTTTGGCAATAGCTCTGACTTTATCTTTGGGAATCTTCTCGAGTTCTCTTTCAATGAGCTCGAAGCCCTTTTTCTTTGTCTCTTCGCTTGCATAGTCAACGAGATACTCAGTGAGAGTCATCAGGGCGTTGGGGTGGCAACAGTTGAGAATCTGACCTTTTTTGCAAAGGCTCATAAATCTGTCGCCTGTTCTGCCCTCGCGATAACAAGCTGTGCAGAAAGAGGGAATATGATCGAGTTCCATAAGCCAACGAACAACCTCGTCGAGAGTTCTTTGGTCGGATACGTCAAACTGTTCTGAGTCGTGGGGGCGTTCTTTTTCTGTGTAACCGCCAACTGAGGTGCGTGATGCACCGCTTATCTGTGAGATGCCCAGCTCCAAGGCTCTGCCGCGTACGGCCTCACTCTCGCGTGTAGATATAATCATACCCGTGTAAGGCACAGCGATGCGGATGCAGGCAATGATTTTCTCAAAGATATCGTCAGGGATACCGTTGTCAAACTCGTCGGGGTCAATGTCATCGGCTCTCTTAAGACGTGGTACGCTGATAGTGTGAGGGCCTACGCCGTGTACGGCTTCGAGATGCTCTGCGTGCATAAGCAGACCTGCAAACTCATACTGATAGCCCTCAAGTCCGAAGAGTACACCGAGACCCACGTCATCGATACCGCCTTCCATAGCTCTGTCCATAGCCTCTGTGTGGTAGGCGTAGTCGTGTTTTGGGCCTGTGGGATGAAGCTGTAAGTAGCTTTCCTTATTGTAGGTTTCCTGGAAGAGGATGTAGGTGCCAATGCCTGCATCTCTTAATTTGCGGTAGTTTTCAACTGTTGTAGCGGCGATGTTGACGTTTACGCGTCTGATTGCGCCGTTTTTATGCTGTATGCTGTAGATTGTTTCGATGCACTCGAGAATGTACTCGATGGGGTTGTTTTTCGGGTCTTCGCCTGCCTCAATAGCAAGTCGCTTATGACCCATATCCTGCAGAGCGATAACCTCGGCTTTGACCTCTTCCTGAGTGAGCTTTTTTCGTGCGATAGTCTTATTTTTCAGGTGATAGGGGCAATAGACACAGCCGTTGACGCAGTAGTTTGACAGATACAGCGGTGCAAACATAACTATTCTGTTGCCGTAAAATGCCTGCTTGATTTCGTTGGCAAGTTTAAGGATTTCCTCCACCTTTTCGGGGATATCGCAGGCGAGAAGTACGCTTGCTTCTCTATATGTAAGACCACTGCAAGTGATACCGTCCTCAGTTTTGCGGGGTTTAGCTTTTTCTAAGAGGGCATCGATGAGCTCGATGTTGTGTTTGTTTTCTTCGGCGTATTTTATGGTTTCGAGGATTTCCTCGTGGCTGATGAATTCTTCAGCGATTAATGATTTTGGGTTGTACATATTATTTTCCTCCTAATATTCTCGCACTCGCAGAGTGCATATCGAGTTTGCTTGAGCAAACATATCGAGTTGCCGTCAGGCAATATATCGAGCTGTCACAGACAGCATATCGACTCGGGGATTTATTCCATCTGCGGGAACAGATTTGAAAATTCATCTTGCTTTGTCGCAATTCCGAATTCCGAATTCCGCATTCCGAATTTATTTAGCATCACCTTTAGCTTCTACAACATTATATCCGATGGTTTTCATTCTTTGTATCAGGTCATCCACACATTGTGCCGACTCCTGGCCTGTGGCGATTTTATTATCATAGAGCATATATTTTTTCCTGACAGATAGGGGAGAGAGGTTGGGCATAACTACATTTGCCCCTGAGAGTACTCCTCGCTCTCTGCCGTCACTACTGAGGGTACCCAGTGCTGTGGTGGCGGGTAACAAAATTGTGGGCTTAATAAGTCTGATAAGACTCAGCAAAAATAGTGTCAGCTCCACACTGCCGTCTTTTTCATCTTTGAAGGGTGTATCTTGGTGTCTGATAAATGGGCCTATGCCACACATATGAGGCGAAAACTCTTCGATAAATTTAAGGTCTTTGGCGAGGGCTTCAGCTGTCTGATAAGGTGAGCCTACCATAAATCCGCAACCTACCTGATAGCCGATGTCTTTGAGATTTTTCAGACACTGCATTCTGTTTTCAAAGCTGAGATTTTGGGGGTGTAACCTCTGGTAGTGAGCCTTGTCGGCGGTCTCGTGTCTGAGGAGATAGCGGTCTGCACCCGCGTCCCAAAGCTTTTGATAGCTCTCATATGATCGCTCGCCTAATGATAAGGTGATAGCGCAGTCAGGGTATAGGGCTTTAACTGACCTGACAATATCGCACAGCATTTCGTCGGTATAGTGACCGTCTTCTCCGCCTTGCATAACAAAGGTGCGAAAGCCAAGTTGGTATCCCTCTTTGCAGCACTCGGTGATTTCCTCTTTTGTCAGGCGGTATCGGCTGCAGTTTCCGTTAGATTTTCTGATGCCGCAGTAGTAGCAATCATTTTTGCAGTAATTGCTGATTTCTATGAGGCCGCGGATATATATGTCTTTGCCGTAGTGCTCGTTGCAGGCAAGTCTCGCCTTTTCGGCAGTGTACGCGGCAAGGTCACTGTCATAACCATCGATGAGTTGCCGATACTCGCTTAGGGTAAGGCTATGCTGTTTTTCAAGTTTGTCGATTAATGTGTAAAGTTCATTCTTCATAGGCAATCACGTTGGAATAGGCGGTTTTGACACTTACGCCCTCTAGTCTGCCTATCTTGCCTGAGAGGGCGGATATGACGTCCTGAGGGGCATCTATAGCGATAGAGACGATGCTGACACCGCGCTTTTTATATGGCAGACCCATTCTGCCGATAATATAGTCGGCATATTCATGCAAAAGGTCATTGAGGGGCGGTACACTGCCGCTGTTTTCGACTATGATGCCCATAACGGCTACTCGTGTTTCCATAGTATTCTCCTTTAAAACAAAAAGACTGCACCCGTAGATGCAGTCAGAAAATACACTTATAGTTATAGCAAGGCTGTAGTTGTAATTTTTAACTTGCATCTTTCACTCAGGAATTCATATGAATTGCTTTATGTCGGATTACATAGTCAGTATAGCATTTTTTGTTTCATTAGTCAACAAAATGCAACGAAGTTTCATTTAATGCCATCAGGCAATTCATAGATTGCGCAGACACAATAAATTACGGAACTGTATTAGTGTTTTAGTTAAAATACAAATGAGAATAAACTCTTTAAGAAGTTGATTATCTTTTCCCAAAAACTAAGAGGTATCTCAACTACCGGTGCGTCGGTTAAGGGTTTCTCGGCTTCGCCTAAGCCTAAATCCTTGAGTGTCTTCAGATATTCGCTGGCAAGAACATAATGTCCCGCCTCGTTGGGATGAATCTGATCTTTCTGAATGTATTCCATATGACCTTCAAATGCAGGATAAATATCAACTACCAGATAATCACCGTTTCTTTCTGCGGCAGTGTTGATGATAGTTTGATTCAATAAATCAACGGCACGCTGATAAACCTTACCGATTAAGTCATTTCTGGGGTTGTAAAGAGTCTGGACTAAAAGCTGAGCATCAGGGTTGATAGCCTTGATTTTATCAATTGCAAGACCGAAATCAACATAGAACTCATCAATAGTCTTTTCAACAAGGTCATATTTATTAAAAAAGATACCCTCAAAGATCATCTCATACATTCCGCCTAAAAGGAAATTGTTACCGCCGATAGACACTGCAATTATATCTGCATCGGCAACATCGCTGATAACTGTTTCTTCTTCAAGACGAGCATTAAGGTTGTATGTAGTGTGACCGCCGATTGCATGGTTTACATAGTCATAGCCGTTGGCGTCAGCTATAAGCTTGCCGTATCCAAGGTCGAACCAGTCAGTACGTCCGCTGCCTAACCCGTAGCCCTGTGCGATAGAGTCACCTAAAAGTACCAGCTTGGTTGTGTTGTTTTCTGCGGCAAAGGCAGGTACGCAAAGGGTGAAAGCCATAACAATTGCCAATAGTAAAGAGAAAAATTTCTTTGTTCTTTTCATATTTTTCTTTCCTTTCGTTAATAGCTTGAAAACTGTGTTTCTACAGCAAGTATATACTAAACTTATATGCCAGTCAATTAAAAATAATTATATACAAAAAAATGCCCTGAGAGTTTATCTCAGGGCAAGGAAGTTTTAGTCCATATACTTTTCAATGATTTTTACAGCGTCTGCAAGTGTTTCGATGTTCATAACCTCACGGTCGGGGATTTCAACATCAAATTCATCTTCGATTGCAACTGCGATGTTAACAAGCTCAAGTGAGTTGAGACCGAGTTCGCTTCTGATATTTGTGTTTTCGTTAAGCTGTGCAGGGTTAATATCAACATATCTGCAGATTACTTCAATAACTTTTTCAAGCATAGTTTTATACTCCTTATATATAATTATACGTTAACTTTGTTTGCGTATGTATCGATTACCTTCTGACGGATAACCTTTCTTGTTGAGCTCTTTTCAAACTCGCTGAATGACACATAAACATTCTGTACCTTGCGGTATGCGGGCTGACCCTTGTTTGAATCAGCTACGTCTGCCTTAACCTTTGCGATGATCTGCTCTTCGGTCATACCTGCAAAAGCGGGATCGTCTTTTTCAACATAGATAGCAGCAGCCATTACAACGTTCTGTCTGTCGCCGAATACTACAGTGTCTTCAAATGCAACAACCTCGTGAGCGTAAAGCAGACATTCCATAATATTGCTTTCTACAGTTTCGGGGAAGATGTTTTCGCCGTTGGGGAGAATGATAATGAACTTCTTACGGCCTGTGATGTAAAGCTCACCGTCTTCATCGAGCTTACCGTAGTCACCTGATCTGAACCAGCCGTCTTCTGTGAATGATGCAGCTGTAGCTTCGGGATCTTTGTAGTAACCCTTGGTGATATTGTCGCCCTTGAGAAGAATCTCACCGATACCCTCTTCGTCGGGGTTGTCAATCTTGAACTGAGCTCTGGGGAAAGCCTTACCTGCTGAGAGAGGCTTCTTTCTGCCGTTGTTGTGAAGTGTAACTGTAGGTGATGCTTCAGTCATACCGTAACCGCCGATGATGTTGAAGCCGAGCTCACTAAGGCTCTTGATATGGTCAGCTCTTGCGGGAGCACCGCCACATGACATTGTGGGGAAGCGACCACCGAAGTTTTCAGCAATCTGCTTGAATACGATAGGTCTGATGTCGATGCCGATATCGAGAAGCTTGTTGCTGATTTTAACCATCTTGCGCATAACATCAGCCTTGCCTCTTGCTTCAGCCTTTGACCAGATGCCGTTATAGATAGCTTCGAGTACAAGGGGTACAACAGCCATAGCATTGGGCTTGAACTCATTGATGTTGGGAAGAATATTCTTCAGGCTGTCGTTGACATAGATGATACCGTTCATATAGATACATGTCATAACACTGCATGAAAGCTCATATGCGTGGTTCATGGGAAGAATTGACATAGTTGAAAGCTCTGAGCCGAGGAAGTCGATAACACCCTCAACGTTTGAAGCGAAGTTGTAATGTGAAAGCATTACGCCCTTGTTGGTACCTGTTGTACCTGAGGTAAAGAGGATAGCTGCAAGGTCATCTTTTTCAACAACTGCGTCGATGAATGCTGTGTTGCCTTTTTTGAGCTCTTCTCTGCCGATTTCAGCGAGAATGTCGATAGTCATAAACTTATCAGCATCGCTCTTACCGCTCATAAGGAATACTTTCTTGCATCTGTCATCATTCTTAAGATGAAGAGCAGCAGTATCTATGTAAGTTCTGCTTACGAAAACAGCTTCAGCGTCGCCCTTTGTGATAAGCATACTGATGTCCTTATCGGGGAGCTCCTTGTCGATGGGTACTGCAACACCGCCGCCGCATACGATAGCAAAGAAAGCTACGATCCAGTTGTATGAGTTTTCACTGACGATGGAGATGTGTTTACCGCCAAGACCGAGAGCGTAAAGACCTGTGCCTACCTCTCTTACCTTGTCGTGGAATTCTTTTACTGTGTAAGCTACGGGCTGTTTTTTGATTTTTTCAACAACAGCCACGTTGTCGCCGAAAGCTTCACTTCTTGTGAACATATCCTTGATAGTGCCGAGAGGTCCCATCATATGGATCTCGTGACGAAGCTTTTTGAGGGCTTTGATTTCTTTCTTGGTGAGTTCGATGTGCATTTTTGATTCTCCTAATATCTTTATATTCAGCAGTCAAATTACTGCCGGTTCACTTATTCGCTGCACATATCAAGCAGTTCTTTTACGGTAATCTGAGGATTCTCAATACCTGCAAGGATAACCTTCATAGCGTTCGTATGGAGTGCTTCGATATCCTTTTTAGTGGAAAGCTTGACTCTGTACATATAGTTAAGGTTGATACCCTTATCCTTGGGGTCGGGTGAGCAGATAGCATAAAGGGGAGTGAAGTATCTGCCAAGGTCATATGTCTTGAAGTCAAAATTGTAACCGTCTGTGCCTGTGTCGAGAGGAACGGGTATCCATGAGAACATCATACAAGCGGGACCCTGGATGAGACTGTAGTTATACATATCTCTTGACATATCACGTGCAGTGATATAGGGGTACTCGCTGTGACGGTAAAGGTCAGTTCTGACTCTTGTATATTCATCGACACCGTCCTGGAAGGTTGCTGTCTCAGGTATAATTGTGCGCACCTGAACGGGCTGAACAAGACAGCCTGACATGTTCTTTTCTTTGATAGTGGCACGCTTTGAGCAGGTTGCCATCATAAACACGTCATCTGTTCTGTAGTTGATAGCAGAGCAGTGAGTACGAAGAGCGAACATAAACAGACTTTCGGGAGCTATTAAGTGCTCTTTGCAGTAAGTCCAGATTTTTGCAGCATCTTCTGTGCCGATATGAGCTGTGATGAGATTGCATTTGTCAAGCAGGGGGTTATATGCTGCGGGTACGCGAAGGTCGGGGTTTTTCTTTTTGATTCTCTGCTTTTCAAGGAAAGCAGGACCGTGTACACCGGCATAGAAAGGTTCGCCGCCTTTAGCAAAATACTCGCGATAGAACTTCTCGTGCTTCTCCATCTTTTTGGTGTTGTTCTGGAGCTCAAGCTCATTTTTAATATACTCCTCATAGCTTGCAAGTGGCTTAGGCATTTCAGTGCCGTTTTTGAGGGCGCGGTAAACGCTGATGAGGTCATAGTAGAAAAATACTGAGCCCATAGCATCCATAATCAGATGGCTGACATTAAGGTAGATGCCGTTGCCACCCTCGGCATTTTTATAGAAGTAAATTCTGAAGGTTGCACCTTTGTCAAAGCGTACGGGGGTCTGTGCATCTTTGTTAAAAAATTCTTCCTGTTCTTCAATGGTGCGGAAGTATTTGCAAGGCACCTTGCTCATTCTGAATGAGGGCAGGAAATACTGCTTGAATTCTTTGTCAACTTTGATAAATCTCAGACGAAGTGAATCGTTACGCTCAAATTCAATGTTCAGTGCTTTGGTCAGAAGTTCAAAGTCAATATCCTTATCTATACTGAAAGATGTAGGTATCTGTGAAATCTGCTTGCTGAATGTATACTTGAACATAAGATACATTGTCTGCTGAGAGGGAATGAGATTGTATAAAACTTCCGATGTTTTTTTGCTCATATTAACCCTTCTTTCTCTTATAACTTTCAGCGTAGGGTGTACGCTAACCATTATATTATAGTTGATATGTTTTGCGATGTCAATGGTTTTTTAGGATTTAGAGATGGAAATAAGACACGGTGTCTCATTCTGAAGGCGAAAAAAGCCATAGAAAACGATATATATTGTGTCAGAAAAAGTCGCTTTCCACTATATAGGACAAAAAAATAAGACGGAGAAATTTTCTCCGTCTGTGAAAAATTTAGAGAACTTTTGCCAAAAATTCCTTGGCTCTGTCGCTCTGAGGGTTAGCGAAGAACTCTTTGGGGTCGCCTTCTTCGATAAATTTACCCTCGTCCATAAACATAATTCTTGTGCCGACTTCTCTTGCAAAGCCCATTTCGTGGGTAACAACAACCATTGTCATACCCTGGTCTGCAAGGTCCTTCATAAGCTCAAGTACTTCGCCTACCATTTCCGGGTCAAGGGCTGATGTAGGCTCGTCAAAGAGGATTACATCAGGGTCCATAGCAAGTGAGCGTACAATGGCAACTCTCTGCTTCTGACCGCCTGAAAGACTTGAGGGGTAAGCATCAGCCTTATCCTCGAGACCGATTCTCTTGAGAAGCTCAACAGCCTTTGCATAAGCCTGCTCTTTGATTTCTTTCTTTGTTCTTGGACCTGTATATTGGGGATTTTTCTTGTTCTTCTTAAGATTTTTGTTGGCTACATAAACGGGAGCCATCATAATGTTTTCGATAACAGTCTTGTTTGCGAAAAGGTTGAAGTGCTGGAACACCATACCCATTTTCTGACGGTGGATATTGATATCAACCTTGGGGTCTGCGATGTCTTCGCCACCGAATATGATTGAACCGCTTGTAGGGTCCTCCATACAGTTAAGGCAACGAAGGAAGGTGCTTTTACCTGAGCCTGAGGGGCCGATAACAACTACCTTTTCGCCCTTTTTGATTGTGGTGGTGATATTTTTGAGTACCTGTGTATCACCGAAAGATTTGCAAAGATTAACGACCTCTATCACTCTTACGCAGCCTCCTTTCCATAATCTTGATGCCTAATGTAATAAGGCAGACGATAACAATATAAATAATTGCCATAGCAAGATAGGGTACCATATATTCATATGTACCTGAGCCGATACTCTGGAAAGCGAGATATAAGTCCTTTGCACCGACGAAAGATACAACTGAAGTCTCTTTTACAAGAGCAATAAACTCGTTACCCATAGTGGGGAGAATGTTTTTTACAGCCTGGGGAATGACAATTTTCATCATTGTTGTGCCGTAACTGAGGCCTACACTGCGGCCACCTTCCATCTGTCCCGGGTCAACGCTGAGGATACCGCCACGCATAATCTCTGAGATGTATGCGCCACTGTTAAGACCGAAGACTGTGATAGCTACCACAACAGATGACATTTTGATGCCCATAAGAGGGAGCATAACATAGTAGAAAACCAGAAGCTGTACCACCATAGGTGTGCCTCTGAAAAGACCGACATAAAAGCTGCAGAACTTATCCATCGCTCTGATATAAGCTTTATATTTCGGCATAACACGTACCGATGCGATGAGGGTACCGATTACGATACCGATGAGAAGACCCATAACAGCTATAACCATTGTGTTCTGCAGACCTGTCAGAACCTCTTTATAGCCGCCCTTGTTGATAAGGATATCAAGGAACTTCTCGACTTTAAATGCAAATCCGTTCATATGATTCTTTCCTTTAACAGTAACAATGCCTTACATCATAAGGGAGTAAGGCACTGCGTATTTGATTTTTAGTTGTTTATCAATCGATTGCGTTGAAGTTCTCAACGATACGGGCAGCGGGGTCAGCATCGATGATAACGTAGTCGATGTTGCCGTTGATAAGGTCCTGAACAGCGAGAGCACCGTTGTCGTAACCCTTGGGCTGAACGTTGAGACCGTCGAAGCCCCAGTCAGCATCACCTGTTACATAATAGAAAGCTGTTGTACCGTTCTGGAAACCAACTGTAGCTGCACCCTCTGTTGCATTGAGGATAGCATCAACTGAGGCTGCGTCTGTGCAAGCATCAAATGTTGTGTCGTCGCCCTTAACGATGAGCTTCTGGAAAGCGTTGTAGTATGACTTTGAGAAGTTAACTACTTCTTTTCTTGACTCGTTGACTGTGAGACCTGCCATAGCGATATCACACTTGTGTTCGCCAACTGAAAGGCAAACTGAGTCAAACTTCATATTGTTGATAACGAGTTCTTTGCCGAGCTCTTCAGCAAGAAGAGCAGCGATTTCCATATCGATACCGTAGTATGAGTCGCCTTCCATATACTCGAAGGGAGCGAATGCAGCATTTGTAGCAACTACAAGCTGATCCTTTTCAGGGTCTTCTGCTGCTGACTTAACGGGAGTGGGCTCGCCATCGCCGAAGTACTTGTTGCAGATTTCGTCGAATGTGCCATCTGCCATAATCTTGTCGATGAATTTATTTACATCTTCAAGGAGTTCGGGCTGGTTCTTATCAACACCGAAAGCGTATTCTTCTTCTGTAAGGTTGATGTCGATGATTTTTACAACGTCTGTGGGTTCGTCTGTGTTACCGCCGCAAGCTGCGAGAGCGAAGAGCATAACAGCTGCAAGAGCGATTGCTAAAAACTTTTTCATGTGTTTTTACCTCCGTAAATTTTATATACGGGGATATTTTAGCACCATAGCGGTGTAAAGTCAAGGGCATTTGCATTTTTTTACACATTTTAATGTATGTGTATGTATAAATATTAATGCAACGAAGTTGCAATTCATTCTTGCAGTCGCAGACTGCATATCGAGTTTGCTTGGGCAAACATATCGAGTGCGAAGCATATATCGAGTTGCGAAGCAACATATCGACTCAGCACAGAGTATAAGGCAACGCCCGATTTCAGTTTTGTCAGGACACCCCATGGGGCCCCTGTATATATCAGATTTAATTTCGCCGTAGGACCGCCATTGGCGGTGCGCTGTTTTGGTAAGTCCCGGCGGGGACAAAACAAAAGAGACGCGAAAGTGAATTCGCGTCCCTCGATATTTTTTATATTGCCCTCGCCGGGCAGGGCGTTACTTTTTTGAAAAAAGTAACCAAAAAACTTTGCTTGCACTGCGTGGCAATCACTTTAGTTTGACTCTGACTTTGCACGCAATTCCAAATTTCGCTATATACTGATATTCTCGCCGCTGTCATATGCAAAAATGTGAATTTTATCCGGGTCTATGGCGAAAACTATGTCCTGGCCTGAGTCTTTATTCACGGCAGTGGATACCTTTGCCGTCAGCAGAGTGTCCGCGTACTGAATATAAACATAAGCCTCACTGCCGAGATTTTCCTGTACCTTAAGAGTGCCCTTGAGAGTGCAGTCAGTCGGTGATACCGAGATGTTTTCGGGGCGGATACCGAGCTTGACTTTTTCGCCAAGGTGTTTTTCCATTTTTGCAGTTGCTTTTGTGGTGGGTATAAGGTCAGTTCCTGCCCTGACGTAAAAGCCGTACTGATTTTTTTCGAGAGTACCCTCAAGGAAGTTCATAGAGGGTGAGCCGATGAAAGATGCCACAAAGATATTTCTTGGGTTATGATAGAGATTTTCAGGGGTATCCGTCTGCTGAATAACACCGCTGTCCATTACTACGATGCGGTCTGCCATAGTCATAGCTTCGGTCTGATCGTGAGTCACATAAATAAAAGTGGTGCCCAGACGCTTGTGTAAGAGGGCGATTTCCGTGCGCATCTGAGTGCGCAGCTTGGCATCAAGGTTGCTCAGAGGTTCATCAAACAAAAACACAGCAGGGTCTCTTACGATGGCTCTGCCGAGAGCTACACGTTGTCGCTGACCGCCCGAGAGAGCTTTAGGCTTTCTGTCGAGTAGGTGCTCGATATGCAGTATCTTAGCCGCCTCATGTACACGTTTATCGATTTCAGCTTTGGGCATTTTGCGTCTTTCCAGGGAAAATGATATGTTTTTATATACGCTTTTGTGGGGGTACAGGGCATAGGACTGAAAGACCATAGCGATATCTCTGTCTTTTGGTTGTATGTTATTTACTAATTTATCACCTATATAAATCTCGCCCTGACTTGCATTTTCGAGACCTGCAATCATACGTAATGTGGTGCTTTTTCCGCAACCTGACGGTCCGACAAGCACCAGAAACTCACGGTCGGCAATTGTCAGGTCAAAGCCATCCACGGCTTTATATCCGTCGGGAAAAATCTTGCTGACATTATTTAAGGTTAATGATGCCAATGTAAAAACCTCCGTTCTATAAATGCAACGCAGTTGCAATTCATGAAGCGACAGCTTCAATTCATGGCGACAGCCAATTCATGACCTATAGGGTCAATTCATTCACAACCCACCGTAGGGGCGGCCATTGGCCGTCTGTATCTTTACGGCAAGTTTTTATCCCTCTGCAAGTCCCGTTTCCGCTGGAGCCGCCGCCCGACCTCTTGCAGTGACTTTCTTTTTTCGTCAGCCAATCTTACTGCAAGTGGCGGGTAGTTATTCCCCTTTTGTAGTGAGTCTGACGCAATTCCGAATTCCGAATTCCGAATTCCGAATTCCGAATTACCCCTTAACTGCTCCTGCGACAACACCCTTGATGATGTGCTTCTGACACAGCAGATAGAATATAACTATAGGTAATATTGACAGTACGAGCATAGCCATCATAGCACCCATATCGATAGAGCCGTATCCGCCTCTGAGGTATTGTATGGCTATAGGAATTGTCTTATAGTCACTGCCGATGACAAGATAGGGGAGCAGATAGTCATTCCATATCCACATGGCGTTGAGTATTGCAACTGTAATTGTAGTTGGTTTCATCAAAGGGAATACCACAAGAAAAAATGTCCTGATTGGTCCGCAACCGTCTATCATAGCTGCTTCTTCTATTTCTTTTGGTATGCTTTTGACAAAACCGCTGAACATAAAAACACTAAGACCTGATCCGAAACCGAGATAGATTATCACAAGGCCAAGGGGATTATCAAGGCTCAGCAGGTTAGCTGTCTTGACGGTGGTAAACATCACCATTTGAAATGGTACTACCATAGAAAAAACAAAGGCATAGTAACAGAATTTAGTGAAGGCATTTCTGACTCTTGTGATGTACCAGGCTGTCATTGACGTGAAAAGCACAATTGCGCCGACAGAGAGTACCGTGACAAAAAGGGAAGTAAAAAATGCACTGAAAAATCCTGTCTTAACAAGCCCCTCAGTATAGTTGCTTATAGATGCGAAGGAGTCAGCATCGGGCAGAGCAAAAGGCTCGGATGTGATATATAGCTTTGATTTGAAAGAGTTCATCAGCACTATAAACACTGGGAAAAGGAAAGCCACCGACACTCCCAAAAGCAGCAGAAAGACAGCCTTTTGTCGGAAGTTTTTCATGCTTCAACCTCCCTTTTACGAGTGATGCTCAGTTGTATGAGCGAAACCGCACCAAGCAGCAGGAAGAAGATTACAGCTTTTGCCTGCCCCGTACCCTGAGAGCCAACTGTACCGTAGAAAGTCTTGTAAATATCAAGCGCCAGCATAGCCGTCTTGCGTGATGGTGCACCATCTGTCAGGGCAAGGTTAGCGTCAAAGAGCTTGAAAGCATTGGTAAGGGTCAGAAACAGACATATAGTTACCGAGGGCATAACCATAGGAATTGTCACGTGACGAAGTATTCCCCATGAGCTTGCCCCGTCAACCTTAGCCGCATCGATTAAATCTTTCGGTATATTGCCGATGCCTGCGATGTAAATAATCATCATATAGCCTATCATCTGCCAATTCATCAGCACCACAAGTCCCCAGAAGCCGTAGGAGGGGTCATAGGTTATTGTGTACCCTGCCGAGGAGAGAAGTCCGTTGATAATCAGCTGCCAGATATAGCCTAAGACTATACCTCCGATGAGGTTTGGCATAAAAAATACAGTGCGGAAAAAGTTTGTGCCTTTGATTTTATTTGTAAGTAAAAGTGCAAGTGAAAAGGCGATGACATTTATGCTCACAACACTCACAACAGTAAACTTCACTGTAAACCAAAGTGCATTAAGGAAGTTAGCATCGGAAAATGCAGAGATGTAGTTTTTTATCCCTGTAAACTCGCTGTCTGTGACAGTTGTAAAGTCGCAGAATGAGAGATATATTCCGAGTATAAAAGGTATGAGGAACACTACGGTAAAAACTACCGTTGTCGGCAGGGCGAATACGCCGTAATATTTTTTCAGGTTATTTTTCAAGGGTGTATCCGCCTTTCATTTAGGTTAATGCACTCGCAGAGTGCAATTCATGAAGCGACAGCTTCAATTCATGGCGATAGCCAATTCATGACCCGCAAGGGTCAATTCATTCTCGTTTGCTTTAGCAAACATATCGAATTGCCGTAGGCAATATATCGAGCTGTCAACGACAGCATATCGAGTTGCGAAGCAACATATCGATTCAGCTGTGACCTGAGGTCGCTACTAAAGTTAGTCTCTGCACAAACTTACCTTTCGGGTTGCCGTAGGGACACGGCGTGCCGTGTCCGCCCTTATTTTAATGCAACGCAGAGTGCAATTCATGACCCGCAAGGGTCAATTCATTCTTTACGGCAAGTTTCATCCAACTTCCACTCTTTACTGTCCTCGCCGGACGGGCGTTACTTTTGCTCAATCGAGCGCAAAAGTAACCAAAAGCGCCCTTTATCGCATAGGTCCGAAAGAACAAAAAATCACCGCATAGTGGTTATTTATCCCCGAGTGTGGGACCAGAGGGGAGTGACCACTCTATTTTCAGTAACTCCATCGGTGATTTTTAGATTTCTGCTCTGTGCTTCTTGGGGGCTCTTTTCCGCACATCTCTATTTAAAACAACTCCCAACTATATTGACCGCTACTTTACTTCTTTCACATAGTCCGTTCTCGTCTTCGTCACTTCGTGTTCTCTACTCTTTACCATCTTTTATTCCGACAGTCGATAGTCGCTGGTGGGGATATTTTAGTTGGTTTTCACGGGGCGGGTTAGCTGACGCAAATGGCGGGTAGAAATTACTCTCTTGATGTGAGTTTGTCGCAATTCCGAATTCCGAATTCCGAATTCATAATTTACTCGGTTTTTGCCTTCTTAAATGCGTCTTTGATTCGCTGAGATGCATCTTCCCAAGGTATGGTGCCCTGAGCGTACTCTAAAAGAGCGTTGCCCACCTCGTCTTTGAAGTTTATGCCCGGAAAAGCTATGAATGCCCAGGGGAGTGAGTCGGTGTCTTCTCTGTTTGACCAACGCAGAATCTCGTTGGCGAGGGGGTCAGCGACCTTGCTGTCTGTCATAGTTTTGAAAGGTGTGACAAAACCGAGCTCTTCGGTGACATATCTCTTGCCCTTTTCTGATGAAAACAGCCAGTAAAGGAAGTCGGCTGAAGCCTTCTGCACTTCGGGGGAAACCTTGGAGTTAATTGCAAGGTAGTTTTCAGTGCCGATGCAAAGACCTTGGTCTTCTTCGCCCTCAATACCCGTGTAAATGGGAAGCATTTTTATTTTATCAGCCTTGACGGTGTTGCCCCCAGTGCCGCTGATTTCAGCATATGCCCATGAGCCGTTTTGTACCATAGCCGCTTTGCCCAGAGCAAACTCAGCCATAGAGTCGCTGACAGCCTTTGAGCCGATGAGCTTTTTGTCGGTTACAGAGTTGTTAAGGTACAGGTCAAAGATATTTTTAAAGTTTTTCTCTGCGGTAAAGTTGAATTCTTCTGCATTGAGACCTGCAAGGGTACTGTTGTCATAGCCGTCAACCTCATTCATTTCTTCGTGGAAAGGAATATTTAAAAGGTGAGTATTCCAGCGCCACTGATTGCCGGGAGCAAATGATGTTGATGCAAAAACGCCGTCGATACCGAGTTCAGCCTTGTTTTTGGTCATATCCTCTACAAGAGCTTTCAGCTTGTCAAAAGAGTTAATCTGATCCATTGATGTGAAGTCTGTAGCTTTGCTCTCGAGGGAAAAATATTTATCTGTGATTTCTTCGTTATATATTATGCCGTAACCCTCTACAACATAGGGAATGCCGTAAACTGCGTCACCGCTTGTGATAGCCATCTCTTTGTCGCTGAGGATAGAGTAAAGCTTTGTATCTTTAAGGTCAGCACAGTAATTTTTCCAGTTTTCATAGCCGATAGGACCGTTTATCTGAAAAATTGTGGGCGGATTGCTTTTTGCAATCTCTGATGTCAGAGTCTGTTCATAGGTGTCACTTGCCGCTGTCACAACCTTGACTCTGACGCCTGTCTCTGCCTCGTACTCTTTGGCAATGGCTTCATATACTTGGCCGACTTCAGGCTTGAAGTTGAGAAAATAAATCTCTTTGGCTGTATCGGTAGGATTCGACTGTGGCTGTGCCGTTGATGAGGGAGATGTGGACGGAGTAGGGTTGTCGTTTTTACCGCAGGCAGTAAAGGCGAGAATTATCGCCGATAAGGTTATTAGAGAAATGATTTTTTTCACTGTTAGTCCTCCTGATATCGTTTGTAGATTTTTGTGTATGATGATATTTTGTCCTTAAGATTATCCGTAAGATCGCCCTCTTTTATACGCCACTCCCAATTTTTACCTGCAGTGCCGGGGGTATTTATTCTACCGCTACAGCCGATTTTCAGCCAGTCCTGTAAGGGGATAATGGCTCTGTCTGACACACTCGAGAAAGCTCCCCGTACAAAACAGTCACAAAGAGTGAAAACTGAGTTGGCGCCGAGATAGTCCATAGCACGGCCGAGTTCTTCCGATGAGCTTTGGCAAATCCACTGGGATACTGTCATAGTGTCATGGGTGCCTGTGTAAACAACTGAGTTTTTAGTGTGATTGTGGGGCAGATATTCACTGTCGTTGCCGTCAAAAGCAAAGAGAAGTACCTTCATACCGTCAAAGCCGCTTTGACGAAAAAACTCTCTCGTGTCATCGGTGAGAAAGCCTAAGTCTTCGGCAATGATATCAAGTGACGGAAAACTATCCTTTACCATATGACAAAAGTCAAGACCCGGCCCCTTTGACCACTTGCCCTCTTTGGCTGATTTGCCCAAGGCCGTGCTGTAGTACTCATAAAAACCGCGGAAGTGGTCGATACGCACACTGTCATAAAGCTGTGATGCCTGGGTCAGTCGCCTTTTCCACCAACTGTAACCCTCATTTTTTAATTTCTGCCAATCATATATAGGGTTGCCCCATAGTTGCCCGTTTATGTTAAAACTGTCGGGAGGACACGCGGCAACAACACCCCGAAGAAACATATCCGGTGAAAAATAATAATCACTGCTGTCTTCGGCAGGGTATATGGGTAGATCACCTATAATCTGAACGCTCTTAGCATTGGCATAATTTTTCAGGTTTAACCACTGAGTATAAAATAAAAACTGCATTTTGCGGTGAGTGTTAATTTCTTTTTCGAGACCTTTTGTGCTTTTGTCGCGCCACTTGCTATGAGGTAGCATATGATTTTTCTCTTTTAATGCCATAAAAGTGCAATAGTTGTCCAGCCAGAAGCTCTCTTTTTCTTTGAAAGCGATATAGTCACAATCATCGTCAGGAATACCCGAAGCAGCCTTTTTGATAAGAGGAAGTCTCTCGTGATAAAGCATAGAGTAATCTGTCTTGCCGATATTTTCATATCTGTACGCGTCGAGGTCACTGCGTTTTAAAAGTCCCATTCCGCCAAGTAAATCGGGATCAATGAGATAAGGGTTGCCCGCGAAAACGCAGGGGCTCTGATATGGACTGTTGCCGTAAGAAGTGGGATTAAGAGGTAAAATCTGCCAATATTTCTGAGATGCTTCCGAGAGAAAATCCACAAAGTCATATGCACTTTTACCGAGGGTGCCTACACCGTAATCACCCCATAACGAAAACACAGGCATAAGTATACCGCTGCTTCGCATTTTGCAACCACCTTTCGTCAACCTATGGGGTTAGTATGTCACGGAAAGCTGAAAATATGCGTGGAGAATTATGAATTCGGAATGCGGAATTCGGAATTGCGATAGAGTCACTGCAAGAGGGCAATAACTACCCGCCAATCGGGGTGGTGAATTCTGACAAAAAACGCAAGTCACAGTAAAAGGTGGGCGTCGGCTCCATTAAATCGCATTGCGATTTACAAGGGAGAGCCCTAGGCTCTTCCTTGAGACGAAGCCAAAGGCTTCGTCTATGGAGCCGCCTCACCGCAGAGCAAAAAAATTCGTCAGTCAGCAAACTCACCCCGAAACAACCAACCAAAACACCACAACCAGCGACTATCGACTGTCGAGTAGTGAGTAGGTAAAGGGCATCGTCGCCGAAACGCCACCAGTGGTGGATAAAGTGAGGCGAGGATGGTGCAGCGGTCAAAATTCATAGGCCGTGGGGCCGTAATGAATTTTGGGAACCGCAAGAGGGAAGACAGCAACGCGTGATAGACGAGAACAGACTATGTGAAAGATAAAAAGTAGCGGTCAATTTAGTTGAAAGATGTTTTAAATAGAGATGTGCGGTAAAGAGCACCCAAGAAACAGAGAGCAGAAATCTAAAAATCACCGATGGTAGTTAATAAAAAACAAGGTAGTCACTACAAGTTGGTCCCACACTTGGAAATAAATAACCACTATGCGGTGATTTTTTGTTCTTTCGGACCTATGCGATAAAGGGCGCTTTTGGTATTTTACGCAAGTAACAAGGTTCTTGAGCGCGTTGTGCGAAAGGTTCTTACTTTTGCGCTCGATTGAGCAAAAGTAACGCCCGTCCGGCGAGGACAGTAGAGAGTAGAAGTTGGATGAAACTTGTCATAAAGAATGAATTGACCCTACGGGTCATGAATTGGCTGCGCCATGAATTGAAGCTACGCTTCATGAAATGCACTCTGTGAGTGCATTAAAAAAAGACGCGGAAAATTCCGCGTCTTTTTTATACTATACTTAAAAATTATGCCTTTACATCATAAAGATACTTCTCAAGGAAATTGTCAACAACTTCCCAGTATTCCTCGTGGAACCAATGTGATGAAAGTGCGTGTTCTGCGTCTTTGATAATATGCTTATCTTTCGGTGCGGGACAAGCCTTGTAAACCACCTCGAGGTTTGACGGCAATACAAAATCGTCTTTGTCACCGTGGATAAACAATGTTGGTGTCTTTGATTTTTTAAGCTGATTGACAGCTGACGCCTCGCCAAGGAAGAAGCCGTTCATAATCTTGTTGACAAGGGTAACGATAGGCATAAGCTCCTTTGAGGGCAGATGATACTTTCTGTCACAGCGGTCTGCGAGAATTTCTTTTACATTTGCAAAACCGCAATCTTCAACGGCAAGTGTAACATTTTTAGGGAGCTTTTCACCTGTTACCATCATAGTTGTGGCACCGCCCATTGATACACCGTGAATAATAATCTTTGACTTGGGGTTTTCCTCTGCGATACTGTAAAGCCAATCGACGATATCAAGTCTGTCAAGCCAGCCCATTGATACAAACTTGCTTTCGCTGTTGCCGTGACCGCGCATATCAGGTATAAGCACATTGAAGCCTCTGTTGTAGTATTCCATAGCGTAACTTGACATCTCGCGTTTGCAGTTTGTCCAACCGTGAAGGACTATTGCCCATACGTTGCTGTTTGAGGGGTTACGGAACTCCATACCGTGGAGAGTCAGACCGTCTCTGTTTTTAATGGTAACGTGCTGTTTGTATGTGGTATCGTACCACTTATAGCCTGTTTTAAGGTTGATGTTGTCGGCATTCTTTTCAAAGAGTGAGCCCGAGCAGGGTATGGTCTCATCTTCGCGTTTCTTTCTGCCAAGAGCAATAAAAAAGAAAAGGAAACCAAGAGCGATATATAATACAGCGAGTACCGCCACAATGCATAAAATTACTATCAATGCTGTTTTAAATTCATAAGACATAATAGCACCTCCGATTTATTAGACTACAATTATACATAATTTTCCATATAAATGCAAGAGTGTAATGTATGTGAAAAGTAAATTTACAATTATTATTGAAATTATAAGGCTTTTTTGCTATACTTACTGTGAAGTTTTATATAAAGGAGAACTCTAATGGATAATTTACAGTTAATCAAAGAACAAATCTGTGATGTCTGCCATAAAATGTGGCAGCTCGGCTGGGTTGCCGCTAATGACGGTAACGTAAGCGCAAAGCTCCCCGACGGCAGAATTATTGCTACACCTACAGGTATCAGCAAGTCATTCATCACTCCCGATAAGCTTGTTATTCTCGATAAGGATGGCAATATCCTCGAAGCTGAAGAAGGTTACAGACCCTCAAGCGAAATCAAGATGCACCTTCGCTGCTATGACAAGAGAGAAGACGTGTTCAGTGTAATTCACGCTCATCCTCCCGGAGCAACAGGCTTTGCTGTAGCTCACAAGGCAATGGATATGTATAATATGATTGAAGACGTTGCAGTTATCGGCAGTGTACCCCTTACACCCTACGGCACACCCTCAACCTCAGAGGTACCCGACTCAATCGAGCCTTATCTCGAAGAGCATGATGTAATGCTTCTTGAAAACCACGGCGCTCTCGCAGTGGGTAGCGACGTAATCACAGCTTTCTACAGAATGGAAAGCCTTGAACTCTGGGCAAAAATCACAATCAATGCTGTTATCCTCGGCGGTAGCCACGACATCAGCAGAGACAATATCCAGAAGCTCATAGATCTTCGCGGTTACTACAGAGTAACAGGTCGTCATCCCGGCTATAAGGTATTCAACGGCGACGATGAAATGCTTCACAAAAAAGACTGAGAGGTGTAATTATGCTTAAAGGAATTTCTCCCATAATCTCACCTGACCTGCTCAAGGCTCTTGCAGAAATGGGCCACGGCGATGAGCTTGTTATCGCAGACGGTAACTTCCCTTGTCACAGTGTGGGCAAGGATGCAATTGTTATCAGAGCTGACGGCCACGGTGTACCTGAAATCTTAGACGCTATCCTTGACCTTATCCCCCTTGATACATACACAGAAAAACCCGTAGCTCTTATGGAAGTGGTAAAGGGTGACACCTGCGGTACTCCCGAAATCTGGGGCACATATGAAGACATTCTCGCAAAACACGAGCCCGAGCATCACGCTATAGATTTCACAGAGCGCTTTGCTTTCTATGAGAGAGCAAAGGGTGCATACCTTATTATCGCAACAGGCGAAAAGGCTATCTATGCCAACATTCTGCTTAAAAAGGGTGTGGTAAAATGAAAACCGTATTAGCCTTTGACTTCGGTGCTTCAACAGGCAGAGCTATCAAGGCGTGCTTTGACGGTAAAGCCATAACTTATGAAGAAATTCACCGCTTTGACAATATACCCAAAGAGGTTGACGGTCACGTCTGCCACGATGTGGATATGATTTTCAGTGAGATCAAAACTGCTATCTCCAAGGCAGGTAAGGTTGACTCTATCGCCTTTGACACATGGGGCGTTGACTACGCGCTTCTTGACAAAGAGGGCAAAATCATCCACGAGCCTTATCACTACCGTGACGAGAGAACAAAGGATGCTCTCGCTAAGGTGTTTGAAAAGATTTCACCCGACGAGCTGTATGCTGAGACGGGCAATCAGATAATGAACATCAACACTCTTTTCCAGCTTGTGAGTGATGACAACTTGGATAAAGCAGACAAGCTTCTGTTTATGCCCGACCTTTTCGGTTATCTTCTCACAGGCAAAAAGGTCTGCGAAACCACTATCGCATCAACTTCACAGATGCTCAGTCCTCTGACTAAGCAGTGGAGCAAAAAAGTTCTTTCAGACTTCGGCATCAGTGAAAGTCTCTTCCCTGAGGTATGCGAGAGTGCCACAATAAACGGCGACTATAAGGGCGTACCCGTCATAAGTGTTGCAGGTCACGATACACAGTGTGCCGTGGCAGCAATGCCTACCTTAAGTGAAAATGCAGCTTTCCTTTCCTGCGGTACATGGTCACTTATCGGCTGTGAATTAGATGAGCCCGTAGTTACAGCACAGAGTAATGCTCTCGAGCTTTCCAACGAAGTAGGTGCCAACGGTAAGGTCAACTTCCTTAAAAATATCAGCGGACTGTGGCTCATACAAGAGACAAGAAGAGATCTTGCAAAGACTGACAGAAAGTACTCTTATAATGAGCTCGAAATGCTCGCAAGAGACAGTGAAAGCTTCAGAAGCTTCATCGACCCTGATGCTCCCGAGCTGTCAGCTCACGGCAATCTTCCCGATAAGATAAGAGCTTACTGCAAAAATACCAATCAGCCTGTACCCGAAACAGTAGGTCAGGTGGTCAGATGTATATATGAATCTCTTGCCCTTAAATACAGACTCGCTCTCGAGCAGATAGCTGAGTGTACCGGCAAGAAATTCGATGTGCTTCACCTTATGGGCGGCGGCACAAAAGACGGCTTCCTTTGTGAATTAGCATCACAGAGTTTAGGTATCACCGTAGTGGCAGGCCCTATTGAAGCAACAGCACTTGGCAATATAGTCCTTCAGCTCATAGCTCTCGGCGAAATCGAAAGCATTGATGAGGGCAGAAAAATCATTGCCGAAACAGAAAAAGTTAAAACCTTCAGTCAGGCTCATACTCCCGATTGGGACGAAGCCTTTGACAGGTTTTGCAATATTATTAAGAAATAAATAAAAGGAGAAAATACTATGTTATATCCAAGAATTGGTATCAGACCCGTAATCGACGGCCGTTGGGGCGGTGTAAGAGAAAGCCTTGAAGCAAAGACAATGGGCATGGCTCAGGCAGCTGCTAAGCTTATCAGTGAAACTCTCAGATATCCCGACGGTACACCCGTACAGTGTGTAATCTCAAGCACAACTATCGGTGGCGGTGCAGAAGCTGCAAAGTGTGAAGAAGAGTTCTCAACTCAGAATGTTGTTGCTACTCTCAGCGTAACACCCTGCTGGTGCTACGGTTCAGAAACATTTGATATGAACCCCAACACTATCAAGGCTGTATGGGGTTTCAACGGTACAGAGCGTCCCGGTGCAGTTTATCTCGCTGCTGTTATGGCTGCTCATGCTCAGAGAGGTCTTCCCGCATTCTCAATTTACGGCAAGGATGTTCAGGACATCGATGACAATACAATTCCTGCTGACGTTGAAGAAAAAATCATCCGTTTTGCAAGAAGTGCTGTAGCAGTAGGTTGGATGAAGAACAAGGCTTATGTAAACATCGGCGGCATCTCAATGGGTATCGCAGGCAGCTACTGCAATGCAGACTTCTTCCAGAAGTATCTCGGCATCAGACCTGAGTGGGTTGATATGACAGAAATCGTCAGAAGAATTACCCTCGAAATCTATGACAAAGACGAATACGAAAAGGCTCTTGCCTGGATCAAGGCTAACTGCAAAGAAGGCTTCGATGTAAACGCAGGCAAAGACCTCCCCGAAATCATCACAAAGTCAAAGGTTGTTCCCGCTGACAAAGACTGGGAATTCATCGCTAAGATGACACTTATCGTAAACGATATCCTTTACGGTAACAAGAAGCTTGACGAACTCGGCTGGCATGAAGAAGCACTTGGCAAGAACGCTGTTGCAGGCGGTTTCCAGGGACAGAGAAACTGGACTGACTGGCTTCCCAATGCTGACTTTACAGAGGCAATCATGGCTTCAACCTTCGACTGGAACGGTCCCAAGGCTCCCACACCCTTTGCAACAGAAAACGATACACTCAATGGTGTTGCTATGATGCTCGGTACTCTCGTTTCAGGCAGTGCTCCCTGCTTCCACGACGTACGTACATACTGGAGCCCTGAGGCTTGTGAAAGAGTTACCGGCTATAAGCCCGAAGGTAAGGCTAAGGACGGCTTTATTCACCTTATCAATTCAGGTGCAACTGCACTTGACGGCAGCGGTGCCGCAAAGAATGCTCAGGGCGAAGGCTGCATGAAGCCCTTCTGGGAAATGACAGATGAAGATATGAAGGCTTGCCTTGAAGCAACAGACTGGTGCAGAGCTAATTACGAGTACTTCAGAGGCGGCGGATTCTCAAGCCACTTCCGTTGTAAGGCAGAAATGCCCGTTACATTACTTCGTGTAAACATCATCGAGGGTATCGGACCTGTTA
>JAZTWC010000087.1:0-6752 GCA_045635665.1 Acutalibacteraceae bacterium
GCCGAGCAATTTTGACCGCTGCGCCATTTCGCATTCCCTTCATCGTCCACAGGACGCGGTCATGCTCAATGCCCCTCAAACCACGTTTGAGGAACGTGTGGATAACAAAAAAACCAGATCTTTCGATCTGGTCTGGTGCGAGAGACGGGACTTGAACCCGTACGAGCTGCCCCACACGCCCCTCAAACGTGCGCGTCTGCCGATTCCGCCACTCTCGCATATTCACTTCACTCTCTCGAGTGCTCGTATACTATACCACTTCCAAAAGTATTTGTCAATACCTTTTTTGATATTTTTTTAGATTTTTTTGTACACTGCCGTTTGAGGTGAGTTGCGAAAGAAAAGGGGAGTTGTATTTTTCTTTTTGGTGTTGATTTTTGTAGAAAATAGTGGTAGACTTTAAATATAATTTGTCAGGAGGAATAATAAATGAACAGACAAGTCAGAAAAATCATTTCATTAGTCGTTATTGTTCTTATGCTTATGTCATCAGTACCGATGAGTTCATTTGCACTTTCAATGTGTGATATGATCGGTCACGATGTTAAAATGGTTGTAACTAAGGATGCAACCTGTACTGAAGCCGGTTTAAAAACGGAAAAATGCACAAGAACAAATTGTGATTATGCAACCGGTAAAACAGAAGTAATTCCCTTAAGAACACACACAATTAGTACTATTGAAGCTGTATCACCTACTTGTGGTACTACTGGTAACACTGCAGGTGCATATTGTTCTGTATGTAATTTTGTTACTGTTCCTTGCGAAACAATTCCTGCTCTTGGTCACACTCCTGTAGATTTCCCTGCTGTGCAGCCCACATGTGGTGTAAACGGTATGAATGCAGGTAAGAAGTGTGCAATCTGCAATGAGATAATCGCTGGCGGTGAACCAATTATCGCAGCTGACCACGATTACAAGCAGGTATCATTTACAGCAGGCTCATGTAAGACAGGCACTCCCACAGTTGAAGTAAAGAAATGTAAGATTTGTGGCGACACAAAGACTACTTCAAAAGCTGCTGAATGTGATTTCGGTACATGGATCACACAGTCAATGGCTACTTGCTCAGTTAATGGTAAGATGACAAGAACTTGCGCAGAATGTGGTGCAATAGAAGAAAAAGCAATCGAGAAAATGCCTCACATATATATTAAAGAAAATATGTATTCTGTAGAACCCACTTGTGAACTTGAGGGTAAATATTATGGTATATGCTCGGTTTGTGGTGACATCAAAGACGAAGTTGTTCCTGCGTATGGTCATAAGTCAGAAGTAATTCCTGGTACACCTGCCGACTGTACACTTGGTGGTGTCTTAGATTATAAGAGGTGTATAGTTTGTGGCAAATTTACATCTGAGCCTCAGCAGATACCTGCTCTCGGTCATGATTTCGTAGTTGACGCTAATACATCAACTCCTGCTACTTGCGAAGAAAACGGTTTTGAATACCTCAACTGCTCACGTTGTAAAGCAACTGACAGAAGAATAACTGTAGCTACGGGTCACTCATTTGGTAAATGGAAAGTAACAGTTCAGCCAACTTGCGACAAGCAGGGCGAAAAGACAAGAACCTGTGTTGCTGCAGGTTGCGGTAAAGCAGAAATAGAATATATCGAATCACTAGGAGGTCATAATGTTACTGTTGTGCCTTCTATAGAAGCTACATGTTGTTCTGTTGGATTTACTCAAGGTTCATACTGTACCAAGTGTAACGAAACCTTCGAAGTTCAAGAAGTTATACCTATTCAAGGTCATAAAATGGATTGGTTTACTTGGGTAGAGCCGACTTGTTCAACGGAGGGTGAGTCAGTAGAGAGGTGTATATATTGTAATTATGCCAGCGGAAATAGTTATATAATTCCGCGACGCGGTCACAACTATAAACAAACCTGGCAAACCATAGTTCAGCCCACATGTACTCAAACAGGTGTTGCAATTAAAATATGCAAAGACTGCTTCAACATAGAGACAACAACTGTTGATGTTATAGGTCACACTGATGTTGATTTTGACGGCAAGTGTGATATGTGCGGCATCACCGGAGGCATAGTATCAGATAATTGCACCTGCAATTGTCACAAAACTGGTATAGCCAACTTTTTCTTCAAACTTATGCTGTTCTTCCAGAAGCTCTTTAAAGTCAATGAAGTCTGCGAGTGCGGCAGGACACACTATTAATTTACATACTACTCAAACCGGCGGAGTAAAATCCGTCGGTTTTACTGTCTTGCCCACGTACCAAAAACAATATTTTTTTACTTTTAACTCTTGATTTTTGAATTGTACTGTGCTATAATACCTCGGATGTAAACGGAACGGAAGGTGAAACACATGTGCATTATTACTGCGAACAAAACTCAAAGCTCAGCGTGTTTCGGTATTTCTGTTTTTGCTGACAATAATATTATTGCTTTTTGCGAGTAACTTTTTTGTTACTCGTTATTTTTTTGCTAAAACTTTATTGATTTATATTAATATTTATTGTATAATTACTGAATAAAGGTTATTGTTGTGAATTTATTTGTGATAACCGAAATCACAAAAGGAGATAGATCTTAATGAAACACTTACTTAAACTTATGGACTGGTCTAAGGAAGAGATTATCAGTACTCTCGACCTTGCTGACAGACTCAAAGAAGAAAAGAAAAAGGGTATCAGACACCCCATCCTTGAGGGAAAAACTCTCGGTATGATTTTTGAAAAATCATCAACAAGAACAAGAGTTTCTTTTGAGGTTGGTATGTATGAACTCGGCGGTCAGGCGCTCTTCCTTTCATCAAAGGAGCTTCAGATCGGTAGAGGTGAACCCGTAGAAGATACAGCGCGCGTTCTTTCACGATTCCTCGACGGTATCATGATCAGAACCTTCGATCAGAAAGAGGTTGAAACTCTCGCTGAGTATGGCTCAATCCCCATCGTAAATGGCCTTACTGACTATTGCCACCCCTGTCAGGTTCTCGCTGACCTTCAGACTATCCGTGAGTATAAGGGCTCTCTTGAGGGTAAAAAGCTCTGCTATATCGGTGACGGTAACAATATGGCTAACAGCCTTATCGTCGGTGGTATCAAGACTGGTATGAAAGTTGCAATTGCTTGCCCCAAGGATTATCAGCCCGATGCTGAAATTATGAAGTGGGCTGCAGAAAACGGCGACTTCCTTTGCACAGATAATATCCTTGAAGCTGCTGCAGGCTCAGATGTGCTTTATACAGACGTATGGGCATCAATGGGTCAGGAAGGCGAAGCTGAAGAAAGAAAGAAAATCTTCAAGGATTATCAGATCAATGACAGTGTAGTTGCAGTATCAAATGAAGGTGTTATGGTCCTTCACTGCCTGCCTGCTCACCGTGAAGAAGAAATCACAGCTAAGGTGTTTGAAGAGCACGCAGCTGAAATCTTCGATGAAGCAGAAAACAGACTTCATGCTCAGAAGGCTGTTCTTGTAAAATGTATGATAGACTAATTCAGGATAAAATATAAGTGAAAGGAAACTTCATCTAAGGGTGAAGACGGTGCAATTAATGAAAAAACGTTATTTGGTACTGAGTGACGGTACAGTATTCGAAGGTTATGCTTTTGGTGCTGACAAAACCGTAATAGGCGAGCTTATCTTCAACACAAACGTTGTCGGTTATATTGAAGCTCTCACAGATCCTACCTACTATGGCCAGATTGTTTTACAGACATTCCCCATGATAGGTAACTATGGCATCATCGAATCTGACTTTATCGGTGAAACCAAGCTCAACGGTTACGTTGTAAGAGAGTGGTGTAAGGCTCCCTCAAACTTCAGATGTGAATACGATATTGATAAATTCCTTAAGGATAAAGATGTTCCCGGTATTTACGGTGTAGATACAAGAGAACTGACATATATTCTCCGTAATAAGGGTACAATGAATGCTATTATTTGTGACGCTGTACCTGAAAATCTTGATGAAGTCAAGAACTACAAAATTGTAGGCGCTGTTGAAAACACAGGCAGCAAGGAAGTAAGTGTATATCTTCCTAAGACTGAAATCAAAAAGCATATCGCTCTTATAGATCTCGGTTCAAGCAAGAACCTTGAAGTAACTCTTATGGATAAGGGCTACAAGGTAACAGTGATGCCTTATAACTTCAAGGCTGAAGATGTACTTGCACTTGGTGCAGATGCTGTAATGCTCACAGAGGGCCCCGGTGATCCCAAGGATTGTATGGCTATCGTTGAAGAAATCAAGGGCATTTTCGGCAAGGTTCCTATGTTCGGTATAGGTCTCGGTCATCAGCTTATGGCTCTTTCTCAGGGAGCTGATACCTACAAGCTTCCCTATGGTCACCACGGCTCAAACCAGCCTGCTAAGATCGTTGGTACAGCAAGATCACTTGTTATATCACAGAACCACGGTTATGTTGTTTGCAAAGACAGCATCAAAAAGGGCGAGGTAAGCTACTACAGTGTTAATGACGGCACTGTTGAGGGTATTGCATATGAGGCAGATAAGGCTTACTCAGTGCAGTTTGAACCCACAGATGAAATTATTGCAGAATTTTTGAAAGGATTGGAGGAGTAATCAATGCCGCTTAATAAGGATATAAAGAAAGTTCTCGTTATCGGTTCAGGTCCTATCGTAATCGGTCAGGCAGCTGAATTTGACTATGCAGGCGCTCAAGCTTGCCGAGTGCTCAAACAGGCCGGTATGGACGTTGTACTCGTTAACTCCAACCCTGCTACTATTATGACAGACAAGGCTCTTGCAGATGAAATCTACCTTGAGCCTCTTACAACAGAAACTCTTAAGAGAATCATCAAACTTGAAAAGCCCGACTCACTTCTTGCAGGTCTTGGCGGTCAGGTTGGTCTTACTCTTTCAATGCAGCTCTGGAAGGAAGGTTTCCTTCAGGAAAATGGCGTTAAGCTTATCGGTACTGACGTTGAGGCTATTGATAAGTCAGAAGACAGACAGCTCTTCCGCGACACAATGGAAAGCATCAATCAGCCCTGCATTCCCTCTGAAATCTCATATGACATCGAAACATCACTTGCTATTGCTAAGCAGATCGGTTACCCCGTAATCGTGCGTCCTGCTTTCACACTCGGCGGTGCAGGCGGCGGTGTTGCTTATAATGAAGATGAGCTTCGTATTATCGCAAAGACAGGTCTTGATGCTTCACCTATCACACAGATTCTTGTTGAAAAATACATCAAGCGCTGGAAAGAAATCGAGTTCGAAACAATGCGCGACTCAGCAGGTAACACAATTGCTATCTGCTCAATGGAAAACTTCGACCCCGTTGGCGTACACACAGGTGACAGTATCGTTGTAGCTCCTGCTCTTTCACTTTCAAGCAAAGAGTACGGTATGCTCAAAAAGGCTGCTCTCGATATCGTTAGCGCTCTTAAGATTGTCGGTGGTTGTAACTGTCAGTTTGCTCTTAATCCCGACTCATTTGAGTATGCTGTTATCGAGGTTAACCCCCGTGTATCACGTTCATCAGCTCTTGCTTCAAAGGCTACTGGTTATCCCATTGCTAAGATGACAACTAAGCTCGCTCTCGGCTATAACCTTGACGAAATCCAGAACGATATCACAGGTGAAACAAGTGCTTGCTTCGAGCCTTCAGTTGACTATGTCGTTTGTAAGTTCCCCAAGTGGCCCTTTGATAAGTTCATCGGCTCTTCTCGCAAGCTCGGCACACAGATGAAAGCTACCGGTGAGGTTATGTCCATCGGTCAGAGCTTCGAAGAAGCTATTATGAAAGCTGTCAGAGGTGCTGAAATTTCACTTGACTCTCTCAATGCTAAACCTATCAGCGACAAGCCTTTACTTGAAAGACTCGAAGAACAGGACGATAGAAGAATCTTCACTATCTTTGAAGCAATCAAGGCAGGCGTATCAACAGATACAATCAACGAAATCACAAGAGTTGACAAGTGGTTTATTGAAAAGCTCCGCAATCTTGCTGACTTCGAAAATGAAATCCAGGGTAAGGAAATCGACGAAGAAACTTACAACAGAGCAAAGAAGTTCGGTTACACCGATAAGACTCTTCGTAAGTTCTGCTCATTCCCTGACTCATTCCATAAGCAGGCAAGCTACAAGATGGTTGATACCTGCGCTGCAGAATATGCTGCAAGCACACCTTACTTCTACTCATCATACGATAAAGCTTGCGAATCAAGACGTTTCCAGCGTTCAGGTAAGGACGTAGTAATGGTACTCGGTTCAGGCCCCATCCGTATCGGTCAGGGTATCGAGTTCGACTACTCAAGTGTACACTGCGTATGGACTCTTAAAGAGCTCGGCTATGATGTTGTTATCGTAAACAACAACCCCGAAACTGTTTCAACAGACTACGATACAGCTGACAGACTCTACTTCGAGCCTCTTTGCGAAGAAGATGTAATGAACATCATCGAGGTTGAAAAACCCATCGGTGTCGTTGTTGCATTCGGTGGACAGACAGCTATCAAGCTCACTAAGTTCCTTGATGATAACGGCATCAAGATTCTCGGTACATCGCAGGAAGGTATCGACACAGCTGAAGACAGAGAAAAGTTTGATGCTCTTCTTGAAAAATACGGCTTTATGAGACCCAAGGGTTGTGGTGTTATGACTCTTGAAGAAGCTCTTGAAGCTGCTAACAGACTCACATATCCCGTACTTCTTCGTCCCTCATATGTTATCGGTGGTCAGAATATGATGATCGTACACAATGACGTTGAAGTTGAAAGATATATGAAGAAGATTCTTTCAACAGGTATTGA
>JAZTWC010000088.1:0-43957 GCA_045635665.1 Acutalibacteraceae bacterium
GCCCTTACCGTACTGAGCCATAACCTCAGCAACTGCTGAACCAAGACCGCCTGTTACAAGATGGTCTTCAACTGTGATAATTCTTCTTGTATCAGAAATTGCCTTCTGAATAGCCTCAACGTCAATTGGGCTGATTGTATGCATATTAAGTACGCGTACGCTCAGACCATCTGAGTTCTTAAGGAACTTAGCTGCTTCACGAGCCTGGAATACACAAGAACCGCAAGCGATAACTGTGATATCTGTACCCTCATGAACTTCAACTGCCTTACCTACTTCAAAGCCGTAATCCTGGTTCTCATAAAGAACACGGTCAAAACCACGGTTGATACGGATGTAGTAAGGACCAAAGTTTTCGTAAGCTGCGTTAACAGCGTTTGCTGTTTCAAAACCGTCAGCAGGAACGATAACTGTAAGATTGGGCATTGCTCTTGTGATAGCAAGGTCAGTGATAGCATGGTGTGTTGAACCAGCCTGACCGAATGATGTGCCTGAGTGAGTAGCAATAATCTTAGCGTTTACGTTCTGATAGCAAATGTCTGTATGAAGCTGGTCACAAGCTCTCATTGATGTGAAAGCTGAGAAGCCTGAAAGGAAGGGAATCATACCTGCTCTGGCCATACCTGCAGCAACACCGAACATATCCTGTTCTGCGATACCTACGTTGATAACTCTTTCGGGGCAAACCTTAAGAACGTCGCCGAGCTTTGTTGATTTTGCAAGGTCAGCTGTGATAGCTACAACCTTGGGGTCCTTTAAAATAATATCAGCAAGAGCCTTACCGTAAATTTCAGCTGTGGAAAGTGAAGTCTGGTCAACTGCTGTGTAAACAAATCCGCCTGCCATAATTATTTACCCTCCTTTTCTACGCGAGCACAACGAGCCTTGTAATCTTCGTCAAGTTCCTTATTGAACTTCTCGAAGAGAGCGTCGTCGATAGCACCGTAGTGCCATGTATAGTCGCCTTCGATTGATTTGATGCCGGCACCCTTCTTTGTATCCATAAGAATACATGTGGGAGCACAGGGTTCCTTTGATCTTTCGATAGCCTGATCGATAGCTGCGCAAAGCTCACCAATGTTGTTACCGTCAACAACGATTGTATTGAAACCGAAAGCTGTCATCTTGTCAGCAAGGGGTTCAAGCTTCTTGATATCTTCTGTGTTACCGTCGATCATATTGTGGTTTCTGTCGATAAATACGCTACAGTTTGAAAGGTTGTAGTGATTGATTGTCATAAAACCTTCCCAGCATGAGCCTTCACCAAGCTCACCGTCACCTGTAACTACGTATGTAAGATAGTTCTTACCCATAAGTCTTGCTGCAAGTGCTGTACCTGCTGCGATTGAGGGACCATGACCGAGTGAACCTGTTGATGCGTCAACACCCTTTACCTTGTTTGAGTCAAGGTGCATACCCATCTTTGAACCTGAAAGGTTGAATGATTTGAGCATTTCAATATCATTGTAACCCTTATCGCAAAGTACGGGAGCATAAGCAATAGCTGCGTGACCCTTTGAAAGGATGAAACGGTCTCTGTCTTCCCACTGGGGATCTTCAACCTTGATGTTAAGGTACTTGTGATAAAGAACGGTAAGAAGGTCCATAACGCTCATACCGCCGCCGAAATGTCCGCTGCCTGCCCATACAGTTGTCTGAACTGTAAGCTTACGAAGATCGAGAGCTTTCTTTTCAAGGGCAAGCCATTCCTGTTTTGAAAGTGGCATAATAATTTCCTCCATATTTTCATTATTTCACGCCCTATATAGATAGTATAGTATATATAGGGCATAAGTTCTTTGTTTAGCTTTTATTAACCAAAGATTTCAGGGTTGTTTTTTGCAACAATACCGAATGCTTCTTCAGCAACTTCGATTGTGTGCTTGATGTCTTTATCTGAAAGAGCAGCATTGATAAAGTGATTGTGATGGCTTGTAAGGAAGATGCCTCTTGAAACCATTTCAGCAATCCACTGCTGATGAAGAATAAGGCTGTCATCGTTAGCAATTCTGAGATAGAAGAGTGCGGGTGCACCTGAAGCGACGAGGTCAAAACCGTGTTCTTTACCTGCAGCTACAAGACCGTTTACAAGCTTTTCGCCCTTTTCCTTAAACATCTTAGGTGTATCGAGAGCCTTCATCTTGTTGATGTTTGCGATACAAGCTGCAAAAGGTACAGCTGAAAGCCAGTATGAACCTGTGTATGCGAGAGCACTCATTGAGCCCTTAAGGAATTCCTTACCGCAGATAGCTGACATATTGTAGCCGTTTGCGAGAGCTTTACAGAAGCAGATCATATCAGCTTCGAAGCCGAAGAAATGGTCTGAGCCTGCAAGGTCAAGACGGAAGCCTGCACGTACGTCGTCGATAATAAGAACGATGTCGTTATCTGTACAGATCTTTCTTACCTGCTGCCAGAAGCCCTTTTCAGGGAATGCGTTATCATGGAAGTTGCCGTGGTCATAGGGCTGAGCTATGATACAAGCAATTTCGTTTTTATTTTCAGCGATTGTCTTCTCAAGAAGAGGGATATCATTCCAGGGAAGCATAATGTTGTTAGCAACATCTTCGGGAATTACGCCGGGATAGTCAATTTTCTGACACCAGGGTGATACGCCGTGGTAGTAACCCTTGAACATAATAACCTTCTTACGGTGTGTATATGCTCTTGCGCACATGATAGCACCCTGAGTAGCATCGTTACCGTTCTTTGCGAAGAATGCCCAGTCAGCACTTGCAACAGTGTCAACAAGAAGTTCAGCACATTCAACCATAACCTTACCGGGCTGAGTTGTGCAGTTACCGAGAGCTGTCTGCTTAGCAGCTGCAGCGTCTACGTCGGGGTCGCAGTAACCGAGTACGTTAGGACCGTATGCGCACATATAGTCGATGAACTTATTACCGTCAACGTCCCAGATATATGTACCCTTTGCTTTTTCAGCAAACATGGGCCATTTGCTTACGGGAATAAACTGGCCTTCTGCGGGGCCAAGGTGACCGTAGATACCTGAAGGGATAACCTTGGTAGCTCTGTTAAAAAGCTCAGTGCTTTTGTCATATTTATAAACGGGGAAACTCATGATTATACCTCCTTATGCAAGATACAGAGCAACTCTGTCGAGTATTCTGTTTACGTTATCAACCATACTGATAAGACCGATGATACTGATTGTACCCTTACCAACTTCAGCAATAGAGTTAACTTTGCCGTCGAAGAGGTCTCTTGCAAGACGGATATTATCAAATTCCATCTTAGCACGGAACTTAGCAGGTTTTTCTTTGATAGTTACTAAGTGATGATTCTTAACTACGATCTGAGCACTTACGCAATCTTTGATTGCAACTTCAACGATACCGTCATCGATGAGGCTTGCGCTGAACTTACCGATAGCATCATTATTACCGATCTGTGAAAGAGCAACAGTAATAACATAGAACATAAGCTTTGTGCTGATTTCAAAGAACTTGTCGTCCTTGAGATCTTCTTCACTGGGTCTGAGGTAAGCTGAGAGCTTATCTGTCAGGGGAGTGAACTTATTGAGAAGGAAGCCGATTTTTGAAAAGCCCTTTGAGGGTATAGGAGTAACGGTACCGTCGATAAGGCCGTTAAACTTTTCGCATGATGAGAAGGGGAGAAGAACGTCGCAGTCTTTGATACCCTGTTCCATTCTGCATCTGCCGTTTTTAAAAGTGATTGTTGCGCTGGGACCGTCTGTTACTGCGAGAGCAATAGAAACGGGCTTTTTGGTCATAACCAAAGCGCTGGCTTCACTGTCGAGCTCACAAAGATTTTCAAGTGTGCCGAGAATAGCATACATATTGATATATGCTAAGGTTTTTGCGTCTGTCATGTATATCCTCCTTTTTTTGGGTATCTTCCATATCGTCACGGAAATACCTACAGTTATACGCATCTATTTTAACAAAAAACGTCACCTATGTCAATGCTTATGTGCAACAATAACAAATTTTTATTGTTGCCGATATTTATTTTGTTTTTATTGGTACGCGGACGGGTAAAAACAAAACGGCAGGTGTGAGCCCGCCGTTTAATTTTTATTTAGTGTGCTACACCGCAAGCGCAGATTTTCTTTGCAGGGTTAAAGAGTTTTGCAAAGAAGTTAGTAATCTTAAAGATAAGTCGCTGAATGAAATTGCCGTGGCACTTGCAAGTGCAAGGTTCTGTGGGAGTATCGGGTGTATCAGGCTCATCGGGTTCAGCAGGAGATTCGATCTTACTGCTTTCGTCAACGACTACATATTCACTGAAATGGTCAGTCTCAAAAATAACATAACCATTTTCAATTTTGCTATCAAGTCGAGTCTTAACACCAAAGGCGTTGATATAGTATACTGCAACAAAGTTTGCGCTGTATCCATCGGGAACAGGTAACTTTACTGTCACTTTACCATTAGGCTGAACTTCACTGCCGTTTGATATAAATGAAATATCATATGACTTATATTTCATAAATAGACCACCAAGTGCAATATTTGCATTTGTGCCATCTTCTCTTACTACAAACTCAACATCTGTGTTAAAAGCAACCTCGGGATAAGCAACCTCAACACCGGTAGCTTTATCGACATCTTTTTTCAAATATTCGCTGATGTTTTTGAAGTTTATCTTGTTTGCAGTTGCAAACGTTTTAGCACTTGAGGGTTCATATCCATAGATAGTCAGATAGGGATTCGCAACAATATCATCATAGATATCAGTGATTCTTATAATATCATCATACATTGAATCAGATGCACCACCGCCATTAAGTTCAGCGTCAAGGATTGCATAATATTTATTTACCCATTCTTCTGCTGTATGACCTGCTTTGACAATCGCATCTGAAAAACCGATGTAATTACCGATAGTTGTGTTACGATTTTTGACAATTAATTTTTCAAGTGAAATGCAACAACCAAAAGCATAATCTCCGATTGATGTTACATTTTCGGGAATTACAATCTCTTTGAGAGCTATGCAATAACAGAAAGCACCTTCGCCTATGGTTTTAACAGTACCAGGAATAACCACATCTGTGACCCAGTAGCATTCTGAAAATGCATAATCATCGATTGCAGTTACACTATAACCGCCAAGAGTTGATGGGATAACTATCTTGCCTTTTGTTTTAAAATCAATACCAAGAACAGTGGCAGTGCCATTATTAACTATATAGTAGTATCCGTTTTCAATCTTGTATTCCGGTTCTTCGGGCTCGGATGCCTCCAACATAGCATAACATCTATCGCAGATATAGTCAACATTATTGTCTATATGACCAAGTGCAGATAACGAATGAGCTAAAGTATAATCTAATTTTACTTCTCTTCCTGCTTCATCATAATATAATGTTTGCTTACATATATCGCAATACTTCTCGCCATAGTGTCCTGCTTGTAGGCATGTCGGTGCTTTGTAGTCCTTTATAGTTGCATAATTAAATTTGTGACCAAAAGGAGCGATTTTTTCACCGCCAAATACAAGTCCACAACCAGCTTCATTACATTTATATTTTGCTGTTTTACCATTTTGAGTACAAGTAGCCTTGACTTCATCTTCTAGTTTTTTCAACTTAGTCACATCAAAGTGACCAGGATTAGTTGCTGTTCCTTCTTTGATGTATACTTCTATTCCCAATCTAATAGTAACACTTGGATCCAATATATTTGTGCCATCAGGAATCATAGGTTCATAACACCTTGCACAAACATAACTATAAAGGGCATCATCCATACAAGTTGCATTTAAAAGCAAATATTCATCTTGATATGGTTTGCGTACTCCGTCAGGCGTTGTGGGTTTAGCGTGCGGTTCTCCATATTCAAATGTTTGACTTTCATCGATATTCTTAGCAGATAACCAGCAGTTTTCACATGTTTTATAATAAACTGCTTTTTTTGTGCAGGTCGCTTGAGATTTCATAATAGCATTATCTACATAGTTCACAAAATTGTGTTCATAGCAAACCGCACTCGCCTCAACACCCAAATCCGTCATCGGCATAACACTGAATAACATTATCAGCGTCAGCACCAAACTCAAAATTTTCTTTGTTTTTACCATTTTTATTTCCTCCTTTGAAAATGTAACTACAGTTTACTCCTTTAATAGCCAAAAGTCAATAGCTAATTACATTCCGCTCGCCGCGGGGCATTCTTTTTCCTGTCGCGGAAAAAGAATCAAAAACGCGATGTCACTTACCCGCGTACCAACAAAAAGCACCCACATTGTGTGGATGCTTCAAACTTAATATGTGATGTCAAACTCACTCTCAAATGTCATAGCAAAGATACCGCTCAATGTGGTAAATCTCTTGGTTGTCAGAGTCAGTGCCATTGGCTCGATATATTTGATGTGCACAAGGTTGCCTGTCTCTTTCTCGATTGAACAGCGAACCGTGCAGTCATAATATTCAACACTGCAGTCGGTGACAATGTCTACAAACTCTTGCACTATCTCGGTGTTGACCTCTTCCATTACAGCAAGGGGGCCACGGTTTTCTTCCGGGTCAACGCAATAGTCAAGATATATCTCTATCTCATAGTACCCATCAATCTCTTCGCAGGTTGCGTGGGCCACGTCTTCGGGCAGAAGCTTGCTTGACCAAGTCTCACCCTTGACGGGGAAGTTAGCAATAATCAGCTCTTTTTCCTCATAGTCGATGGGGGTATCGTGATTGACCAGCCAGGAATCTATAAGTGTACCGCCTACTGTGTTCCACACTGCCGGGTAATCGCTGAGATCTTCATCGTGACGACGGTTTTCATAAAGTCGTGTAACCTTTTTGGCACTCTTCTTGACATTGTTTGCACTGCTGTTGAAAAGCTCAACAATCTCTTCTTTGCTGTCAATGACTATATCAGCTGTAGTTGTAGGCTTAGTGGTTGTCGGCTTAGTAGTAGTCGGTTTTGAGGTTGTTTCTTTTTCCTTGTACTCTGCCGTAGTGGTAAGTGTTGTTCCATCAGGTAAGGTTGTTTCCGTTGTCCCGTCGGGCAGGCTCAGAGTTGTATCTGACAGCTGAGTGTTATTATTCTGAGTCTGAAATGTATCAATTCTCTGTATATTCTTGAGCGCTCCGCCTAGATAACCTATTATAAACAAACCTATTACGAGAGCGATACCCTTAACAGCGACGTTCATCACACTTTTTTCTGCAGGATTATGCGGTGGAGGTGGAGGTGACGGCATCTGAGACGGTTCCTGCGGTTGCTGCTGATACTTATGCTGTTGCTGATATTGATATTGCATCTGCGCAAGCGTCTGCGGAGGTGGTTGTTGAGGCGCCTGCGGTTGCTGTGGAGGCTGTTGATTGTAGTAATCCATTTATATCAATCCTTTGTTTTAAGGTTTTGTTTGCCTTTTATCTTCTGAGCATCTTGATAGCTTTAATCTTCGCTTTCTTTGCTGTGGGCATAAGCTTAGCATAGGAGTAGTACTTAAGGGCATTGCCCACAAGAATATACTCACCGATAAACTCGTGGTAATCTGCAGAGAAGCTCTTCTTAAAATCGTAGATACCCTTGAAGTTATCCTGAGGAATAAGCTCGCCGAGAGTGCCGTCTTCCTGAAGCTCGGGAGTCTTTACAATAACATAGCCGAGGTCGTGGATCTTACAGCCACGCTTAACGCTCTCGCAAAGTCTGAGATAGTTGAGGTAGTGGCTTGAACGTGTGTTGTTTCTGATAACGTTTCTTGTGCCGCCGAAAAGGCAGCTACCCATACCCGCATAATAAATTGAAAGACCACCAGCTACACAGATGCGTCTGTCTTTAGTAAACTCTTCAGCTTCAGCCATTCTTTTTTCAAAATGCTCTGTCTGCTTGTCTACACTGTCGATGGTTTCCTTGAGCTGTCTTGCTTTCTTTTCGTGAGCTGTTTCCATTTCTGCAAGAGCCTTTTCTTTCTTTTCAAGGCGCTCAGCCTGAAGTTTTTCGTCTATATCTTTATCGTAATAGACAAGCTTAAGGTCACTGTGACCCATAAACTCACGAAGAAGCTTAGTGCAGTAATCGCCGTTTCTTTCAACGAAGCTGTCTCTTTCACTTGTGTCGCGCATAACAGCCATAAAGTCTTCCATAATCTCAGGATTCTTCTCTACATCTTCATAGGTGTAGCTCTCTGCAACAAGACCTCTCTGCTCACCGATACGGATACTGTATCTGACGCCCTTGTCGCATTTTTTGAGTATCTTATCAGCTGTCAGCTGTGTGTCGCCCTCATAAAGAGGAATGAATAGCTGTACAGGCTGTTTGTAAGTATAGTTTTCAATTGAGGGATTGAGCTCATAGCCAAGGTCTGTGAGAGTTTTGTGCATCTCGTGACCCTCTGCCTTATCTTCACCGTTGATACGAAGTGAAATTGACGGATCCATAATAAAGCAGGTAGCTCCGCCTTTTTTCATTTCATCTTTCATAAATTCAGTGAACTCTTTGAGAAGCTCTGTGTTGCTGTAATCGCAGACTGCACCGCCTGATGCGTACCAGATTTTACCCGCAACGGGAAGAGAACGCTCCATTACAAGGACAGCAAGGACTCTCTTTTCACCCTCGAAGCCACAGTAGTAGGTACACTTCCAGGTAGTTTTAACGTTCTGCCATGAACTGCACTGAATATACTGACCGCCGTTTTCTTTGAGGAAATCGTCGAATGCCTTTAAGTCTGTTTCAACTCTGAATGTATACATTATTATATACCCTCTTTCTTTTCTCTGAAAGCTTTGATAACTTCTTCTCTCTCGTTAAAAGGAACTTTTTCGCCCTTGATTTTCATATATTCTTCGTGGCCCTTGCCTGCGAGGATGAGAATGTCACCGCCAACTGCCATTTTCACTGCATAGTTGACAGCTTCGCTTCTATCGGGATAAATCACATATTCACCGCCGGCTTCTTTGCAGTAGGACGCGATTTCTTCGCAGATTGACTGTGGGTCTTCGAAGTCAGGGTCATCGCTTGTGATAATGGTAAAGTCACTCATTTTACCTGAGACTGTACCGAGCTCTTCTCTGCGGCACTCTGTTCTTCCGCCCACACTGCCGAAAAGTGTGATGATACGGTTATGTTCATAAGCTCTCGCTGTGTCTATGATACTCTTAAGGCTGACACCGTTGTGAGCGTAGTCTATGATAACTGTTATATCATCTGTATCTTTCATAATCTCACATCTGCCCTTGACAAAAACCTGCTTGAGACCCTCAGCAGAGTCTTCATCGCTGACACCGAAGATGTCACCGATAGCGAGCGCGATAAGTGAGTTGTGAGCGTTTATCTCACCGGGCAGTGCCACAGTGAACTTTTTATCTGTACCCTTGGCCTTTACGTCAAAGGCAACACCGAGGATATTGCCGAGCTTGACCTTTTCGCAGTTTTCCAGTACATAGTCAGCATTATTATCCCAACCATAGGTGATAACATCACCCTTGCAGTGGCTGATGACTTCTTTGCTGAAAGGATCATCTGTATTGACAATAGCTCTCTGACACATAGGGAAAAGCTGAGTCTTCCAGTATGCGTACTCTTCAAAGCTGTCGTGCTCGTTGGTGCCGATATGATCGGGAAAAAGATTAGTGAACACACCGCAATAAAACTCTGTGCCCTCAACTCTGTGGTGCTTCAGACCGAGAGATGAGACTTCCATAACAACGGCTTCGCAACCACCCTCTGCCATAATACGAAGAGTTTTCTGCAATTCATATGATTCGGGAGTGGTGTTGACTGTAGGAATTACAGTGTCTCCGAAAAACGAGCCGACTGTGCCGATGATACCTGTCTTTATACCGCCTGCTTCAAGCAGAAACTTTACAATATGAGCTGTGGTTGTTTTGCCTTTGGTACCCGTAATACCGATAACCTTTATATCTTTTGAGGGGTTACGGAAGAAGTTACAGCTAATCTTGGCAAGAGCGCTTCTTGTATTGTCTGTGATGATTACCATAGCATCATCGGGCAGGTCAGCCTCTCTTTCACAAAGAAAAACTCTTGAGCCTTTATTATAAGCTGACTGAATGTACTTGTGTCCATCGGTAAATGCACCGACAAGACACACAAAGAGTATACCCTCTCCGCATTTGCGTGAGTCGTAAGCTATATCAGTTATGTCACAGTCAGCAAAATTATTGCAACTGTAACTTAAGTCTTTTAATATTTCGGAAAGTTTCATTTTATATCTCTCCCAACTTGCCCTCTTCGAGAGCTTTCTGACGCATTTTTTCTTTCTTCACTTCGGCTCTTTCAGCTAAGTATTTTGCACGCAGTTCGTGTCTGCCGTTACCACCGATGATACCTACTCTGCGGAATGCTTCTATAAACATAGCAACAAGTGCGCCCGCGGTACCGACAATCAGATCGATCATAGTATCGGTAAGACCGTAGCTGTAAGGACTCTGACCGTGCTGCATAACAAAACCGTAAAGCCTATCCATAGTGAACTCATAAAACTCCCAGCCGACAAGCACTGCAACGGCAGAACATAAGGAAAATATAGCCTGAACGGAAATCTTGATAGGCTGTTTTTCCCCCTGCATAATCTCCGAGAGCACAAAGGCACCGGTACAAGCCAGATAACCTGCAAACATATGCTCAGGCAGATCGATACCTGTAAAATCTGTTCTTGTATTAAGAGTAGTGCCTACCACACAGCCGAAACATATAAAGCAGTTGAGCATCGTCTGCATATAGGCAGGGTACTTAGTGATAAAACTGCGACCGCCGAAAAGCTGAAACATATCCCAGAGGTGAGTGAAGATTATAGCGAAAGTCGCCTGTATAAATTCAGAGGTGTAGCCGTGAAGCATACCCCATACGCCCCAGACAAAAAGCAGTAATCTGCATACCCACCAGGTAATCTGATGACCTTTGCCAAGAGGCTGTATTCTGTTGAGTTTTTTCATATCGTAATTCCTTTCAAGTGCATACTGAATTATTATAACATAATATTGATACTTTTACCACAGATTGCGGAAAATATTTTTTCTTTTAAGATGAAGTCGGCGGTAAAGGTGAGAGGGGGGCTCCGTGAAATCGTCTTTGACGATTTCCGAGGATGCAAAGCATCCTCGCGCCGTAAACGGCGACGGAGCCCCCAAGTCCAAGTTTACACACAACTAAAAAAGGCAGCTCAAGTGCTGCCCTTCAATAAAAATACGGTCACCTCTGAAATGAAGTGACCGTTGTACTATTTTAGTATGCCGCTCACCGCGGAGGCTCTCTTTTTCCTTGCGCGGAAAAAGAATCAAAAACGCGCTGGTATTATTCAGCATTAAGTGCGTCGAGTGACTGCTTCTTAAGATATGCATTGAGGAAACCGTCAATGTCACCGTCCATAACAGCATTGATGTTACCCATTTCGAAACCTGTTCTGTGGTCTTTAACAAGAGTGTAGGGCATAAATACATATGAACGGATCTGGCTACCCCAGCCAATTTCTTTCTGTTCGCCCTTGATGTCTTCAATCTTGTCGAGATGCTCTCTCTCTTTGATTTCGATAAGCTTTGACTTGAGCATCTTCATACAAACTTCTCTGTTCTGATGCTGGCTTCTCTCAACCTGACAAGATACTACGATACCTGTGGGCTCGTGGATAAGACGTACAGCTGATGAGGTCTTGTTAACCTTCTGTCCGCCTGCACCTGATGCACGGTAAACTTCCATCTTGATATCTTCTTCTCTGATTTCAACTTCAACTGTGTCGTCGATTTCAGGCATAACTTCAAGCGAAGCAAATGATGTATGTCTACGGCCTGATGAGTCGAAAGGTGACACACGTACAAGACGGTGTACGCCCATCTCACTCTTAAGGTAACCGTAAGCATTTTCACCCTCAATAACAACAACAGCACTCTTAAGACCTGCTTCATCACCATCAAGGAAGTCAACAGTTGTGAACTTGAAGCCGTGCTTTGTTGCCCACTGACCATACATTCTGAAAAGCATCTGACACCAGTCCTGAGCCTCGGTACCGCCGGCACCTGCGTGGAAGGTGAGGATTGCATTATTGTTATCGTATTCACCTGAAAGCAGAGTAGCAAGAATCTGCTTGTCAAGTTCTTTTTCTACAGCTTCAACACTGTTCTGACATTCTTCGAGGAGATCAAGGTCGCCTTCTTCGTCTGAGAGCTCGATCATAACAAGAGCATCGTCAAAAGCACTCTTAAGGTCTTCGAAAGCCTTGATTTTATTTTTAAGTGATGCGATTCTCTGAAGCACCTTCTGTGAGTTTTTGAGGTCGCCCCAGAAATCTTCAGCAGCGGTCTGCTCTTCAAGTGTAGCAATTTCCTTAGCCATTTCTTCAAGGCCGAGAGCAGCAGCGAGCTCGCCCATAGGTTTTTCGCTTTCGAGTAATTTCAATCTTAATTCTTCAAACTGAACCATAGCATATACCCTTTCCAAATAATTATATATCTTACATTACAAATTTATCCTTATACATTATACACATTTTTAAGGAAAGGACAATAGTTTCAGGAAAATATTTTTCAGATTTGATTTTTTGTGGTACACGGGGCACTATCTGCCGTTTACTCTTTGCTTTACCACGTACCAACAAAAAGTATCACAAAAAAAAGAAAAGGGTTACACTTTCGTGTAACCTCGTTTTCTTATGGCGCGCTGTAAGGGATTCGAACCCCTGACCTTCTGGTCCGTAGCCAGACACTCTATCCAGCTGAGCTAACAGCGCAATTGGATTTTGCCAAAGTATATTACCATAAATTATTCCTGATGTCAAGTGAAAAATGAAAAAAAGTCCATTGATATTTTATTTGGTTTGTGATATTATTTATACACAGCAAAATTATCGTCGTAATTGGAGGATTTATTATGAATATATGGCATGACATAAGTGCAGACAGAGTTTCAACTAAAAGCTTCGATGCAGTTATCGAAATCAGCAAGGGCAGTAAGATGAAATATGAATTCGATAAAAAGACAGGTCTTCTTCGCCTTGACAGAGTCCTTCACACCTCAACTCACTATCCCGCAAACTACGGCTTTATCCCTTTGACCTTTGCAGCAGATAATGACCCCCTTGATGTACTTGTGCTTTGCTCCGAGCGTATCGACTCGATGGTACTGGCAGAGTGTTACCCCATCGGCGTTATCACTATGCTTGACAGCGGTGCTGCCGATGATAAGATTATCGCTATTCACGCCGGCGACCCCACATACAACAGCTATACAGATATTTCACAGCTTCCCAAGCACATTTTTGATGAGATGACTCACTTCTTCTCAGTTTACAAAACCCTCGAAAACAAAACAACCGTTATCGATGAGGCAAAAGGCAGAGAAGAGGCTGAAAGAATTATCGCCGAATCTATCGAAAGATACAAAGAATACTACGGCAAATACAAATTCCTTTAATAAAAAAGATAAGACAGTCTGAAAATCAGACTGTCTTTTTTGTATGCGTTCAAGTATTCACAACGAGGTGTATTTTTACACCGCCAAGAAAATCAATACATAAGATAACTTGCAAGATACGAGAGAGCTGTCTCTGCAAAATAGGCAATCATAACAGCAATCATCGATGTTCCGCCATTTTTAGCAAAGTGGTTAATCTTTTCTCTTACAGTTGTGAAGTTCATTGCAAAGTTGATGTTTTTTATGATATAGCTCTTGTAAAGGCGGTTGCCTATCAAGCCACTGATTAAGTGCATAGCAAAAGTCACACCACTGACAATAAGCGCCGGTATCATAAGTTCCTGAAGCTGAGTCATACTTTCTAAGAGAGCCGCTTCAATCATAGTCTCGGCATTAGCAAGAAAGCTATCATATGCTGTCATAAACTTACTGAGTGAGGGAGCAGTAATAACACTTATACAAAGCTGAACTGTCAGCATAACAATACCCGGTTTATAGAGTCTTCTGTAAAAGAACCAATAGGGAGCAAACAAAAAAGCAGCCCAGTTGAAACCGTTTCTGCCGGTTATATCGCTTCTCTTGAATTTATCGATATATGCCTGAGCGCTGTTACGCACAAAAGCACCGATAGTATTTGTCTTTACTCCGCAAGTGTAGTCTTCGTCGGGGTAGGGCCCTTTGAAAATATTAGACTCGTTGCTGAAATATTCAGCACTGCCGACTTCGGGCTCGGGAGCAGTTTTCATCGGGGGCTCCTGAGTGGGTATATTTTCGAAACCTTCACCCGTACCAACAGAAAACGGAGCCTCATAGTCGGGCACGTCATTATCTTTTGCCTGGCTATTATAATCGGGGTTATGTTTTTCATTGAAGTTCTCGACAATATTGACACCGAACATCGTGAACTTCATACCGCAGTTTCTGCAGACCTCACTGCCTTTGGGGTTACTACACTGACAGTTAGGGCAGATAAGCTCACCTGCTTTTTCTTCTTCGCGGTTGAGGTTGACAAGGGTTGATGTTTCAGTAGCAACGTTTTCGTTTACGTCACCCTGCCAGACAAAGTCCGTGCCGTGGAGATGAGCATTAACGCACTTATCTTCTTTATCGTAACAGTGGCGGTGCTGAGGTGTCGCACACTCGGGGCAGACAACAATATCCTCACCGTCGAGCAAGGGCTCATGACAGCCGTCACAAAGATTTCCGTTATATCGCATAATATCACCTTTAAAATATAGTTATCTTATATTGTATTATTTTTTGCGCGAAAAATCAATATATTGGCTGAAATTTACTTTTATGCTGTTGGTACGCGGGGAGCGACAGCGTGTTTTTGATTCTTTTTCCACGCAAGGAAAAAGAATGCCCCGCGGCGAGCGAAAAAAACTCCCCTGACTGAATTGTCGGGGGAGTTGATATTTAGTGTTTCACGCCACAAGCACAAACTTTGTTTTTTCCAAAGAGCTTCTGGAAGAAGTTTGTAATTTTGAAAATAATGCGCTGAATGAAATTGCCATGGCACTTGCAAGTGCAGTTTTCAGGTTTGATATTAAAGATTTCAAATTCAGGAGAGTCTCCTTCTTTTTCAGGAACAGTGATTTTAGCGTGGGTGTTTTCATCTATCTTATCAAAGTTGTATTCTTTATCCATATAAGTAAATGTTGCGTTGTCTACTAATGGAGTAATAGAAATTGTTTCTGTTCCATCTTCTACTTCAAACATACTATATGAATCTCCCTCGAGATTGCTTGCCATTAAATATGGTGAAGCGTCAGCTACATAAATTGTATCCGTCTCTGCATAGACGGCTAATTCTGATTTAAAACTTTTTACACTAGCTAAAAAGCTTTTCATATCAATCATAGCTAAACCATCTATTTTTCCGGATATAGTTTTGCAACCATATATACAATCAATTTCTTGTGCATAAATATCGTTTTTTGAATTTTTATATAAATAGGTTTCAACGTGAGGGCAGTTGTTATCATAAATATAGAGACGTTCTTCGCCATCGATTATAGCCCAGTATAGATAATTAACACCATGCACATTATTTCCCTTTTTTGTTTTCTGGTAATATACAAGTTGCATTCTTCCTCGCAACTCATCTTTATTGCCACGTACATAAGAGAATATTTCAGACCAATCTTTTTTAACATTAAAGGATGAGCCGTAATAGTGTGAGCCTCCTGCTACATTCGACTCTATAACTATCTTTCCTTGTGTTTTTTGATAATAACATATTGGTTCCATTACCTTTTGAGTTTTATCTAAAGAATATACAGGTTTGTTATCGGTTAATCCAACAAATGATTTATCTAAAATCCCTAAATAATACCCCGAACTAGTGACAGCCATACCAAAACAATGACCGTATCCATTGTTACTACAATTACATTTAGAATAATTGTCAAAACTATATGTTTCATCACCCATAGTATATGATTCAGGGGCAAACATCGCACAGAAATATATTTTTTGACCGCCGCTTCCTTGAGGTATTGCATAAATCGTTCCCGCTTTATATAAGCCAGAATCAATGTCGCTGTAACAGTACCAACCTATAAAATCTTTTCCATTAGGGGCATAAAGTTCAGGTAATTTAACAGTTGTTCCCGCTTTTAAATCATTGGCGTTTTTAGGTACCAACTCAAAAATAGGATCACTATAGTTCTCTATATAGTAAAAGGTTTTATCTGTACAATCGTATTTCCATACCGGACTAGCAAATGTTCCGCCTACAAGCTCGAAAGAAATAACAACTTGATCCTCTGAAACACCATGGTCTGTCCAATAATTATTACTTGCCACTAAAGCTTTCTCTGATAAATCAAGTGAATTAGCGGAGAAACCCATAGGCAAGCAAATTGTTGCCATTATAATAGTTGCCAATACCAAGCTCAAAAATTTTTTTATTTTAATCATCTGTATTCTTCCTCCTTTGGATTTATAATCTCAGTTTACTACTTAAACTTTCATAAGTCAAGGCTTTTGTTGCAGGGCTTTGCCCCGCACCCCACAAGCTTTTGTAAAAGCCCCAACAAAACTTTACTCGTTTTTCTCACCACCCTCGGCGGCGCAAAACAAAAGAGACGCGAGTCTTCCCCGCGTACCAACAAAAAACCGAGCTGACTCATATCAACTCGGTTTGTCTTTTTTATATTGCCCTCGCCGGGCAGGCGTTACTTTTGCTGGCGCACAAAAGTAACCAAAATGCGCTCTCGTTTTTTAGCCTTTAAGCACTTCTTTATACATCTTGATGTATTCATTGGCACTCTTGCCCCAACTGAAGTCGCAATTCATCGCTCTGTCAACAAGCACATCCCAATTGTCTTTATCCCAATAAGCATCAGTTGCACGTCTGATAGCACCAAGCATATCGTGTGCGTTGTATGTCTTGAAGGTAAAGCCGTTGCCCTGACCGTCGCCACTGTCTGTGATTGAGTCACGAAGACCGCCTGTCTCGCGTACGATAGGCACTGTGCCGTATCTGAGAGCTACCATCTGTGACAGACCGCAAGGCTCACTCTTTGAGGGCATAAGGAAGAGGTCTGCACCGGCATAAATCTTTCTTGCAAGCGCAGGAATAAAGCCGATTGTTACCGCTAACTTGTCAGGGTACTTAGCCTGCATCTCTCTGAAGAAGTTTTCATACTGCCAGTCACCTGAGCCGAGCACTGCAACCTGAACATCAGTTGTATAAAGAAGCTCGTCGAGTATACCCTTGATAAGATCAAGACCCTTGTGTGATACAAGACGTGTTACAAGACCGATAATAGGGGTATCTGCTTTCTGGGGAAGGCCCATCTCTCTCTGAAGAGCCTTCTTGTTTTCAGCCTTGCCAGCCTTAACATCAGCTACACCGTAATTCTTTACGATTGACTTGTCTGTCTCGGGGTTGTAGTTGTCTACATCGATACCGTTGAGGATACCCTGAAGCTTCCACTGACGCTCACGGAGGATTGTGTCAAGACCGTGGCTGTACCAGGGATCGAGGATTTCTCCTGCATATGAGGGTGATACTGTTGTAACCTTATCAGCACATTCGATGGCACCCTTCATAAAGTTAACGTCACCGTCGTACTCAACAACTGAAGTATCAGCAGGATTGAGACCGATAACATCGCCAACGAGCTCCATACCGTATGTGCCCTGATACTGAATGTTGTGGATTGTAAATACAGTCTTGATGCCCTGGTACCAGGGGTCTTTGCTGTAAAGGGTAGTGTAGAATACGGGAGTAAGTGCAGACTGCCAGTCATTACAGTGAATGATGTCGGGCTTGAAGTCTACAATAGGAAGAATTTCAAGGACTGCACGAGCGAAGAATGTGAATCTTTCAGCATCGTCATAGTGACCGTAAATTGTGTCACGCTTGAAGTAGTACTGATTGTCGATGAGGTAATAGATTACGCCCTCATGTTTTGCCTGGAAGATACCGCAATACTGTCTTCTCCAGGCTACGGGTACCGAGATGTTGGTGACAAAAGTCATTTTATCTTTAAGCTCCTGCTTGATTGTATCATACAGAGGCATTACAACACGGCAACCGATAAGTCTCTTCCTGAGTGCCTGAGGAAGCGAGCCTGCAACGTCACCAAGACCGCCACTGGCCATAAATGGAAGAGCTTCACTTGCTACATATAAAACTTTCATTGTGATTGTCTCCTGTGTTAAATTTTATGCTGACCGATTATACGGTGATATTCTTGCCGATATAGATGGGATAGCTGTCTGCACCGCTGAGCTCTCTGCCGGGTTTAACAACAACCTGCTTGTCGAGGATAGCGCAGTTGATTTTTGCATTCTGGCTGATGTATGAATCCTGCATAATAATGGAGTTCTTTACAACAGCGCCTTCAGCTACATAAGCACCTCTGAAAAGGATTGAATTTTCAACTTTACCCTTAATGATACAGCCGTCAGCTACAAGGCTGTTCTTAGCACCTGCACATATGCCGTAAATTGCGGGCATATCGTCGCGCACCTTTGTGTATACGGGAAGATCCTTCTGGAAGAGATCTTTAAACTCGCCTGTAAGAAGGCCCATGCTGATATCATAATAACTCTGAAGTGAGTCGATTGTTCTTGCATAGCCTTCAACTTTATAGCCTTTGATATTGAGAGCAGCAACATTTTTGCCGATAACATCTCTTTCAAAGCTTTCGTCGCCCTGACCGATAGCACCGTGTACAAGTCTTTCAAGGAGAACTCTGCTTACCACCATAATGTTAAGTGAGTAGTTAACAGCTGTGTCGCCTGTTTCACCAACGATAACCTTAGTAATCTTGTCGCCGTCAAGCTCGAAAGTCATAGTATCATTGAGCTTGGGTGCCACACCTCGCTTATAAGCGATAGTGATATCAGCACCGCCCTTGATGTGCTCGTCAATGATTTTTTCATAGTCGAGGTTGCAAACTACATTACAGTCTGCAAGAAGAACATAGTCCTTACCTGATTCAGCTATGTACTGCATCATACCGCTGAGAGCTTCGAGTCTGCTCTTATACACGCCACCGCTACCTGTAAGGTTGAAGGGTGGAAGAATTGTCATGCCGTCACGTTTTCTTGAAAGGTCCCAGGGTTTACCTGAACCGAGGTGATCCATAAGTGACTGATAGTTAGCCTTTGTACTGATACCGATTTTACCGATGCCGCCGTTAACCATATTTGAAAGCACAAAGTCGATAAGTCTGTATCTGCCTGCGAAAGGAACAGAGCCCATTGTTCTCACACTTGTGAGCTCACTGAGAAGTGAATCATAAGCGTTTGAATAGATAATACCTAATACATTCGGAGTTGCCATTTATTTCTCCTCCTTTACATCTGTGTCAATCATTTCCTTAGCCTTGACTTTAGCGTTTTTACCGATAGTTACCTTTTCGCCGATAACTGTTACACCCCAGTTGTCAAGGTTGTCGATTTCTTCAGGACTTTCACCAACATGTGCGCCCTCATCGATTACTGCATTTTCTGCAACGATAGCATACTCAACAACTGCACCTGACTTGATAGTTGTGCCGGGCATTATAATTGAATATCTTACCTTTGCGCCTTCTTCAACTGTTACGTTTGAAAAGAGGATTGAATAGTCAACATCACCGTCAATGCAGCAGCCTTCGCCAACCATTGAGTTTTCAACTGCAGCCTTGTCTGAAATAAAGTGAGGAGGTGCTATGGGGTTTCTTGAGTAAATCTTCCAACTGTCGTCTGAAAGGTCAAGGTCAACCTTGGGATTGAGAAGATCAAGGTTAGCTTCCCAGAGGCTGTCGATAGTGCCAACGTCTTTCCAGTAGCCTTCAAACTTGAAGGCGAACATTTTCTCGCCGTTTTCGTGCATAGCGGGAATTACATCGTGACCGAAGTCGTTACCTGACTCTGGATTGTTTTCATCGTCGATAAGATACTGACGAAGCTTTGACCAAGTGAAAATATATACACCCATTGAAGCCTTGTTGCTCTTGGGGTTCTTGGGTTTCTCTTCAAATTCGCTGATTGAACCGTCATCGTTTACGAACATAAGACCGAAACGTGACGCCTCTTCCCAGGGCACTTCCAGCATAGCGATGGTACAAGCTGCATCCTTTGCCTTGTGGTATTCGAGCATCTTGTTGTAGTCCATCTTATAGATGTGGTCACCTGAAAGCACTGCTACATACTCGGGATTGTATCTGTCGATGAAGTGGATATTCTGATAAATTGCGTTAGCTGTGCCCTTGTACCACTCTGTGCCCTTAATCTGCTGATAGGGTGAAAGAATGTGTACACCGCCGTATGAACGGTCAAGATCCCAGGGACTACCGTTGCCGATGTAGTCATTGAGCTCGAGAGGCTGATACTGTGTGAGTACACCAACTGTTTCGATACCTGAGTTGATGCAGTTTGAAAGCGGGAAGTCAATGATACGGTACTTACCGCCATAGGGAACTGCCGGCTTTGCGATGTTTTTTGTGAGTATGCCGAGTCTGCTACCCTGACCGCCGGCAAGGAGCATTGCAAGACACTCTGTTTTCTTTACCATAGATATTTCCTCCGTTTCTGGAATAGTTTATTTGAATATTTTTTATTTGCTTTTTTTGTTTCTCTTTGCCTTGTTTTCAGCAACGAGCTTTTCTAATTCTGTTGCAGGCTCTTCTGAGGACTCTGCCACTTTTTTAGCTTTTGGGGCTGCTTTCTTAACTTTGGAAGCAGCTTCTTTTTTTACCTCGGCTTCAGCTTTTGCCGGTGTAACCTTTTCACTTACAGCTTCAGCCTTTTTGGCTTTAGGTTTTCTTGCAGGTTTAGGCTTACGCTTGAGAAGAATAAATGATAAACCGGGCAAGTCAAGTGTTATGTTATTCTGGAAGCCGTGCATATCGCCTTTCTTTGATGTGACCTTGGTCTTTGTTCCAAGACCGTCACCGCCATAAGCCTTATCATCTGAGTTCATCACTACTTCGTATACACCCTCAAACTCAACACCAAAGGAATACTTCTCTCTCATAACAGGAGTGAAGTTACATACTGCAACGATTTCGTCGCCCTTTTTGTCGCGTCTTGAGAATGCGATTACACTATTGTCTTTGTCATCGCTGACAAACCACTTGAAACCTTCCCAACTGTAATCGATCTGCCAGAAAGCAGGATACTGAAGATAGAGCTCGTTGAGCTTTTTGACATAAGCCTTAAGCTGTCTGTGCTTTTCATAATCGAGTAAAAGCCAGTCAAGACCTGTATCATACTTCCACTCTATAAACTGACCGAATTCCTGACCCATAAATGTGAGCTTTTTGCCCGGGTGAGACATAAGGTAGCCTAAGAATGAACGAATACCGCGGAACTTCTCTTCGTATTCACCGGGCATCTTGCCGATAAGTGAACACTTGCCGTGTACAACCTCATCGTGTGAAATGGGAAGAACGAAGTTTTCCGAGAATGCATAGAAGAATGAGAATGTGAGCAAATTGTGGTTGTACTTTCTTGAAAGACCGTCCATTGAGAAGTATCTCAGGGCGTCATTCATCCAGCCCATATTCCACTTGAAGTTAAAGCCGAGACCACCGATGTCAACAGGCTTTGAAACCAAAGGCCAGGCTGTGCTTTCCTCTGCAATCATAAGTGCGTGAGGGAATTCTCTGAATATACCCATATTGAGCTTTCTAAGGAAATCAACTGCTTCTAAGTTTTCGTTGCCACCGTTTTTGTTGGCAATCCACTGGCCATCCTCTCGGCCGTAATCGAGATAGAGCATTGATGCAACTGCATCAACTCTCAGACCGTCTATGTGATACTTATCAAGCCAGAAAGCCGCTGAGCTTGTGAGGAATGATACAACTTCATTTCTGCCGAAGTCGAAAATCTTTGTACCCCAGTCGAGATGCTCACCTTTTCTCGGGTCTTTATATTCGTAACAGGCTTCGCCATCAAAATTGGCAAGACCGAACTCGTCTTTCGGGAAGTGTGCGGGTACCCAGTCGAGAATAACTGAAATTCCGTTCTGATGGCACACATCAATAAGATACATAAAATCTTCAGGTGTACCATAACGTGATGTAGCTGAGAAGTAACCTGTTACCTGATAACCCCATGAGCCGTCGAAAGGATATTCTGAAAGGGGCATAAACTCGATGTGGGTATAACCCATATCCTTGACATAGGGCACAAGCTCATTTGCAAGATCTCTGTATGAATAAGGGTTACCGTCATCGTGCACTTTCCATGAGCCTGCGTGAACTTCATAAATATTCATCGGTGAGTCGTATACATTTTTGTTTTGTCTATCCTTAAGCCATTCGCTGTCTTTCCAATTGTAACCCGAGAGCTCGTAGAATTTTGAAGCTGTTCCGGGTCTTGTCTCACTATGGAAAGCATAGGGGTCGGCTTTGGCTGTCTGTTTTCCGCTTTGAGCGGTGACAAGATATTTATAATTGTCAAACTGTTTTACACCACTGAGGTAACACTCCCACATGCCCGCATCATTGATACGGTTCATGACACCTTTATTTTCGTCCCAGGAGTTGAAATCGCCGACAACACTTACCTTCTCAGCGTGAGGAGCCCATACACGGAATGACACAAGGTCTTTTTCACCTTTGACTGAGTGTGCACCCATATACTCATAGGCTTTCATATTGTTGCCCTGATGGAAAAGATACAGTGCAACATCATCGCCGTTAATCTTGTTTTGAGCCAACTGTAACACCTCTTTGCTTTTAAATTTTCGGGGAGTATGAAGCAAAAAATCGCCTTATACACCCATCATTACAATTCTACATTTATCATCATATCACTATCTCAATAAAAATGCAAGAGTTTTTGTTGTTTTGTTACAATATTATCTAAAGTGCCCACAATACTTTGTGCAATATGTTAATAAAACAGATTATTTGTGGCTATATCTTTCGCATATTGTCCGAATGACACTGCACTTTTAATAATATCATTAATCACCTGTCGCTTTTTGCAGAATAATAATTCACTATAAAATAAAAAGGAACGATAAAAATCGCTCCTTTAAATATAATCATTTGCTGTTTACCATTTCAGTATACATATCACATATCTCATTGACTTCGCCACTTGCAACCACCTGACCTTTGGTGAGGATAATAGCCTTGTTGCAAAGCTTTCTTATTCTGTCGGTGCTGTGTGAAACATAAAGCACAGTAACACCGTCTTCCATCATATCAAGTATGCGCTGCTCACTCTTTTCTTTAAAGGCCGCATCACCTACCGACAAAACTTCGTCGAGAATAAGCACATCAGGTTTAACTGCTGTTGCAATAGCAAAGCCAAGACGTGACTTCATACCTGAAGAATAACTCTTGAGAGGAGCATTGATGAAATCCTTAAGCTCAGAAAACTCAACTATCTCGTTATACTTTTCATCGATGAACTTTCTTGAAAAGCCCATTGTCGCACCGTAAAGATAGATATTCTCCGCACCGGAGTAGTTGGGGTCAAAGCCTGCACCAAGCTCAAGCATAGGGGCAATTGTACCCGCAACCTTTACGTTGCCCATAGTCGGCTTCAGCACACCGGCTATAGTTTTAAGCAAAGTACTTTTACCCGCACCGTTAAAACCCATAACACCGACTCTGTCACCCTTTTCAACCTTGAAGCTGACATCTTTCAGTGCCCAGAATTCTGTATAGTGAAGCTTTCTTGTGAGAAGTCTGATGAAATATTCCTTGGCGTTATCCACACGCTCACGGTTAAGGCGAAAAAGCATGCTCACGTGATTTACTTCTATAGCGTAATCTTTCAAGTTTCCGCCCTCCTTTTAAATGTGAAGAATGAACTTATCCTGGAATTTATAGAATAAGAAGATACCTGTTACCAACATAACAACAGCGAACACACTGCAATAAATCAGCATATTCACATCAAGATATGCCATAAACTCGTTACCATGAAGCACTGCCGCACGGAACATATCAATTATGCCGTAAAGGGGATTGATCCTGAGCAGAGATGTCTGCCATGAACCCTCGGCGAAATTGAGCTTATCAAGAGTGTAAACTATAGGTGTGCCGTAGAATAAAAGTGTGCAGAACACGTCGTAGATATTCTCAACGTCTTTAAAGAAAACATCCAACGTTGCAAGGAGCATACCGATACCAAGACACATAACAAAAAGTATCAGTATCGGTACCAACACAAAGAACATTGCAGGTGTAATCGGCACGGGATCTTTCTTTATAATATTGAAAAAGCCGATAACGAGAGCCAGTACGCTCAGAGAAATGAGGAATGTCACAAATGTTGACAGCACCACCGACAAAGGATATATGTATTTAGGAACATAAACCTTTTTAATGATAGATGCGTTGCCTCGGATGGACTTCATTGCTCGCTTTGTGCTCTGCGAATAAAAATCATAGAGCAGTCTGCCGGACAAAAGAAAAACAGGGTAGTTCACTACTGATGCTGAGTTTCTGCCGAAAATGTTACTGAAAACAAAAGTCAGCACTATCATAGTAAGAAGCGGCTGAAGAAATGTCCACAACACACCTAAAACCGAGTTTCTGTACTGCAGTTTTATTCTCTTTATTACAAGCTCTCTGAGAAGAAAGCGGTATTTCATAAATTTATCTGTATAAGCTTTGAGAGACAAGTGCATACCTCCTTCGGTATAGTTAGATTTATTATATCACATATGTAAACAATTTACAACATAAACTTTTGAAGGAAAGTCGGCGGTGGAGGATCGGGGGCTCCGTCGCCGTATACGGCGCGAGGATGCGTAAGCATCCTCGGAAATCGCTGCGCGATTTCACGGAGCCCCCGAACTTTAAGTTACATCTTAACTAAATGTATTATAGTATCTTATAATATTATGATATTGCATTTTTTTACAAATAATGGTAGAATGTAGGAAACTACCTTTAAGGAGGCTTATATCTTGGACGAAAATAAAAGAGATGAGCTTCAGCCTGAAGAGTCAATCGGTGAAGCAGCAACACCCGAGACAGTGGCTGAAGAAAATGCACCCGTAGAATCGGATGCAAATGAGCTCCATCAAGAGCTTGAAGAATTAAGAGATATGTTCCAGCAGGAACTGGATAAGGCAACTGAAGAAGCCGAAAATCCTCAGGAGCTTATTCAGGAGCTTGACGAAATCACACCTGAAAGCGAAGAAGAGGAAATCGAAGAAGAACCCGGCAGACCTTGCGAATGTTGCGGTGAAAATTCTTGCGCTACAGAGTACGGTGAAGATTATCCCTACTGTGAAGAGTGCCGCAATTTTATGAAAAAGCATCCTCTTCGTTGGAGCGGTATTCTTGCTGCCGTAGTTATGGCAATTGTTTTTGTTGCTACAACTTATGTCGGTACAGGCTACGCCGAAGACTTTATGTCTGTCGCTGATGCAGCTGCTTATTATGATTCAGGCAAGCTTATGACTGCCCTCAACAGCTATTACGGTTATCTCAGTTCTGTAAATACAGACAGAATTTCAATGAAGGCTGTAAAGGATTCAATCGAAGGCTTCGTTAAGACCGGTTATGTTTCTGATGCTGTTGATCTTATAAACAGAGTTTACAGCGAAAATCAGCTGAAGCTTCCCTGGAATAAGAAGTATGCATCTTTGGCTGCTGAATCAGAAGCACTCACAAATAGCTACTACGCTATTACAGATATCATCACACCCGTACTTAACGATAAAGATTATGACTATGACAAAGTTATGGCTGACCTTGATGCTCTCTATGAAAAGACAGATGAGGAAGGCAACCCCGTAGTTGTTAACCCTGTATTTATTGAGTATTACAGATATGTTGTAATGAGCATTGCTGAAAAGAGCAGTGAAGAACTTCTTGCTCAGCTGGAAAAGACTGCTGAAAAAGATACTGACGGCACTCTTCAGTGGATTTATCTTTCTAACTACTGTGGTCTTGCAGCAAAAAGCGGTAACCTTGAGCTTACTGAAAAGCTCTATAATCAGATGCTCGACACAAGCTCAGAAGACACCAACGCTTATGTTGCTATGGCAAGTTTCTATCGTTACACTGAAACTCCCGACCCTGACAAGATGCTTGAAATCTGCGAAGAAGCCAAAAAGAATGCTGCAAGCGGCGACCTCGGTTATCTGCCCACTATGGCAATCGCTTATATGCTCAAAGGCGAAGGTGCAGTTGCTCTGGAAAAAATGGATGAATATATGTCAGCTGGCAATTACTCAGTGCAGAGCTGTAACCTCTATGCACTTTGCGCTCTTTACAATGGTAACCAGGACATCTATAAAGAAATGAAAAATATGCTTGAAACCAGCGGTTACGAAATCAGTGACACTGTTAAGCAGTATAAAAAAGGTAAGCTTGAAATCAAAGATATTCTCACAGATAAGGAGGGTGACATCTGATGACATCACTTTATATTTTCATTAAATATCTCACCTTCCCCGGTGCTCTTGTGCGCGGTATGTGGGAGCAGATTGTCTGCCGTATATGCAAAGTCCCCGTTGAAGATAACCGTTATCTCAGACGCGACGAAATGATAAGCCACGTTGAACATGAATTTATGCCTAAGGCACAGGGCGCATTTGCACTTTGCTTTGTACCCTACTTCTTTAATATGTTAGGTGCACTTATCCTTGGTCTTATTCCTACAATGATGCTTGTTTACTTACAGTTCAAGGGCATCGCTCTCTTAGCCCTCGGTGCTGTATCATATTGGTTTGCGATTTCACTTTTCGTTAACGCATTCCCTCTTATTGAAGATGCAATGAATATGATGGATAAGGTTTATCACCACGGTAATATCCTTCAGAAGATTATATACGCCCCCGGTGCTGCTATCTGCTATGCAGGTGCTTATCTTGAAAAATACTGTCTTACATTTGTCTTTGCAGTTGCTTTCACCCTTGGCGTAATGCTTTAATCCAAGAAATACAATTACCACCGGTTACGTTTTGTACCGGTGGTTTTCTTATGCTCTGATAATACGATGCAATTTAATCGCTTTTAACATCTTTACATATCACAAGGTATAATATCCCTATGAAGACTTTATCCCCAATGGTACTCATTTGCCTCAGGTACACGCTGTCCTGTACCAAATAAAAAAACGGTCAATACATCACGGCATAAAAATACAGCACTATTCACTTTGAATAGTGCTGTAAATCATTTTATCTTATAAAAGGAATAAGAAGCCAAGTACGAATATACCGCCACCCAACATAAGGAATGCTGCAATGAAGATTGCGAATATGTTGAGAACGAAGAGTGCTGTTGCACCGATTTTGATGCCCATAGTGTTTTCAGCTTCTGAAATATTCTGCCACTTTACATAAATGTCTGCGCCGTCAACATAGAAGCAGTCAAGACCAACCTGATCTTTGCTTGTTGCCTCGGCAAAACCACAGTCACGAAGACCCTGAGCTACAAGGCTTGCAAAATTCTCATCTTTGAATGTGATTCTGCTTACTAATCTGAGCTCGTCAGCGGGTTCTACGTCTCTGAGGATACCGGCTTTGAAGCCTGTGCACCACCAATATCTGTCATAATCTCTTGTGAATTCACGCTTCCAGTTGCCGTTTAACTGCTGATGATAAAGACTGAGTTCCATCATTGGCCAATCTTCTTCATCTGCTACTGCAAAGAAAGTAAACATATTTACTTTTTCATCTGATGCAGGCTTACTGTAAATTCCGATTTCACCGCCGTAGAAAAGGTAACCATACTGACCTTTCCAGAACTGCACCATAAAGTCTTTTTCTTCATATGTAAAGAATATACGTGTGTAGTCATATTCCATAGCTACATATGGTGAGAGGATATCATAGATTCTCGCAAAACCAAAAGGCTTCTGCCAGCAATTCTTGTCGTCTGTGTAATAAACGTCATCAACATAGTCATAACGATAGCTGAAGATGTTATAGTTTGAGAAAATTTCTTTGATGGGGCCTTTTGCACTGATTACATTGATGCTGTAGTGACCCTGAACTGTTTCACCGTCAACAACCGCAGTTGCTGTGATAACAGTTCTACCAATAGCAAGACCTTTTACAAGACCGGTGCTATCTACAGAAGCTACTGTTACTTCAGATGAAGACCAGGTGATCTGAGGCTGTACATCAACGCCTCTGACTTCAGCATTAAGACGTGTTGTCTTGTTTTTGCGCAGATTAACTACTTCGCCTGTTACAACGAGTTCAATCTTGGCTTTTTCAGCCATTACTGCCGAGATAGTATCCACTTCATTAATTACCACAGCTTCAACAGCGCTGCAGCTTATAGCACCAAGTGAAAAAACTATCAAAATCATCAAGGTTAAGAGTGTGTGTTTCCAGATCTTTTTCATAATAATCCTCCGCATATAATTCTGAGAATATCATTATATAATATGGTGTTATTTTTATCAATAATAATTTTGACGAATTTTTTCATCTATATTGCACTAATTACTAACAATTTCGCTAAAAATGTGGAAAACTCTCTTCTCAACAATGCAAAATTATGATAAAATAGTGAACATGAATTGCAGGTGATTAATATGATTTGTAAAATGCCGACTTACTACAGAAATTTCAGATGTATCGCAGATAAATGTAAAGATAACTGCTGTATCGGATGGGAAATCGATATAGATACCTCTGCGGCAGAGTACTATGAAAAGGTAAAAGGTGACTTCGGAGACAAGCTAAAAGCCAATATCAACAAAGGTGAAGTCTGCTCATTTATACTCAACGGCGAAAGATGCCCTTTTCTCAACGAAAAAAATCTTTGTGAAATCATAATAAACCTTGGCGAGGATAAGCTTTGTCAGATTTGCCGTGATCATCCGAGATTTTTTGAGTGGTACAGTGACGTCAAAGAGGGCGGCATCGGTCTTTGTTGCGAGGAAGCAGCAAGAATTATAGTCACAAACAAAGATGCCTTCTCAACTTATGATGTAGTCTGTGATGACGAAGGTTGTGATGATTACAACGAAAGCTTTTATAATATGCTCATTTTCGCAAGAGATGAAATCATATCTACTCTTGAAAACGACAACCTCTCACTGGGTCAGCGCCTTAACAATGTACTAAGCTATGCTATAGAAGTTCAGTTCTGTGCTGACAATTATATATATGACCCAATGCAAATAAATGATGCGTACCCTGCCGATATTACCAGCGCAGATATAAAGGGGTTCCTCCATAGCTTTTCTTGTCTTGAGCCTATAGATGAAAACTGGCAGGACTATATCAAAGATATGACAGCCAAAACCGACCGCCTGAGAGATAAACTCTCAGAAAAAACTGAAGACTTTGACTTGTACCTTAAAAACATAGCCGTCTATTTTATCTGGAGATATTTTCTCAAGGGCGTATATGATGATGAAATATTATCAAAGGTCTTTCTTATGGCGGTCAGTGTGACAATGATAAAGCTGATGTATCTTTATGAAGATGCCCACAGCGAAGAGCGATACAGCATCATTGCCAAAAACTACTCAAAAGAAATAGAGTACAGCGAAGAAAATCTCGAAAAGATTTACGACATGGTCTATGACAATCCTGCTTTTTCAAAAGAAAATCTGCTGTCAATAATATAAGTAAAAACCACTTCTAGAAGGAAGTGGTTTATCTTTTTTATTTATAATATGCCAGAAGTGCCTGATACTCTTCATCGGTTATTGCTGTGATACTGCCGTGACGAGGACCGAAGTCCATATCATAATCAGTTACCGCCGTGAAGCTGTGGAAGTCTGTGGTTTCCTGCATAAAAAATCTACCTTTGGAATACTCGTCCATAACCATTACCCACTTATCCGTACCTTGAATCTGATACATCTCGCTACCCTCAACTCCCGAAGGTGCGATGGATACCTGGATGGGCTCATCTTTATAAGGACCGGAAACATTTTCGCTTGTGACATATGCGATAGACTGGTTTTCCTCATACTTGAAATAGAGATAATACAGCTTCTCTTTTTCGTTATATATGATGTCGCCGTCTATAGTCTGACAGTGTCTGCAATAAAGCGGCTTAGGAGTTGTGATAGTTTTAAAATCAGATGTGTGTGCATAGTACATTCCGGCTGTGTTGTGCTCTTTGGTTGAGTGTGCCCAATAAAGCATATACATCCCAGCTTTTTCATCCCATATTGCTTGTGGCGCCCATGCTCTTGTGGTGTTGGTAAATTCTCCACCGAGCTCGCACATATCAATTATAGTTTCATCTGTCCAGTCAATCAGGTCTTTACTTCTCCATACAACAAGGGCATGATTTGACTCCCAACCCTCGACGCACTTCATATCAGTACCAACAATATAGTAGCATTCATCCTGACCTTTGAAAATATAAGGGTCACGTACACACTGCTTACCTTTGGTCTGTATGATTACAGGCTTGTTACCGTTAAGAGGTGTGAAATGGTAACCGTCATCACTTACAGCAAAGCATATTCTTTCCTGCTCGGGCTCGTTGCCAAGAAAGTATGCAAAAAGATATCTGTTTCTCATATTTTTCTCCCGTTTACTTAATCCATCTGTCTTATATCTTTACCGCAGAAATATAAAGCATTACAGCTTCCCATAATTCTTGAGGCTACGCGCTGTGAGTATTTTTCAGCAATCTCTCCCATACTCAGATTAGTGCTGATGATTGTGGGTAAAGATGAAAGTATTCTGCTGTTGATAATATTATAAAGCTCTGCTGTTGTGAACTGTGTTACAAACTCAGTGCCCAGGTCATCGATAATCAGCAAATCGCAGGTGAGAATATCTTCTTTGATACTGTCTTCTCTTGGGAGTCTGCCGAAATGCTCACCTTCGAGCTTATCCATAATAGACTGAATTGTGCCGTAATAAACATCATAGCCTTTGTTTAGGACTTCATTTGCTATGGCAAGAGACATATGGGTCTTGCCAAGACCCGTTTTGCCGTACATAAAAATGCCCTGATCCTGTATTGTAAAATTTCTCGCATAAGCTTTGCAGAATTCATAGTTATCTTTCATATGCTGACGCTGATTGATGCCGATAGCACTATCAACTACATCAGGGTACTTGTCAAGACTGAAACTATCAAAAGTGCACTTCTTTAAAGGTGAGTTTTCTCCGAGTTGCTCTCTTGCAACATCTCTGATAAGCTTTCTGTAACACTGACAGTAAAACTCTTTGTTGTAACCTGTATCTTTACATATATCGCAGGTATACTTTACTTCAAGATAATCTTCGGGAAAACCTGCACCCTTTAGAATTTCTTTGCGTCTTGCCTGAGCTCTGAGGTTAGCTATGGCGAGATTTTTCATATACTCGTCAAGGTTTGCACCCATACCCACAGCCTTGACAACATCTGCACCGTGAGAAGCCATCTCTCTTTCAATCTGAGCTATCTCAGGACACATTGCAATTGCTGCCGAGTGTCTCATTTCAGCATCTCTTTCAGCTACAGCTTTTCTCTGAGAGAGTATTTCTTTAGCTTTTATATATACACTTTTTTTGTAAGACATATTTTCACCTTCTTAGTCGGTATTTGGCTTTTTATATTTGATACCTATGGCTTTTCTCGTGAAAGCGTCAATATCATAAGAGGGTTCATCCTGAAGTAAGGCAGGTACCTTTTGCTTAGGCGCATTTTTCTGGGGAAGCTTCTTGTCTCTTTCTTCCTGCCATTTTGCTTTTTCTCTCTGAATATCCATAGGAGTCTTGACTCCTCTTTCATACCAGTTTCTGATTATCTTATCCATATAGGGCATACTCATCTTACCGGTACGGTCCACAGACTCTTCATAAGCATAATAGATTATGTTTTCATCGTACCCGTACTCTTTTACCCAGGCGACGAGATAACCTCTCTGCTTCGAGGTTGGTGTACGGTTTGAAATATCTGTCAGTGAGCGGAGTTTATTCCAGACTTCATTGACTGAGTTGTGCTCTTCGATATATTCCATAGCACCTTCAAGAGTGTCGATGCCTTGCTCAGACCAGAGCTTACCAATCTTTGCAATAGATGAAAAGCCCGTCTTCTGCTGTGAAACAGCATACTCGACAGCCATAAGTATAACTTCAAAGGGCAGACCGTAGCTGTCGTGCATCATAATGAGCACCGACTGACCGTCGTAACCGATAGTTTTGCCAAGCGCAGCCTGAGCTTCTGCGAAAAGAGCTGAAAACTCTTTACATTCCTGAAGTCTCGCAGCAATCTGCTCGTGACTGGGTCTTGAAATAGGAATATCTGCTACCTTTTTAGGCTGAAGCTCTACCTCTTCGGCAGGGTACTCGGGAACCTTTGTCAGGGTAACATCTGTAGTAGCTTCAAGGTGAAGTATCGGCTTTGCGGTTTCATCTGACTTTACAAGCAAACCTCTTTCCTGCCAGAAAATCATAGCATCTTCAGCATCCGCCTTGTCAAGAGACAGTACCTGCGCCACATCTTCTCCACTGAGATCTTTTTCACTATGACGAAGCATATACAAAAGCACCTTAAGCTGCAGAACACTGGCAAGCCTTATATTATCGTCAACTACGCTTGTGGGCACCGCAAAAATGCTCTTATAAGCGTAGGGATTAATTTCGAAATTCATATACTTTAATTTTCTCCTTAATAGGGTGGAAAAGGGCAAGTGATATTTACTTGCCCTGAATAATTAATATTTACCTAAATATTTGTCAATTTCCCACTGTGAAACTCTAGTGCTGTACTCTTTCCATTCTTCAGTCTTAGCTTCAACATACTTTTCGTGTACGTGCTCACCGACAGCCATCTTTGCAAAGTCGCTGTATTTGAACTCTCTGAGTGCATCGTAAAGTGTCTTGGGAAGTGAGTGGATACCCTCAGCTTTTCTCTCATCAGGAGTAAGGTGGAAAATATTTGAATCCTTGGGTGAGGGAGGTGTCATTCCCTTTTCGATACCGTCAAGACCTGCCTGAAGAACTGCAGCCATAACAAGATAGGGGTTTGCAGCGGGGTCGGGATTACGAAGCTCGATACGTGTGCCTGTGCCTCTTGCTGTAGGAATACGTACAAGGGGGCTTCTGTTTTTTGCTGACCAGGCGATGTATACGGGAGCCTCATATCCGGGCACAAGTCTCTTATATGAATTAACAATAGGGTTTGTGATAACAGTGATAGCCTTGATGTGATGCATTACACCTGCGATGAAGTTATAAGCAACAGCGCTGAGACCTGCAGCATCGTTAGTATCACAAAAAACATTTTCGTTACCTTTGAAAAGTGAAAGGTTGATATGCATACCTGAGCCACAGATACCGTAAATGGGCTTGGGCATAAATGTTGCGTAAAGACCGTGCTGATTTGCAAGATTCTTTACAACATATTTGAATGTCATAACATTGTCAGCTGTTCTGAGTACTTCGTCATACTTGAAGTCGATTTCGTGCTGAGCTATAGCATTTTCGTGATGTGATGCTTCAATCTCAAAGCCCATCTTTTCAAGGCAAAGGCAGATATCCTTACGGCATCTCTCGCCTCTGTCAACAGGACCAAGATCAAAATAACCGCCGTGGTCATAAGTTTTGGTTGTGGGCTTGCCATGTTCATCGAGATGGAAAAGGAAAAACTCACACTCGGGACCAATGTTGCAGGTATAACCCATATCAGCAGCCTTTTTGATCGCTCTTCTGAGAACATAACGGGGGTCACCTTCAAAGGGGGTACCATCAGCGTTATAAACATCACAGATAAGTCTTGCAGTTTTACCGGAAGTCTCATCCCAAGGTAAAATTACAAAAGAATCAAGGTCGGGATGAAGTCTCATATCACTTTCTTCAATTCTTACAAAACCGTCAATTGATGAGCCGTCAAACATACAGCCGTTGTTGAGAGCTTTTGTGAGCTGGCTTGCAGTGATGCTGACACTTTTAAGTGTGCCGAGAATATCAGTGAACTGCAGACAGATAAAGTCTACCTCTTCTTCTTTTGTTATGCGGATAATGTCCTCTTTTGTATATCTTGCCATAGGATTTTCCTCTTTCCGTTTAAATGATTATACTCGTCATAACTATACCATTTATGATGAGTTTTGTCAATAATATATGTTTTTAAAATCCATTCAGACAGAAAAAACCCCCTCACGAGGAGGGGATTTATGTTTTACTTAGCCCCAGATTCTTGCATCGGGATCGCCGCAGCATTTGGGGTTGCCTGTGAGCCACATTACGAGCTTCTGGAAGAATCTGTAGATGATACCCCAGAATGTATCCTTATGGCATGTGCATGAGCATGAAGGCTCTTCAGGTTTAACTTCTTCTTCAGCAGCCTTACCAAATGTGTTTACGCCAGCCTTAACTTCGCCGCCGTAGCCGCCTTCGATACCATCACCTGTGATAGCTGCTTTCCACTTCTTGCCCTTTCCAACTTCGAACTTAACTACACCATTATCATCTGTATCGCGAGGACCTTTGAAGAATATTTCTTCGCCGTCAACGATTTCATAAAGTGTTACGTGTGCAGTGCCGAGTGTTGCGAGCTTACCGCTGTTATCATAAATGATGATTGTGATTTCTTCTTTGTTTGCAGGAATCTTTTCTGTGATCTTCTGACCGCAGTTTGCACAAGTGAAGCTTCTTTCACCTGCTTCAAGACCAGCAGGTTTCTCATAGTATGTGCCTTCCTTGATTTCGTGAGGAAGTGTATCACCAGTTGAGCCAACAGCCTGTCTGTAATCGCAACCGTCACCGTCACATGCTTTATAAGTTGTTGAAGGTGTTGTACATGTTGCTTTTTCTGTCACAGTATTGTTGAGGTTATGAGGTGTACCCTCGAATCTTGCGACAATCATCATATCGCCAGTAACCTTGCCATTCACTACATCTACTGACCAACCACTGAATTTATAGTGCTTGTTTGCGTCACGTTTCTGTGTGGGAGTTGCATTGGTATATGCGGGGATAGCTGAACCGTATTCAAACTCTGTGCTAAATGACTGAAGTGTTTTGTAATCGCTGGTTACATAGATTACGCTATATGAACGCTTTGTTTCTGTATACTTAGCTTCATATGTTGCATTCTTATCAGTTGCAATTACTTTGAGTTCAGCTTCTGTTGAAACCACGTTACCATCTTCGTCTACCCATTTTTCAAATGTGTAGTTGAATTCAGCTGTAGCAGCCTTATCAGCGGCTGTGATTTCGTAAGTCTTGCCTTCAGCAACAGTTACATTTGTTACTAAGTTGTCACCGTGTTTGAATGTAAGAGTTACTTCCTTAGCATCTACTTCTTTTATCTCACCACAAGTGCACTTCAATGTACCATCAGTCTGTTCAACATAAGTGTGAGCGATCTTGGGTTCTATAGTAACTTTTTCTTCACCGCATGCAGGACATGCCTTAGTTGTCTGGCCTTCCTCGGTACAAGTTGCTGCCCAGGTCTTGTTTTCATCTTCGACAGTTACGAAGTTGTGCTCTGCCTTAGTGTATTTTGCAAAGATTCTGATGTCAGATGTAATACCTGAAGTAATATTACCACCAAGGGCTACAAGTTCATCATTACCAACATATTCCCAACCAGCGAATGTGTAGTGGTAGTTATCGTCTGCTTCCTTAGTCGGTACTACGAGAGCTCCTTCTTTGAAGTTACCATACTTGACAATGTCACTTGAAGTTACAGATGTGTACCAGATAAGGTCGTTGCCTTCGTTGTAGAATAATGCCCTGAACTTAGTTTCGATTGTGTCGAACTTTGCAACGAATGTTGCGTCTTTTGTCATTGTGAAGTCTGTTACTTCAACACCGGCTGTAGTTGCCCAATACTTGAATTCATATCTTTCTGTTGCTGTTGCCGCCTTTGTGGGAACATATGAAGGCTTCTTATTTGCATCTTCGTATGTACCAATAATTACAGCAAAATTAGCTTTATCTTCGCCTTCAATCTTGAATGTATGAGTATAAGTTCTCTTTGTTTCTGTGTATGCAGCAACATAAGTATCGTTCTTCTTAACTTTGATAGGAAGATTTACGATCTTGCCGTCTTCACCCTTCCAACCAGCGAATGTGTAGTTCTTGTATTCGTCTGATGCCTTTGAGGGATAAATGTAGTTGCCGGATTCATCCTTAGCATAAACTTCATCCATTGTGATTGTTTCGCCTTCGGTCTTTGTGAATGCATTCTCAACGCCTTCGAAAGTTACTGTGTAGTTAACTGTAACCTTGATAGCTGTAGGTTCACTCTTATAAAGACAATTTGCTACCTGACATTCATAACGCATATAGCCGTCTTTAAATGTTGCAACCAAATTGTTAGCTTCGCCTTCATACTTAACGAGCTTGAGAGTATGATCGATCTTATCAATAGACTCTTTTTCGCCGATCTGTTCGTCACAAACCTTACAGTATGTGGCTTTTTCGCCTTCTGCATAACATGTTGCAGGAGTAAGAACTACAGTGTATCTGCCTGTATCCTTATGCTCGAGCTTAGGAAGTGTTTCCATATGATCTGTGGTGTAGCAATACTTACACTGTCTGTATACTTCACCATCTGTGTCACATGTTGCCTTGAGTGTCTTCTTTGCACCGAAAGCATGACCGTTTTCATCTATCGCAATTTCTTCTGTCTTGAGAGCAGTATTACAAGCTGCACAGTAAATTGTCTTTGAACCCGCTACTGAGCATGTTGCTTTCTTAGTAACAACTTCAGTTCTACCCTGATCAACGTGGTCGAGCTTAGGTGTTGTTGATGTTGTTTCAACATCGCCGCATACTGAACATGTCTTGTATGTGTAACCGTCTTTTGCACATGTAGCTGCGATAGTTACTTCTTCACCATACTTGTGGCCTTCATGTGTTGTTACTTCATTCTTGATTTCCTTGTTACAAACTGCACAAGTAATCATCTCGTAACCGTCTGTTGTACATGTAACGTCCTTACTGATCTTTACTTCGTCATGGCCATCTGTTACCTTAATCTTAGCTGATTTTGAGTTGCCTGCTTCGTCAGTAATAGTAATTACATAGTTGCCTGCTTCAGCGATAGTGTATGTTAATGCACCGTTTTCACCTGTGAGTTCAACTGCTTTACCATTAACTGTGACAGTTGCGCCGTCTTCGATATTTTCGATGATAGCCTGACCACAATATGTGATTGTTTTTGTTGTAGTAGCAGCATTACTGTCACCTACGATTTCGATTTCAGGAGCTGATTTGTCGTAGATGAACTTAGCTGTTCTTACGAGTCTGTTGAGCTGGTTACCTGTAGCAGGAGCACCGTTAGCTTCAGTTGCCTTATCGTTTACATAGTAGTAAATGATATAAGCTTCGCCGTCTTTAAGACTTGTGTATTCAACATTGCCTTCGCTATCAGTGATGGGTGTGCCATCAGCATTGAGAGCAGCAACATTAAAGTCACCAAGCTTAACTACATAGTTAGCATTGTTGTTGATTTTCTGTGTGTAATCTGTAAATACGTCTTCTGCAATCTTCTGAGCTGCACCGTAGTTTTGAGCTGTGAGAACTGTGTTTGCAGGGAATGCGAAAGCTCTGATAATCTTTACGCCTATGCCTGCATCGTTTGCAGCGATGATAACATCAGCTTTATCATTTACACGAATGCTGATAGGATCATTATCTGTTGTGTAAGCGGGAGTACCTGTTGAGCTCCATGACTGACCACCAAGGTAGATTGTACCTGTGGGAGCAGTTGTATCCTGAAGTACAGGGATTTCTGTTGCAACATATTCGCCATTATCATCTTTAGCGATGGTGGCTTCTTTATTACATGCACACCATACATATTCACTACCTGCCTCATAATATGTGGGAGCAGCAAGAAGTTCTCTCTGATCCATTACGTGAGCAGACACTGTAAACTTAGCATAAACCTTGATATCTTCAGTAACTTCTGCAGTGATATCAAATTCTGTATCCTCTGCATAGTCTTCAGTTGTATACCAACCGTCAAACTTGTTGTGGTTGTTTTCATCTACATAACCATCGAGAGGTCTGCCGATAACTTCAGCTGTAGGTACTTTGCCTTCTTCCACAGGAATTCTGTAATCAGCTGTTTCACCATTAATCACTGTTGTTACAGTGAAGCCAGCTTCAGCTTCGGGCACCTTAGTCCTAGCATAGAAGCTCATTGAACTTGTGATAGTCATACCTCTATGGTATGCTTTTTCTCCTGTGCCGTCGTTATAGTACCAACCATCAAACACTTCGCCCTGGGGAATATCAAGTTTTACTGAGGGTGCATAAACTGCAGCACCGAAAATGTGGCTTGTGATTGCAAGGAGACCATCCTGACCAACAGTTTCAAACTCAGGGATTGCACCATTCATTGATGCTTCGTCAGCGTACCATCTTGCCTTGTATGTGATATAACCAGGTTTGTACTGAGCGGTGAATACTAACTCTTTACCGCCGCAAACGCAGTTACCGGGGTTGTTATCCCAACCGATAAATGTGTAGTAGTATTCATTGTCAGCAACCTTCTGAGCTATATTCTCAGCAGCTTCAAGTGTTTCTTCAAAGCTTTCGCCAGCTTCAAAGTCGCCTTCTGCAAGAACTGTACCGTCCCAGTTAAGGAACTTGATGTTGTATGTGAAGGCCTTGAATGTAAACTGAGGATAAAGAACAAGGTCGCCTGTTACTGAACTTTCTGCTGTGTACTTTGTACCGTTTGTTTCTTCGAAGTCTTTATCTGTCTGCTTTTCATCGAACCAACCTGCAAAGATGTATTCACCTGTTTCAGCGTCAGCCTTTGTAGGAATGTATTCACTGTCATTTACAAACCATGCGGGTAAGTTAGAATCCTTAAGAACTCTTTCAGTGAAGGTCTTATCACCATCGATATATGTTACAGTGTAGAAGGGTACGCCCTCACCGTAAACAGCTTCGAATGTTACGTGTGATACGGGAGAGAATGTTGTAAGTTCGTCAGTTGCGTATTCTGCCTTGTCTGATGCACCGTCAGTTACAATCCACTTATCTGCAAATGTATAAAGTGCACTACCGTCATCGTACTCAGCGGGAACAATAGCGAGCTCTGCAACTATATCTGCAGTAATTTTGCTGCCGTGATTAACATCAGCAGTAAATGTCTTATCTACGCCCTTTGCATTCTTATATTTGAATGTAATTGTGTAGGGCATCGGTGTACCCTTATCATATACAGCTTCAAATAAAACAGGGAACTCGGGAACTTTACCCTTGAGGTTTTCTTCTGTGATACCTACGTTTTCTTCGTTCAATACGATAACACCGTCAACATCAAGATTCTCAGCAATGTAATCTGATCTCCAACTGAGAAGGTTGTAACCCTTACCATCTTTAGCATAAGTTCTGTTTACTTCGTCGGGAGTATCAATAGAAGCACCGTAAGCTACATACTTAATGTCAGTCTTTTCTTCGCCTGTTGAGTCAGTGTATTTGAAAGCAATTACATACTCTTTAACTGTAGCTCTGAATACTGCATAATATGTTACATCGTCTCTTACAATCCAGTCAGTGTTTTCTGCGAATGAAGTATCATCTTTTAATACTACGTGATATCTTGCACCATTTGCGGGTACCTGTGATGACCAACCTGAGAACTCATATGAGTAGTCATATCCATATGCGATATCAATGGGAACATTCTGAGCAGGAGCAATATTTGCACCCTCGAGAAGGTGTCTGTATGAATAGTCACCTGAAGCAACACCGTTGGTAGGTGTGGGGTCAATTGCAGCACCTGTCAGAGGGCTGATGAATTTAATGTTGTATGTATCTTTATATGTTTTTGTTTCATAAACAGGAGTAAGTGTAAGAGTCTTGCTCTTACCTGAGAACTGATGTGAACCTTCAGTAACAAGTGCACCTGTGATATCACGCCACTGACCTGCAAAGCCCTGATATGTGAACGCACCTGAAATATAACCGTCTTTAGGATCTGGATACCAGTCTGTGTTTTCTATCTTATTACGCTTTGTAGTCTTTGTTCCGCGATAAGCACCATCGATATCATAGAAATTAACTGTGATATCCTCTGCAAGCCACCAACCATAGTAATCAACGTCTTCGACAGCCATCTTACCTGTGTCAGAACTCCAGAGTTTACCTGCATCGTAATATGTTTTGCCGTCTTTTGTTACATAAGGAGTATATCCTTCTTCGCCTTCTTTTTTACCGCCGTATACGTTAACGAAATCTTCACTGCTTACGGGTGTAGCAAATTCAGCTTCAAGTGAATTGTAATCGGCAGCTTCTGTTTTTGTTGTTGTTGATACAGGCTGGGGTTTAGTCCAGAAACCCTTGAATATATAACCCTCTTTACTAGCTGTTCCCTTGGGGAATGTAGCAGCTGATGTCTGGTAAACACCTGTGTATGACCATTTGTTACTCTGAGGTTTGCCGTTACTCATATCCATATCAGGCTGAAGCTTTATTGGATCTTCACCGTATACAGGTATCAAAACTGAACCATCAGGATCAACAGATACAGTATATTTCGGATAGTTAATAGTAATAGTTGAAAGCAGTTCTCTCTTTTCACCAAATCTAGTATCACTGTAATGACAGAAAAGATAATAAGATGTACCTGATTTATTAGGAACTAATGCCTGTAAATCTCTATTGTAGTAAACGTTACCATTTTCATACCATAAACCTGAGATATCCTTGGTAAAGTTATAGTCAAAATCTGCTGAAGCATTATTTATAGTCTTAATACCAAACTCAGTAGAAGCAGTAATTCTTACACCATACTGGTCATAGCACTTAATTGCAAAGTTGCTTGAAAATACCTTTTTATCTTCTAAATCCGCTTTGATGCTAGGAAGTTCAACTGTAGCAGAAGTTATGGGCTTGTCTTTAAATGTTGCAATCTGGGGATACTTATCGGCCTGGGCGCTAAGTGTGATAGTACCTTCTTTAGTACCCTGACCGATGGCGTCGTTCTGCCACTTGAATGAGTCAGTGTTTGATACAGCAGTCATATTGCTTGAACTTGAACCAACATAGTATGTACAATCACGTGCATTAAGATATACAGACGCAGCAGCTTTCCACTCCATCTTCATGTACCAGCCTGCAGAAGTTGGGAAACCGTCAATCCATCCTTCCCATATTACCTTATTGGCACCGGTTGATGAATAATTGCTTTTAGTAAGATTTACTACTTTATTACCGGTTGTACCGTCAACCTTAGTGTAATAAATTGTAAGTTGGTTACCCGCCCAGTTACCACTGTTACCGGCTTCTGAAACATTACCGATAACCCATTTAAAATAGTACTGGCCTTCTTCAGCACCTGCTTGTGCCTCAGTGGGTGCAACCCACACCCAGCAAGACAATACCATAAGCACTGCCATAATTAATGATAATGATTTTTTAAAAGTTTTCATTAAGATTTTCCTCCTTAATAAAAATTTACTTTGTTTATTTAATAAACGGTTTTCACCGCATAAACGAAACTTATCGTGGTCTTTTTTCCCCGAAAATGAAGCTCACCCGACCCCTGACCTGACCGTTAATGGCGCACTTCACCCTCAAAAGGGTATAAAGAGTCACTTTTAGTTAGTATCAGTATATCATTAAGCAGTCAATAAAGTCAAGGTTATGTGTTACAATCTTTTTCAAAAAATTAAAAATTGTCTCTTATCACAAAAACAACGATTTTTTTTTGGCAATTTTGCTACTTTAGGTATATAATCCAGGTTATATTATGGTATGCAAACATCTTAATTAAATAAGGCGGCCGGAGATTTACCTCTGACCGCCTTTGTTTGTCGCGTACAAGCAAACAACTTGTCTTTTCGTATAATATACCGCTCGCCGTGCAGGCGTTACTTTTCCCCACGAAAAGTAACCAAAAGAACTTGCTCGCTCTTCTTATTTAATGATATCTACACCCATATAAGGTCTGAGCGCTTCGGGAACTGTTACTGTGCCGTCTGCATTCTGATAATTCTCGAGGATAGCCGCAGTTGTTCTGCCGATTGCAACACCTGAGCCGTTGAGGGTGTGTACAAGCTGAGCCTTATCCTTGGGACCATTCTTATATCTGATTGATGCACGTCTTGCCTGGAAGTCTTCGAAGTTTGAGCAGGAGCTGATTTCAACATATCTGCCGTATGAAGGCATCCATACTTCGATGTCATATGTCTTAGCTGATGAGAAACCGATATCACCGGTTGTAAGAGCAACTACTCTGTAGGGGAGACCGAGAAGCTGAAGTACTCTTTCAGCATCATTTGTGAGTTTTTCAAGCTCAGCATAGCTTTCTTCAGGCTTTGCAAACTTAACAAGCTCAACCTTATTGAACTGATGCTGTCTGATAAGACCTCTTGTGTCTCTGCCTGCTGAACCTGCTTCAGCTCTGAAGCAAGCTGAATAAGCACAGAAGCTCATAGGAAGCTGTGAACCGTCCATAATATCGTCGCGATACATATTTGTAACGGGTACTTCTGCTGTAGGAATAAGGAAGTAGTCGTTTGTAAGCTTAAATGCGTCTTCTTCAAACTTAGGAAGCTGACCTGTACCTGTCATTGAAGCTCTGTTTACCATAAAGGGAGGGAATACTTCAGTGTAACCGTGCTCTGTGTGAGTGTTGAGGAAGAAGTTGATGATAGCTCTTTCGAGTCTTGCGCCAAGGCCTCTGTAGAAGTGGAAACGAGCACCTGTAACCTTTGCGGCTGTTTCAGGGTCAAGTAAACCTAAATCTGCACCAATATCCCAGTGAGCTTTAGCTTCAAAGTCAAAGTTTCTGGGTTCACCCCAACGGCGTACCTCAACATTTTCACTGTCGTCTTTACCAACGGGTGTTGTGTCTGAGGGTACATTGGGAAATTCGTACATCATAGTCTTCTGCTTAGCTGCAAGTTCAGCTTTATCAGCATCAAGAACCTTAACTTCTTCTTTGATAGCGTTCATACGAGCCATAATCTCACTGATGTCTCCGCCTTCTTTCTTAATCTGAGGAATCTGCTTGCTTGCAGCATTCTGTTCAGCCTTAAGAGCGTCAGCTTTCTGTGTAAGCTCTCTTACCTGCTTGTCAATAGCAAGGATTTCGTCAACAATAGCATCCATATCCTTATTTCTTGTTTTCATGGCTGCCTTTACTTTGTCGGGGTTTTCTCTGATAAGTTTAATATCTAACATTTTTTATTACTCCTTGTTGATTATTTCGCAAGAGCCTCTAATATGCTCTGCAGATCTTCTTTACTGAAAAATTCTATCTCAATTGAACCCTTATTTCCTCGTGAAACGTTGATTTTAGCTTTTCTGCCGAGTTCTTCGCGTATAGCTATCTCACATTCATCAAAGTACGGGTCTCTCTTTGACTTTTTCTTTACAAGTTCATTCTTTGGTTTAAGCAGAGTCTTGACTATTCTCTCTGTTTCGCGTACACTTAGTTCTTTTTGAGAAATTTCCTCCGCTAATTTGATTATAAGCTTTTCATCTGTCAGTGGAATAAGTGTTCTCGCATGACCTGATGAGATTATTCCCTGTTTAACCATATCCAAAACAGCTTCAGGCAAATTGAGAAGTCTGAGAGCATTTGCTACTGCAGGTCTTGACTTACCTACTCTTTCAGCAGCCTGCTCTTGTGTAAATGAATAAGTATCCATCAAAAGCTTGAAACCTTCAGCTTCTTCTATTGGATTGAGATCTTCACGCTGTAAGTTTTCAATAAGAGCTAACTCCATAGCCTCTTCGTCAGTCATTTCCTTTACTACTACGGGTACCTGACTGAGTCCTGCCATACGTGAAGCACGCCATCTTCTTTCGCCGGCGATGAGCTGGTATCCGCCATCACTTAAAGGGCGTACCAATAAAGGCTGAATAACGCCATGCATTGCTATGCTGTCTGCAAGCTCTTTTAAAGCTTCTTCATCGAAGAATTTTCTGGGCTGATCACGGTTAGGTTCGATATCATTGATATTGACTAACTTATCACCATTTTCTTCGGTAGAGTTATCTATAAAAAGTGCATCGAGACCCTTGCCGAGTCCTGCTTTCTTTTTCGGTGCCATAATTTCCTCCTTATATATAATAGTATAGGTCAAAATTAGCCTCTAGGGCGTTTGTTATTCTTTTTAAGAAATTCTTTTGTGAAATCCATATAGGCAATGCTGCCTTTTGAGGATTTATCATAATAAATTACCGGCTGACCAAAGCTCGGAGCTTCAGAAAGTCTTACATTACGCGGAATAACTGTGCCGTAAACCTTCTGTGGGAAGAATCTCTTAACCTCGTT